>CAZDCK010000003.1:115655-150795 GCA_964503965.1 uncultured Enterobacteriaceae bacterium | reverse complement strand
GCCTCTTCTCTGTCCACCCGATTGGTCGTTTCTGTCACTGCAAATTCCAGGTTTCTGGTATCAACGGCGACCCAGAGAGGTGTCTGTCCATACCAATCCTGGGCATTGACGTTTGCACCTGCCCCGACCAGATACTGCGCAACTTTCAGATGATCGCTCTGCCCGGAGCGATTCACGCTTACAATGCTGTGATTCAGAATCGCATTGATAAGCGGTGTGATGCCATTGGCATCCGCCGTCTCGATGTCGGCCCCGGCTTCCACCAATTCCCGGGTGAGTTCTAAATTGCCCTGTCGGGTCGCATACAACAGCGGCGTTTTCATACCGGTGATCGGGTAACGCATCCCTCTGTCCGGCAATCCTGACCGGTTGATACCCACTCCCTGAGACGTACCTACAGGTACTTCACTGGGCAGGACCATTCTGTGCAGCTCACCAGCATGACTCTGTGCATTTACATCGGCGCCTTCCGCAAGAAGACGTTCTACCAACCCGGCATGTTCCTCACGCACGGCAAGCATCAGGGCCGTTTGCCCATAATTCAGATCCCGGGCATCTACCTGTGCCCCGTTCGCCAGCAATATCTCCACCATGTCCTGATCACCAAGTCGTATTGCCAGCATCAGTGGCGGCTCGCCGGTTAAATCCGTCTGTTCCACGTCCGCACCAACTTCCAGCAACTGCCTCGCCATATCTGTATGGCGATTCTCCAGAGCAACATGCAACGGGGCTTGTCCATACCGGTTGACAGCATTCACGTGTGCACCGGCCTTGAGCAGCAAGTTGGCCAACTCCCGGTCATTGACGCGAACTGCCCAGTGCAATGCCGGTGTACCGTCCCGGCCAAGGCCATTAACATCGTGCTCTTGTCTCAGAAGAGCCTGTACTGCCTGTCGGTCCCCTTGCCTGGCAGCTTCGGCTACCAACGATGCCTGCACCTGGTCCGGTCTGGGCACTGAAAGTGGCTGCGCGGCCAATGGACCACCAAACAGGACCACCACGCAGATTACCAGGACATAACCCAACTGACGCGGGTAACATGAAACCTTTTTCTGCAATTTTTTCACGTCGGCACCTTCTCTCTTTTCTAAAGTGGAACGATACCGTTGCTGTCTGCAAAATCGTTAACGGGCACATCCAGTTTGTCGAGCATGGTCACCAGGAGATTTGAAATCGGGGTGCCGCTGTCCACGCGTATATGCTTCCCGCCAGTCACTCTCCCAGATGCCCCGCCCGCAAGGACGGCCGGAAGCTCACTATGATTGTGATCCTGCGAATTTCCCATTCCGCTGCCGTAAAGCACCAGGGAATGATCCAGCAAAGTACCATCGCCGTCTGGTGTGGCATTGAGTCTTTCTACGAAGTAGCCCATCGTGTTGCTTAGGTGATAGGCGTTCAGTTGCGCAAGGCGGTTCATATTCTCTGCAACCTCCATATGGTGCGAGCAATTATGAAAGCCTTCATTCACTCCACTCTCCGGAAATGCGCGATTGCTCAATTCCCGCGCCAGCATGAACGTGGACACACGCGTCAGGTCGGCCTGCCAGGAAAGCGTGATCAGATCGAACATCAGCTTCGCATGATCCCTGAAGTTCTCCGGAATGCCCACCGGCCTGTCAGGCAATTCCAGCCCTGCTGTCATGGTGTCAACCTCCAGATTCAGACGGCGCTCCACTTCGTGGACATCATTCAGGTACTGCTCCATACGGATCCGGTCGCCAGAAGGCAGTGTGCTCTGTAATGCGTTAATTTCCTGGCGCACGATATCCAGTATGTTCTGCTTTTGCGCCCGACGCGCGGCGAGCTCTTGCGGCGAACTGCCGTCACCGAACAGGCGTTCAAAAACTACCCGCGGATTGATCTGCATGGGCATCGGATTACTCGGCGTACGGTAGGATATCGACGCACGGGCTTCCAGCGCCAGCTCAAGCGACGGCAGCTGAGTATCCTGACCGATGTAATCCGCTGCCAGCTGATCCATTGATGTTGGTGATGGACCGGTACCGGGCGCAACGCAGGTAAGCCAGCACTGGGAAGAACGGTTATGATGCTGGCCGGCCGAGGGAGGACCTTCATTCGCCACCGGTAAATCCAGACCGCTGACGATATTGATGTAGTTGCGGTATGGCTCCAGAGCTTTGAGTGTCGGAGTAAACTCGAAATCCCTACCAACGTTCGACGGCTCCCACCGATCCCGAATTGCCCCATGCGGCACATAGAGACAAGCCAGCCTTGATCCAGGCATAGCCTGTTCGGCAGCGCGTACCATCCCGGCGGGAATCATGGACTCCAGAAGAGGCAGTGCCAATGAAACGCCGGCGCCGCGAAGCAGTTTGCGGCGGGATAGATGTTTCTTCGTTAAAAAATGCATCCTCTGCTCCGTTTTTTATTCTGTCTGTCGCTGTTCCCAAGGAGACGACAGTTGTGCAGTGACGGGGACCTCTGCTTCCAGCTTGATACGCTGCTGAAAGGGATCACTCATCACAACCGCTTTCACCAGTGCAGTCATTGTAAACCCCCCAGAGTCTGCCTGTTTGATTATGCGCCGCACCGCAGGCTCGTCATAGTGCTCCAATTCCCTACCCAGTGCGTACGTGAGCAAACGCTCGCTGATGGAGGCCTTGAATGCCTCAGGCCTTGCCAGCAAAGCGGCTCGCAATGTAGCAGGCCCATCAATAAAGGTACCGTCGACCATCTCGGATGATGTATCGATTGGTAGCCCATTGTCGAATGATCGCCAGCGCCCGACCAGGTCGAAATTTTCCAGGGCAAATCCAACGGGATCCATGATCTTGTGGCAAGACGCACATGCAGGGTCGATACGATGCATCTCCAATCGCTGCCGCAGTGTATCTGCTTGCACATCCGGACTGGGGGCCGCTGCATCAAGATTCGTTTCAACGCCGGGGGGCGGACTTGGTACTCGGGCACCGAGCATATTCTCCACGATCCAGGCCCCGCGGATTACCGGAGAGGTCCGGTCCGGTACCGATGTCGCGGTCAGTATACTGCCGTGCCCCAACAGTCCTCGACGAGGGCTGTCCTCAGGTAGCTCGACCCGGCGCATGTAGCCACCCCAAACATTTTCTATGCCGTAATGATTCGCCAGACGTTCATTGAGATAGGTATAGTTCGAGTCCAGAAGGCCCAACAGATTTTTATCTTCGCGGATCAGGCTACGAACAAAACTCAGGGTTTCCAGTCGCATAGCTTCACGCAAAGCTTCATCGAATGCCGCATTCTGTGGCGCCGCTTCATCCAGCTCGCGCAAATTCAGCCACTGGCCGAAAAAATTCTCCAGCAAGGCTTCCGCGCGTGCATCTGCCATCATGCGTTGCACTTCTTGCGTCAGTACATCCTCATCATTCAGCCTTTCCTGCGCCGCCAATGCCAGCAAGGACTCATCCGGAATACTACTCCACAGGAAAAAGGACATCCTTGAGGCCAGCTCCAGATCGCTAATTTGATAGATCTCCCCGGCTGTCAGATCCTCGGGCTCTATCTCGAATCGATACACAAACCTGGGGTCTACAAGAAGCCACGTCAGAGCATTCTGAATGCCACTCTCAAAATTCCCGCCGTCTTCGCTGCGACCCATCTCAAAGAAATGCATCAGGGTATCCACTTCGGGATCATTGGCACCTACAGGGTGTCGATAGGCACGAGTGGCGAGATTTCTCAGTATCTGTCGGGCACAGGCCTGCTCCGATTGAGTCTGTGTCGGCTGACAAACAAAGATCGCCCTTCTGCTGGGTGTATCCCCTGGCCCCGTAATGTTGTACGGCCCATCAATTTCCAGACCCTGAACTCTTCCGTTCGAGGCATTGACATCGGCGAGATAGAGCTCGCCAGCACCTACACACCGCTGCTCATCAATTAGCGCAATGGCAATTTCATGAGAGCCTGCGGGCACCTGAAGCCGAAAATTTCGGGAGTCCTGTACCGGCATGGGATAGCCATTGAACATGACCTCAAGAGTGGGGCCGCCACACCAGATCATCCGCCCCTGATCGTTACCCCGACCGGCGACGGGGATATTGGCCGCAACCTGAAATTCGTATTCCGCATCAACCGGGAAATAGTGCTCGACCACCATTCCACCGCGCGTACCGAGCGGGAGCCCTTCGACATAGGTTTGCTGGGTATCCCTGCCACCGGCCTGGTACTCGACCTGTGTCGGTGCCGTGGCCATATCGCCTACCGCCTGTTGACTGATCTGTCGTGCCACCGAGAGGTAACTCTCCAGCAAGGTCGGTGACATGCTTAGAGCCTGTGCAATATTGTCAAATCCGCCGGCCGTTGCATCAGCCGGAAGCGTGGCCACGAGATCCCTCGCATCAAAAGCCAGCAAATCCATCACTGCATTTCCGTACTCCCTGCGATTGAGGCGCGAAACCGGTTCCGCACCGGGGTTCGGAGATAGATCCCAGGCTAAATCCAGGCCTGTTCCCAACCAGCGCACCATGTCATCGAGGACCTCTCGTTCCGGGCGTGGATTTCCCTGAGGGGGCATCAACCCCGCACGAAGCTTTCGTATCGCTTCCTCCCAAATCGCCGCGTCGTGATTCAGGTCTTGCAAGGGCATAATGTCGAAGGCTACCTCTCCCGCCCAATCCGAAGAGTTGTGGCATTCAATACAGTATCTCTCCAGGACTTCCAGTTCCTGATCACTGTTTCCCGCCCAGGCTTCGAACCCTGCATAAGCAACATCCCCGCTCACTGGCGTTTCATCACCACCATTGGCTACAGGACTCCAGACAATCATCATGGAGAGAACTACAGACAGCATGTCTAGTGTTCTATTCATTGCATCACCTACAAGCGAGGACAAGTATCATCAAACCCCTAATATATATAAGCCTGACATTGGATTGAAGTCTTCAAAGACGGACAGTTTGTGTATAGCAAGAATAAACGGGTATTCCTGCCTCGTCGAGCTTCCTCTGAAAGATTCCAGTATTTGCGGTATAAGCGGTTATGCCGTCCAACCCAGCGGGCAGCAGTTGCAGATTTTTGTTTTACAAGGGTAAAACAAGTCTGGAAAGACTTGAGTGAAATGGTGGTGATTCACTCCCGTCATGCCGCACTACCCTTCAGGTCCAGCAAGACTTGATCATCACTGTCAATGCAGCCCGGCAATACTGAAAACCCCGTTGTTAAAAAATAATCAGCATGCTTTTATGCGTCACTCTACAGGACAAGATTAGTAAAATTAGTGAAGTAATCACTGCAACCCTTATAATAAATTGTCCCGAAGAAAGGAAAGCATTATGTCAGAATACGAAAAACCCAAAGTTGTTCATAACAGGCCTGATCCTCTGCCCGGACAGGTAACTGTCCGTGAGGCGGTAATGAGCCTGTTCCAAAGCTTTGGTATCGACAGGGTATTTGGTAACCCGGGTTCTACCGAGCTACCCATGTTTCGTGATTACCCGAAAGATTTTAAATATGTGCTGGGCCTGCAGGAAAGTATTGTGGTTGGCATGGCCGATGGCTATGCCCAGGCCACACGCAATGCTGCCGTGGTGAATCTGCATTCCGCCGTGGGTGCAGGACATGCTGCAGGCAATATTTTTACCGCCTTTAAAAACCAGACCCCGCTGGTCATAACAGCAGGCCAACAGGCCCGGTCCATTCTGCCTTTTGAGCCCTTTCTTTATGCCCAGCAGGCCGCTGAATTTCCCATGCCATACGTGAAATGGAGTTGTGAACCAGCCCGCGCTGAAGATGTCCCCCTGGCTATGGCGAGAGCTTATTACACCGCCATGCAGGCGCCACAGGGACCGACCTTCGTCTCGGTACCCATAGATGACTGGGACTGCTACTGCGATGCACCAGATGTACGAGCCATAAGCCAGTTAATCCAGGGTGAAATGCAACTTCTGGAACAGGTGTCCAACGCACTTAACAATGCACAGAAACCCGCATTAGTGGTAGGCGCCGGTATTGGGCGGGAGGATGCCTGGGAAGAAATAATCAGTCTGGCTGAAACCCACAACAGTCTAGTTTATGCCAGTCCCATGTCGGCACGTAACAGCTTCCCGGAAGATCATTCCCTGTTTGCCGGATTCCTTGCCGCCAGCCGCCAGGAAATTGTCAAAGCCCTGGAAGGTCATGATGTGATTGTAGTGTTGGGTGCCCCGGCCTTCACCTATCATGTTGAAGGCACCGGCCCCCACATTCCCGAAGGCAGCCAGCTTTACCAGATTGTGGATAATGCCAATACTGCCGCCTGGTCACCTGTCGGTACAGCTGTCATCAGCAGCATGAAGCCGGCTCTTCAATTTCTCAATACCAAGTCTGCTCCAAAACCCAGGGCAATCCCTGAAACAAAGCCTCCCGCACCGGTACTTGAAGGCAAGCCATTCAATGACAAATATGTGCTCCAGCAGTTGGCGAAATTACGTGCTCCCGATTCAATCATCGTTGAAGAAGCTCCCAGCTGTCGCGGACCAATGCATGATTACCTGCCCATTCTGGAAAGAGATACTTTTTATACCTGTGCCAGCGGTGGGCTGGGTCATGGTCTAGGAGCCGCAGTAGGGATCGCGATGGCGCGTCCTGAGGACAAGGTGATTGCGCTTCTGGGTGATGGTTCGGCGATGTTTGCCATTCAGGGTCTGTGGTCAGCAGCCAACCAGAATCTGCCCATCACTTTCATTATTATCAACAATGCCAGCTATGAGGCACTGAAAATGTTTGGCCGCATTTTTGACCTTGATGAAGTTGTGGGCAGTAATCTTGGTGGCATTGATTTTGTCTCTGTAGGAAAAGGTATGGGTTGTGATGGCGCGCGCGTTGATAATGCAGAGCAACTTGATGAAGCACTTACCACGGCATTAAATGCCCCTGGCCCATATGTACTTGAAGTCCTGGTAGAATCATAATGAATGTAAGATGATCCTCCGTGAAATCAACGGTAAGGAAGCACGCCGTTCACCTGGTGGAAATCACAGGCTTGTTCATCTGACCTGCTAAAATGCTGACAACTGTCATATACATATTGGGAGCTGTTTCCCTGCAGCACACTGATATGAATAGTGAGAGTTTTTTTTACAGTTTCCTCTTACCCAGTTTTAATCTATTTTTTGTGATATTTATTGTCTGGCAATTTATTTTCTTTTTTAGCCTTAATACGTTCTCCCGCTCTGAGGATTCCGGAATTTCCCAGCTGTTAAAAACATTCTGGAACCTTAATTACGAAATAAGGGAGAAAGGCGCCATTCGCGGCTCAACTACCTTCCTTTTCCACCTTATCGATACTCTTTGCTTTTTTATCGCCCTTCGTTATTACTTCAACTGGTTTCTGGGCTTTATTTAACGTCATTCGAAACTGAAAATATCCACTTCTTCCTGGTCCCTTTCCATATCCTGTTCATGAAACTCTTCCCAGTTTTCTGCCCAGGGGCGTCCATACATGTCTGGCACCTTGTATTCAATTACAGTTCCAGGCGCAACTGGTGTGGCTCGACCTTCCACATTAAAAATTGACGGTGTACATTCGATAAACTGGTAAGGCACCCCTTCACCAAGTTCACTCTGTTTTTCCAGGTTACGCACAATCCGAATAGGTTCCACCAGGGCTTCCGGGTCATAGAAAATCGCTTCATGATTCAAGCCATAAACAGTATCGTTTTCATCCCGGTTAGCCTGGTAGATTTCAATTACCTGCAGCTGACTGGAAAACTCCATCCCGCCATGAACCTTCCAGCCCTGGATATTTGATGTCCAGGTAACAAGGATATCACCATCCCAGAAACCAATCGTTTCCCCATACCATTGGGGTACATCTGCACCCAGTCTGGGTACCACTCCTTCCATATTGAATTCACGGCCTATGTGAATATTGGTTATAAAGTTATCTGCATCGCCGGCCAGCAACTGCACCAGCTCCGGAGTCACGAGCACCTGGTGTGGCTGATTGGTAACACCATGATAGTGAAAACGTCGCATGAAACCCTCAGGCCAGCAGAACATGGCCGGCCACTGGGCGGCATTGGTATTGCCATGATGATAGGCCTCCTGCACAAAACGTGTCTGGTACTCCTCCGTCATCAGCGACAGGACGGTGGGCACCTGGCTCCAGAACAGTTCCGCATACCAGTTCTGACCCCGCGGCCATACATAACGTCCATTCCACTCGGCCGGTACAGTGGAATAGGTATGCGATGTGGGGCCACCCCGCTGCCGGGCTTCTGCCATCAGGGCCTGATAATGAGCCTGGGCGCTCTCAAAAGAATAGGGACTGACCATGGCTTCGCGGGGATAATCACGATCACAATATCCCCAGGCGGCGGTCCCTGGCGGGTTATCACCAACCAGTCCGGTGGACCATTGGGCCTGGATCGCTTCAGAGCTATTACAGCGAAAATACCGGGGATCACTCCACAGGGCCCGGTCGGCATAAAAGTCAGTGGAGGTAAAAAGATCGACAGGGAGTGGTTCAATTTCCGGGGGTGCATCACCATTGGTTGCCGATGCGACAACCTCTCCTTTTCCTGCGCCATCCAACCCCACATTACCGCTCCTGAAAGGTCCTACCATCCAGTATTCCTGCGGATAACCATCAATTTCTGCGGGTGGATAGGCTTCAAGCATCTCCGGGGGCGTTCGCTGACGCCCTGGTATGGCAGGCATCAGGGGCGCTCCCCTTCCCACACTCTCATAATCAGGGGCAACAACCTGTTGTGCCAGTAATATGTCACCTTGCAAAAAAAACGTGCTAACTGAGACGGCAATAGCCAGCCATTTACCGGTTGTGTGAACACGCAAGTTCATAATCCCCCCCCAAGTATCCCTTATCAGGCATATCCTCTTTTTAGAGACCTGTTTTATCACAACGGTCTCCCCCTGGCACTCTCATCCAGGCAATTAGCGGTCTGACGTTTTCTTTACGACCTTGATAGTGTACAGTGCGCGCCTTGTTGTACTTCCTGTCCCCCGGCGTCGACCTTGGCCGACCCCTTTCGACAATTCCAGGTACTTGTTTTTTTACTTATCGCCGGACTCCACCGAGTTTCCGGTGCTTTTGCTTATTGGAATTACACCGCACTACATGAATTATGTTCTTAACCTGTTCGACCGCTCCAAAAACATCAATATAGTCACTGAAGTCCTGTCCGGTCTCACCGTATCACTGGCACTGGTCCCCGAAGCGATTGCCTTTGCCCTTATAGCTGGTCTGTCTCCCCTGACCGGTCTCTATGCCGCGTTTACTATTGGCCTTGTTACCTCAGTCTTTGGTGGCAGACCCGGCATGATTTCCGGGGCAACAGGTGCAGTAGCTGTTGTCATCGTCAGTCTCGCACAAAGTCATGGAGTGGAATATATTTTTGCCACCGTTGTCCTGGCGGGGCTGATCCAGATGTGTGCTGGCTTTCTCAAGCTGGGCAAGTTTATCCGTCTGGTACCCCATTCTGTCATGTTCGGTTTTGTAAATGGACTGGCTATTGTGATCTTCCTGGCACAGCTGACTTCCTTCAAGGTGACAGGATCAGAGGGACATCAGCAATGGATGGTCGGTGAGCAACTGTATGTCATGCTGGGGCTAGTCGGACTGACCATGATTATTATCTGGGGCCTGCCCAAACTCACGAAAGCCATTCCCGCCTCCCTGGCTGCCATTCTCACGATCACGGCTATCGTCCTTGGTCTGGGTATTGACACCCGCACAGTCGGAGATATCAGTTCCATCAAGGGCGGCTTCCCACCCTTCCATCTGCCGGATATTCCTTTTACGCTGGAGACCCTTGGCATCATTCTTCCCTATGCCTTTATTGTGGCTGGCGTTGGCCTGATTGAAAGTCTGCTGACACTTAACCTGATTGATGAAATCACCGAAACCCGTGGCAAAAGCAACAGGGAAGCGGTTGCCCAGGGACTCGCCAATACCGTTACCGGGCTGTTTTCCGGTATGGGAGGGTGCGCCATGATTGGACAGAGTCTTATCAATATCTCTTCCGGGGCACGGGCGCGTCTTTCCGGCATAGTGGCTGCCGTCATGCTGCTGATCTTCATCATGTTCGGTGCCGAGTACATTGAGCAGATGCCTATCGCGGCGCTCACCGGCCTGATGATCATGGTCGCTATTGGTACTTTCGAATGGGCAAGTATCAGCGCCATCGGCAAGATGCCTTATCGCGACAACCTGGTCGGCATCCTCGTTGCCGCCATTACGGTTTTCCTGCATAACCTGGCCCTGGCAGTCCTGATCGGTGTCATTATTTCTGCGCTGATGTTTGCGTGGGAAAATGCCAAGCGTATCCGTGCACGTAAATACATTGATGATAAAGGGACCAAGCACTACGAAATTTACGGCCCACTTTTTTTTGGTTCAGTGCAGGCGTTTGGGGAAAAATTTGATGTGCCCAATGATCCTGACAGGGTCATCATCGACTTCAGGGAAAGCCGTGTAAATGACATGTCCGGCATTGAAGCATTGAACAAGATTACGGAACGCTATTTCCGGGCAGGGAAAGAGCTGCATTTGAGACACCTGAGTCCGGACTGCCTACAGCTGCTGAAAAATGCCGAAAAAATAATCGATGTGAATATTATCGAAGACCCGACCTACAAGGTGGCCGTCGAAATCTGATTCGACTCAATCGGCGGTTTATTCTCCTACAGACTTAGGCCGGGAATTCTTCCTGGGGCGGCGCCTGGAATCGGCTGGTTTCTTTTTGTTTTTCTCGCCTGCCTTTGCATCTTTACCCGCCTGTTCGGACAGTCGCGTGATTTGAAGCTGTTTTCCGGATACCCAGGTACGTTTGAGATCCTTGAAAATTTCCTTGGGCATCCCCTTGGGCAAGTCAATCGTGCTGTAATCATCATAGATATCGATACGACCGATATATTTGCTCTCTATTCCAGCCTCATTGGCAATAGCTCCAACAATATTGCCAGGCATTACCTTGTCATCGTGCCCAACCTCAATACGAAAACGTTCCATGTCGGATTCAGGTAAGGCATCTCTTCGATGGGGACGCTTTTTGGCATTGCTTCTGTCCGGCCGATCTTTTCCATCTTTTCGACCTTTTCGATCAAGCCGGTTACCTGGTTTCTTTCGGTCATCCGGTTCCCGACGTTTTTTCGGCCGAGATTCATCCCTGGGTTGCAGTAAAAGGGGTTCATCTCCCTGGACAAGGCTTGCCAGCGCAGAAGCTATTTCGATGGCCGGAATATTGTGTTCCATCTGATACTTTTCCAGTAACTGGTGATACAGGCCAAGGTCAGAGTTGGCCAGTGTATCTGTTATCGCCTGTGTAAAACGGGCAATTCTCTTGTCATTGATTACCTCAGTTGACGGCAGGGTCATTGTCTCGATTTTTGTCCCGGTGGCCCGTTCAATAGCACCAAGCATTCGGCGCTCCCGTGGAGCAACAAACAATATCGCATCTCCCTGACGACCGGCACGACCCGTGCGTCCTATTCGATGGACATAAGCTTCGGTGTCATAGGGTATGTCGTAATTAATCACATGACTGATACGATCCACATCCAGACCTCGTGCTGCCACATCTGTCGCAACCAGAATATCCAGCGTCCCCTTCTTCAACTGATTGACAGTACGTTCACGCTGGGCCTGGGGAATATCACCATTAAGAGCCATCGCAGCATACCCGCGCGCTGACAGTTTTTCTGCCAGATCCACCGTCAGGTGTCGGGTACGGACAAAGATTATTACCCCATCAACTGTTTCCGCTTCCAGAATCCGGGTCAGGGCATCCAGCTTGTGGGTTCCGCTAACCGGCCATACCCGCTGACGAATAAGGTCAGTCGTGGCCTTTACTGCCTTGATGGTGATAAGGGCCGGATTATTAAGATGGCTTTCTGCAATACGACGGACTTCTTTCGGCATCGTGGCGGAAAACAGGGCTATCTGGCGCTGTGGAGGTGTCTGCTCCAGAATCCACTCGACATCGTCAATAAAACCCATACGCAGCATTTCATCCGCTTCATCAAGGACCAGGGTAGCCAGGTTGTCCAGTTTAAGCGTGCCGCGACGCATATGGTCCATGACCCGACCCGGCGTTCCTACTACAACATGTACGCCGCGTTTCAGGGCACGAATCTGGGTGGGATAATCCTGGCCACCATAAACTGGCAACACATGAAATCCCGGAATCTTGCTGGCATAGGTCTGGAAGGCCTCGGCCACCTGAATGGCAAGCTCCCGGGTGGGTGCCAGTACCAGCACCTGGGGGTCACGCTGTTTCAGATCCAGCTGGCATAACACGGGCAAGGCAAACGCCGCAGTTTTACCGGTACCGGTCTGGGCCTGGCCCAATACATCACGACCCTCAAGTAACAGGGGAATTGTCTGGGCCTGGATGGGAGATGGGGTTTCATAGCCCGTTGCCCGGATCGCCTCAAGGACAGGGGCAGACAGGGGTAGCTCGTTGAACGTGGAGACCGTTTCGGTATTCATGTAAATCTCGTTTAAACAGAATGGTGCCTGCTGAATGACTGCCTATGTCATTGCCCGGGCAGAAAAATGTCCCGGTTTTCCGGGGGAGGAATCAGGGGGCGCGGATAATAGCACGGATTACCCCCGTGCGTTGCTGATAATCATGATGACTGGCTATACCAGGCTGAATAGGCAAGAAAAATGATAATCAGGACCATATTCTGACGAAACGGTAATGACTCTGATAACCTTGCTCCCTGCTAACCATAAAGAGTATAAGGTGGGCACTGTCCGGCATCATGAAAGAATAACAAGCAGTATGATTACAAGTATGCCGGGTAAAAATGCCTGACCCACACAGGAGGGGGAAAATGACCACCATCAAGAAACTGTTTTTTAGCTTATTCTGCCTGGCGGCCTTTAATGGTTGCGCCACGGCACAAAACGTCCAATCGACTATCGCCAATGCACAACGTGTACTTGGCAATGTTGACTCAGTCAGTCTGTCCGGTGCTGCGCGTAATGTGGCTTTCCAGCAATGCGGAGCCAATGGCGGCGCCATGATCTGTCAGGGCACTCATGACCCCATGAGGCCGATCCGTGCCTATGAGCGCGTCATTGATCTCGATGCCCCGGCCATGCGGCATACCGGGAGAACCATGAATATAGGTCCGGGCGGATCTACTACGGTCAGCGATGGGACTTTTTTTGAGCAGGTCACGGCAGAACAGGCCGATCTGTCACAACCCTGGAAAGCATCCCTGGAGCTCTACATCACTCCGTGGGGATTCCTCAAGGGAGCTGCTGAACACCAGACCACCGCCAATCGGCGTGCCCTGAATGGTGAAAGTTATGTGGTATTAAGCTGGAGTCCCGCGGTTAAAGCACCTTCAGGTGCCAGTTATGTCATCAACGGCTATATTAATGACGACCACCTTGTTGAATACGTGGAAACCTGGGTAGAAGACAACATCATGGGGGATATGCATGTACTTGCTTCCTACCAGGACTGGCGCGACTTCGGCGGCTTCATGGCCCCGACCAGCATTGTGCAGACCCGCGGCGGCTGGCCCTTCTTTGAAGTGGATGTGACTCATGCCGATGCCAACATGGCCAATGTGGCCTCCCTGCTACCAGCACCCGAGCGCACTGGCGGCGGTTTCGGTGGCGGAGGACGGGACATTACCGTCAGCGCGGAAAAACTCGGTGATCGCCTGTATCGTCTGAATACGGGCCCGGGCGGTTACGACTCCCTGGTTGCCGAATTCGAGGATCACGTGATGATGCTTGAAGCCGGCGCCAGCCATGATGTTGTGGCAGCCTATATTGACGAAATCAAGGATATGTATCCAAACAAGCCAATCCGTTATGTCATGGTCACGCATCCCCATTCCGACCATACAGCAGGACTGCCGGTTGCCGTCGCAGAGGGAGCAACGGTGATCACACAGGCCAATAATGTAGAGTTTCTGGAGCGGGCCCTGAACACTCCCCGCACCCTGCTTGATGATGCCCTGTCCAGAAACCCCCAGAAAGTCTGGGTGGATTCCGTAGAGACAAGGAAGGTCTATACCGACGGCGAAATGACCGTGGAGATGCTGCATATCTATCCGGCACCCCACTCCAACGGACTGCTGGTGGCCTATTTCCCGGAAGAGAAAGTGCTGTTCCAGGGTGACTTTTCATTACCCCATGGTGGAGAACCGGGCAACGACCATGTTCAGGCTCTTGTCCCTGCCCTGGAGAAACTTGGGGTGACCGACTTCGAGCGCTATATCAATGTGCACTCCAGCGCTGAGCCGGAAACCAAAGCCATGTTATGGGAAGCCGTTGGCAAGTAACTTTCATATTCCATATCGCACCTGAAAAAAAGCCGGAGCATGCTCCGGCTTTTTTATGCGTTCAACCCGCCAGGAGGCACCCTGGCTTGGACATGAATATCGCCACTTTTTGTGAACGGACAGGTATTTGTTAAATGTGGTGTGCTACTATTTTCACCGATATCAGCACTCTCTCTTCCATCATTATTTTCCCATGATTTTGTCCTATGAATTTCAATAATCAGTCTTCGCACCAGTTCCTCCAAAGTCATCGCAGGAAATTGCTTTGGGCAACTTCCCTGTTTGTCTTGTATAGCCTCGCAGGTTTTCTTCTTCTGCCCTGGCTGGTGGAAAGACAACTGATCAATACGCTGGATGAAAGACTGCAGCTATCTGCCAGTGTGGAGTCAATCTATTTCAATCCCTACACCTAATATTTTGAAGTACGCGGGCTGAATGTGACTGATAACGATTCATCCCGGCTCCTGGAAGCTGGCCATATCCACCTGAATTTCCACCCCTTAAGACTACTGATACTGCGTGCACAGTTTGCCCAGGTAACCATAGCTGACCTGGGGGTCCATATCACCAGGGAAAACAGTGAGACCAATACCATCAATGAAATGGCCTCCCGCTGGCAACGTTCTGCACCGGAAACAGCAGTAGGGGACATGCCGGAAGACGAGTCGGAGAATGGTGGCGAAAGTCCTGTCAGCCTGATCATCGACTCACTCCAGTTGGCCAATATCAGTCTGCACCTGACCGACCAGGTACCACAGACCCCTTTCATCACAACACTTACCCTGGCCAGTGCTGATATTGCGGATATCTCCACCGTCCCCGAAGCCCAGGGAGATAAAACTGTAAATCTTGAACTCGAAGGGGGAGCACAGATCGCCTGGCAGGGTGGCTTCAGGGTCAACCCTCCTGCATTCAATGGCCGCATTAACCTATCCGGGTTCAGCCTGTCCACACTGGCACGCTATTTTCAGGACACACTTCCCTTTCAGGTGGATGATGGAAAACTCCACCTGGCACTGGACTATGCCGTCGATCTTGCTGGAACCACTCCCCGGGTTGATCTCAATGGAATCAATGTTGCTCTGGAAACCCTCCAATTCACAGAGTCCGGAGCGGCGGAGCCATTTTTTAGCGGAAATGCCATTCGCTTGGAGAATGGCCAGATCAATCTCCCCGCTAACAGGGCCATCATTCCGGCGGTCACCTTCGATGGCCTGGAGTTGATTGCGAGCCGGGATAGCAATGGGGACATTGATCTTCAGCGAATGATAAGCCGTGTACTGCCAACGGATACTCCCGTTGAATCCGAACCTGAATCGCCTTCTTCAGACAATAATTCTGCCCCCTGGCAGGTGGCCGTCAATGCATTTTCCATGGAAAGCAATGAGCTGGTTTTCAACGATTCCTCGCTCGCCACGCCATTTCATGGTTCGGCTACAGTCGATCTGGCACTGACAAATATAAGCAACACACCACAGACTCGCTTTCCACTGTCGGTCGGAATTTCCCTGGATACCGGCGGATCTGTTTCACTGTCGGGAGACCTGGCCGTTCTGCCCGTTCCAGATATTACCGGGACACTTACTATAGACACCCTGGCTCTGGGGCTGGTGCAGCCCTACCTGGGTGAATACACAGCGCTGGTCCTGGAAAGTGGCGCACTGGCCTCCAGTATCAATTTTGCCAGCGGCGAAAATGATCCCCTGTCACTTGGTGGTAATCTGACTATTACCAACGTATCGATTGAAGATGAACTGCTGGGTGAATCACTGGTCAGTATGGGTGGGCTGGAAGTCGACAATATGGGCCTCTCCCTGGCACAAAACACAATCGATATCTCCGAGATTATTCTCTCGGACTTCCAGGCCAGGATACTGATCAATGAAGATGGCAGCACCAATATTGGTGCCAGTCTGGGCAGCAGAGAGGGCAGCAGAGAGAGCAACCCGGGGCCCGCAGTACAGGAAGCAGACACAGATTCAGAACCCGCAGCTCTGCCCTCCTTCATACTGGGACGCATTCGCCTGGACAATGCCGGGGTGGATTTCACAGACCGCAACCTGCCGTTTGAATTCAATGCGGATATTCGTCAGCTTTCCGGCTTGCTGGAAAACCTCTCCAACCGCTCCAGCCAGGCCGCCACTGTTTCATTGGAGGGGCAGGTCGGCGAGTTCGGGCTGATGCAACTGGACAGTAAACTGGATCCTTTTGCTGTTACCAGCAATGCCGGCATAAACCTGCGTTTTACCAATATCGAGCTGCCCTCGGCCACACCCTATGTCATTAAATTTGCTGGTAGAGAGGTAGATGACGGTGTCATTGACCTGACACTGAATTATGCCCTGACTGATGAGCTTCTGGATGCCAGTAACCGCATGGTGGTGCGCATCCTGATCCTGGGTGATCGCATAGAACACCCCGGCGCCATGGATTTACCGCTGGACCTGGCTCTGGCCCTGCTAAAAGACACCAATGGTGAAATTGATCTTGAAATTCCTGTTGCCGGTCAGGTGAATGACCCCGAATTTGATTTTGGCCCCGCCATCCAAACGGCCATCAGGAATGTACTCACCAATCTGGTCACAGCGCCGTTCCGCCTTCTGGGACGTCTGGCCGGTGGTGGTGATACTGAACTGGACCATATCCGCTTTCTGCCTGGACGTGCTGATATTGCCCCACCGGAACGACAGGTCATCCAGCAGCTCGGTGAAGCCCTGGCACAACGCCCGCAACTAATCCTGGAAATTCCCCTGCTCGATGGTGGAGAGACCGATATCCTGGCCCTTAAAACCAGAGCGGTGAACAACCGAATTGAAGATCGTCTTGCCTCTGATGGCCAGGAAAATGAAACCCTGGTTAACCGCCAGACTGATATTCTTGAAACGCTCTATACAGAAGTCATGCTAACGCCTGCTCTGGATGCAGTGCGCCTGGCAAATATGGCAATTCAGTCATCGGAACAAGGCGATGAAAACCCGGAAGGGAATGTCGCCACTGAACTGGATATCATTGCCTACAACAGGGATCTGCGTGAGAGGCTTATTGATGCAGAACCACTTGGACGTGCTGAACTTGACAGGCTTGCCACAGCACGTTGGTCGAATGTGGAGACGGCATTTGCGGAAACCGGCTTGGCTCTTTCGCGTTTACGAGTTACTGATGCCGTATTTAGTGAAACGGATGATGAGGGGTGGCTGACCATGCGCTTTGAGGTAGATGTTGAATAGTCATCAGCGACAAAGGGTTACTCTTCTTTTTGCCGATTATCCGGCAGCAGCTTTTCCCTGGGGTCATTGAGTCCACCAAAGGCATTAAACAGCGACTGGAAAAAACCACTGAGTTCCAGTGTCATGAGGGCAAATTCCTGGTCGAATTTCTGGACCGGTGTTTCCTCTTCGTAGCTGTCCGATTCCTCTTTGACATTGTCGAAGCGCAGGCGCTTGATACTCATGTCTTCCATGATGTTGCACCGGATCTGGTTGTTCCAGAGTACACCGAGATGCCTTGCCACTTTCCCGGCCTCAAGATGGGTCTCGATTTCCTCGCCGCCGAGATCCTGTCCTTTCAGGCGAACCACATTACTGCCATCCGTTGGATTAAACAGCTCACAATCATCATCCAGCTCAAAATTGTCAGTGGCTTTGCCTTCTTTAAGCCAGCGCGTCATGACAGCCATCGGGGAAATCCTTGCATCAGGTAAAGCCACTGGAAAAGACCCAAGTGTGTCGCGCAACAGGTTGAGGAATTCCTCGGACCTGGGAGCACTGGCGGCATCCACGACCAGCAGGTTTTCCCGGCGGGAGATATAGGCATAGATCTTTGAGGACCGGGTGAATGCCCTGGGTAACAGGGAGGCGTAGACATCATCCTGGATCTCCCGTTTCTCTTTTCGGTAAACCTTGCGGGCCTGGCGATCCTCGATTTCCGCCACTTTCTCTGCTGTAGCTTCACGAATCACAGAGGCCGGCAGGAGGCGATCCTGTTTCTGGGCACAGAGCATGATGTAATCGCCAACCACATGGGTAAGCATGGGAGCGGCGTCACCTGACTCCCCGTCTTCGTCCCCGGTTTCCGGGATATCAGGTGCTGCATCGCCCAGGGGAGCTATCCAGCCGATACGCTCCTTGTCGTAACTGGAACAGGGCGTGAAAATGGAATCTGCCAAGGCAGCTTCCAGCTCCTCTACTGATAATTCAAAGGGTTGCGCGAGACAATAAAGACGGAGATTTTTAAACCACATAATCCGGTTGGACCTGAATAACAAAGTTGAAAAACAAGGACGGTGATTATGCAGATATACACATTGAAGTAAAAAGAATTTCTGTTTTCACGGCAAAATGCTCTATCAACATTCATGAACAAGATCAAACAGGGGGTAATCGGCCTATTTATTCTTTGACACGATCCACGAATTTATGGTCTTAATTATCCTGTCTGTTCCCAATATTTTGGATCTGCCCATGTTTCAGTCTATCCGGAAAGTTCTCATCCTGGCCACTGCCAGCCTTACCGGCGTCATTACATTGCCTGCGAATGCGCAGACTCCCGGCTGGATTCCAGTCGCCGAGCTGTTGATCGGCAGCATGGGTAATTCCAATTACCACCAGATGGTGGAAGTGATGAATCGATGTACCGCTCTGAATATGACCCTGTCTGCGCTGACGGCCAAGGATTCACCGGAAGTCTCTCAAGGGTATGAAAACCAGGCCCTGACCCTCATCCAGAACGGCATCATGATAGAAATGAATACCGAGACAGCACTGACTGGACTGGAACCTGACATTGATGATCTCTCAGGCAAGGCAGTTGATGCAGTTAAAGGCATGCTGGCTACCTACAACCAGTGGATGGATGAGAATTACGACGATAGTGGCTCTTATTTCAGTAACGACCTGGAAATAGAGATGAAAGGCTGCGAACTGGCCACCAAGTTTGTTGTTCAAATGTCCGCACGATAAAGTGCCTGTGCGCCTGTCTTAACCAGCTTCGGCTAATCCCTGCTCATACCACTCCGGAACTTCCCGCCTGGTCCATTTCGCAAACCGTGACTTTTCACCCAGGTAGAAAGCCCGGTACGCTGCAACAGGATCTCCAGGCACCTTGAATATATCCGGCATGGCCTGGGGAAATGGCGTCAGCCCGCGTGCAGGGAAGACAGCTCCTTCAATTTCCTCAAGCACACGGATGGATGCATGGGGTTTTTCCCGATTGAAGCGCCAGCAGAATTCTGTATTCAGTGCATGGGCCAACCGGGCAAGCCAACGAAAGTTTTCTAGAGATTGTTCCGCCCAGAGCACACTCGGATGCTTAACATGTGTCGACCTGTAGGGTATTGTGAACCCTTTCTTGTTCAGGGCAGTGCAGAGTATCTGGGTACTCTCCAGCACCATCTTTCCCACCTGCTGATCGCAGTGGTATCTGGCGCAGGTATCTATGTCTTCATCTAGGATAAAAACATTCATGCCATGCAATACGCAGGCAGGCTCACGAGGGATTAATTGACAGGCCACCTCAGTCAGTTAGCCCATGATGGTTGCCGGCTTAAAGAAGACAGCCAGGACGGTCAGATTTCCTGCCAGTTGAACACCCTGTCACCAATGGCGAAAAAGTAGGGGTTGAGAATGTCTTCCTTCTGGTTGTAACGATAAATGTTGAAGTCCGTATCAGTGAGAATTCCGCCTGCCGCTTCCAGCACGGCCTGGGCTGCAGCAGTGTCCCACTCAGACGTGAGCGCAAGACGCGGGTAGATATCCGCCCTTCCTTCGGCCACCAGGCATATTTTCAGGGAACTGCCCATGCTCACCAGTTCCATCTGGGGGAACCGCACAGCAGCCCGCTCCAGCCAGGTCTCCAGCTCCTCGCCCTTGTGGCTCCGGCTGGCTACCACAGAGACCGTATGTTGTTCAGGTTCTATTTTTGATGTCTGTATCGCTTCCTTATTACCTGCTTCATCCTTGAAAGCCCCTTCCGGACTGCCATAGTAGAGAATATCCAGGACCGGTACATAGACAACTCCCATGATGGGACGACCATTATCAATAAGTGCGATGTTGACTGTAAATTCACCGTTTCTGCTGATGAACTCCTTGGTGCCATCAAGGGGGTCTACCAGCCAGTAGGTCATCCAGCTCTGGCGTTCCTGCCAGGGAACTGCTTTCGACTCTTCAGAGAGGATGGGCAGGCCGGGTGTCAGTTCACGCAGGGCATCAACAATAATACGGTGGGCAGCAAGATCGGCCTCTGTCAGGGGTGAGTCATTGTCCTTTGTGGTGATATCAATATCCCCGTCCCTGTTGTAGATATCGAGAATCGCCTTGCCGGCATCCATGCTGATCTGTTTAACCTGTTCAATCAATGCTTCGTAGTTCATGATGATTCTTCCTGAAGATGGCGACAGCCCGCATGCCTGCCGGTGAAATTTTGCAGACAACATAATAATCAGGCTGTCAGTCTATTATAATGGAACTCCTTCGACACGGGTATTCAATGACATCATGGTGAACTGGTCAGAAATTGAAAGCGTCCTGCTTGATATGGACGGTACTTTACTGGACCTGAGTTTCGACAACTATTTCTGGCTGGAATATCTTCCGGAAAGAGTCGCTGAAAGTAGTGATATGCCCCTGGCACAGGCCCACACCCATGTCAGGCGCCTGTCAGAATCCACTTACGGAACCCTTCAGTGGTACTGCCTTGATCACTGGTCTGAATTGTTATCGCTGGATGTGGAAGCCCTGAAAAAAGAGGTAAGTCATCTTGTTCGTATGCGACCCCACTGCGTTGCCTTTCTCTCTTTTCTACGCCGCCTCGGCAAACGGGTAATCCTGGTGACCAATGCCCACCCCAAGGCTCTGGCTATCAAGGTTGAGGCTTCAGGACTGGATGACCACCTGGAGCAGATGATCAGTTCCCATGAGTTCAACCTGGCAAAAGAAAACGATGGCTTCTGGGAAAAACTGGAAGCCCGGGAGGGACTCGATCTTTCCAGGTCCCTTTTCGTGGATGACAGCCTTTCGGTTCTTGAGTGTGCATCACGAAGCGGACTTGGATACGTGGTACAGGTACTTCACCCCGATTCCGGGGTCCAGCCCCGGGACCCATCCCATTTTAAAGGGATCCTTGATCTGGATGAGCTGATCAATACAGAGATTCCCGCCTGATGGCCAGTAACGATTCCTTTCCCGTGAAAAAGGTTCGCCTGGACAAATGGCTCTGGGCTGCCCGGTTTTTCAAGACCCGTTCCCTGGCAAAGCAGGCTATCGATGGCGGCAAGGTTCATGTCAATGGCACCCGTTCCAAAAGCAGCAAGGAAGTTGAGGTTGGTGCAACGCTGGACATCCGCCAGGGGTGGGATGAAAAGACTGTTGTTGTGACGTCCCTATCCGACAGGCGGGGTAGTGCCACTCAAGCCGCATTACTCTTTGAGGAAACCCCTGAAAGTATTAAAAAGCGCGATGAGCAGGCTGAGCAAAGGAAACTGCATCGCGCCATGAATCCCCTCCCGGAAGGCCGTCCCACCAAACAGAACAGGCGCCGCATTCACCGTTTCAAGCGGGATCTGGGAGAAGGTTGACTGGGACACCTGCTCCATCAGGAAGATACCGGATTTAATACGGGGAAATTGAATTATTCACAGGCTCGCAACTGTGGCATAATCCACAGCCACTGACGTCACAGCAATTCAATCCTGCAGTAATTTCCCAATATTATTAAGAAGTTACTATGTAAGCCTGATTTCTGCTTTGACACTGGTGAAAGCAACCGGATAATCACTGTCCCTTATTCAGGAATTTTGCTTTGTCGGAACAATTAAAGCAGCGTCTGGCCCAACTGAGCGGGTCGTCCCGCATTTGTTGCCTCACCAATATAGGTCACGGCATCGAAAAAGAAAGTCTGCGGATCAATCCGCAAGGCCATATCGCCATGACACCTCACCCGGCCGGCCTCGGGTCACCGCTCACTCACCCGAGCATAACCACGGATTTCTCAGAAGCTCTCCTTGAATTTATTACGCCGGTTTTCAATTCCCCGGAAGACAGCCTGGCATATCTGTCTGATCTGCATACCTTCCTGTTCAATCGTATGGACAGGGAAGAATTGTTGTGGACATCCAGCATGCCATGCGTTCTGGACGATGACGACAGCATCCCCCTGGCCCAGTATGGCTCCTCCAATATCGGCATGCTTAAAACCCTGTATCGTATGGGACTGAGCCACCGTTATGGCCGGGCTATGCAGACAATCGCCGGTATCCACTTCAACTTTTCCCTGCCAGACAGTTTCTGGAACCTGTACCACGAACTTCTTGAATCAGACCAGTCGCTAAAGGACTTCAAAACCGCCCAGTATTTCAACCTGATCCGGAATTTTCGTCGTTATTCATGGCTGCTCCTGTACCTGTTCGGGGCATCGCCGGCTGTCTGCAAGAGCTTCATTCGTGACAGTGATGATCATGGACTTGAAGCCTATGATGAAGGGACGCTTTACCACCCCTATGCTACATGTCTGAGAATGGGCGACCTCGGATACACCAGCGACGCCCAGGCAGACCTTTATGTCAGTTATAACTCCCTGGATGAATACGCACGAAACCTGACAGATGCAATCAAGAAACCTTATCCTCCCTACAGTAAGTTTGCCCCGGAAAACGGAGAGTTCAAGCAGCTCAACGACAGTATTCTGCAGATTGAAAATGAGTTTTACAGTACGGTCAGGCCAAAACGGGCAGCACCCGCTGGCCAGAGACCGGTCAATGTCCTGAAACGGGACGGTGTCGAATATATTGAAGTTCGCTGTCTTGATCTCAATCCTTTCCTGCCAGTAGGCATAGATGAAGCACAAATCCGTTTCCTGAACAGCTTCATGACTTTTTGCCTGCTCAGAAAAAGTCCGCCATCAGACTGCAATGAATATCGTGAAATTGAAAGCAACCTGAAAACCGTGGTTAATCGTGGCCGGGAGCCTGGCCTGATGCTGAAACAGAAAGGTAAGGACACTCCGCTGCAGGACTGGGCCAGCGAGATTCTCGGAGAGGTTCTGGATATTGCCGGACTACTGGACAGGATCAATAATGAACAGGAGCATGTCCAGGCGACCCAGGATCAGATAGACAAGGTCAACGACAGTTCTCTCACCCCCTCGGCGCGCGTCCTTCAAAGAATGCAGGATATGGATACACCCTATTTCATCTTCGCCATGAACCAGTCTCTGGCCAATAGTGATTACTTCCGCTCCCTGCCACTTGATGAGAACCTTATGGCCAAAATGGACCAGGAAAGCGTGCAATCGAACAGGGACAGAGAGGCAATTGAAGAGGCAGATGATATAGACTTTGCTTCGTATCTGGCGACAATGAATGCCTCATAACTTTGACCAATACTGAAGAATAGACACATGAACAATCCAACTATGACAAAACTTCTACAGACCCGGCTGATCTACCTCTATATCTTCCTGTTATGCGTCTCCCTGCTCGGGATAGCCATGTACATGGAACACGTGATGATGCTGGAGCCATGTCCATTGTGCATCATGCAGCGCATTTTCTTCTTTTCCACCGGAGTCGTTTCATTGCTGGCCTTTGTTCATAACCCGGTAGCTACCAAAAAAATCATTTATGGCGGATTAACAGCCCTTCTGGCCGCGACTGGTGGTGGTTTTGCCATTCGCCAGATCTACCTGCAACATCTGCCCAAGGATGAAGTTCCGGCCTGCGGGCCCAGTGTCAGCTACATGATTGAGCAGTTTCCTCTCAAGGATGTGCTTGCCGTGATGTTTACTGGTGACGGCAACTGTGCAGAGATCGCCTGGCAGGACCCGGTGCTTGGCTGGAGTATTCCCCAATGGAGCCTGCTGGGTTTTGCAGGTCTCACAGGGCTTTGTCTCTGGCAGGCCATTCGTAAAGCCTGATCCCTTCCAAAAACTGGCATTTCTTGCATAGCTCTTCTAAGATCAGGAATACAGGTTTATACCTGTTAACTCATAGCTTATAAAAACAGGGGGAGGGGTAAAAAATGCCAAACGATATTACTGCTGCCCGGCGAAAGGAAGTGGAAAGTCTCATCTCCCGCTGGAAACAGCAACGCAGTGCCATCCATGATAACCTGGAAGAATCGCTCTATTCAGATCATGCCCTGCAGGTGGATGTGCAGGACTTTCCCATCGAAGACTTCTGTGAATCCCTGATGGACTATATTTCAGCAGGACATTTTGAAGTCTATGAAACACTGCTCCATGAGAGTGTGGCTGAGTTGGAAGAAAACCGGAAATTGCTGGAAGAAATCTATCACAGCATTGAGAACACCACTGACCTGGCCCTGTCATTTAATGACAAGTACAAAGGGGAACTGGTTCATTCATCCGAAGACGAAGCACTGCCCAAGGACCTGATGGCACTGGATAACGCCCTGACAATTCGCTTCGCCCTGGAAGATCAACTGCTGGATATCGCACGCTGATTCCAGCCTGGGCAACTCTCACTGGCCGTAGTCTGCCGGCTCAATCGTGTTATGTTTATAAAACTCCTGATCAGTCGAATGCCTGGCAACACCGCCTGCCTGTTCCGCCCGGTTTGTCTGCTACAACCGTTACTGAACGGAACTCAATACCTTCGACAACCTGCCAGGGTTCTTCATCTCTTTTATCAATCATGACGTTTTCGAAACCGGCTTCGCGAAACACCTCAAGGAAACGACTTTCCTGATAGGCACCAGAGATACAACCACTCCAGAGTTGGGCATCCTCTTTCAAATGCGGCGGTACTTCAAGATCAGAAACAATATCCGAAATTGCCACTCGCCCACCGGGTTTCAGGACACGAAAGATTTCCGTAATCATGTGGTGGCGATCCTGATCACTAACCAGATTCAGAACACAGTTACTGACAACAATATCAACTATGCCATCTTCGATCAGAGGGCTTTGTGACTTTTGTTTTTTTTCAAAGCAAGCCAGCGCTGCTTCACTAGCTTGAGGGTTATCTGCCAAAAACTGCTCCCTGGCTTCAATATCCAGGGCAAGGTCCTGAATAAGTCCTTTAAGGAAACTGACCCGGTTGCCTCCTGTTTTTTCTGCCATCTCATTCTGATACTTTCGGGCCAAAGCCAACATTTCATCGGTCATATCCACACCGATAACCTGCCCCTGTTCTCCAACAAGCTGGGCTGCCATGTAGCAGATCTTGCCACCCCCACTACCCAGGTCCAGCACTGTATCGCCATTCATGACATAATGGGAAGGATCACCACAGCCATAATCTTTGTCGATGATTTCCCGGGGAAGCTTTTCCAGCAGGGCGTCATCATAGTTAACCGGGCAGCAGAGATCGGGCTGAACTTCCTTTGCTCCTTCTGCATAACGCTCACTGACTTTTGATTCTGTATTCATGGATGCTCCGGACTTTGTATATCCTTTTTCAAGCCGCTATTTTTAAACTACTCCTTTTCAGCGACTAACTTTCAACCAATATATTCAAATTAACGACGTCGCCATGCATGGAACTTTTCCAGCCATGGTGAGATCCAGTCTGGCGCATTATTTTTTCGCCATTGCCCTGCAACAAACTTGTTACTTTCTGACCAGGTAGGATAGATATGGATCGCCGCCATGATTTTTTTCAGCCCCATGTTGTGGGTAATAGCCAGGATGAATTCATTAATCAGTTCTGCTGCATGGGGACCAACTATTGTCGCCCCGAGAATCCTGTCTTTGCCCGGCACAGTCAGGACCTTGATAAAACCATGGGCATCGCTGTCAGTAATAGCCCGATCAAAATCATCCAGCCCATAACGTGTTACCTCGTAAGCCACGCCCTTTTCGGCTGCTTCTGATTCATTCAAACCAACCCTTGCCACTTCAGGATCCGTAAAAGTCGCCCAGGGCACCGCCTTGTAATGGATCCTGAATTTTTTGAAATTGCCGAAAAGACTGTTTACCGAGGCAAACCAGGCCTGGAAAGACGCCATGTGCGTAAACTGGTAAGGCCCTGCCACATCACCGCAGGCAAATAGTGTGGGTATGTTTGTCTGGAGGAATTCGTTCACCTTTACAGTACCATTGCTGTTGAGCACTAGTCCCAGGGAATCCAGTCCCATGTCTTCCGTATTGGCCTGTCGTCCAACAGCTACCAGGACCCGATCAAATTCGAGACATGTTTCAGTGTCACCCTCACCGGATCGACTTTTCGCTATCGCCCTGCCGCCAGTTCCGGTTTTTTCAAAGCGCTTTACCTCCAGAGAGGTAAGCACTTCAATGCCCTCCTGCCTGAAACGCTCTTTTACATATGCTGAAATTTCCCGATCTTCCCGGGGCATAATTCTTTCAAGCCTATCGACCAGGGTGACTCTGGCACCCAAACGGGAAAACGCCTGGGCAAGTTCACAACCAATTGGCCCGCCTCCCATAACCAGCAATCTTTCTGGCAATGCCTCAAGTGTCCAGATAGTGTCAGAGGTCAGGAAATTTACGGTATCGATGCCTTCTATTGAAGGAATAAAAGGTCTGGCCCCCGTAGCCAGGACAATATTTCGGGTCCGTATTTCCCGGCCATCCACGTCAACGGTCCATGGTGAAGTGATGGTTGCTTGTCCCTTTACACAGTCCACACCGAGCCCGGTATACCTTTCCACGGAATCGTGAGGCTCGATTGTTGAAATCACGTGTCGGATTCTTTCCATTACGGCAGGAAAATCCACCTTTATATCTGAAACAGTGATTCCAAATTCTGACGCCCGGTCAAATAAATGACGAACACCGGCACTGCGAATTAGCGCCTTGCTGGGTACACATCCGGTGTTTAGACAGTCCCCTCCCATGCGATGTTTTTCAACAAGAGTCACGCGCGCCTTTGCCAGGGCGGCAATATAGGCTGTCACCAGCCCGGCCGAACCGCCACCGATAACCACCATATTGGTATCAAAATTGCCTGGCCTGTACTTTTTCCATGCTGCCATGGTTTTGCGGTTTTTCAAAAAACGGATACAGGCTTTAGCCAGCCAGGGAAAAACGGCCAGCACCACGATTGCCCTGATCACACCGACACTTAGCACATCTGGTAATGTAGTAGCCATCCCAAGTTCAGCCCCTACATTGACATACAGTGCCGTACCAAAAAGCATGCCAAGTTGGCTGACCAGGTAAAATGATCTTGCAGAAATGACGGTCAGGGCCATCAGGACATTGACCATGAAAAAGGGAAAGACCGGAATCAGGCGCAGGGTAAAAAGGTAAAAATTACCATCTTTTTCCATACCCTCGTTAACAGGCCTGAGGTAATCGCCAAATTTTTCCTGGACCCAGTCCCTGAGCAATGTCCTGGCCATAAGGAAGGCCAGTGTAGCCCCAATTGTGCTGGCAAATGACACAAGCAGCAGTCCCCACCAGAACCCAAATACTGCGCCACCGGCAATCGTCAGGATGGCGGCAGCGGGAAGGGAAAAGGCAGCAACCAGAATATACAAAACAAAGTAGACAATTCTGCTTTGCCAGAAATGCGTCGCCGCATAGGAAAGTATGTCATCACGGCGTTCCTGGAAGGCCTCAAGGGTAAACAAGGCCTGCAGGTTGAGAATAAAAAACAGCGCTATAAAGGAAAGCACTGCAACAAGCAGAAGCCCTTTCTTGAGATTCATGGATTGATATTTCTCTTTGTTATATTTGTTATATTGGTTATGTCCGGAGTTGGCTCCAGCATACATTCCAGACCGGCTGAGAGGGAAATACTTCCTCACTTGGGTGAGTCAAGACGTCTTCAGACAGCTTTATGGTATAGTGTGCGCCCTTGAAACCTTGAGTTTAGACGAATCCGGGAGTTATGGCGTGGCCGCCAGTCAGAACAACAGACAGTTTCCACAAACACGCATGCGCCGTATGCGTCGTGATGATTTCAGCAGGCGCATGATGCGCGAAACCGTACTCACACCCGATGACCTTATTTATCCGGTTTTCGTCATTGAAGGGAAAGGTCTTCGTGAAGCCGTCCCTTCCATGCCAGGTGTCGAAAGACTTACCCTTGATGAACTGGCCAGGGAAGCTCGAACAGTCAGTGACCTTGGCATACCTGCCATGGCTCTTTTCCCTGTCCCGGACCCGGCGACAAAAACCGAGCTTGGTAATGAATCATTCAACCCCGATGGCCTGGCACAAAGGGCGGTCAGGACCATAAAGGATACATGTCCCGATCTCGGGATTATCACCGATGTGGCGCTTGATCCATTCACTACTCACGGGCAGGACGGCATAATCGATGAAAACGGTTATGTCCTGAATGACACGACCGTTGAAGTCCTTGTAAAACAGGCACTTTCCCATGCTGAAGCGGGTTCGGATATTGTCGCCCCATCCGACATGATGGATGGCCGTATCGGAGCGATTCGGCAATCACTGGAAAACGAAGGCCATATCAACACACGAATTCTGGCCTACTCCGCAAAATATGCATCAGCTTATTACGGTCCTTTCCGGGATGCAGTTGGCTCCGCCGGCAACCTCGGCGCCGCCGGCAAAGAGAACTACCAGATGGATCCTTGCAACAGCGATGAAGCATTGCATGAAGTGGCCCTGGACCTGGATGAAGGGGCGGACATGGTCATGGTCAAACCAGCCATGCCTTACCTGGATATTATTCGCCGCGTCAAAGACCGGTTTGCTGTTCCTACATTTGCGTATCAGGTCAGCGGAGAGTACGCCATGTTATGCGCTGCATTTGAAAAGGGGTGGCTGGATTCCGACAAGATAATCATAGAGTCTCTGGCAGGAATCAAGCGTGCCGGGGCTGATGGCATACTGACTTATTTTGCGAAAACTGCTGCTGAAAGAATCCAGGGCTGACAGGGTCTTTAGAACAGCATGGCTATCCTGACCTGCTGATTTCTGCTGATCGGAAAAATCTCGGGTTGAATACTGGCAATTTGCCTATATCATTACTGCAATTACGAATACTGTGAACCAACCTCCCAAGGAAATAATAATGAGCGAAAATCTCTCCCACGTAACAGATGATAATTTTGAAGATGAAGTCCTGAACGCCAGTGGCCCGGTCCTGGTCGATTTCTGGGCCGAATGGTGCGGACCCTGCAAGATGATCGCTCCCGTCCTTGAGGAAGTTGCTGAAGAATATGCCGGTAAACTCAAAGTCTGCAAGCTGGACGTAGAGGCCAACCCTGATACAGCGCCCAAATACAATGTGAAAGGTATTCCGACACTGATTCTCTTCAAGAATGGTGCTGCTGAAGGTAAAAAAGTCGGTGCGCTTTCAAAATCACAGCTAGCGGCTTTTATCGACAGCACCATCTGATTGCCGTTACGAGCCAGTTATTCAAGAAATGGCTCCGCTGGCCTATGTGTCATGAGCCATTTTTTGTTCTCGGCGGCATTTCATAAGGTGGAAAAACCCCTATTTTTTTCTGGACACCCCTGTTAGGTGGTGTTAGATTGACTTTCTGCCCGTCAAATCGACACCTTTTCCAAGGACAGAAACCGCATTACCTGAACCAAAAAAAGATAAAAAACCAAACAACTGTTTAATATTTTCGATACCAGAATTATATAAATACAACTACGTCTTTTGACCAGCCCGGCGCACTCTGTTCGCCTGTAAAATCCCAGTATTTTTTTACCGCTTGTTCATTACTGCTCCTGGCCGACAAAGACGATACCCCTACGCTAAGAGCATAATTAATTCCTTTGCATAAAACTCCTCTTTCCTTTTAAACAATCCTGATCAGCCTATGAATCTTTCTGAATTAAAAACCAAACCCATCTCCGAACTTCTTGAAACTGCCCATGAAATGGGACTGGACAATGTCTCGCGAACACGCAAGCAAGATGTCATTTTCCAGATGCTCAAGCGTCATGCAAAAATTGGCGAAGATATCTACGGAGATGGTGTTCTCGAAATTCTTCAGGATGGATTCGGTTTCCTGCGCTCGGCAGATGCCTCTTATCTTGCCGGTCCTGATGACATTTATGTCTCTCCAAGCCAGATCAGACGCTTTAATCTGCGTACGGGCGATACGATTGCCGGGAAAATTCGCCCGCCAAAGGAAGGGGAGCGTTATTTTGCCCTGCTCAAAGTCAATGAGATCAATTTTGACAAACCCGAAAATTCCAAGCATAAAATTCTATTTGAAAACCTGACACCACTGTTTCCTGACGACCGGATGTTTCTAGAGGCTGGAAATGGCAGTACCGAAGACCTGAGTGCCAGGGTCATCGACCTTATTGCTCCAATCGGTAAAGGTCAGCGAGGACTGATCGTTTCTCCACCTAAAGCTGGCAAAACCCTCATCCTGCAGAATATTGCCCAGTCCATTACCCGTAATGCTCCGGAGTGCCAGTTAATTGTCCTGCTGATTGACGAGCGTCCTGAAGAAGTCACAGAAATGAAACGTTCCGTACGCGGTGAAGTTGTGGCCAGTACTTTTGACGAGCCGCCTTCCCGCCATGTCCAGGTTGCAGAAATGGTTATTGAAAAAGCCAAGCGCCTTGTTGAGCACAAAAAAGATGTTGTGATCCTGCTTGACTCCATGACACGACTGGCCCGGGCCTACAACACGATTATTCCCTCATCCGGTAAAGTACTTACCGGTGGTGTGGATGCCCACGCCCTGGAAAGACCCAAGCGATTTTTTGGTGCCGCCCGTAATGTTGAAGAAGGCGGCAGCCTGACCATCATTTCCACTTGTCTCATTGAGACCGGTTCCAAAATGGATGAAGTCATCTACGAAGAGTTCAAGGGAACCGGTAACATGGAATTACACCTTGATCGCAAGATGGCAGAAAAACGTGTTTACCCGGCCATCAATGTACGTCGCTCCGGCACACGTCGGGAAGACTTGCTGACCACAGAAGAAGAACTGCAGCGTATCTGGATTCTGCGCAAGCTTCTTACTTCCATGGAAGATGTACCGGCTACCGAGTTCATACTGGACAAGCTAAAAGACACAAAAACCAACGATGAATTCTTCCAGGCGATGAAGCGCAAGTAATCGACTTACAAGAATTTCTTTTTACACGTCGAGGCTGACTGATGTACAAGGATCTGCGGGACTTTATCCAGGCCCTGGAAAAAGCCGGGGAACTGAAACGCATCAGTCACCCAGTCGACCCCAATCTCGAAATTACTGAAATTTGTGACCGCACTCTGAAAGCTGGTGGCCCTGCACTGTTGTTTGAAAATCCAGTGGGATATGACATCCCCGTGTTGGGCAATCTTTTCGGAACACCCAGGCGCGTTGCAATGGCCATGGGGCAGGATGAAACGTCCTCCCTGCGGGATGTGGGTAAACTGCTGGCCTTTCTGAAAGAGCCGGAACCACCTGCAGGCTGGAAAGACCTGCTGCAAAAAGCACCCAAGTTCAAAAATGCCCTCTACCTGTCACCGAAGAATGTCAGCAAACCGGCCTGTCAGCAGGTTGTTATTGAGGGAGACGATGTCGACCTGACAAAACTGCCCATCCAGACCTGCTGGCCAGGTGATGCCGCCCCACTGGTCACATGGCCGCTGGTGATTACGCGGGGACCAAACAAGGACCGACAGAATCTGGGCATCTATCGCATGCAGCTGCTCGGAAGAAACCGCCTGATTATGCGTTGGCTGGCCCATCGCGGTGGTGCACTCGATTTCCGTGAGTGGCAGGATACCAATCCGGGCGAACCCTTTCCGATATCTATTGCTATAGGCGCCGACCCCGCTACGATTCTAGGCACGGTCACACCCGTGCCCGACACCCTCTCCGAGTATGGTTTTGCCGGCCTGTTGCGCGGCAGTAAAACCGAAGTGGCAAAGTCCATTGGCAACGAACTCCAGGTTCCTGCATCTGCTGAATTTGTGTTTGAAGGCGTCATAGAACCGGGTGATATGGCAGATGAAGGGCCCTATGGTGACCACACCGGATACTACAATGAAGTGGAATCCTTTCCGGTTTTTACAGTTCAACGCATAACCCATCGCAAGGATCCGGTTTATCACAGCACTTATACAGGCAGACCGCCGGATGAGCCTGCCATTCTCGGCGTTGCCCTCAATGAAGTATTCGTCCCGATCATTCAGAAGCAGTTTCCGGAAATCGTTGACTTCTATCTCCCACCTGAAGGCTGTTCCTACAGAATGGCGGTTGTGAGCATGAAGAAACAGTATGCCGGCCATGCCAAAAGAGTGATGATGGGCGTATGGTCATTTCTGCGCCAGTTCATGTATACCAAGTTCATAATTGTTACCGACGATGATGTGGATGTCAGAAACTGGCAGGACGTTATCTGGGCCATGACCACCCGCATGGATCCGGCCCGTGATTCTGTCATTATCGAGAATACGCCAATTGACTACCTGGACTTTGCCTCTCCGGTGTCAGGGCTCGGTTCAAAAATCGGTTTCGATGCTACGTCAAAATTTCCGGGAGAAACCACGAGGGAATGGGGAATACCCATCCAGATGTCTGAAGACGTAAAAAAGAAAGTGGATGACATCTGGGACGAACTGGAAATACTGGACTGACTTTTCCCTGGACCTTAACGACAGGTTTTCCTGTTAAGGCAGTGGCAATTCCGGTAGTTTATGATTCAGCTGGGCCATCGCTTTTTCATACAGCCCTGTACTCTTGGAGTGTTCACCCAAAGCATCCAATAACCGGGCCAGCTCGGCATTGGCCTCCGCAGAAATCGAGTCGCTTTTTGAAAGACGAAGTGTACTTTCAAAATACTCCCTGGCCTTACCCCACAAATTATTGCGCAAACTTGCCCGCCCCAGACTCAGCATAAGGGCGCTGTTATTTGGCCTGGCTTTAAGCCATTTCTCCAGCAACACCAGCACCTTGCCACTGTCTGTAGTCTGAATATAACCAACAAGCAGTACAATTTTTTCGCTCCATTGATGCTTCAGAAAATTGGAGGCAATCTGCAGGGCATCATCATGACGGGAAAAAGTAATCAGTTTCTCCAGATAAATCATCGTGATTGCTTCACTGCGCCTGATCTTTTTATCACTGTCATGCCATTTTCTCTGCAGGGCCTCGAGTCCTCCATTTTCCGGTGTCACAGCAAGCAGTCCCTGCCCTGTGATTTTCTCCCTGAGGGCATTCATTTCCGTGGCCGTGATGACCTTGTGCTTTTCCAGCTCCGGAATTAGCAATGCAAGTTTTTCCCAGTCCTGGACGGAGACATAGATATCTTTCAGCATGGTCAGCACAAACGGACTGCCCGGGGCCTGTTTATCAAGGGTCAGTAATATGGCCAGGCTCTGCTCAACCTTGCCAGCTCTGAGCTCCAGCAAGGCCTTGACGGAGCCAATACCCGCTATAGGCTGACGGGCATGCTTGCTCGCCTGCTCCATACAGTAATTCCAGGATGAATTATCTGCTCTCTGCCAGGCTGCAAACCCGGCAGCCAGATAATTAAAGACCGGGTTTTCAGAATGTCTCGCATTTTCCACAAGCAGTTTGTAGGCATCCTGCCAATGCCCCAGCAGCAATAACCTGAGCCCTTCTTCACTTGCTGCTGCAGCATTTTTTCGTTTTCTTGATGCCCCAAACCAGGCATTACCACGAAATAATCCTGCAGGATTCAGAAAGCCAACCAGCCGGTACAGACCATAAATCAGCACCAGCACAACCAGCAGAAAAAGGACCAATGCCACCAGGGTACTTTCAATGGACCAGTTACCGATCGAGATCAGGACATAGCCGGGATCATCACCCAGCAGAATGTATAAACCTGCCCCTGCCGCAAGCGCAAGAAGACTGTATATAAATGCTCTGGTCATTGTGTATCAGTCCCTGCCTCACGCACATCAAGTATCTGCTCAAGGGCAGTACGAGTTCTGGAAAGCGGTGGTGGCTCAGTTACGATTCGTCTTGCAGAAAGACGGTCAAGATCATCGATTATCCGAGTTTTCAGGCTGGCATTGCCTGCCAGGTAATCATCAATCGCTGCACGTGCACGGGAAAGGCTGGACGTATATATTTCCTGCTCCTGCCTGAGAAGTGCAGTGCGTCCCTGTTCAAGTTGAAGACGAATGGATTGCATCAGGGCAGCTTCCTGTCCTGGTGTCATCAGTGCATCAAGGGGTTCATCCCTGCGCCTGACCACGAGGTAATTATCCAGTGTCTGGGTAAACCGGGAGATCAATGTTCCCATTATCCCGTCTTCGGCTGAATCACTGGTGTCGGACAGCACCAGTCTTTCCCCTTCATTCACCTGTCTTGCCAGGTCATTACTCACCTGCAATCCGGACAGCTGTCCAGCTATACCACCAAGTTCCAGATAAATACTGCGTATGTCCACTTCTTCTACGGCCCGAATGGATGCCAATTCTCCGACAAGGACTTCCCTTACTGCAAAGATTGCCGGATCATCAATCTGTTCCAGCACATCATCTGCAGCAATAAACAGTGCCTGCGCGGTTCTCATATTTCGCCCTACTATCATCTGTTGCTGTGCCAGCCTGAGAAGCGATGCTGCTTCAGCCAGCAACCATTCCTTGCTGGCTCCGGGATTGTTGCTGGAGATTCTCAGACGGGTACTGACCAGTTCATTCTGCAATCGGACAATTTCAGCGGATTGTTGCTCTGCCTGGGCAGCAGACTCCTGCTCCAGAGCAGCCATGGCATTTTGCAGGGCATTAATACTTTCCTGAAGCAAAGTTGTATTTTCAATAACCCTGCTCCTCTCACTATTAAAATCATTCTGCTGCTGAAAAAGGACATTAATCGCCTTGTCCTGTTCATACACGTAGAAGCCGGAAATCGCGATTCCGACAATCAACAACAGCTGGTAAGCGAGTTTCACCAGAACTGGAAGCCCTGATCGGACAGTAGCAGGTGCGTTGACAGCCTTTTCCTTCTGGACCGGTGCAGGCTTTTCCTGTACCGGATTATGCTGCCCATGGGAAGGAGTACTT
>CAZDCK010000003.1:106189-115555 GCA_964503965.1 uncultured Enterobacteriaceae bacterium | reverse complement strand
CTTGCTGTCTTTCTTGCTGTCTTTATTGTCTTCTTTGTTATCAGTCATCAGCTCACTGTTTCTTTCGGCGATTGCAAATTTTCACCGAGGCTGTCAATTATAGCTTTATCGTCGGCACCCCGCATGGTGACCGTTTTTTTAAAGCCGGAGGCTTGAGCAATCTGTGCAATACGTTCAGAAGAAACAAACAGGGGCAGCTGTTCCGGTTGCATATCATTACAAACAAGCAGGACACGGAAATTCTCCAGCGCTTCGGCACTCGTAATCACAACTCCATCTGGCGGGGCGGCTTTGTATCTCGCCGCCAAAGTACCTGCCGGGTAAGGAGGACAGGTTCGACGATACAATTCCAGATAGTCCACGGATGCTCCGCGTTCATTGAGGGCTGTGGCAAGCAGTTCACGTCCTCCTACCCCCCTGACGACAAGGGCTTTCATGTCCTGTATATCCTGCAGGGATTCCAGCTCCAACAACACCTCACTGCTCATACGGCTGCGCGGAAACTCTACAGGCAGATCAAACGACTCAAGCACTGCAGCTGTTGTCGGTCCCACCGCATAAATTTTCAACTGAACAGGAAATTGGGGCCAGTAGTCATGAATGACATCCATACCGATGGTCGCGGCATTCGTACTGATAAAAAAAAGTAGCTGGTAGTTATCCAGGTTAAGGACGGTGTTCCTTATTGTCGCATCGACTGGCAAAGGTTCTATCGCCAGCATGGGCAGATGCTCAACTAATGCTCCACGATTTTCCAGCGAGATAATCAGGGCTTCCGCCTGTCCCAGCGGGCGGGTAATCCAGATAACCTTGTCGTCAAGCATGTAAAATGCCTATTCCAGAATAGATTAAGTTATTCAGTCGATATTCGCCAGTATCTCACCAGCTCCCTGTTTGAGCAGATCCTCTGCAACAGATACACCCAGTTTGGCCGCCTCAGACGCTGGCCCACTTTTTTCACAGAGCAGAATACGGGTGCCATCTGTTTCTCCGACCAGCCCCCTGATGGTGAGTATTTCGTTATCACCATTTCCTGCCAGCTGGGCAAGACAGGCGATAGGGACCTGGCAACCGCCATTGAGCCTGGTATTCATCGCCCTTTCGGCTGTGACACATACGGTGCTCTGGCGATGCCCAAGAGGTTCGAGCAATGCCAGGGTCGCGTCGTCTGCAATCCTGCATTCGATCCCGACAGCTCCCTGACCACCAGCGGGCAAACTGGTTTCAGTTGTGATATATGAAGAAATCCTGTCCTCCATTTCCAGGCGGATCAATCCTGCCGCTGCAAGGATGATCGCATCATATTCCCCTTCATCCAGTTTTCGCAGCCGGGTATTGACGTTGCCACGTAGATTGGCGATGCGAAGATCAGGACGCCATGCCCTGATCTGGCATTGCCGACGCAGGCTGGAACTTCCGACAACTGCCCCTTCCGGAAGGTCATCAAGATTTTTGTAGACATTGGATACAAAAGCATCCCGGTAATCTTCCCGTTCACATATCACTGCAAGACCCAGTCCTTCAGGAAACTCCATGGGCACATCCTTCATGGAATGAACAGCAATATCTGCCCTGCCTTCCAGTATCGCGACTTCCAGTTCTTTCATGAACAGGCCTTTACCACCGATTTTTGCCAATGGCGCATCCAGAATCTGGTCTCCGCGCGTGGTCATGGGAAGAAGCTCCACCTGCAGTTCAGGATGATGCGCAAGCAAGGCATCCCTGACATACTCAGCCTGCCACATGGCCAGCGGGCTCTCCCGGGTTGCTATTCGAAGGTGATTCTTGCTCATAGTGCCTGCTCTGGATTTAATAATTACTGAAGCTGCTCAAGACACCGGGCATACCGATAATCTCCCGATGAATGCTGTCATTATCAACTCACTGACAATGTTGTTTCTATTTTACGCTTAATGCCCGGTGACGCTACCCCATAGGCAGGCTCGGTTGCTATAATTGCGTTTTTATCACACCAGATTCCTACCCAAGAGCTAACATGAGCCAGGATACAAAAACAGACAAACCCTGGGGCGGTCGTTTTTCCGAACCCACTGATGCATTCGTGGAGCGCTTTACCGCTTCTGTGGCTTTTGACCAGCGGCTGTACCGTGCTGATATTGCCGGGTCTGTAGCCCACGCAACCATGTTGGCAAAATGCGGCATCCTAACGCATACAGAATGCGACGAGATCGTCAGTGGTCTTGAAGCCATTCGTGCTGATATCGAAGCCGGAAACTTCAACTGGTCTGTCAGTCTTGAAGACGTTCACATGAATATTGAAGCGGCTTTGACCGAGCGAATTGGCTCTGTAGGAAAAAAACTCCACACAGGCCGCTCAAGGAATGACCAGGTTGCAACAGATATCCGGCTTTTCATGAGGGACGGGGTGGATGCCATATGCGCGTCTATCCGTGAAGTCCAGAGAGGCATCATCAGTCTGGCAGAGCGGCACACTGATACTATAATGCCCGGTTTTACCCATTTACAAACTGCACAACCTGTGAGTTTTGCACATCATCTGATGGCCTGGTTTGAAATGCTTGAACGTGATCACGCGCGCATGCAAGATTGCAGGAAGAGAATAAATGTTTCCCCCCTGGGTTCTGCCGCACTGGCAGGAACATCGTTTCCAATTGACAGGGTCATGACGGCCCAACTGCTGGGTTTTGATAAACCTACAGCAAATTCACTGGATGGTGTCAGCGACAGGGACTTCGCTATAGAGTTCTGCGCTGCTGCCAGTCTCGTCATGACCCATTTATCCAGGATCTCCGAAGAGCTGGTTATCTGGACGTCGGCACAGTTTGATTTTATTGACCTGCCAGACCGGTTCTGTACCGGTTCTTCCATTATGCCGCAGAAGAAGAATCCAGATGTCCCGGAACTTGTGCGGGGGAAAACCGGCCGCGTCAACGGACACCTGGTATCCCTGTTAACACTAATGAAATCCCAGCCACTGGCTTACAACAAGGATAACCAGGAAGACAAGGAGCCCTTGTTTGACACGCTGGACACGCTGCTTGACTGCCTTAAAGCCTTTGCTGACATGATTCCGGCTATCGTCCCGAAAAAAGAAAGTATGCGAAATGCAGCGCTTCAGGGCTTCTCGACAGCTACAGATCTGGCCGACTACCTGGTCAACAAGGGCATGCCTTTCAGGGATGCCCATGAAGTCGTTGGGAAGGCCGTGGCTTTTGGCATTTCCGAAAGCCGCGACCTTAGCGAAATGACACTGGATGAAATGAGGAGTTTTTCCCTGGATATTGATGAGGACGTCTATAAAGTGCTCACACTGGAAGGCTCCATGAATGCCAGGAACCATATTGGTGGCACTGCTCCTGAACAGGTTAGCAGGGCCATAGAAGAAGCAAGAAAATCACTGTCATAACCACACCAACAAACTAAAAAGAAGACACCGGGATGGAACTGGATCCAGAAATGATTAATACCTATGTAATTCCCTGGGCGATGAAAATCATCATTGCTCTGGCCATTTTTGTCATTGGTAAGTGGATTGCCAGGGCAGTCACCAACTTTGCCAGGCGCATCATGGAGAAATCCAAACTTGACCAGATGCTGGTAAATTTTCTAGGTGGCATAATCTATGCCGTGCTGCTGTCAGCCGTAGTTCTGGCTGCCATAGACCAGCTGGGCGTAAACGTCATTTCCCTGCTTGCTATTCTCAGTGCTGCCGGCCTTGCTGTTGGTCTTGCCCTTAAAGACTCACTATCCAATTTCGCCTCTGGCGTGATGATTATCATTTTCCGTCCTTTCAAGATTGGCGATTTCATCACTGCCGGCGGCCAAAGCGGCGTCGTGGATGAAATTGGCATGTTCTGCATCCTGCTGCATACAGGTGACAACCAGCGCATCATCATCCCCAATTCCGCTGTCTTTGGTAGCACTATCGTGAATACGAGTGCCCTGCCTACCCGCCGCATCGACCTGGTCATTGGTATCAGTTATGACGACAATATCGGGACAGCCAGGGATATCATCCTGGATGTGATCAACAATGAAGAACGGGTACTGAAAGACCCGGAACCTGTGGTTGCCGTGTCAGAGCTTGCAGACAGCAGCGTTAATTTCGTGGTACGTCCGTGGGTGAATTCCGGTGATTACTGGCCAACACGCTGGGCATTGACTGAAAAAATCAAGACAAGCCTGGAAGCTGGCGGCATCAGCATTCCCTATCCCCAGCAGGATGTCTACATGCACAATGTCGGACAGACTGCCGATCAGAACGTCACACAGTAACTACTGATCGATTGATCCGGATAAGGTTGCAGTGGACTGTTTTTCAGTACTGCAACGACTGGCAACGGGCAGCGAAAGCTGCCTGTTTGCTTTCCAGGTCAACCATCTCACCCAACCCGGCATTGAGCCTGTCATTGGCCATGGCATATAGCGCCATATCCCCTGCATTAGCGATGCGCAGCCTGTCAGCAACATCACTGTCCAGTTTATCCATAAGTGCTGACACACTTTCATCCAGCGTCATGTGACTTCGGCCCGGGGTGACATTTTTTTTCTGGTAGGCAAGATTGATCCCGGGAAACATACCATTAAGCTGTTTTTCCAGTAGCACCATGGAATCGTCAAACCGCTCAACCACTGCAAAGCTGACATCCGGACTTTTCATGTATTGTTTGGCCTGAGAGACTTTTTCCTCCATGTTGTCCGGTGACGGTCCCTGCCCGGAAAGAAATATCGCATGGATATTCCGGATAGTAGCCGGTGATCCTTCCTCAAGGTACCAGGAAACATAAGCATTCAGGTCCAGCTCCTTGGCCCGGCGCGCCCCTTCGGTGTCGACCCCGGTTTGCCGACGCTCAAAATCATAGACAGACCAGACCCTGGCAATCGGATGGCGTAGAAAGTAGACAGGATGAACGGCAATGTCATCATTACCTGAAATCCTGAAATGCAATGAGTGAGATGAGAGCGCCTTTACGCCGGTATTGGCTGCCAGGTAGTCCAGCAGGTAATTATTCCTGCCAGAGAGAAATTCCCTGTCTTCGCGGTGATCGACAAAATCATGCCCGAAAAACCGGGACAGGCTGAAATCAAAGGTGGTGCCCGCATTCTTGAAAATATGGGCGTGGACAAGTACATGCCTCATGGAAACGTAATCCCGGCTCCACCCTGCTCGCTGCAAATACACGACAACTTGTCTGAAAGTGACTCCCCATCACTGTCACAAATCCAGCCATCCTCTACCATATCAAAATGAAAGCCGCCGGATTTTGCGGCCAGCCATAACTGGGACGTGGCTGACTGCCGGGTTATTATGATGGCTGACCCATCCGGACAGGTTATCGTCAGGATATCGTTAACTGTTTCATAATCGAGGTCTTCACCACTGTCTTCGATGGCATCTTCTATGTCCAGCAGTGTCTGTTCGTATCGTGAATTGAAATCCGGTGTAGTCATTGTCTGTTACTGTTACATTAAGGATGGTGCAAGTATAGCTGCCTTCCCCGCACAGGCAATGGTAGCCTGCCCCCGAAATTGGTTGGAGACCTATAAACCAAGTATAATCGCCGGCTCAAATTACACGGCAACAGTTAACGGGAATTCGTGGTGACTAAAAAAGTACTACTGCCATTACTGGTGATCAGCCTCTTCGCTCTCGCTGGATGTGGCCAAAAAGGCCCCCTGGTACCACCACCCGCTGCAGCAGTCAGCCAATAAAGCCCGATCAATATCATGGAACAATTTCATTACGACAATAATCAGCTGCATGCTGAAGCTGTACCATTGACCCGAATTGCCGAGGAATTTGGCACACCCTGCTATGTGTACTCCCGCGCCCACCTGGAGCAGCAGTTCATGGCCTATGAGTCTGCCCTGGAAGGTTGCCCGCATCTGGTGTGTTATGCCGTGAAGGCCAATTCGAACCTGGCTGTGCTCAATGTGCTGGCAAAACTGGGTAGTGGCTTCGACATCGTCTCCGGCGGTGAACTGGCCAGGGTCATAGCTGCAGGTGGAGATCCGGCTAAAGTTATTTTTTCCGGGGTGGGGAAAACAGCCGGGGAAATACGTGAAGCCCTTGATGCCGGTATCCACTGTTTCAATGTCGAATCCCCCATGGAGCTGGAACTACTCAATGCCGTTGCTGGTGAACGTCGCCTTCGGGCTCCCGTTTCCCTGCGAGTCAATCCTGACGTGGATGCGGGAACACACCCCTATATCTCAACCGGATTGAGGGAAAACAAGTTTGGTGTATCCATGGATGATGCCCGAAGTCTGTATCGCCAGGCATCAGCCATGGATTATGTGGAGATTCTTGGGGTGGACTGCCACATCGGTTCCCAGCTTACTGGAATTGCCCCTTTTCTGGATGCGTTGGACCGGACCCTGCTGCTCGTGGATGAACTGGCTGAGTCCGGCATCAGTATCAGGCACCTGGATATAGGTGGCGGACTCGGTATTACCTACAGGGATGAAACACCACCACAACCCGTTGAATTGATTTCAGCGGTACGCGAAAAACTGGGCAATCGGGAACTCACCCTGATTCTGGAGCCCGGACGCTCAATTTCAGGTAATGCCGGTGTGCTCCTGACCCGCGTTAACAATCTGAAGACCAATGGTGAGCACCGTTTTGCCATTGTGGATGCCGCCATGAATGACCTGATTCGGCCCGCCTTGTACCAGGCCTGGATGGATGTGGTGCCCGTTGTTCAGGGTAATAATGCTCCACTGCTGACCTATGACCTGGTAGGACCCATTTGCGAGTCCGGCGATTTCATCGCCCGAGGCCGGGAATTGGCTATCGAGCCAGGTGACCTGCTGGCCGTAAAATCTGCAGGAGCCTACTGTTTTGCCATGAGCTCTAATTACAACACCCGAAATCGCGCCGCCGAAATTCTTGTAGATGGCAGCGACATACACATTGCACGACGAAGAGAGACATTCCAGGACCAGATTGCACTTGAGTCTGTCCCTGAAACCTGAGCCTATGCAGATTCAGTTCACCAAAATGCATGGCCTGGGTAATGACTTTGTTGTCATCAATGGGGTGACTTCACCATTCACCCTTTCCCAGGCACAAATTCGTGCTATCGGTAATCGCCACACCGGGGTTGGTTTCGACCAGCTTCTGGTTGTTGCCCCCGCGACCAGGCCCGGTCATGATTTTGCCTACCTGGTTTTCAATCCTGATGGCAGCCAGGCGGAGAATTGTGGCAATGGTGCCCGCTGCATGGTCAGTTTTATTAGGCAGCTTGGTCTGAGCAACAAGAACAGAATCACCCTCGAACTGGTGAATGGGACCTTGCAATGTCAGGCCAATGAAGACGGCAGCGTTACCGTGGACATGGGACCTCCGGTCTTCAATCCCGACGATATTCCGTTTATTGCAGAAGCCGCAGCGGACTCATACCCCCTGACACTGCCTGACGGGCAGGTACTGGATATTTCAGTACTGTCTATGGGTAATCCTCACGCGGTGCTTCTGGTTGATGATATTGACATGGCGCCCGTAGCAGAATGGGGACCTCTTATTGAGCATCACCAGGACTTTCCCAACCGGGTCAATGCCGGCTTCATGCAGATACTGAATGCAGGTACAATCAGGCTCAGGGTGTATGAACGCGGTGCAGGTGAAACACTGGCCTGTGGAACAGGTGCCTGCGCAGCCGTTGTCGCTGGAATTCAGCGAGGTCTGCTGGATCATTCTGTAGTAGTTCAGCTGCCCTGTGGCGAACTGGAAATAAGCTGGCAAGGAGATAACTCCCCGGTATTGAAAACCGGACCGGCAACTTCTGTATTCAAAGGAACTCTCGAGATATGAAATCAGACTCCAACACAGAGCTTGCAGCAGCCAATACTCTCAATGATGAGTCTGTTGCTCGTTACCTGACTGACAATCCGGAGTTTTTCAATCGACAGGCAGAACTGTTGCTTGAACTGACTATTCCCCACGAAAGTGGCTCAGCCATTTCACTGCTCGAGCGCCAGGTTACCCTGTTCAGGGAACGTAACCTGGAATTACAAAACAATATCAATGAATTTATATTCAATGCAGAAGAAAACGACGCCCTGTTTGAAAAAACCCGTATTGTCATTCTGGACCTACTGAAAACCAGCTCACTTTCCGAACTCGCAACCACTATTGAACACAGTCTTTGCAGCGAATTTGCGGCTCATGCCGGTCGCCTTATTTTCATCTCCGATTCGTTGAGCAGCGAATTAGGCAACATGGAAAAAATCGGTACCTTGTCAGAGGCACCCGCACAGGAAACCCTGGGCAAGCTCTACGCCAAGAAACGCACTTTCTGTTGCGAGCTAACGCCTGAACAGGCCAGGATGCTGTTCCCCGAGAGCATGAAAGAAATTCTTTCTGCGGCGATCATTCCTGTTCACCTGGATGAAACTGTGCGTGATGCAAAAGGCACAGGGGTTCCCCTGCTTGTCATCGGCAGTGAAAAGCACAATCACTTTAATACCAGCCTGGACACCCTGTTTCTTGATTTCATCGGTGAAATTCTGGCAGCCCATATCACTCGCCTGCTGGCATAATTTTTCGCCTGCCTGATACGCCATCATGAATTCAATTCCTCTCGTCTCTGTCCTGGTTCGTACCAGAAACAGACAAGCACTTCTGCAACAGGCACTGGATTCTGTTCATGCCCAGCAATGGCCAGCCATTGAAATCGTTATCGTTAATGACGGCGGTGACGACTTTTCCCCGGACTTTACTTCTGAGCATGACAATGTCCACTGGCTGAACAACAGTGGTCCCCATGGACGTTCCCATGCAGCAAACATAGCTATGGATAATGCCACCGGGGAATACTGTCTTTTTCTGGATGATGATGACCTGCTTGATCCCATGCATATCCAGTTGCTGATCTCGGCCCTGAAGGAAAATGACAACTATCAACTTGCCTACTCGGCTGTTCGTGTTCTTAGTGATGGTCAGGAGGAGGAGACTCCATCATTTAACCATCCCTTTGATGCTGTCAGATTGATGATAGAGAACTATATCCCGATTCATGCCGTTCTTTTTAAGCGCTCTTTGCTGGAGGAGGGGTTTCGCTTTGATCCTGCCTTTGACCGATTTGAAGACTGGGATTTCTGGTTGCAGATAAGCCAGCGCCATGAATTTTTATTCGTCAACGAATGCAGTGCGGTCTACCGGGTCGATTCCATCAGTGGGTTCGGCGCCAAGGAAAATCCTGATCAAAACATGAATGCCTATCGATCTGCACTTTATAGAAAGTGGTTCCCGATATGGCCTGATGAAAAATTGCTGGCTCTGATGGATCGTAGCCGTGAGTTTCCCCGTATCGGCGTACTCGAGAAGGGCATCGAAGAACTCAATAGTCAGCTCAAGCATCTGGATAACCTTCAGGAAAT
>CAZDCK010000003.1:0-106089 GCA_964503965.1 uncultured Enterobacteriaceae bacterium | reverse complement strand
AGGGCATCGAAGAACTCAATAGTCAGCTCAAGCATCTGGATAACCTTCAGGAAATACTGAAGAAAACCTTGAAAGAGCGTGACAGCAGAATAATTGAACAGCAGGCCAATATAATTGAACAGCAGACCAATCTGAAAATTAATAGAAAGGAACTGGAGGAAAGTGAAGGACGATTACGCCAGCTGACGAAACACAACGCATCGCTTCAAGAAGAGATTCAGATAATCTATAACAGTAAGAGTTGGAGAATAACCAAGCCCCTGCGTTTTGCAACACGCCTGCGTTGGTTTATGAAAAATGAGGGACTTGCTGCCATTCTGAGCAGGCTAAAGGAAAGGCTGAAAGCACGAAAAAGCTCTCTGGCGAACATACATCAGGAATTTCCGGTTTCAAAGAATATTGGACCACTTAATTTTCCCGAGTTTGATCATCCCGAAGTCAGCATTGTTATTCCTGTTCATAATAAGTATGAGTTCACATTTCATTGTCTGCAGAGCATCCTCAAACATGCTGGTTCCACTCCCTTTGAGGTAATCGTTGTTGATGACCTGTCACAGGACAAGACTGAAAAAATGCTCAGGCAGATTTCCGGCATAACAATAATCCGAAACAGTGAAAATCTTGGGTTTATCGGTTCCTGCAACATAGGAGCTGAGTCTGCCCGGGGCAAATTCCTGGTACTGCTCAATAACGATACGGAAGTCAGGGACGGCTGGCTGGATGCATTGCAGCAAACATTTACAGATTTTCCAGACGCGGGCATGGTCGGCGCACGACTGGTTTTTGGTGATGGCTCACTACAGGAAGCCGGCGGTATTGTCTGGCGTGACGGCTCCGCGTGGAATTATGGCCGCGGCGATGATCCTAACAAACCGGAATATACCTACTGTCGGCAAGTGGATTATTGCTCCGGTGCCTGCCTGATGATTCCCCTGGAAGATTTCAGGTCTTTTGGAGGGTTTGATACACATTACACTCCGGCCTACTACGAAGACACTGACCTGGCCTTCAAGGTGCGGGAAAACGGCAAACGGGTTTACTATCAGCCCAATGCTACCGTTATTCATTTTGAGGGAATCACGTCAGGGACGGACACCAGTAGTGGCACCAAGAAATACCAGGACATAAATGTGAATAAATTTTTCTCTCGCTGGGAAGAGACACTGAAGAGCCATCGTCCCAATGCCCGCTTTCCCCACCTGGAAAAAGAACGTCATGTCGATAAACGTATACTAGTTGTAGATGCCCGGGTATTGATGTCAGATCATGATTCCGGTTCCCTTCGTATGCTCAATATTCTGAAGATTCTTCAAAGAATCGGTTACAAGGTGACTTTTGTTCCGGCCAATCTTCAGTACCATGAAAAGTATACGCCTCAATTACAGGCTATTGGCATTGAGTGCCAGTACGTCCCCTATGTGAAATCTGTGATTAAATACCTGGAAGATTATGGTCAGCAATTTGATGCTGTAATACTGAGCCGCGCAGATTATGCCGAAAAATACATAGATGAAGTAAAACAGTTTTGTCCCCAAGCCCGCATCATCTTTGACACCGTGGACCTGCATTTCCTGAGAGAACAGCGTGAAGCTGACATTACTGGCGATCAGTCTCTGGCAGAGTCCGCGGTCTGGCGAAAAAACCAGGAACTGACTATCGCACGCAAAGCAGACGTTACCCTCGTGGTCAGTCCTGTTGAAATTGACCTTTTCCAGGAGGAAGCGCCCGACATTCCCGTACAATTGCTAAGCAATATTCATGAAAATCATGAAACTGCCAATAATTTTCAAAACAGGAAAGACATTCTATTTATCGGGAATTTCGAACATCCGCCCAACACGGATGCCATGACTTTCTTTCTTGATGATATCTTCCCCATCGTGATGGAAAGGAATCCTGACATTACAATGCACATTGTTGGAGGCCATGTCCCTTCCATTCTGACCAATCGGGCAAGTGACCGAGTCAGGTTTACCGGTTTCGTTTCCAACATTGATGATTGCTTCAACAATATCCGCTTGTCTGTGGCTCCCCTGCGTTACGGGGCTGGAGTAAAGGGAAAAGTCAATTCAAGCATGTCTTATGGCGTTCCCATGGTTGTGACAGAAATGGCTGCCGAAGGGATGAACCTGGTGCATAACGAGGACATCCTGATTGCAGACTCGCCTGAAGATTTCGCGAATGAAGTTCTCAGGCTCTATGGGGATGAAGATCTCTGGCAGAAACTCTCAGAGGCTGGAAAGCGTAATATCGAAGCCCATTTCTCGTTTGCTGCTGCAGAGAAACAACTCAGGGCTGTTCTGGAGAGCTGACTTCTTCCTGTAAAGATGCCACGTCATTGGCTGGCTCTGGAAGATCCAGAGGAATAGTGTGACTCCAGCGACCCGTTTCCACCTGCAGCCAGAAGTAGATCAGCGAACCAACTCCCAGTGTCAGTCCGGTAACTACACCGGCATCTATAATTCCACGCCAGGGCTGTGGCGTGATACGCAGGAGCATTACCAGGCAGACAATCACACTGGTCACCACGAAAGAAACGATTTTGCGTTTCCGGGTAGCGTGGATATATCCCATACAAAAAACCGGGGCCATTAGCGCAAGCAGCGGATGGCTCTCCTGCCGCAGGTAACGGGCACGGGCCACAACCCGTGGGGAGAAGGCCCGGTGAAAGCCTTTTACACCTTCAGACCATGCCATCCAGGGAACAAAAACCAGCAAGATAGCCCAGTGAACAGCACTGAGGGTATACGCTTGCAGTTCCAGAATACGTGGACTTAAACGCAGGATTGCAAACATAAGGAACGCTATGACACCGGCAATTCCCCAATAAAACCCTATTAAACGCAACGGAATTTCCTTCCGGGATAGTAGTGGATAAAAAGTCGGCGGCATTGTAGCAGAGATTACGGCTATCGGGACATGCCATATCACCGACAAAAGGTTTGCCCTACCAGTTTAAACAGGTTGATTCCTGTATCAGTTAAATATTTAACCCGAACCCGTTTTGCTATAATCTTTCGGGTTCATTCAGGGGGCCAAGGTCCTTCGGGGGGAAGATGAGTATCAAACTTGCCGTTGTGATGGATCCCATCCAGGCCATTAATTTCAAAAAAGACACAACCCTGGCGATGCTTGAAGCCGCCCGGAAAAGGGGCTGGTCACTTCATTACCTGGAACAACGCAGCCTATACCTTGATAATGGAAAGGCCATGGGACTCATGCATGACCTGAGCGTGAAGATGGATCCCGACGACTGGTTCACAATGGGGCCGCAGAAACGCACATCCCTGGCGGAAATGGATGTGATTCTCATGCGCAAGGATCCGCCCTTCAACCGCGAATATATCTATAGCACCTATATACTCGAACAGGCTGAACGTGAAGGTGTTCTTGTGATCAACAGGCCCCAGGCACTTCGGGATTTCAACGAAAAGGTCAGCGCGACATTATTCCAGGAGTGCTGTACTCCTGTACTGGTAACCCGTGACAAGGACCTTTTGGTGGACTTTTACCAAACCCATGGTGACGTCATCTTCAAACCCCTGGATGGTATGGGGGGGACAGGTGTATTCCGTATCAAGCCGGGCGACCCGAATGTCAGCGTGATTATTGAAACACTGACAGAATATGGTGGCCGCCAGATTATGGCCCAGACATTCATTCCTGAAATCACCAGTGGTGACAAACGTATTCTCATGATCAATGGAGAATCAGTGGGCTATGCCCTTGCCCGACTACCAGCTAAAAATGAGACCCGTGGCAACCTGGCTGCGGGCGGTACCGCCAAGGGTGTGGAGCTGACAGACAGGGATCGCTGGATTTGTGAACAGATCGGCCCTACTCTCAAGGCCCATGGTTTATATTTCGTTGGTATCGATGTCATCGGTGATTACCTGACCGAAGTGAATGTCACCAGTCCAACCTGTGTGCGCGAGCTGGATGAAGCCTTTGGTCTTGATATTGCCGGCGACCTGATGAACTGCATAGAATCTACACTTAAGCTGAGAAACTGAATCCGCAACAACACCAGGCAAGCGATTCCCTGAACCAATGAGTACAGCCGTTTCCACTGAAGCCACCCAACTGGCCAATGAACGCTTCGGCTTCACCATGTTCGTATCCGTATGCATTCATGTCGTCCTCATTCTGGGCGTTGGGTTCGAGATTCTGGAGCAGGTCAACAACAGTACGTCCCTTGAGATTACTCTCGCCCAGTACACAAGCCAGGAAGCTCCCGATGACCCGGACTTTCTGGCCCAGGAGAACCAGCAAGGCAGCGGCACACTGGAAGAAAAAGCGGCTCCTGGCACACCTGTCCAGTCGCGGTTCAATGAAAGTGTCATACAGGATGTCCAGCCATACAGGGGAAACTCTCCAGCAGAACAAGAACAGGGACAGCAGGTACTGAGCAGCACCGCACAATCACCTGAACAGGTGAACGAGGAAATTCCCGACGAGGCTTTCATTGACAGTAATGACCGTCCCCAGGAGAACCTGACCGAAAGTGAAATCAATGATCGCCTGGCCAGCCTCCAGGCACAGCTGGATATCCGTCGACAGGCTTACGCCAAACGTCCCCGCCGTTACACCATCTCATCGGCTTCTACACAAAAAGCAAGGGATGCTCTCTACCTGGACAACTGGCGCAAGAAGGTCGAGGCTGTAGGCAACCTTAACTATCCTGCCCAGGCCAGTGCTGACAGAATTTACGGAAATCTTCGCCTGCTGGTATCGGTACGTGCTAACGGCTCAGTCGCCGATGTGCGCGTTCTCAGTTCTTCCGGTCATCGCATTCTGGATGAGTCCGCCATCCGGATTGTTCACCTGGCTGCCCCGTTTGATCCCTTCCCCCCGGATCTTCGACAGGAGGCCGATATTCTGGATATTATTAGAACCTGGCAGTTCAAGCAGGGAGATTCTTTCAGTACTTTCTAACTCGTTCGAATTCCTGACATTGAAACGATCTCTTTCACCCCAATATTACAATCACGCCAACGAAAATTATTCCCTGACCATGAGTGACGACAAGTTAAACCTGACAAACCAGTTCCTGATTGCCATGCCGCAACTCAGTGGGTCCTATTTTGGCCACACTGTCGTGTACATGTGGCAGCATAATGATGAAGGGGCCCTGGGTATCGTCGTCAATCTACCCCTGGAAATTAAACTGGATGAAATTTTCAGCCAACTGGATATCGAAGTGCAGCGTCCTGAAAGTGCCGAACAGATTGTTCTGTCAGGGGGTCCTGTAGAAACAGACAAGGGTTTTATTCTGCATGATGCCGACCGGGACTGGCAGTCAACCCTGAAGGTTACCGATGAAATCCGTATCACCACATCAAGGGACATTCTTGCTGATATCAGTCGCGGTGAAGGCCCCGAGAACTACCTGGTTGCCCTGGGCTGTTCTGGCTGGAGTCCGGGACAGCTGGAGCAGGAAATTGCAGACAATGCGTGGATCACCTGCCCTGCCAGCAAAGACATTATTTTCTCCCGTGACTTTGAACACAAGCCGGACATGGCAGTGGCAGCACTGGGGTTTACGATGGACCAGCTCACCACCGATGTCGGTCACAGTTAAAGGCAGACTATCCTGAACGCTACCATCCAGACCCTCTTGTGTATCGATTACGGCACCCGAAAAATGGGTCTGGCCGTTGGTCAGACCATTACCGGCACAGCCACAACCCTTCCGGTAATCCCGGTAAAAAACGGGACACCTGACTGGGACTCACTCGATAAAGTGGTTAAACAATGGAAACCCGATGCGCTTGTAATCGGCATGCCTTACAACATGGACGGCAGCGAGAGTGATATGACGGTTAAGACGAGGGAGTTTTCCGAAATATTGGGCGAGCGTTTCAACATTCCCTGTTTCGGTATGGATGAAAGACTCAGCACGAGGGAGGCGCGTAACATCAGCCGCAGTAATGCGGAAGCCGGCGGCCGAAAATTCAATGAAAGGGCTGAAGTGGACTCTCTGGCAGCACAATTGATTCTGGAATCCTGGCTGGCCGACAATAGCTGATGCCTGTTCCGATTCCTACCGGCAGATCGCGACTTCCTTCATTGCCTTGCGTCAATGAAATGAATTCCCGGCAGGTAAATTCTTCCAGTGCAAGCCGATACCGTTTGTCAGCTGTTACATGATAGACCAGGTCCTGAAGGGTGATATCAGATCTGGTCGCCGTCTTTCGCTTTGTGCTGGGCTTCCTTGCGATCCACCAACCCTTTTTGAACCAGGGTTTTAAGACACTGGTCAAGAGTCTGCATGCCAACAGACTGACCAGTCTGGATAGCCGAATACATCTGGGCGATCTTGTCTTCCCTGATCAGGTTACGGATAGCAGACGTACCAATCATGATCTCATGGGCAGCTACTCGACCGCCGCCAACTTTTTTCAGCAGCGTCTGACTGATAACCGCCTGCAGGGATTCCGAGAGCATGGAACGTACCATGGCTTTTTCCGCCGCCGGAAAGACGTCAACAATACGGTCAATGGTTTTGGCGGCAGAGGTGGTATGCAGGGTGCCGAAAACAAGGTGACCCGTTTCTGCAGCTGTCAGTGCCAGACGAATGGTTTCCAGGTCACGCAACTCACCCACAAGGATGATGTCGGGGTCTTCACGCAATGCTGAACGCAGTGCCTCGTTGAATCCATGGGTATCCCTGTGGACCTCACGCTGGTTAATCAGGGACTTCTTGCTGTCGTGAACAAATTCGATGGGATCTTCAATGGTCAGGATATGGTGGTAAAAATTACTGTTGATGTAATCAATCATCGCTGCCAGGGTTGTAGATTTACCGGAACCGGTGGGCCCTGTCACTGCCACGAGGCCGCGAGCATTTTCAGAGACTTTCCTGAACACATCACCCATGCCCAGTTGCTCCATGGTCAGCACCTTGGATGGAATGGTACGAAATACCGCCGCCGCGCCACGGTTCTGCACAAATGCATTTACCCTGAAACGGGCCAGACCGGGAATTTCGAAAGAGAAATCTGACTCAAGAAACTCTTCGTAATCCTTACGCTGCTTGTCATTCATGATTTCATAGATGAGCCCATGGACTTCCTTATGGTCCATTGGATCCACATTGATACGGCGAATATCTCCGTCAACACGAATAAGCGGCGGCATGCCAGCAGTGACATGGAGGTCAGAGGCCCCCTGTTGTACGCTGAAATTAAGAAGTTCCTGAATATTCATAATCGATTCTGCCCTTTATAATCAGATAAGCGTCTGAACAATTACCAATCCTGATGATGAAAAACAGCATACCAGAGAACCTGAACAAAGTTCGGCATCAGATAGCTGACAGTGAAAAGAAGTATGCGCGAAGTGACGGGGCGGTACAATTGCTTGCTGTCAGCAAAACACATGCTGCTGAAAAAGTCAGGATTGCTGCAGAAACGGGCCAGGTCCATTTCGGTGAAAACTACCTGCAGGAAGCTCTTGAAAAGATCCAGCAACTCGATGCCCTGGGATTGACCTGGCATTTTATTGGCCCCATCCAGTCCAATAAAACCCGGGCCATCGCCGAGTATTTCCAGTGGGTGCATTCTGTCGAACGGGAGAAAATCGCCCGTCGATTGAGTGAACAGCGCCCTGCCGGGTTACCATCGCTCAAGGTGCTGCTGCAGGTTAATATCAGTCATGAAGCCAGCAAGGCCGGTGTTACCCTGGAGGCATTACCTTCACTGGCAGAATCTGTCGCGGGACTGCCACGGCTGGAACTTGCCGGGTTGATGTCGATCCCCGAGCCGACCCGGGATGTCGACAGGCAGCGCCAGAATTTCAGGCTATTGCGTGAAGCACGGGATGAGCTGATCAGCCGGGGTCATGACACCTGCAAACATCTCTCCATGGGCATGAGTAATGATTTTGAAGCCGCCATAGCCGAAGGTGCCACGATTGTACGTATTGGCACTGATATTTTTGGCCCTCGGGAAATAGTCAATCGCTGAGCGGCGGTCTGCGCTTATCAGGAACAGACAAACTGGTTCTCCCCTGTATCCTGCAACCGGTCCTGTCTGAACATCCAGCTTTCGGGCCACCGGATTGAATGTGCTGATGCGTCCTATACTGTACAATGGCGGAATGTCTGACATTCAACCAACAATCGGTTTCATCGGTGCCGGCAACATGGCCGCTGCACTCATCAATGGACTGCGCGCAAAAGGCTGGCAGGGAGAAAATCTCTGGGCGTCAGATACAGATGCATCACGTCTTGAGAGTCTTGCCGGTGATGGTATCAAAACCACTACTGAGAACCATGAAGTCATTGCCGCATGCTCCATAGTTATCCTGGCTGTTAAGCCACAGGTAATGGCTGATGTACTTGCGCCGCTCAGGGATTCCCTGCTTGAGTACGATTGTCTGCTTGTTTCCATTGCCGCTGGCATCTCCATGACAAACCTGCAGGACTGGACACACCCGGCCCAGGCCATCGTCCGCTGCATGCCCAACACCCCGGCCCTTGTCGGTGAAGGCGCCAGCGCCCTGTTCAGCAATAACCATGTGAGCACACAACAGCAAAACGTCGCCGAGTCTGTACTGTGTGCAGTAGGTATCGTTTGCTGGGTAGATGACGAGACCGACATGGATGCCGTTACAGCCCTGTCAGGATCTGGTCCTGCGTATTTCTTTCTGCTTATGGAAGCCATGCAGGAAGCGGCAGTTCAACTTGGGCTGGAAAAGGAAGCCGCCGAAATACTGTGCAAGCAAACTGCCCTTGGGGCTGCCCAGCTAGCTATACACAGTGATGTGGATGTTGCTGAACTGCGCCGTCGAGTTACCTCTCCCGGAGGCACCACGGAAGCCGCATTGAACCAGTTTGCATTCGAGGATTTCAATGCTATGGTTGCCCGCGCATTGGAAAAGGCCGCCGATCGCTCAAGAGAACTGGCAGCGCCGGCAAACAATAAAAACGACTAAGATTCATCCGCAGAATTCAGGAAAGGTGAATGACTGACTCATTTGGACAGGTAATCGTGTTGATTGTTAACACACTGGGGCACGTATTGATGCTTGCCCTGTTGCTGCGATTTTTGCTGCAGGCGACCCGTGCCGACTTTTATAACCCGGTTTCACAGTCCCTAATCAAGATTACCGCCCCGGTACTAAATCCCCTTCGCAAAGTCATTCCCTCATGGCGGAACTTTGATATTGCCACGATTTTAGTGGCTCTCGTCATGGGCACACTGGCTTCGGCCCTGATGATCTATGCTTCTGGTTATATTCTGCCAGGTATAGGCACGCTGATCAGCTGGGCATTCCTTGGCATGGTTTCCTACATCCTGAACATCTATTTCTGGGGCCTGCTGGTTACCGTCATCGCCAGCTGGATTGCACCTTACAGCGGCAACCCGGCCCTGATTCTGATCCACCAGCTACTCGAACCGGTTCAATCCTTATTCCGCAAAGTGATTCCCCCGATTGGTGGACTCGACCTCTCCCCGATTTTTATTTTTCTGGGCATCCAGGTGCTCGAAATCATGCTGGTAGGCACATTACGACAGGGCCTCGGACTGGGAGGTCAGGCCGCTATGTTCGTAATCGGAATTTAAGGGCAGCAGCTCACGGGCTGATTTATGGCGAAAACCATTCCATCTGATTCTGTCGGACTCGTTGCACCAGAGCTTATCCACTTTAATGAGCCGCTGGAGCTACGCAGCGGGCAGGTGATTGAACAGTATGACCTGATGGTGGAAACCTATGGCAAGCTCAATGCCGCCAAGTCCAATGCCATCCTCATCTGCCATGCCCTGAGTGGTGATCACCACGCGGCCGGTTACCACAACCCGGAAGATGAAAAGGAAAAACCCGGCTGGTGGGAATGCTGCATCGGCCCCGGCAAGGCATTTGATACCAACACTTTTTATATTGTCTGCCTGAACAACCTGGGTGGCTGTGCCGGCAGTACCGGTCCCTCTTCCATCGACCCGAAAACCGGCAAACCCTTTGGACCTGATTTCCCAATCATAACTGTCAGAGACTGGGTAAAAAGTCAGGCACGTCTTGCTGATCACCTGGGCATCGACAAATGGGCTGCAGTCATCGGCGGAAGTCTCGGCGGTATGCAGGTCATGCGCTGGGCCATTTCCTATCCGGATCGGCTTGACCATGCCATCGTCATTGCGGCTGCTCCAAAACTGTCTGCCCAGAACATTGCTTTCAACGAAATTGCACGGCAGTCGATTACCAGCGATCCGGATTTTCATGCCGGGCGCTATTACGATTACAACACCTATCCAAAGAAAGGATTGATGCTGGCCAGGATGGTGGGGCATGTTACCTACCTGTCCGATAACGCCATGCGTGACAAGTTCGGCAAGGATGCCATTGAAGGAAATTTTGGCAGGGACCTGCGTTCAGGCAAACTCAATTTCAGCTATGACGTCGATTTCCAGGTGGAAAGCTACCTGAAATACAAGGGTGAAACATTCTCCAGCCAGTTCGATGCCAACACATACCTGCTTATCACCAAGACCCTGGATTACTTCGATCCTGCCATAGATTACGACTTTGATCTGAGCAAAGCCTTTGCTGACAGCCAATGCAAGTTCCTGGTGATCTCCTTTTCCAGTGACTGGCGTTTTCCACCGGAACGTTCCCGGGAAATTGTTGACGTCCTGCTCAAGGCCCGCAAACCAGTCAGTTACCTGGAAGTGGAAGCCGACCAGGGGCATGATGCATTTTTACTGCCCATCCCCCGTTATATCAAGGCACTGAAATCCTACCTGGGCAAAGTCGCCAATGACATTGCAGAACAAGAAGCCATGCCGGGGGGAAACGCTGATGAGAGCTGATCTTAAGATGATCCAGAAGTGGATCCAGCCGGGTTCACGCGTACTCGACCTGGGTTGTGGTACTGGAGAATTTCTTGCCTACCTGAAGCAGAAAAAAAATATCAGTGACTGCGGCCTGGAAATCGATGAAGACAATATAGATCTGTGCCTGCAGGCTGGCGTGAATGTCATTGAGCAGGACCTTAACAAGGGGCTGTCGAATTTTGAGTCCGGCAGTTTTGACACCGTATTGCTTGCCCAGACACTGCAAACCGTGGAACGTCCGGACATCCTGGTGGAGGAGATGTTGCGTATAGGGGGAAACTGCATCATTACTTTCCCGAACTTTGCCTACTGGCGCCATCGCCTGAAACTACTAACAGGTGGATACATGCCACAGTCCAGTGCCCTGCCCTACGAGTGGTATGACACACCCAACATCCATCATTGTACTATCCGGGATTTTGATACCCTGTGCAGGGATCGTGATATCAGGATACTGCACAGAACAGTAGTGGATTTCAAAAATCGCAGCAGTTTCCTGATGAAACTACACCCGAACCTGTTTGGCATGAATGCTATCTATCATTTCACTCGCTGATTACATCCCATGAAAACGTTAACCAGTTTTTTATTTTGCCTGTTTCTGACTGCATGGACGTTTTGTTCACAGGCAGCAATGGAAACTTTTGGGGATTACACCGTTTACTACCAGGCCGTGAATTCCACTTTTCTCAATGCGGATATTGCCGAACAATATGGCATCGTTCGAAGTGACCGTCGTGCCTTTCTCAACATCAGCGTCATGAAAAAATCCGATGACGAAAAAATGACCGCCGTGAGGGCCAGGGTCGATGGTGGTAAGCGTAATCTGCTGGGACAGACGAGCGACATCGAGTTCAGGGAAATCCGAGAGGAAAATGCACTCTATTACATTGGTGAGTTTGAATACTCGAATGCTGAAAATGTCAGGTTTAGTGTTGAGGTGCAGCCGGAGTTTTCAGGGCCCGTGAGGGAAATACGCTGGGAAACGCAGATGTATAATAACTGAAGGATAAAGGGATACAAAGCAGGATGGTTCGCCTGGTATTTACCACAAGGGTATTTTTTCAGGCTTACCATCAACTTTTAAAGTTCGATAAATCTGACGCTTCGATCAATCAGGCTGGCTCCTCTTACACCTTGTATCCTGCATCCTGCATCTTGTTTCCTGAATCCTGCCTCCCGTTTCCTGCATCAATTTATTCTTCCTGACTGCTTGCCCTTCTTCCCGTTATCCCTTTATGCTTTTAATAATCACTCCCGTAATCTGTACCCTTTAACCCAAGGCTTTGTCCATGCCCGCCCATTTCAATTTCAGCAAAATCGTTCTGGCCAGCAGTAATATCAAGAAACTGGATGAACTGCAGGCTATTCTGTCTGAAAAAAATGTGACGTTGGTTCCCCAGTCAGAGTTCAATATTCCTGATGCCATAGAGGACGGACTCAGCTTCGTGGAAAACGCCATCATCAAGGCTCGCCATGCCAGTAAACTGTCTGGCCTGCCAGCACTGGCTGACGATTCAGGACTGGTTGTGGATGCCCTGAACGGCGACCCCGGCATCTATTCAGCACGCTATGCAGGTACCAACCTTGACAGGGAAGGTAACGATGCAGCCAATAATGCCCTGCTACTGGATAACCTGAAGCAGATCCCGGAATACGGACGTACAGCCCGTTTCCAATGCTGTCTTGCCCTGGTGCGTTATGCAACCGATCCGATGCCTGTGATTTGTCAGGGCAGCTGGGAGGGCCGCATACTGTTCGAGGAACATGGCGAAAACGGATTTGGTTATGATCCCCTGTTTTATGTTCCAACTCACAACTGTGCTTCCGCAGAACTCGACCCTGCAGTCAAGAATGCTCTTAGTCATCGCGGCCAGGCACTGAAAAACCTGGCAGATAACTTTCCTGCATGAGCCAGCCTGGCCTGCCCCCTCTGTCGCTATATGTTCACGTTCCCTGGTGCCTGAAAAAATGTCCCTACTGTGATTTCAATTCCCATGCGGTATCAGGGGAATTACCTGAATCTGAATATATCAACAACCTGCTTGCTGATCTGTCGCATGATCTCGGCTATGTTCAGGGAAGAAGTCTTGAGTCCATATTCATTGGCGGTGGAACCCCCAGCCTTTTTTCTCCGGATGCGTTTACAGCATTGATCGAGGGAATACAGTCCAGAATTCCTTTCGAAGACGATATAGAGATCACCCTGGAAGCCAACCCCGGCACGTTCGAGATAGAAAAGTTTCGTGGATTTCGCCTGGCAGGGATCAATCGGCTCTCCATCGGTATCCAGAGTTTTGACGGTGGATACCTGCAAATGCTGGGACGTGTTCATGATGCCGATGAGGCCAGGCAAGCCGCCGGACAGGCGATGAATGCCGGCTTTGATAATTTCAACTTCGACCTGATGTTCGGCCTGCCCGGACAATCTGCCAGTGAGGCCATGTCAGATCTGGACATCGCACTGTCCTGTTCCCCCACGCATCTGTCCTGGTATCAGCTCACCATCGAGCCTAATACCGTGTTCTACAGCAAACCTCCTGTCCTGCCGGAAGATGACACATTGGCCGACATCCAGGCAGAAGGCATTGCTCTACTGGCGGAAAATGGCATTGAACGTTATGAAATCTCTGCATTCAGTCTTGCCGGTCAAGCATCAAAACATAATCTGAACTACTGGCAATTCGGTGATTACCTGGGCATCGGCGCCGGTGCCCATGGCAAAATCACCCTGCCAGCAGAAAACCAAATCATCCGGACACGTAAACGACGCCAGCCAACCCATTACCTTGATGCCTGCGGAGCAGACTTCTCTGCGGACATTTCAAGGGTCTCTTCGGAAGACCTTCCTCTTGAATTCATGATGAACGCCTTGCGCCTGAAAGCTGGCAGCGATGAAGCCCTTTTCGCACAGCGTACCGGCATCCCGCTCAACAACCTGGCCGAGCCACTGGCCCGGCTCCGGCGTAAAGGTCTGTTGCAGCAGGACAGGCTCGCCGCCACGGAACTGGGCTATCGCCACCTCAATAGCCTTCTCGATGAATTCCTCTCGCCCTGATCAGCATGAAAGGGGATATATTTCTCCCTCATTACCACATCACCCAAGGAAATATCTTTATTAACAATAGGTTAGAGCACTCCCTCCAGACCATGCAGATCAAGTACAATAGCGCACACTGAATTGGGGAAGTTAAATGTCAGCAGATCCTTACAACATTGCCTGTACTCATGGATTTATCCAGTCATCCTGTTCGGACTGTAACCTGAAAAGTCTTTGCCTGCCCATTGCGATGGATATCAATGACATCGACCGGGTCAATGACATCATCCGTCGCAGCCGCCCCATCCAGGCTGGTGAACATCTTTACAGAACAGGTGACCCATTCACCTCCATTTTTGCTGTACGTTCCGGCTCCATTAAAACCTACTTGCTGGATGATGATGGCGTGGAACAGGTGACCGGATTTTACCTCCCCGGTGAAATCCTTGGTTTCGATGGCATTGGCTCAAGCAGGCATGGCTGCAACATGGTCTCCATGGAAACCTCCACGGTCTGTGAAATTCCCTTCGAGCGACTGGAGGAGCTTTCCCTTCAGTTACCCAAGCTGCAGCGGCACTTTTTCCAGCTCATGAGCCAGCAGATTGAAAACGATCACCAGATGATGATGACCCTGAGCAAGAAAAATGCCGAAGGCCGTGTAGCCACCCTGCTGCAGAGCCTTTCCAAGCGTTATGGGCGTCGAAACCTGTCTCCGAATTCCCTACGTCTTCCCATGTCCCGTATGGACATTGGTAATTTCCTAGGGCTGACCATTGAGACCGTGAGCAGGACATTCAGCCGAATGCAAAAAGAAGGCGTCATCAGCGTGGAAGGCCGGGAGATCACCATCCTGGACCACGAAAAACTCGGTAGCATCTGTCACGGCACCAAGTAAATCACGGCTGCTTCTTCAGTAAACTCGCCTGCCAGAGGCTTTTTTCCTGCCTCAATGCAATTACCCGTTGACCTGAATCAAAGATCAGCATAAATGGGATTGCCCGTTTTTTCTCATTTCATAACAATAGCCCCATGGCTAAAGTTATCTCCATCACCAAAGCAAAACGTTATTCCATACAACAGACCTGTATGGAGGAATGTTTTGGCAATTCCCTGAAACAGAAAGCCAATCTCAATCGCTTCTGTGAATCCCTCATGTCCGAGGAAAACAGAAAACGTTTTCGAGCCTTCCCGGAAGGCTATTGCCGCGAGTTTTTCCTGGACCTTGAACAGACCCATGCGATCACAGATCTCGACTTTCCCCGGCTAATCCAGCTCGGCGGCACCCTGGTTAACCTCGAACGCCTGGCCAGTACCTACAGCATGGACATGCTGGAGTTGTGTGCTGAACAGGCCGACAAATCCATCGATGAAATCGAGCACCTGTTCAAGTACTGATTGCACTGCCATTTGAGTTAATTCCCTGCTTGCCAGATAATCACCCAACCCCGGTTGTTGCCATAGACACAGCCGGGGTTTTCCATGATGGCGACCCTGTTTTTTTATCTGTCCAAAATCATCTGGGCCCTGCTCTCACCGGCATCCCTGTTATTCATCCTCTTTATTGCGGGCGTGATTCTGCTTGCCCTAAAAAAGGAACTCCTTGCCAGGAGTATCCTCTATCCTGTTGCTGTTATCTTTGTGCTGATTGCCATATTTCCCGTGGGCAAGTGGATAGCCACTCCCCTGGAGACGCGCTTTCCTGCCAACCCCCCTCTCCCGGAAAGTGTTGACGGCATCATCATGCTGGGAGGCGCTGTAGATGCGGTACCTTCTTTCCTGTGGGATCAGCCGGAGCTCGGTTCTGCTGCCGAACGTTACCTGGGTTTCCTGGAGCTGTCCCGGCAATATCCCCAGGCTACCCTGGTGTTTACCGGTGGCAATGGCCGGATCCGGGACCAGGAGTACAAAGAAGCGGATATCGCCCTGCATTTGTTTGAGCTGCTCGGTTTGGATGAAGACCGCTTGATCGTTGAACGGGATTCCCGAAATACCGAGGAGAATGTCATCAACAGCAAGACCCTGGTGAATCCGCAGGCAGGAGAAACCTGGATACTGGTTACCTCTGCAGAACATATGCCCCGATCTGTAGGGCTATTCTGTAAGCAGGGATGGCCGGTGATTCCCTGGCCGGTGGATCACGAGTCCACACCGGGAAGACAACTACGTATTGAGTTCGACCCGGGTGAAAACCTTTTCGCATTAAATGATCATAGTCGCGAGTGGGTGGGTCTGCTGGCCTATTACCTGACGGGCAAGACTGACCGATTTATCCCTGACACCTGTCACTAAAAAGGAAGCTGCTTTGGCAATCTGGAAGAAACAAGTAACACTGGATGATATCCGTCCACTGATGAAAGACACGCTCAGTGAACTGGTGGGCATGGAGTTGACCGAGCTGGGTGATGATTTTCTCAAAGGCACACTACCGGTAGACAACCGCACCCGCCAGCACATGGGTATCATTCACGGGGGAGCATCCGTTGTACTGGCCGAAACACTCGGCAGTATAGTTGGTAACCTGTGTACCGCGCCGGGCTATCACATTGTTGGCCTGGACATTAATGCCAACCATGTTCGCCCCGGACGCCCCCCGCTGGTTACGGGTATTGCCCGTCCCCTGCATATCGGCAGACGAACGGTTGTCGTCGAAATCAATATTTACGATGCGGAAAACAAGCTGGTCTGTGCATCCAGACTGACTACCGCTGTTATCAAGGACCAGGAGCCCTCATGAGCCGATTTGCTGACGAACCCATTATCCTCGCCAGGAAGGGAGATCCCGGACTTTCCCCGGAAGAGCAGGAAGCATTACTACCGAAAATTCCGGCTTGGAAAGTCGTGGACGAGAATGGTGTGCAAAAACTGGTCAGGGAATACCGTTCATCGGAATACGACTACCTGATGACCCTGACCCAGAAACTGTGCCGAATGGCTGAGCAGGTAAATCACCACCCGTCCATGCTGCTTGAATGGGGAAAACTCACAGTGAGCTGGTGGACCCATACCAGTGATGGGCTACACAGGAATGACTTCATCATGGCAGCACGCTGTGATCGGGCGGCGATGCTTGTGCATGCACTTTAAAAAAGGATAAAAGGCACGATGGTTAGCCTCACATTGACAGTCTAAGGTTTTTATTCAGGCTTACCGTTAACTTTTCAAAGCTCTATTAACCTGACGCTTCGATCAATCAGACTATTTCCTCTTGTATCCTGCATCTTGCATCTTGCATCCTGTCTCCTGCATCCCTGTATCGAATATTTTCTCTTTATCCTTTTTCCCTTTATCCTTACCCACATCCTTTTACCTGTAGTGGCTTCATCCCATGCCCCAGAAATTTACCAACCTGTTCAACAGACTCCTGAGCGAACATAGCGTCAGCTCCGTCAATCCCAACATCGACCAGGGCAATATGGGGGTGATCAACCTGCTGGCTGAAACCTTTGAGGGCCTGGGATTCAATTGCAAGCTGGTGCCGGTACACGGCTACCATGAAAAAGCCAACCTGGTAGCCACACTGGGGGAAGGACCAGGTGGGCTTGTGCTCAGTGGCCATACGGATACCGTGCCCTTTGATGAGGCCCTGTGGGATACCAACCCCCTGGCCATGACAGAAAAAGACAACCGGTTTTATGGCCTTGGCGCCACGGACATGAAAGGCTTTTTTGCCGTGGTACACGAGGCGGTTCAGGCACTTCAGGGGACTGACCTTAAACAGCCGCTGATCATTGTCGCCACCGCTGATGAAGAGAGCAGCATGGAAGGAGCGCGGACACTGGCAGCCCAGGGTCTGCCAAGGGCACGGGCGGCCGTGATCGGTGAACCCACCGGTCTGAAACCCATTCATATGCACAAGGGCATCATGATGGAAGGGATACGCGTTGACGGACAAAGCGGGCATTCATCCAACCCGGCGCTGGGCAAAAATGCCCTGGAAGCCATGCATGACGTGATCAGTGTACTGCTGCAATTTCGCAACACCCTGCAGACAAAATACCAGAATCCCCATTTTCTGATTGATACGCCCACGCTCAACCTGGGCGTTATTAATGGTGGCGACAATCCGAACCGTATCTGTGGTCACTGCAACCTTGAATTCGACATTCGTCTGCTCCCGGGCATGGCGTGTGAAACCCTGCGTGATGAGATTGAAGCCCTGGTCAAACCCGTGGCAACCAGATACCAGGTGGACATCAACCTGACCCGCCTCATTCCCGGCGTAGACCCTTTCGCCAACCCTGACAGTGATCTGGGCAGAGTCATTTCAGCAATGACCGGATTCCAACCGGAAAGTGTGGCCTTTGGGACGGAAGGGCCCTTTCTCCAGCAACTGGGCATGGACACCATCATCATGGGACCAGGCAGTATCGACCAGGCTCACCAGCCCAATGAATACATGGCGGCAGACCAGGTGAAACCATGTATTGATGTGTTGCAGGGATTGGTTAAGAAGTACTGTTTTTAGAAAAGGCTGAAGGCTGAAGGCTGAAGGCTGAAGGCTGAAGGCTGAAAGGAAGGATCGTTCGCCTGAGATTAACCGTCAAGGGTTTTATTTGGACTTGTTCCTGAATGTGATGTTCAGACAAACACAATACCTTCGGCAATCTGGAATATTTCCTCTAGTATCTTGAATCTTGTATCCTGCATCCTGCAACCGCCGCTTCCTTTATCCTTTTATCCCTATTACCATTTCCGTTAGAATACCCGCCCTTTTCGCCCACCGGGCCAGGACTATGACAACGAAGGACACTGACACCGTAAAGCTTTTTCGGCAGGCTTTACCCTATATTAATGCCTACCGCGGTAAGGTGTTCGTCATTCTGTTGCCTGGTGAAGCCATCGCCCATGAAAATTTTTCAAATATCGCCCATGACATCACCCTGCTCAACAGCCTGGGTGTAAAACTGGTCCTGGTGCATGGTGCACGTCCGCAGATTGATGCCGCTTTGAAAGCGGCCGGCCTCAAGGACGAAAAGCATGACGAGTCCCAGGGAGAACTGCATCACCAGCTTCGCGTCACCGATGAAATCTCGCTGGCCGAGATCAAGAAAGTGGTTGGCACCCTGCGTTTCGATATCGAAGCGAAGTTTTCCACCGCATTACCCAACTCGCCCATGCAGCATGCCGACATCAGTACCGTCAGTGGCAATTATGTCATCGCCAAACCCTTCGGGGTGCACCATGGCGTGGACTACTACCACACGGGTGAAGTGCGAAAAGTCGACAGCGATGAAATTGTCCGGCAACTCAATGCCGGTAAGACCATCCTGCAATCCAACCTGGGTTACTCCCCTTCCGGTGAAGTATTCAACATCACAGTGGAGGAAGTGGCGCTGAGTATTGCCATTGCCCTGGCTGCTGACAAGCTGCTCATTTACTCTGCAGCCTCGGGCATTCTTGATGATGATGGCCATCCCATCAACCAACTCAATGCCGAAGAAGCACAGACTCTGATACGGGACAAGGTCGCCAACAATGGCATGGACCAGCAATTGCTTAACCTGGAACTGGCTACCAAGGCCTGCAAGGCCGGTGTCAAACGGGCGCAGGTTATTTCCTATGATGAAGACGGCGCCCTGTTAACCGAACTGTTTACCCGGGACGGCACTGGTACTCTCATCACCCAGGAAAATTATGAAAGTATCCGGCAGGCCGGCGAGGATGATGTGCAGGGTATACAGGAACTGATCAAGCCCCTGGAAGCAGCCGGTATCCTGGTACCCCGCTCCCCGGAAAAACTCGAAGCGGAAATAGCGCAGTTTTCTGTCATCGAACGGGAAGGCATGATCATTGCCTGCGGCGCGCTCTATCCCCAGGAAGATGGCAGCGGTGAACTGGCCTGTGTGGCAACCCACCCTGACTACCGGAAAAATAATCGGGGACAGAGCATACTCGACTATATAGAACGGGCGGCCAGAAAAGCAGGCCTGACTTCTTTGTTCGTGCTGACCACGAAAACGCCGGACTGGTTTGTGGAAAGAGGCTTTTCCGAAAGCGATGTAGACAACCTGCCGGAGACTAAAAAATCCCTGTACAACTACCAGCGCAACTCCAAGATATTTACCAAAACACTCTGAGCAAAGCCCTGCATCCGGCAAAACCTGGCTTAGGCAAAGTCAGCCCTTCTCCCTGAAAACCACACATTACACGGGGTTAAGCATGAAAAATTATGCGCAAACTTCAACCTGTGGGAAAATAGCCGCTCTTTAGTCATTCATCCCAACTGCCGATTTTTACCGTAAGGATTTTCCATGCCAAAGTATCGTTCACATACCTCCACCAAGGGTCGCAACATGGCCGGCGCCCGTGCGCTCTGGCGCGCCACCGGCATGAAGAATGAAGATTTCAGCAAACCCATTATTGCCGTATCCAATTCCTTTACCCAGTTCGTGCCTGGTCATGTGCATCTGAAAGACATGGGTCAGCTGGTTGCCCGAGAAATCGAGAAAGCCGGTGGTGTTGCCAAGGAATTCAATACCATTGCCGTGGACGACGGTATCGCCATGGGCCATGACGGCATGCTTTATTCATTGCCGAGCCGCGAGATCATTGCCGACTCTGTTGAGTACATGGTCAATGCCCACTGTGCCGATGCGCTGGTATGCATCTCCAACTGTGACAAGATCACCCCGGGCATGCTGATGGCCGCCATGCGCCTGAACATTCCTGTCGTTTTTGTCAGCGGCGGCCCCATGGAAGCGGGCAAAACCAAGTTGGCAGACAAAGTCATCAAGCTGGACCTGGTGGACGCCATGGTGGCAGCGGCCGATGACTCCATGAGTGACGAACAGGTTGACGAGTACGAACGTTCCGCCTGCCCCACCTGTGGATCCTGTTCAGGCATGTTTACCGCCAACTCCATGAACTGCCTGACGGAAGCCCTGGGCCTTTCACTGCCGGGTAACGGCTCTACCCTGGCCACCCACGCTGATCGGGAAAATCTCTTCCTGGAAGCGGGTCGTCGTATTGTTGATCTGGCCAGACGTTATTACGAAGACGATGATGAATCCGTCCTGCCCCGCAACATTGCCAGCTTCAAGGCTTTCGAAAATGCCATGACACTGGATATCGCCATGGGCGGCTCCACCAATACCATTCTGCATCTTCTGGCGGCAGCACAGGAAGGCGAAGTGGATTTTGACCTCAAGGATATTGACCGTTTGTCTAGAAAAGTCCCGCACCTGTGCAAAGTCGCGCCAAGCACACCCCGGTATCATATGGAAGATGTCCACCGTGCCGGCGGCATCATGGGTATTCTTGGATCTCTTGACCGGGCCGGTTTGATTCACAACGATATTCCGACTGTTCATAGTGCCAGTGTCAGCGAAGCCCTGGAAAAATTCGACATCAAGCGTGATGTCTCTGATGAGGTGAAACAGTTTTTCCGCGCAGGCCCCGCCGGCATTCCCACCCAGACCGCCTTCAGCCAGGACACCCGCTGGGATACCCTGGATGATGACCGCGAAGGTGGCTGTATCCGGGATATAGAACATGCCTATTCGCAAGAAGGCGGACTTGCCGTCCTGTTCGGCAATATCGCCGAGAACGGCTGCATCGTAAAAACCGCCGGTGTGGATGAAAGCATCTGGACCTTCTCCGGCCCGGCAAGGGTTTTCGAAAGCCAGGACAGTGCAGTAAAAGCCATACTGGGTGACGAGATCAGGGAAGGGGATGTGGTAATCATCCGCTATGAAGGTCCCCGTGGAGGCCCCGGTATGCAGGAAATGCTTTACCCCACCAGCTACCTGAAATCAAAGGGACTGGGCAAAGCCTGCGCCCTGGTCACTGATGGCCGATTCTCCGGCGGAACCAGCGGCCTGTCCATTGGCCATGCCTCCCCGGAAGCGGCTGAAGGCGGCGCGATCGCTCTGGTGGAGGAAGGAGATATCATCGAGATCGATATTCCGAACCGTTCCATCCGCATGGTGGTCAGCGATGAAGACCTGGCCAAACGCCACAGCGCCATGGAGGCCAAAGGCGATGCCGCGTGGAAACCGGTGGAACAACGCACCCGCAAGGTGACCACTGCTCTGAAAGCCTACGCCGCCCTGACCACCAGTGCGGACAAGGGTGCTGTCAGGAAAGTGGACTAACCTCCAACTGATCAAGTGGGCTCACAGAGCCTGCATAGTGACGTCCGAGCACATGGGTATAGATCTGCGTGGTCTATACATGGCTGTGCCCTAGCAACTCCTGCACTGTCCTGATATCAGCACCATTTTTCAGCATTTGTGTGGCGAAAGAGTGTCTGAACGTATGGCAGGTGACCCTCTTGTAATGGAGCCCTGTTTCGCGGACCGCCCTCTGCAAAGCTTTTCGCATCACAGTCTGATGCAGATGATGACGGCAAAGCACACTCGTGTAAGGATTCGTACAGGGCTGAACAGAAGGAAACAGGAATGCCCAACCTTGAACTTCGTCTTCCCCCCGTTGTCATACTTATCATCATTGCCATACTGATGTGAGCTCTGGCACAACAAGCACCCTCTCTTGGCATGGCTTTGCCTTTCAGAAAAATTCTAGTCATTGTCCTGTTTTTTGCCGGGCTATTGGTTGGCATGCTGGACGTCAATGAATTCAGGAAGTCGAACACTACTGTCGATCCCCGGTTACCAGGTAAAACCCGAACGCTGGTCACGGCTGGTATATACCGCATAACGCGTAACCCGATATACCTCGGATTATTGCTGATCCTGTTGGCATGGGCCTGTTACCTGGACAATATCCTGCCCTTTTTACTGCTACCGGTATTCGTTCTGTATATGAACCGCTTTCAGATTGCACCGAAAGAAAGGATCATGCATGAAAAGTTCGCTGATGGCTTTACTGATTACAGGAGACAGGTTCGCCGCTGGATATAATACCATTGGGTTACAATAGGCTATTTACACACTATGGGCTCGCCGGCTTTTTGCAGAAAGCCGGGCTGGCAGGACTTTCATGACTTTATGAAGAAGTGGTTTGAAGAGCGTCATGCCCCCGCACCGGGCACACCCCTGTGCAGTACAGAAGATATTGCTGCCGGTGAAGTCAGGGAATTTCGTTTTGGTGAAAAAACCAACTTTGTCTTCCGCATGCTGGTTCACAATCATGACGGCGAATTTACAGCGTTTAAAAATGCCTGCCCCCATTTTGATGTGCCCCTGAACCATACGCCTGAGCAGCTGTTTACACCGGATGGTCAACATTTCCTGTGCATGACCCATTATGCCAAATTTAACAAGGTAACGGGATTTTGTGTGGAAGGCCCCTGTAAAGGAGAATACATGGATATCATTCCCCTGACATGCCATGGCAAAATCCTGGCCATTGGCGAACCGGATTCTTAGGAATAAGGAGACATCTATGCTGATCCCCCTTATTCTCATTATTGCTTTGCTGTTATGTCTCGTCGGCATAAGCCTGCTGCTGAAACCGGAACCTGTCATCAGTTTTATTGAACACCATGCAGCCAGTAAACCACTCTATGCCAGTGCCATAATCATTCGTCTGGCCCTGGGACTGTTGCTGATCACCTATGCCGATCTGTCCCGGTTTCCCAGGACGGTCACCGTGCTTGGCTGGAACGCCATCATCGCCGCAGAGGTCTTTACGTGGATGGGGCAACCGCGTTTTACCTCCATGCTGCAGCAGATCATGACAGCCATCAAACCCGTTGGGCGGGTTGGCGGTGGACTGGGATTAGCCTTTGGGCTTTTCCTGTTTTATGCTTTTCTCTGATTTCTGGTTAAACGGCATCCCCATGACCATCTCACTTGTCCAGTTTATCGACCAGGACAAAGCAATCCATTCTGTACGCCATACCGTATTCACGCTCGAACAGGGCGTGGATACAGCCATTGATTTCGATGGCGATGACGAACATGCCATTCATGCCCTGGTCACTCTGGACGACAGAGCCGTCGGCACGGGACGTATGCTTCCCGATGGCCACATTGGCCGGGTTGCCGTACTCCGGGAATTTCGTGAACAGGGAATTGGCAAGGCCATACTCGACAGCCTTATCCAGTATGGCAGGGATAAAGCTTTTCCATCGGTATATCTCTATGCCCAGGAAACAGCCGTAGCCTTCTATGAAAAGCTGGGCTTCACCGTCAACGGCGAAAGCTTCATGGAAGCAGGCATTCTGCACACTCCCATGAGCCTGTCCCTAACCGACACTGACTGATAATTTATGCAGGACCTGCCATGCGCTTTACAAGAGCCGTTTTACTTTCCATCAGCCTGGTGCTGCTTTCAGGCTGCCTGGGCATGCCACCGGCGGTGTCACCGATAACCGGTTTCGAGCCGGATCGGTACCTGGGCACCTGGTATGAAATTGCCAGGCTGGATCACTCCTTTGAACGGGGATTGGAGCAGGTCACCGCCAATTACTCCATGCGTGAGGATGGCGGTGTCCGAGTGCTCAATCGCGGGTTTTCCACCGAGGACAATGCCTGGGAAGAGGCCGAGGGTCGTGCTTACTTTGTGGAAGATGAGAACACAGGCTATCTGAAAGTATCTTTCTTTGGCCCGTTCTATGGTTCCTATGTGATTTTCGAAATGGACAAGGATAACTACCAGCATGCCTTCATCTCGGGACCTGATCATTCCTACCTGTGGATGCTGTCCCGCACACCGACAGTGGAGCCGGCATTGCTCGATCACTTTAAAGAGGAAGCGGCTAAACTGGGCTTCGATACGGATGCACTGATTATCGTGAATCAGTAAACTCATTGCTGGCTTGTCACCAAAATCATTCCATGGAAATTACACTGGCAGAAACCGAAGCAGACCTTGATGCGATCAGCCATGTGCTGCTGCAACTTCGTCCCCAATATGACAGGGATTCCCTGCTGGCACAGATTCGTCAACAACAGGCGAACACCGGCTACAGGGTGGCCTTTGCTGTGATGGATGACAGGGTTGTCTGCGTAGCCGGTTTCATTATTACGGAAAAACTGGCCTGGGGCAGGACGCTTTATGTGGATGACCTGGTCACGGACGAATCCTCGCGTTCACTGGGCGCAGGCAAAGCCATGATCAACTGGCTCAAGCAATTTGCCCGTAACAATAATTGCCAGCAGCTGCACCATGATTCCAATATGCACCGGACAGAGGCCCACCGGTTCTATGACCGGGAAGGCTTCAACCGGGCCAGCCTGCATTTTTCCATCACAGACCTTTCCAAATAGTGTTGTAGTCGGCACACCACTGAGTTAAGGCTATAATTGATTTCTTTTCCCTTGAGAATTGCATGACTGACACTGAAAACAATCTTGTCCTGATAGGCATGCCCGGTTCCGGCAAAAGTACCATCGGGGTGCTGCTCGCCAAGAAAACCTCCCGTGACTTTGTCGACACTGATGTGGTCATCCAGAGCCATGAACATCGTTCCCTGCAGGACATCGTCGACAAGGAAGGTTATCTCGTATTGCGCGAGATCGAGGAAATGTGGGTCAGTTCACTGGACGTGGAGAACACCGTAGTGGCTACCGGTGGCAGTGTTGTCTACAGCGAAAAAAGCATGGAGAACCTGTCCAGTCACGGCGTGATTATTTTTCTGGATGTCAGCCTGAAAACACTTAAGACTCGTATAACCGATTACGACCAGCGCGGCATTGCCCGACGACCGGACCAGAGTTTTGAGGACCTGTTTGAAGAACGTTCTGCCCTGTACCGCAGGTATGCCCAGATCACCATAGCGAGTGATCGCATGGACCAGGAAGCCGTCTGCCAGGCCGTGCTTGAGGCCATCGGGCACTAGGGAATCTGTTACCCCGGCAGCATCTTGACTCACATCAACGGACGATTTCATTCTCACACTGATACATTGTAAATAGCCACCCTGTCGGGTTTAATCCTTCCCGAATAACTGGAGTAAGACTATGGCACATTATCCTGATACACGCGCCTTTACCGGCATTTTGAACATGCTTCGCCTGGAAGCAGATATTTACGATTGCGAAGTGGAAGGCGAGATTCCTTCCCAGCTCAACGGTACCTTCCACCGTGTGCACCCCGATCAACAGTTTCCCCCAAAATTCGAAGACGACCAGTTCTTCAATGGCGACGGCATGATTTCCCTGTTTCGTTTTCGTGGCGGCAAGGTGGATTTCAAACAGCGCTATGCCCAGACCGATAAATGGAAGCTGGAACGTGAAGCGGGTAAGGCCCTGTTCGGTGCCTATCGCAATCCCCTGACCGATGACCCGTCCGTGGAAGGGCAGATTCGCAGCACAGCCAACACCACGCCGATTGTCCATGCCGGCAAGCTCTTTGCCCTGAAAGAGGACAGCCCTCCCCTGCTAATGGATCCACTGACTCTGGAAACATTCGGTTTCACCGATTTCGATGGCAAGATGACCAGTGAAACGTTCTGTGCCCATCCCAAGATAGATCCCATTACCGGCAACATGGTGGCATTCAGCTATGGCGCCAAGGGGCTGTGTACAAAGGAATGCACCTATATGGAGGTCAGCCCCACCGGAGAACTGCTCAAGGAAGTCTGGTTCGACACTCCCTATACCTGCATGATGCATGATTTCGGTGTCACCGAAGACTACGTGGTTTTCCATATTATCCCGATAATCTGTAACTGGGAGCGACTGGAAAAACGCCTGCCCTATTTTGGTTATGATACTACCATGCCAGTCTACCTTGGCGTATTGCCCCGTAACGGTGAGGGCAAGGACATGAAATGGTTCAAGAGCACCAACCAGTTCTGCTCCCATGTCATGAATGCCTTTAATGATGGCTCCAAAGTCCATTTCGATGTACCCGTGGCCAAGAACAACATGTTCCCGTTCTTCCCCGATGTTCATGGCGCACCATTCAAACCGGAAGAAGCCCAGTCAAAAATGACCCGCTGGACCGTGGATTTCAACAGCAAGGGCGATGAATTCGAAAGTATGGTGAAAATGACCGACATGATCGGTGAATTCCCGAGAATCGATGACCGTTATGCCACCCAGCAGCATGACTATGGCTGGTTGCTGGTGACTGATCCAAGCCTGCCGTTCAATGGACCAGGCGGTCGTGCTTCCGGACTCATGATTAACAAACTCGGCTACATGGACTTCAAGACTGGCAAGCAGACCGAATGGTGGGCGGGACCGGACTGCGTCATCCAGGAGCCCTGTTTTGTGCCCCGTTCTCCCGATTCCCCACAGGGTGACGGTTACATTATTGCCCTGGTGGATGACATCATGAACAACTATTCGGACCTGGCGATTTTCGATGCCCAGCATATCGAAGACGGACCCATCGGCCGGGTCAAACTGCCCTTCCGCCTGCGCCAGGGACTGCATGGCAACTGGGCTGATGAGCGTAAACTCTCCGCCGCCTGAGCATGACTGATACTTCCGGACAAGGCTGGACGATTACCTATCGTCCAGCTGTCAGGGAAGATGCCAGGCGCATTGCGCAACTCATTTCGATTGCCTCCGATGGCGTTTCAGACTATATCTGGTCACAGCAACAACTCAAACCAGGTGATGACCTGCTTGACGCTGGCCAACGGCGCTATGAAAGACGAGGCACTACATTCAGCTTTGAAAATTGTCTTGTCGCTGAAGCTGACGGTGATGTTGTTGCCGTGCTTCTGGCCTATCAAGTCCCCGAACATAACGAATATGTGGAAAAAGATCCCGTTCTCAAACCATACTGGTTGCTGGAAGAACCCTGCAGCTTTTGCATAGCCGGGATTGCTGTGGACATGCCCTGGCGTCAACGTGGAATTGCCCGCATCCTGATGCAAATGGCAGAAGAACGCTGCCGGGAGAAAGCATTAGGTAAACTGTCCCTGATTGTGTTTGAAGCGAATACTGTTGCCTACCCTTTTTATCTCAGGCTGGGTTACAAGGAACGTATGCGAAAAACCATCGTTCCCCACCCCATGATCCACTATACCGGCGACGCCCTGTTGCTAGTCAAAAAAGTGCTCTGATCCCCTTTTTAACTCAGTTCTGTTAATAACTGAGGCATGTCTTTTCTATTTCATCCCATTGGCTACCCAAAACGGGGTAATATCACGTCTATCGATCCACTGAAATTTATTCCTGGAGTTTCCATGAAGCCAATGATGACAGCTGTGCTCCTTGCCGGCCTGTTCACCCTGCCAGCCCTGCAGGCTCAAACCAACCTGGGACGGGCAAACTATGATGACAACAATGCACTGGCGTTTCCCGAATACACCGATGAGTGGATTCACCTGGGCAGTTCACTGGGCAGTGAATATGCCGATACCCCATTTGATCCCCACAACCCGGGAACCATTGGCGTCGTCCAGATGGAACCTGCCGCCTACCGGTATCTGAAACAGCATGGTGAATATGCCGATGGGTCCATGTTGCTGTTGTCCTTTTATGCCAGTGAGGCGGAATCGAGTCCCCAGTTGCCCGGGTTTGTTCAGGGTGCCATGCAGGCCCAGGAGATCCACGTAATAGACCGTGAGCATTTTACTGAAGGGAGAGGGTTCTTTCTGTATCCCGCCAATGCCGAGCCCGGGACCCTTGCAGGAAAAGTGCCGGATGGCAGCGAGTGTGTGGAATGCCATATGGCCGAAGGGGCTTTTAACGGCACATTTACCCAGTTTTACCCGCCAATAAGGAATCTAGTAGGAAAATGATACGGCGTTAGTAAGTATTGATAGTTTTTGTTTATATTTTTATATTTTTGCCTAGCTTAAATCTATCAAAAGACTATAAAAAGCTCCCCTTCACAGTCTAGCTTGCTGCACTGCCCTGTGAAAGGGCTTTAAACCAACGTCTGGCCATGCTATTTGCAGATATCCACGATGCAGATGGAATCCAGCGTCCTGCCTTCAGGCGGGACTTCTAGCCCCTGCTCGCGCATGTACTGGCGAATAAGAGCCGCCGTTTCAGGATGCTCCTCAGCGGATTGCACGCCCACCCGTACCAGGCCTTCCGCATAATCAATAGCCTGCCAGGTAGCCCCGGCCAGCTGGTACATGGAATCACGACTGCCAATATCGTGCAATGACAGATCACCTCCTGCTTCCACCAGCATTTCCACGGCGTAGTTGCGCCCCTTGTGAGCAGCCCCCATCAGGGCAGTGCGTCCATCTTCCCGGTCCTGGGCATTCACCTCATTACCCAGCTCAATCAACCATCGGACCGCTTCCCGGTTAGCCTCTTCCGACCATTCAAACGTTACCCCTTCGACCCAGGCAATACCCGATGCCACCATCAAGGGGGTTACCCCGACAGCGGTATTTATATTGGGGTCTGCCCCATGATCCAGCAGCAGCTTCATCAGGGTCAGGTCACTGGACTGGGCCGCCCGCAGAAAAGGCGTAGCACCTTCTTCCCGGAGCCACTGGTGGGTAAAAATAGTCCGTGTTTCTGTACTGGATGCCATGCGCAGGTTGGGATCAGCCCCGTTATCCAGCAGTAAGCGGATGAAGGCCAGGTGATCCATATCCGGTTTTCGGGTGGGATAATCACCGCCCTCGATATTCCGGTTATCCGTGGCAATATACAGGGGATTCCATCCCCCCTCATTGGCAATATTGGGGTTGGCACCTTTTTCAAGTAAGTACTCACCAATCCTGTAGAAACTGTTTTGCCTAGCTGTAAGCAATGGACTCCAACTGAATTCACTGACCTGGTTCACATCAGCGCCGGCTTCCACCAGTGCCTTCACGGTATCCAGATCACCCTCGCGAACGGCAAAATGCAGGGCTGTCAGTCCACCCCATTGTTTATCAGGGGCCGGTTCTATGGTTTCACCAAAATCACCGACCTGGACATCTTCCCGCTCAAAATCCTCAACCAGTTCCCGGGGGTAAGCGAGCAATCAACTCTTCCCGGGAAACCTGCAATTCAAGATTACTTTTTTCCAGTTCTTCCTGGGCACCGAAGTCACCGCCCTGACCTATTCCCTGGTAGAAACCACGAATTCGGTTCCGGGCTGTCGGTGCCAGGTAGGGATTCCTGCCAGGCCTTGCCGTAGCAGAATTCATGGCAATGTCAGCGCCATTGGCCAGCAGCAATTTGACTGCCGCGGGATTGCTGTTAGCCGCTGCCCACATGAGTGCATTGGTCCCCCTCAAAGGTTCCATGGCATTGATGTCAGCACCTCGGTCCAGAATGATGCGCATGGTGTCCAGATCGCCCGTACGAGCCGCCATCATGAGCGGGGTCTCACCATTGGCCATGGGCGTATTCACACCCGCTCCGGCATCCAGCAGGATCTCGGTAATCTCCGCGTTACCGGCCATGGCGGCCAGTGCCAGCGGTGTCATCCCCTCGCGATTGATGGCCTGTACATCGGCGCCGGCCTGAATCAGGTCGGACACCATACCGGCATTTTCATGGTAAACAGCCCACTGCAATGCATTGGTGCCATCACGTTCCGTGCTGTTGACATCGACACCCTGGCTGAGAAGACTTTTCACAACACGGTTGTCTCCGTCCACAATGGCCGCCACAAGTTCACTGCGCGCCATCACCCCTGTTGATACTGTCGAAAACAACAGGCCTGCAGCCAGAGCCGCCAGAATACTCTTGTGGAATTTCATGTTTCCCCTCCGGAATCCAGAAACAGTCACTTACCTGGGGCATTGGCCCTAGACCAGCCCGGGCAGACGTCCCGTGGAACCCCCCAAACTGTCATTTTCCAGCCCGAACATATCCAGCACTCTCAGGAGCATATTGCTGGTGGGCACGGTTTTGCTTTCATAGCCCAGATGTTTGTTTCCCTTGAGCTGACCATTGCCCCCCCCGACAAGAATCATGGGCACATCATAATGAAGATGCTGGTTTGAATTGCCCATATTGGAGCCATACAGGGTAACCGAGTGATCAAGCAGGTTACCGTCTCCTTCCTCAATGGATTTCAGCTTGTCCGCAAAATAGGCCACCATGCTGGCATGATAACGATTGAGGATGGCGTACTAGGCAACTCGACCCGGATCTTCCGCATGGTGGGAGCCACCATGGAAACTGACATCCGTGCCGGAATCCGGATATACCCGGCCAGTCAGGTTCCGGGCCATCAGCATGGTGCCAACACGGGTAATATCTGCCTGGAAAGCCAGTGCCAGCAGGTCAAACTGCAGCTTGATGTGCTCATCAAAGGATTCAGGTACCCCATAGGGGACCGTCATCGACGGCACTGCATCGGATTTCTGCATGGCAATCTGCAGCCGGCGCTCTATTTCCCGCACATCGGTAAAATACTGATCCAGGCGCAAACGGTCAGGTGCTGCCACCTGTAACTTCAGCTTCGCCAGGTCTTCAGTGACCGAATCAAGGATGCTGCGCTGCTGGGCACGGCGCAGCGCGCGTTCCTCGGGTGTACCACCACTACCAAACATCCTTTCAAAGACGACCTGGGGATTGATTTCCATGGGCAGTGGACGGGTGGGTGTAGACCAGGAAATAGTGTTGGTATAGACACAACTATAGCCTTCACCACAGTTGGTGGAATTGGATCCCGGGTCTTCCACGCCCAACTGCAGAGACGGAAGCAGGTTTGTTTGCCCGATTTCCCGGGCCAGTATCTGGTCCAGCGTGGTACCCACCTGTACGTCGGCCCCAGTGGTCTTTTTAGGTTTCACTCCGGCCAGGAACGCAGACGCGACAAAATGGTCGGCACCGGTGACTCCAGGCGGATTTTCTGCCGAACTGGACCACATGCCGGTAGTCAGAACCACGTTCTCGCGCAAATGCTCCAGGGGTTTCCATATAAAGGGATACTCAAAGCCGGGGGCCATGCTTTCAGGCTCCCAGTAACCGGGTGCTGCACCATGCGGAATAAAAATACCGGTAAAGCGAGTGGGATGCAGTTCCTGCGCCTGGGCCAGGGTAGCAAAGGCCGGCAACATCGATTCCAGGACCGGCAAGGCCAGGGCTGCTCCGGCACCCTTCAGGAATTTCCTGCGGGGCAGTGATTTCTTGGTAATAAACATGGTATTTATCCTCCAGCAGCAGTTTATACCCCGATTTTTTTTCTTTCCGTTTGATCTCCAACAAATGCCACCTCGACTTGCACAGCATTTTCATTTTTCAACGGGGATATTCACCTGGGCAAAAGTATGGGACAGCCATAGGGAAAACAAAGCGGGAGGAGTCTGGAGATATTTTTTACCAGGGAATTTCTGATCCGTCGTAATTGTAAAAACGCCCGGATTTTTCCAGTGTCAGCGCATCGATAACCGCCATCAGACCCTTGACACTGGTCCGGGTATCAATAAGTGCATTGGGCCCTGTCATGTCTGTTTGTACCCAGCCCGGATGAAGGGCTGCTACGGCCATGCCCCTGCCGGCAAGGTCCAGTGCCAGGGACTTCACCACCTGGTTAAGCGCTGTCTTTGATGATCGGTAGACATAAGTACCACCGCTGGTGTTCTCTGCGATCGACCCCATCCTGGAGCTCAGGTAGACCAGCCTGGCATCCCCCGATGTGGACATCCTGGGCAGAAGTGCCCTTGTCACCAGCAGAGGGGCTATGGTGTTGACTCGGAAAATCCGCAGCCATTCATCCGGATCAGCCTGATCCAGGCTTTGGGATTGGCCGTAAATTCCTGCATTATTGATGAAAAGCGAGTAGGTAAGCTCCGGGAGTCTGTCTGGCAAGGTCTCGATGGATATCGAATCACTGACATCCAGCTCGACGACGGTCAGGTTGGGGCCCGCCAGACTAGCCAATTGACCTGCTTCGGCGGGATTACGGCAACAGGCCACTACCTGGTCTCCCCTGGCGAGGCACTGCTTCGTGAACTCAAGGCCAATACCTCTGCTGGCCCCTGAAATCAGAGTCTTTTCCATATTCCTGTCTCCCGGATTGTTGCCCTGTACCCTGTTTTTAAGGGCCCAAGGGTGTAACATTGATAGAGATAACCGGTCATTAACCCAGTACTGACGGTTCATAAAGGATTAAGCCACGCAGGAGCACAATGTCAATTCAGGTTAGGAAAATTTTTCAACGAGCACACGATGAAAAGGCAAGCACCCGTTAATAAAGCCCGCCAGAAACATGGATTTTTCCATACCTGCGCTGTCGTTGTATTCTGCGCAGGTGGCTTAGCTGTTTCAGGGCAGGTGTTTTCACAGAATGCTACCAATCCTCTCGCTACCCTGATTTTTGAATCTACACCACTGGACAGCCGGGATGTGCCTGGACAGGATACCGCCACGAAAGCAGTGAGCGACGCAGCGATCAATGATTCGACCCGTACTGGTGATTCTGATATCGAAGAATACCTTGCCCTGATTGATACTACCCTGGAAGAAGATGGCCTCTATGCCCAGTCATTAATCCAGCAATATGACTCCCTGGGACTATTCCATCTGCAGGCCGGAAATTATGACGAAGCCGTGGCTGCATTCGAGGAAGCACTGCATGTCATCAAGGTAAACAATGGCCTTTTCAGTCTCGAACAGTCAGATATTGTGAGTCACCTGGTCAGGGCACATACCTTGCGCGGTGACTTCGTTTCGGTAGATAACCATAAACATTATCTTTACTACCTCAATGAAAAAAGCCTGCCTGATAATTCACCGGAAAAGACTTCAGCTCGACTGGCCTGGGCTGACTGGAATGTGGAGGCCTTTGTAAAAGGATACCGGGAGAGCTATTCCAACACCGTCAATATTTCTGATAGCGTGAACGCGGCCCGCCGTATTGAAAACCGTGTGACAATTGATGTTCCTGTTAGCCAGCCGCCGGGAAGTACTGATGCCCCCCGCACCATGTCGGTTTCCATGCGCGTACCCATGCTCAACCAGAATTCCGTTATCACCAATGCCGCTGTTACCGATTACAACCTGAGAAGTGCTCCCGTAGCCCTCAATAACGATATGCTGATTAACCGGCGATTGCATGAAGCCAAGGCCATCTATCAGTCCCTGCTGGAACAGCAACATCCGGAGGATGAAGACTTTCTGGACAGACAGCGGGAATTGCACGAGAAACTGGCCAACATCAATTACCTGCTGAAAAAGGAGCTGGAACGATTCGAGGACACCCAGGACCAAGGCTCCATTACTTTCAACCGGGTCAACCAGGAATACACCAGCAACGCCGAAATGATGGCCAATCGGCGCTATATTGATACACGCAAATCTTTCACAAACTACGTGGATACCATCGAAAATTCAGCGCAGAGTTCTCCCCTTGATATAGCCCTGGCCTATATCTCCCTGGGTGATATGCACATGAGTTTCGAGCGTCCACAACGTGCCTATGATGCCTATGGTGAAGCCTACATGCTGTTAATTAACGCTGGCCACGCGCCAGCACAGGCTGATGCCATTCTCAATCCAGCGCCGGATATCGCGGTACCAGCCTATGGGATTCACGCCTACAGCCGACGTTTTTTTGGTATTGATGAAACAACAGACATACCATTTAAAGGCCATATCGATGTTTCTTTCGACAAAGACCGATTCGGCTTTGCCAGCAATATAAATATTCTTGAAAGCACACAGGGCACGCCCGATGCAGTGCGCTCAGCCCTGCGTCAATTCCTGGATGGCCAGCGAATGCGCCCTACGCTTGATCGGGGCCAGGCTGTTGAGGACGAGAAAGTCCTTCGCCGCTATTATTATTATTACTAGACTTTTACAACTGGAATTTTTTTACTACCGGGCTCTAACTACCAAACAACAGGGCAGCAGAAACTGACAGCGATGAGCAATACCCGATTAATAAAAGCCATCTTTGCGCATTCGGTCAGTGCCGGAAAAATACAGACTGTGGCTGATCAACGCCTGATTGGAAAACCGCCATTGATCAAGCGCCTGTTAATGCTTTCATCTCTGCTAGTCCCGTTATTTCTGCTGCCTGGTGCAACGGCCCAATCCAATACCGAACTCAGGACACTGTTTTTTGATCCTGTGTATACAGACAACACTGATGAAATCCTGCTTTCATCCGGAGGGAATACGCCTGCAGAACTGCTCCAATCGGACGATCCTTCAAGAACACCGGTACAGGTCATCACCGACATTCAGGTTTACCAGGACAGTATTAACCAGCTCATAGAGGAAAGCGGCGTATTTGAGCCACAGCTGGCCCAGCAGTATCTTTCCCTAGGCAGCCTGTATGAGCAGTCCGGTGATTACGACAATGCCGTCGCCTCTTTTGAGACTGCCATGCATATCTACCGGGTCAATGATGGGCTTTACACCCTCACACAGGAAAATGCAGTCAGGGCCCTGATCAGCGTCAATAAGTTGACCCGTAATTATCCTGAGGCAGACCAGTACCACGAATATCTTTATTACCTGCTGAAACGCAATCATGAACCAGGCAGTGATGCTTTGGTGGGTGCTTCACTGGAATGGGCTGACTGGAACCTCGAGGCTTTTCAGCGAATGGCCTTCAACGATGAGGAAGGATTGTCGGTTAGTGGGGATTATCGCAGTGTCCCGGCCGGGATGCTTCGTAATGGCGACCTGATCGCTGTCGATGACCCTATGCGAAACCAGGTCCGGTTTATTCCCCGCTCAGCTTTCATGAGCCCGGGAAGTAATATGGCGGCAGATTACTACACCCCTGATCAACTGATGGATCCCAGACTGAAAAATGCTGAAGATTTGTATGATGAGATACTGGAAACGGGAGTGCATAACCGGGAGCTCATCCTCAGAAAAGCCAACGTTACCCTCCTATTTAAAGCCCAGCTCGAGTCCATCGTTAACCGAACTGTTATCAGTTCCTCCCTGGCATCTAACCAGAATAATTTCGCCAGGACAGTCTCGTCAATACGCAGAGGCTATTCAGAAATTCGTGAGGCACTGGCTTCTCTTGCTGAAAATCTATTGGACGAATCTCCTGTAGAAGCGGCACAAGTGTATGTGGACCTTGGCGACTGGGAGTTCGCCTTCGATCACAAAAGTCGGGGCTATGAATCCTATAATAATGCCAGAGACATACTGCTTGAACAGGGTTACAGTGAAGAAGAGATCACCCGGTTTATCACGCCCGAACCGGCTATCCTCATACCAGCCTTTGCTCCCATAAAACACACCAGGGCCTTTCTCAGCATTCCCCCTGGCCAGGATATTCCATACATTGGATTCCTTGATGTTTCATTTAATCAACGCCCAAACGGCGATTTACGCAATATCACAATCGAACAAACTTCCGAAAATACCGGTCAACGTATACGCTCCCGATTAATGGATATGCTTAGGGATAATAGGACAAGACCTTTGATGATTGCTGGCGAGGCTGAAGAACAACGTGATATAAATATCAGGTACTACTATTCCTATTGATATTTTTTTGATTTTTCCACGTAATTGGAAAATAGAATTCGTTGATCAAGATAAGCCCTGACTGTTTAAGCGATGAGAATCTCAAGCATTAATCAACATTACAGTTCAGTCACCCGGTCTGCAGTGAAACTTCTGACTCTGCTGTTTTGTTCTTCTATTTCCTTATCGTTTCCGCTGGTCGCGCAGGAAGAGGCAGACCTCTCATACCTGGTCTTTGAACCTGTTTCTATCGCAGTCACGCTCACTGAAGGTGAAGTCGCTGAATTTGAGGAACTTACTTCCCTGCCTACCGGTAATAATCCAGTTACCCCGTCCTATTACATCACTACACAACTTCTGAGAGCGGACGCACAGAAAGCGCTCATATCAGATAGTGATATCGCACAGTATGAGAAAAGTATACACAACCTCGAACTTGACGGCGGAGCCTATGAATCGGCGCTGAGCCAGGAGATGCTTGCTCTGGCAAGTCTTTATCAAAGCCAGGGTGACCATGAAACCGCACTTGAATATCTTGAAAGAGCACAGCATATCAATCGGGTAAATAAGGGACTGTTCAACCTGGACCAGGAATTCATTATTGAGGAAAAAATTGAAAGTCATATTGCCCTGGGAAATCTGATGGCGGCAGATTCAGAGCAGGAATATCTGTTTTACCTGAAGCGAAAGGCCTATGGTGAAGACAGTCCGGATTTACTCCCAGCAATGACACGATATGCTGAATGGAATATTTTTGCCTTTGACTCAAAACTCAGCCAGGATCCCAATCTGTTTTATGCCGGTGATGCCTCAGCATTCGCCGCCAATAGCGTAAACAATTCCATCGGTGAGGAAAATTTCAGGACAATGCGCCTGATGTATGCACAGAATATTTACCGGAGCATTATCCAGATTCTGCTTAACAATTATGGCGTAACCGACCCCCGCCTGATGGATATGGAAAAACGACTGGCGCTTACCAATTATTTTTTTGCTACCAACCTGGATATCAACAGTTCGGCGTTTAACAACAGTAACAACACTCAGCTTGCCATGGCTTCCACCCAGGGTTTTTACGACATGTCACGTGTATCTTCCAATTCCATGGGTTACAGACATGGGCGTGATGCCTTTGAAAGACGCCTTGAATACCTCAAAATGCGCGAAGACGCCACACCCGAGGAGCTAGCGTTAGCGCGCGTAGAACTGGGCGATTGGCTGCTACTTTTTAAAAAACGGGTTACTGCGCTGGAAGTCTATGAAGAGGCCCATAATGAGTTACTAGCTTCAGTTCCGGACAGTGCGCTACTCAAATCTCTTTTTATGCCTGATATCCCAAAAACCATCCCTGACTTTATTGACTACCGCTATACAAGGGCCTTCCATAATATTCCTGAAGACGTGTCTCTGGATTACAGGGGATGGTTTGATTTAGATATTGAAATTAACCGGTTTGGACAAACTACCGGCGTAACACTAATAAACAAAAGCAACGACAGTGATGAACAAGTTGAAGCCATTTTGCTAAGACAACTTCGTAATTCCACATCCTTTAGGCCACGTTTCAAAGATGGTGAACTCGTTGATAAAGAGGTCGTCATGTTGCGTTATTACTATTCAATGTAATTTCCCTGTTAGAATTTCTTAAGCTGTTTAGTCTTCTTGCTGTTTGTTCTTTGTTTGACCTCCAACAGCTAATTATATTACGTCAATCCATTCTCCTGACTTTACTCAAAACCCACACTTTTTCTATTCCTGTATTTCTCATGGCTGTTACGTTATTTCATTCCATGACATAAAGTATCAAACTTCGTAACTACAATCCCCTTGACTGAAAACAAGGGCAGATATGGATCTCGAACAATTACTGACAACAAACCCGTTGTCACCATCATGCTGAGAACGAGGCACATAAAAGGTTGGTACGAACCGCAGATTAAAAACTACAGTAAAAAGCTTCAGGCACAAAAAAGCCGGATACGAAATCCGGCTTTTTGTATTGCTGAACGGTTTACACCAGTTTGTAACCCAGTTCATAGAGCGGCATTTTCCTGACACGCTCACCTGTGGCGTTATAGATCGCGTTAGCAACCGCTGCCAGCAGAGGAGGCATGGAAGGCTCACCCGCACCTGTTGGCGGGAATTCTTCCGGCTCCAGAAACGCAATTTCCAGCTCTGGTGCCTGAGGCATCCTGAGCAGTGGATACTGGTGGAAGTTCTGCTGCTGGATGACTCCATTGTCAAAGGTGATCTTGGAGTTGAACAGCTGGCTAAGGCCATCAATGATGCCACCTTCCATCTGGTTTTCCGCTGCACTGAGGTTGTGGATGAAACCGAAATCGGCAACAGCCCAAACCTTGTGTACTTTCACTTCCTTGTTCGCGCTGATAGTACAGTCGGCAACCTGTGCTACATAACCGCTGTGACAGAAGTAGAAAGAAAGACCCTTGGCACGGCCAGGCTCACTTGCACCATCTGCATAACCGGAAATGCGGGCCACTTCATTAATGACGTTGGCAGCACGGCCAGTGTGCATTGACTGCGGATTTTCAGGGTTCGCCAAACGAGGGGAGCCAAGAGTATCCAGAAGGAACTGTACATGTCCCTTACCGGAAGCAACAGCAAGTTCATGCATGAAGCTCTGGAAAGTAAATGCAAAGGCATTGGATGCCGGCGCACGCATTGGCCCTGTCGGAATAGCATTGTGGAACATGGTCTGGGTCAGCTTCACGTTATCAATGACATCCATCGGGAATACATTCGGGTTCAGGTCGGCACTGGTCATTGGCGCCTGATCATTACCGGTAGAGGTGATGAAATGATCCTGCCATGCCGTGAGATTGCCCACTGAATCCAGGCCAGCCTTGTAGGAATGGAATCCTCCAGGACGGAAATAGTCACCGCTCATATCATCTTCACGAGTCCACTGCAGTTTAACCGGAATACCTTCCATCCTGCGTGCAATGGCCGCCACTTCGAAGACATAGTCATTGGCCAGTTTACGTCCGAAACCACCACCAATACGGGTCTGGTGAAGAACAACACGCTGGGCAACCTCACCCTCAGGAATTCCAAGCAATACGCCAGTACCAGTTTCACCACTTTGCGGAATCTGTGCAGGCGCCCAGATTTCGATGGAACCATTCTCATACTTGGCAGTACAGGTTTCAGGCTCCAGTTGGGCATGACTGACATAGGGATATTCGTAGAAGCTGGACACGACTGTTTCAGCGCTGCCCAGAACACCTTCGGCGTCTCCTTTGCTGGCCTCAGCCTGTACGGGGCCATCAGGACCGAAAGAAGTGGTCATCAATGGCTCACCATCCTGACCTTCAAGCGCATAGGCTTTGGCTACAAGATCATCCCAGGTTGCAGACTCGGCGTCACTGAGATCCCATTCGACTTCCAGTTCACGCTTGGCCTTGATCGCTGCCCAGGTTGATTCGGCAACAATGGCCACACCACTGAACATGTCTCCACCACCAGGATTGAACATTTTCGGATTACCGAACTGATCAACGATAAAAGCGTCGACAACACCTGGCATGGATTTAATATGGGCTTCGTTAAATGAAACAGCCTTGCCACCAATCTGTGGACACTTGTTGTAGGTGGCAATCAGCATGCCTTCCATCTGGGTGTCGGCACCGAAAAGCGGCTTACCGGTTACGATGTCATGGTTATCAACACCTGTGAAACGACGGCCCAGCAACTTGAACTGATCCTGTGTTTTCAGGGTCAGCGATGCCGCATCAGGCACTTCCATGGTGGCGGCCAGTTCGGCAAACTCACCGTAAGCCCATTCACGACCGGAAGTGCTGTGAACAACTTTTGTTTCGCTGGTAGTAAGTTCGGAAACCGGAATATTCAGCTGCTGGGATGCCGCTGCAAGAATCATGGCCCTGGCAGTGGCACCAGCCTGGCGCATAGCCATCCAGTTCATCGGAGTTGACAGAGAACCCCCGGCAAACTGGGCACCGTATTTAGTCGCATCAATATCGGCCTGAACGACTTCAACGTCTTCCCAGGCGCAATCCAGTTCTTCGGCAATAATCAGGGGAAGACCTGTTTTAATACCCTGTCCACATTCGGGGTTCTTGGAGAATATGTTGATTCGGCCATCAGGCTGAATCTGGACGTAGGGGCTCAATGTGCTCAGTTCATCAGAGGCAGACTGTGCCTTTGCCTTAGGGCTTGAACCCATGGCAAGGCCAAGGGCGAGTCCGCCACCGGCAATACTGGAAATCTTGAAGAACTGGCGACGGCTTACTTCCGGTAATCCCACGGAAAGGTTTTCTTTTGCACCTGCCAGTTCCTGGAAAAAATCAGGAAGCTCAGGAGTCAGATGATCATTTTTTATCAATTTCATGCTGTCTCTCCTGTCGCGGCGGCATCGTAGAATGCAGTGCCATTCATTTTAGCAGCAGCGCTCTTGATAGCCTTGCGAATACGTGTGTAAGTGGCACAGCGGCAGATGTTGCCAGACATGGCTGCATCAATATCTGCATCGCTGGGGTTGGCATTGTTAGCCAGCAGGGCAGTGGCACTCATGATCTGGCCGGCCTGGCAGTAACCACATTGTGGAACATCAAGCTCAACCCATGCTTCCTGGACAGGAGTCAGGCTGCCGTCAGCTGCTGCAATGCCTTCAATGGTGGTGATTTCCTGGTCTGACAGATTGCCTACCGGAATCTGGCAGGAACGGACTGGAGCGCCGTCCATATGAACTGTACATGCTCCGCACTGGGCGATACCACATCCATATTTGGTGCCAACAAGACCGAGCTCGTCACGCAGCACCCAGAGCAGCGGAGTGGAGGGGTCGATCTCACCGATGTCCATTGTTTGACCGTTTATACGTAAAGTTGCCATAACAATTCCCTTGGTTTTGAGTTGTTGCGGACCTGAGCCGCTACATATCGTTAATGATTGAAAATAACAGTAAAAAATTTACAGAAAAGTGGTTCAAAGTAAACCACTCACCCTCAAGAATCAAGCGGTATCTGTGCTGTTCCGGGCCTCGTGCAGCTTCACACTCACCGAAATTTTTGACCTTCCAGAAGTTCGCTGGTTGTCCCTGCACGATCAAATGAAAAAACAAACACCGACAGATATGCCAAAGTATACCCCAAATACGTTTTTCTTGCCTTATCATGGGGGCTGGACCGTTACTGGAAATTTGCAGTGCTGCCTGTTTGTGCCCTTAAGAAACCCGTGTAACACTGGATTATTGTGAATTGGCCTGTGACAGAAGTTCTTTCATCGCGGGATGCGGATATGGGTAACGGGCTATCCATGCTTTTCTATCGATGGGTGGCCAGCCTGCTTACAAAACCATCCACCATTTACAGGACATTGACGGCGACACAAAAAGTGACTAAATGTAAGCATTCACTATCAATTATTAACCTATAATTATTGAAGTAAACCAGGATAACGTTTTTGAAGCGCTCCATATTTACAACACCATTGATCAGCCCATTGATCAGATTTATCCTCAATACCTGGCTCAAGGTATCAGGATGGCGCGTGGTTGCCGACAGATTACCGGAGCCGCCCTTCGTCTTTATCGGTGCACCCCATACCAGTAACTGGGACTTTCTCTATCTGATGGCAGCCATCTTTCACCTGAAGATGGATATTCGCTGGATGGGTAAACATACCCTGTTTCCCACCGGATTGGGCTGGCTGTTAAACTGGATGGGCGGTATACCTGTCGTCAGGAACCGTGCCCATAACATGGTTTCAAGGATGGCCGACATGATCAGACACCATCCCGACACTATCCTGTGCATTCCCCCTGAAGGGACCCGAAGCAAGGTCAGCGAATGGAAAACCGGGTTTTACCACATTGCCTCAGAGGCCAATGTGCCTATTTTCATGGCTGCCATCGATGCAGAGAAAAAGGAATTGCGCATTCTGGGCGAGTTCCAGCCCACAGGGAATGTGGACGACGATATGCCCAAAATCCGGGCGTACTATGCAGGAATCACGGGATTAAGACCTGAAAACACATAAATTTCATGACTTTCTTGCCAACCCCCGGACTTCAGCATGCCTGAAACAGTCAGTGGTATGGTCATTGACCATCCCGGTCGCCTGCATATGGGCATAGACAATTGTCGGACCCACAAAACTGAACCCACGCATTTTCAGGTCTTTTGAGAGCTCTTCTGCCAGCAGGGTTTTCGCTGGCACCTCCTGCAGGCTTGTCCACGTGTTCTGGATGGGCAGATTGTCAACAAAACCCCAGATATAGCGGTTAAATGTACCAAACTCCCTGCGCACCTCCAGAAAGGCCCTGGCATTGGTCACTGCAGCATTTATCTTTAACTTATTACGAATTATAGCCGAATTGTTGATAAGTTCTTCGATCTTGCCGCTATCGTAGTTTGCTACAATGTTGTAATCGAAGCCGTCAAAGGCCTGTCGAAACGCCTCCCGTTTCCTGAGGACAGTGATCCAGCTCAAACCCGCCTGCATCCCCTCCAGGCTCAGGAATTCAAAGAGTTTTTTGTCTGAATGCAGGGGAACGCCCCATTCCCGGTCGTGATAGCGCTGATAAAGCGGATCTTCCCCGGCCCAGGCACATCTTGTGACTGCCACTGCCTACTCCTTCCAGATAAAACTTACAGGTCAGGGATCAACCCTGAGCTGGCCCATCATACCAACCTCCGCATGATCCAGGATATGACAGTGGTACATCCAGGTACCGGGACGTTCATCGAAACGCACAGCCAGTTTGAGCTCTGTATGTACAGGAATATCCACCGAGTCCTTCCACTCCGACACCCGGGTATCGTCCAGCACCTGAAAAAAATACCCATGGAGATGAAACGGATGGTTAAAATCCGTGTCATTTCGGACTGTCCAGACATGGGTTTCACCGATCCGGGCCTCAATGGGCATGACATCCCAGTAGGGAATGCCATTGATGCCCATCTCAACGGTGTTGTCATCGGGAAAATCAATAGTCAGGTCTACAAGCACCTCCCTGGCATCCGTGATATCAATTGGCTCAATAGTCCTGAGTTGCTCGGGTATGTCTTCGGGTATGACTTCAGGCTCATCCACGGTAACCATTCGCAGCATTTCCTCTGAAAAGCGGTTGAATGTACTGCCATACCCCAGGTCAGTGGGGTACCAGTCAAACCATTCTTCAGTACCAGGTTCGTCCCTGGGCGTGAAAACCATATCCACCCGTTCTGAAGGAACAATTCGTATTTCATCCAGTATTTCAGTACGAGCCGCCAATCCATTATCACCCCCAAGCCTGATCAGGGGGCGGCGCTTGTTGCGAATGGTGTAGTAACGGGTACGGGCAGCATTAATCACACGCCAGCGCTGTTGCTTACCCTTGCGCATCTTCAGCTCAGGCCTGACCTTGCCATTTACCAGCAGGACTTCACCTTCCCGGCCAAAAAGATCGCTGAAGGCTCCACCCTGGTCTGCAGGAAGAAACTGCCCATTTTCATCCAGGCTCATATCTGAAAGCATCAACACAAGATCATTGCCAAATACTGCCGGGTCATTCGGGTCCTCCACGACCAGTGGCCCATACATACCCCAACCCACCTGCGCTGCAGAGTTGATATGCGGATGGTACCAGTAGGTGCCGGCATCCCTGACAATAAAGTCATAGGTAAAACGGCCACCGACCGGAATCGGATCCTGGGTAACGCCGGGGACACCATCCATATTGTTGGGAACGCGCAGGCCGTGCCAGTGGATACTGGTGGCATCCGGGAGGTTATTGGTAAAGTGCACGATGACACGATCGCCAACCTTCGCTCGAATCAGTGGACCGGGAAGCGTTCCGCCATAGGTCCACACCGGCGTGCGGGTACCAGGGACAATTTCCATGTCGGTTATCCTGGCTTCCAATTCGATTTCCAGCACATCAGGGTCGGGGTTTAAATCGCGGGGAATCGCCAGCGCAAGATCCTCATCCCATCCTTCCGGCTGCTCTACCTGGCTTGCCCTGAGCATTGTGCCGGGAAGGGCATCGCCCGGGTCATTGTGTTGGCTGGCACAAGCCGACAACAGTGCAGTACTGATTAATGCGCCGGCAAAAAATTTTATATCCATGGAGACCACCTTGCCTGAAACCGGCCTGATCAAGCATCAGGCCTGCCTTAATGATGTATACAAGTTACATGATTCTACGACGACAGGCCAAAACAGGTGTTTGATTTACCACAAGCCATGACCCTGGCAAAAAAGTCAGATGGGCTCTATACGACGCAGGTGGCGAAGTACTGAAAGCCAGGCGCCGGTAAGACCCAGCCCGCCGGAAACCACCAAAAGGACGAGTAGATCACTAAATCCCAGGCCAGACAGGGCAAAATCCGACTCATAGAGCGTCATCAGCCTGCTCACAGGACCTGTCAGAAAAAGAAAGGCCAGCAGCGCAAGCAGTGCTGCTATGAGTCCGCCACCCACACCGTACCAGATACCTGTATATAGAAAAGGTCGGGCCACGTAGGCATCAGTGCCACCCACCAGTTTCACTACAAGTATTTCATCCCGACGGTTTTCAATGGCAAGCCTGACCGTGTTACCTACGGCGAGGATGACTCCCAGACACAATAGGACTGCCAGACCAAGAGTGAAACGTTCGGCCAGGTTGAAGATTGCGTACAGTCGTTGCACCCATTCAAGGTCAATCTGCACAGACTCTACCCCGGGAAATAATGTCAATGCATCGGCCAGCACAGTTAACTGCTCACTGTCCTGAACCGCAGGAATGACCACAATAACCGAAGGTAACGGGTTGTCATCCAACCCGGACAGGACTTCACCGAAACCGGAGGCCGCCTGGAATTCTTCCAGGGCCGCGTCTGAAGTAACCACACTGAAGCCGGCAACATCGCTTCGCATACCCATGGAAACCGCGGTGTCATTGAGAATCTCCGGGGTAACGTCCATGGACATGAAGACACTGATATTACCCGCTTCATTCAGGGAATCATCCAGTTGCTGGAGATTTTCAAGAAACAGTGCCAGGCACAAGGGCAGGGCAAGCGCGATGCCAATGACCGACCAGGTCAACAGGCTCGAGGCAGGTTCACTCAGCAGGCGCCATAAACTGTCAACCGCTACCGTCTGGTGCTGGGAGAAAATGGATCCACCACCACTGCGCGCGCTCCTGCTGGCTGATGGAGTCGCTTTTTTTCCTGTTCTTGCCATTTCCCTGGCCGGTTGTCTGTTTTTCAGGGAAGCCATTCAATCACTTCCTGTCCTGTTACTGACCAGCCGCCCCTTGTCCAGCGTCAATACCCGGTGTCGCTGACGGTCTATAAGAGCCAGGTCATGGGTGGCTATCAGCACACTTGTACCCACCTGACTGAACAATTCAAACAGGGCCATGATTTCTGCAGATAATTCAGGGTCAAGATTACCTGTGGGCTCATCGGCCAGCAGCAAGGCCGGCTTGTTGACTACCGCTCGAGCAATGCCTACCCGTTGCTGCTCTCCACCCGACAAGGCGATGGGATACTGGTTTTCCTTGTTTAACAGGCCCACCTTGTCCAGTGCAGCACGAACACGACGTGCCGCCTTCTCATTATCATAACCGGCTACCTGCAGGGGCAGGGCAACATTCTCGAACACGGTGCGATCAAAAAGGAGTTGATGGTCCTGGAAGACAACGCCGATGTCGCGGCGAAAATATGGGAGCTGACGACGGGACAGTCGGTTAAGATTCTTTCCATGAACAAAGACCTGTCCAGCAGAGGCTTTCTCCATCTGCATCACGAGCTTGAGCAGGGTACTTTTACCGGCGCCGGAGTGCCCCGTCAGAAAAGCAAACTCCCCCTCGTGTAAATGGAAGCTGATATTCAGGAGGGCTTCATGGCCACCAGGGTAACGTTTGCTGACACTGTCAAACTTGATCATCAGCGGTGGGTATCAGTTAGCTATGTTCGCGGTTAAACAGGGCCGCCACGAAATCACGGGCGTTGAAAGGGCGTAAATCTTCAGCTTTCTCACCTATACCAATAAAACGGATAGGAAGGCCGAAGTGCCTGGCAATGGCGAAAATCATACCACCTTTGGCCGTACCATCCAGCTTGGTCAGGGTGATGCCCGAGATTTTCACGGCTTTACTGAAGTGTTCAGCCTGACTGAGTCCATTCTGCCCGGTGCCGGCATCAAGGACCAGCATGATTTCATGGGGAATATCCTCGTCCAGCTTTTTCAGGACTCGCACGACCTTTTCCAGTTCCTGCATAAGATTGTCCTTATTGTGCAGGCGGCCCGCTGTATCGGCTATGAGCACATCCATATTCCGGGCACAGGCTGATTCGTAGGCATCGTAAATTACTGACGCACTGTCGGCCCCGGTATGCTGGGCCACCACAGGAACATCATGTCTTTCTCCCCAGGCCTGCAACTGTTCCACCGCAGCCGCACGGAAGGTGTCACCTGCTGCCAGCATCACTGAACGCCTGTCTTTTTGCAGTTTGCTGGCCAGCTTGCCAATGGTTGTTGTTTTACCAACACCGTTGACTCCCACCATCAGAATTACAAAAGGCTTCTTACGCCCGGCAGGAATGTCCAGTGGCTTTTCACAGTGAGACAGTAAATCAAACAACTTCTCCTGAAGGGCTTCGTAAAGGGCTTCGGAATCCTTGAGCTGGTTACGTTTAAGACTGGCAGTAAGCTCATCAATGATGGTTGTAGTTGCCTCTATTCCCACATCGGCTACAAGGAGCTGGCTTTCCAGTTCTTCCAGTAGTTCCTCATCAATGGCCTTTTTGCCGGCCAAGACACTGGCCAGACCCTCGCCCAGATTGTTGCGGGTTTTCTGTAGACCGGATTTCAGCCTTTCGAAGAGTGAATCACTGGCTGTCTCCTGAACTTTGTCACCAGCAGTCTGCTCTTCGGGTTGTGCGGTCTGTTCCCGGTTTTTTTTGCCAAATCCAAACATGGGTTTATACGAGTTGAGATAGTGATTTTGAGGCTCGCTATCCTATCAGCACTGCCCCTGCTATGCCACAGAAAATCTGGCACAATGACCAGCCGGACAGCCATGAATCACCAGATGTTTGGCAGGCTTGTAGCGAAGCAGACTTTTATGACCAATTATTCCAGTAAGAAAAGTGACCGGGACAGATTCCGTATCATTGCCGGTGAGTGGCGAGGCAGGAAGCTGTCATTCCCCGGAGATATTCCATCACTTCGGCCCACCACGGATCGCATCAGGGAAACGCTTTTCAACTGGCTTCAGCTGGATATAGCCGGTGCCAGCTGCCTGGACCTCTTTTCCGGCAGCGGCGCCCTGGCTTTTGAAGCCTGCTCCAGGGGGGCCGACACTGTCACTGCCATTGACAGCTCAACAAAAGTGACTGATATGCTGATGGCCAATTGCAAAGTTCTCGAATGCAGCAATATGCATGTCATCACGGCTGATGGCATGCAATGGCTGCAAGCGCAGAAGGAGCCCGCCCCTTTTGACATCATCTTTCTGGACCCCCCTTATGCCCTGGGGCTGCTGCCAGAGTGCCTGAGCATGATTACCAATAAAGGTTTACTGAAATCCAGGGGACTAATCTATCTCGAGTCTGACGTCTCACTCGACTCTATAGACATCCCAAAGGAATTATCATTGCTCAAGTCCGGTAAGGCCGGGCAGGTGTTTTATGGTGTATGCGGGTCATAATGGTCTACGAAATGATCAGGAATTTTCGCCGAATTCAAAGAAACAGGTCAAAGTGTTTCGAGACTACAATGACGTCATGGAATGGACGACATCTGCACAAGACCAGCCTCAGGACATAACGGCCTGATCCCTGTTTTTGCTGCCGCTAGATTTCCTTGTAAAAAGTAAATTCAATTTCCACCGTAGCGCCCAGTGGAAGCGCGTCTACGCCAATAGAGCTGCGGGCAGGAGGTGCTTTTTCCAGGGAATCAAACTGCGCCTCCCAGACAGCATTGAATTCACTGAAACGCTCAAAGTCTGATGAATAAACCCGCGCAAATGCTAGATGCTGCCAGTCAAGACCAAACTCATTCATCAGCAACTGCAGGTTCTCCAGAATTTTTTCAGTTTCCGGTCCAACCCCGCCGGCAACAATTTGCCCTGTGTCATTATCCAGGCCGACCATACCACTGAGATAATAATGCGGGCCGGCTTTGACCAACTGGCTGTACCTGAACTTCGGGGCAATCAGGGTTTGCGAAACAAGGTATTCAACCAAGACCAGAAACCTCCTTTCCAATCATCAGAAAACAAGATTATAGAAAACCACGGCCATCACAATAGTGACCCCATAGCGCAGTATGAACCGCCAGGCCTTGTACCAATGATGGGACTCAAGCACAGAAAGCTCTTCCCTTGAGATGGCATCAGGAATGACCCACCCCACAAGGATCGCTGTCAGCAATCCGGTGACAGGCAGCATAATGCTGCCTGTCAGGTAATCAAAAAGATCAAAAAAGGTTTTTTCAATTCCAAGAAAACCCAGGGGATAAAAACCCTGTAACCCATTCAGGGATAACACGGACAGGAATCCGATCAGCCAGATAAACAGCCCGGTAGCAATAGCGGCTTTCTTCCGGCTCCACTCCGGCTTACTGGTAAGCCAGGCAACAGGGACTTCCAGCATGGATATAGAGGAAGTGATGGCGGCGACAAATAGCAGGATGAAGAACAGGGCACCAAAAAACATACCGCCGGGCATGTTACCGAAAGCCAGCGGTACGGTTTCAAATACCAGGCCAGGACCGCCACCGGCATCCAGCCCAAAAGCAAAAATAATCGGAAACAGGGCCAGACCTGCCAGCAGTGCAACGAGTGTGTCTGCAGTCACAATCAGGGCTGCTGAGTCAGAGATGGAATCATCGCGTTTCAGGTAGGAGCCATAAGCCATCAGGGTGGTCGCACCCACACTTACGGAGAAGAATGCCTGGCCGAAAGCCTCAATAATAACGCTGGCATTGACCCGGCTGAAATCAGGTGTGAAAAGATAGGCCAGTGCAGTACTGAAATCCCCGGCTACCATGGCGTAACCCACCATGCCCAGCAAAATAACAAACAACAGGGGCATAAGCCATTTCACCGCCTTCTCCAGACCGCCGGCAATCCCATTCGCTGATATGTATACCGTAATAGCCATGAACAGTGTATGCCCGAAAAGAACCGTGGGAAAACTGCCATTGAACCGGGCAGACATGGCCGCCGCTTCATCACCGGAAATACCATTGAACTGCCCCAACAGGCTTTTCCCGGCATAGATCACGGTCTCACCGCCGATCATGCTGTAGAAAGAGAGAATAAGACTGGCCGTGATAATACCCATGACGCCTATCAACACCCACCAGGCACCAGCACCTGTTTCCTCGATGATTTTTTTCAGGGCTTCGGTAGGGCAACTCTGGCCCCGTCTTCCAAGCATGAATTCCGCAATAACCAGTGGCAGAGCCAGAAAGAAAACAGCGGCGATGTAAATAAATACAAATGCGCCGCCTCCGTTCTCACCGGTGTAATAGGGAAATCGCCAGATATTGGCCAGACCAACAGAGGAGCCGACAGCAGCCAGAATAAAAAGCCACCGTGAAGACCAGTTTTCATGAGCTTGCTGCTGCATTCAGGAATGCCCCTTTTTTGTTTTGATCTGCCAAGACAGGGTGTCTGGAAACAATGGCCAACAATAACAGATTACCTGCCTGGGTCTAGCCCCGGGAACACAGACCCTCCAGCCTGGCAGGCAGTTTTGTTGTATAATTTTGTCCTCGAAAATTTCACGGGCATTTCCATGAGAACTGTTGTTTATCCCGGCACCTTCAATCCCATTACCAATGGCCATACCGACCTGGTAGAGCGGGCTTCGGCTATTTTTGACAGGGTGATTGTTGCTGTTGGCACCAGCAAGGCCAAATCCACCTATGCGAGCCTGGATCGACGCGTAGCCGTCTGCAAGGAAGTACTTTCCCATCTTGATAATGTGGGGGTAAAGGGCTTCGATGGACTGCTCACTGAATTCGTAAAAAATGAAGGCGCCAATCTGATCCTGCGTGGTCTGCGTACCGTGGCTGACTTTGAATATGAATTTCAGCTGGTGGGAATGAACAGGATACTTGCTCCGGAAATTGAAACTATTTTCCTGGCTCCGGCAGAACAGTATTCCTATATTTCATCCACCCTCGTGCGGGAAATTGCGGCCTATGGCGGGGACATTTCAGAATTCGTGTCACCTGTCGTGGCCAGGGCAATGAAGGAGTCTGACTGATGGCATTGATGATCACTGACGAATGTATCAACTGCGACGTCTGTGAACCTGAGTGCCCCAATGATGCCATATCAATGGGTGAACTGATTTATGTAATTGATCCGAAGCTCTGCACCGAATGTGTGGGTCACTTCGAAACCTCGCAGTGTGTCGAGGTTTGTCCTGTGGACTGCATCCCCCTGAACCCAGAGTATGAAGAAAGCCATGATGAGCTCATGGTGAAATACAGGAACCTGACCGGAAAATCCTGATCAGGCAACCTGTAATTTATATGCCAAACGAAGGATCGCAGTCGTAGGGATAGATGTGTTCTCCCGGCACTTTTCGCCAGGCCATGAATCGTGATGCCCTCTCCCTGAACACTTCCGGATCCTCATACAGTTGCGTGAGGAAAAGCGTGCTGCCATCTTCACTCATCTTGAAACGCTCCACCATGTGAAGGTTTTCGCTGTGATTAAAACCATTGTTCATGAAGGTGGATTCCGACATATGGGTAGTATCCACCACCAGTTCATCGCCTTCCCAGTGACCTATGGAGTGGCCGTTTTTGCTGTGGGGATAATCCTCTCCCGGGTGTTCCCTGCCATCCATAAAGACAATGCGAACCATGTCAAAATACTCCATGCGCAGCACAATCATGTCCCTGCCCTGATGGATTTCCATGGGAAAGGGGGCCTGCATATAAAACGCCGCTGACGGTGGCACACAGGTATAGCCTACTGAAAATTCATAATCGAAATCATAGTTCCTGATTTCTTCCAGCGCCCTGTCTGTCAGGGTCAAACCGCCATAATCCCCTTCAGCCAGCTCACCACCCCCGGCATCATTGATGAAGATCGCGTCATCGGGCAGCTTTTCCATCAGGTCCGTGGACCCGGGCTCAGCGCCAAATTGTACTGTCCAGAATCCAGACAGTTCAGGGGCTTGTGCTCTGGCAGCAGCCGTTGTTACCAGTAGCAATGCAAAAAATGAAAGGGTGATTGAATAGAGTCTGGTCATGGGGTTTCCTGGGTATGTCAGGTCAGTCCTGATCCGGTACAGCACCACGCTGTGTTGACAGAACACTGCCATCGGAATAAGTCATGCTGCGAATTCTCATATAGTGCTCATCTTCACGGGCAGGCCATCCTGTCATAGTGACCTGCTCACCCACAGGTACGGAATCCCTGGTCCAGCCACGACGGCGCAGCAGGTTCGGAGAGTTGGTCTCGGCCCGCCAATGGACCTCATTTCCGTTTTCATCAAGCGCCGTCAGCTCTATGACGCCATGAGGGTTTGCAAAGCGAAAGCTTGTTACGACACCGGTGACCGTAACTTCCCCTTCTGGCAAAAAGTGAACGGCGAACGAGTGATGGGCCGATGCACCTGATGACGCCGACAGCGTCACTGCAGCGAGAATCAATGAGCGGAACAAATTACCTGATGCAGTTTTCATGGGTGTACCTTTGCGCCGGTTTACAGGCCAGATATTTAAATTTGAAATGGATGTTACCGCTGGCACCTGCCACAGTAAACTGTTGAACGTTGGCCCAGCCTGATTTCCTTCAGGTCAGCTGAACACTTTACACAGAGTTCTCCACCCCGGCCATAGACCGACAGGGATTGCTTGAAATAACCAGGCTCACCATCGCCGCCGGTGAAGTCCCTCAATGTTGTCCCTCCAACACGAATCGCCTCTGCCAGTATTTCCCTGATCGCGGAAGCCAGGGCCCGGTATTTTGCCAGAGAAATTCTCCCAGCCTCTTTTGAAGGCCTGATGCCAGCCCGAAACAGGGCTTCGTTTGCATAGATGTTTCCCACTCCAACCACTATATGGCTGTCCATGATGAATGTCTTTACCGGTGCCTTGCGTTTCCTGGACAGGGTGTATAGCAGATCTCCATCGAAATCGCCTTCCAGTGGTTCAGGGCCCAGACTCGCCAATAAAGGATGAATGGCAATATCCCCGGCATCAAGCCAATGGATACTGCCAAATTTCCGGGGATCCCTGAAACGAAGCACCTTGCCATCAGCCATGCGGAAATCCACATGATCATGCTTTTTGGCGGGAGTCTGTGCCGGCACAATTCGCAAACTGCCCGACATGCCAAGATGAATCATCACCGTGCCTGTCGCCACATCGACCAGAAGGTACTTCGCACGGCGCCTGACTGACAGCACTGTTTTCCCGGTCAGCAATGCATTCAGTCGTGCCGGAACGGGCCAGCGCAGTTTCTTCTCACGCACCACTACCTTTTCAATAGTCTGCCCCTGGATATGGGGCTCGATACCCCGCCTTGTGGTTTCTACTTCCGGTAACTCTGGCATAGAGGATTCCGCGCTATAATGCCTACCTTTTGAAGGCGACACCGAAGAATGACATTGGTGGTTGCCCGGTGTTCAAGGAGGTTGCAGGTTGTCTGCACAAACAATCCTGGGTGTTGATACTGGAGGCACCTTTACAGACTTCGTTCTGCTGACAACCTCTGGTGAAGCTGCACAACTGCGAACCCACAAGGTCCTGTCCACGCCCGAAGCACCGGAACAGGCCATTCTACAGGGCATCAAAGAAATGGGTCTAGCCGGTGATGTCGCCGAAGGCAGACTTAAAATCATCCATGGCAGCACCGTGGCGACCAATGCAGCGCTGGAAGGCAAGGGTGTGAGAACTGCATTTGTCACCAACCGTGGTTTCAGGGACACTCTGACCATAGGGAGACAAACCAGGCCCTCACTCTATGCACTGGAAACGCCCCCCATCACACCACCCGTTCCTGCCGATTTGTGTCTTGAAATCAGCGGCAGACTCGACAGCCAGGGTAGCGAACTGGCACCCATTGAAAAACAGGATCTCGAAGCTCTTGCAGATCGTCTGGACGATCTCGCACCCGATGCGATTGCCCTCTCACTGCTGTTTTCCTTTATGAACAATGATCATGAACGAACAGTGGTCAACTTTCTGGCCAACCACCTGGCGGCAAAACCCTTCATTTCCTGCTCCAGTGATGTTCTCCCGGAGTACCGGGAGTACGAACGGGGTATAGCTACATGGCTTAACTCCACACTGGGCCCGCTAGTAAGGGAGTACTTACTCCGACTGAAAAAGGGTACAACGCCTTCGCCCCTGTCCGTGATGCAGTCATCCGGGGGAACCATTGATGCAGACCTGGCAGCAAACATGGCCGTCAACCTCCTCCTGTCAGGTCCTGCCGGCGGACTTGCTGCAGCCAGTTACCTGGCAGATCTCACCGGCCAGCAAAAGCTCATGACATTTGATATGGGCGGGACGTCTACGGATGTGGCACTCCTCAACCATGGCTTTGGTCTTACCTCCGAAGGGAGAATTGGCGATTATCCGGTGGCTGTCCCCATGGTGGATATGCACACCATAGGGGCCGGCGGCGGCTCCATTGCTGCCGTAGATGCCGGAGGTCTGTTACAGGTTGGCCCACAATCTGCCGGTGCCATGCCAGGACCCGCCTGCTATGGACGCGGCGGAAAAAACCCCACAGTCACTGACGCGAACCTGGTACTGGGCAGGCTGCAGTCCGGGGCTTTTCTTGGTGGCGCCATGACGCTTGATGAGAATGCCGCATATCAGGCGGTCTCAGGGATAGCAGACTCATTGAATACTACCGTTGAGGAGGCTGCTCTGGGCATAGTCCAGGTCGCCAATGAACATATGGCCAGGGCTCTTCGCGTCATATCCGTGGCCAGGGGCCATGATCCAGCAGGATTTCGCCTTTGCTGTTTTGGTGGTGCCGGAGGCCTGCATATTTGCGCCCTGGCTGAAGCCATGGGAATGCATGAAGCCATGGTGCCTGTCCATGCCGGGGTTTTATCGGCCATGGGGATGTTCCTGGCTCCCGTGGAGCGACAATTGTCACGTACCCACCAGTGCCTGGTTGGCGATATCAGTGAACAAACGCTTGAGGATCTATTTGTGCAACTGGCTGATGAAGGCACTGCCCAGCTGGCAGCAGAGGGCATTGATGATATCCAGACGACAAGGCAATTCAGTGTTGATTTACGATACCAGGGGCAGTCGTCCAGTATCAATATCCCATGGCAGGGACTGCAGGAGACTACCATAGCATTCCATGCAGCCCATAAAAAACGATATGGTCATCGACTGACGGCGGCTGTTGAGCTTGTCAATGTCCGGGCGAGGATAGCAGAAGACAGGGAGTTTACCTCACTGGAAAAACGTTCACCGACAGGCATCAATGTCCAGGAAGTCATTGAAAAACAGCTCTATGGCATAGCATCACCCGTTCCCCTGGTGAAACGGGAAGATCTTGTCCCGGAACGCTTGTTGTCAGGCCCAGCCCTGGTTATTGATGTCAACGCCACTACCTGGCTTGCTCCCGGCTGGCAGGCTCACTGCGACGATTACGGCAATCTTCTGCTGGAGCACTGTCGCTGACCCCCCCCCTTCAGTACTGATGATCTCGCAATTTTCAGCGACCAATGCGATCTAATGGCAGTAGGCATTCCCGACGATTAAGACCCTGTTCAGGGTAAATTAGGCAATATTTGAATCAGGCTGCAGGGACACCGGTTTTACCAAGAGATTGCTGACGCTGAAGGCCATGGCAATCCGGAAAGACAGTTTTTTCCGTAAAAGGTTGACCTGACTGCCCCTAAGACGGAGGATAGCCTGTTCAAAGCCGCACTTTACGGGCTTTCTGCCTTGGTTAACACATACGCCGCCATCATCGGGTTGAAACACAGGAGTCAAAGGTAGAACGACATGAAATCGAGCAAGATGAAAGTATTTAACAAGCCCATAGCCGCTATATTCCTGGGCATTTCAGTCTTAGTGCTGGCCAGTTGCCAGTCAACGTCCAGTTCATCCTCCAGCTCTTCTTCAAGCTCATCATCCAGTTCTTCCTCGAGCTCGTCTTCCAGCTCTTCACCCAGCTCCAGCTCCAGCAGTTCACCCTCGAGCATGCCCAGCTCATCGCCAGGCATGCCAAGCAGTTCCTCGAGCTCGCCCTCGACCCCAAGTATGTCCACAGCAAGCAGTTCCAGTTCAAGTGCCTCCAACCCTGGCAGCCAAAGCAGTAGTTCAGGCAGTTCCTCCAGCCAGGCAAGCAGTTCAAGCTCGAGTAATCCGACAGGAAACCAGTCCCCCGCCGATAGAGGATTTGAAACATCCCCCCAGGTAGCTGGGAGCCAGGGACAACAAAGTACATCAGCAAATCAGGGGCCAGGCGAAACCGGGACCATTAGCGGTGACCAGTCAGGCAACGAATCAACCAGCGGAAATGCAGGTTTTGATAACGGCGGTTTCGAGTCAGCAGGTGCAAGCGGCCAGCAGGGCGGTTTTGAGAATGGGCAGGATTCCGGTGCGGCAGGGGGCCAGACAGGCCAGGGCAGCGGTGATGATCCTTTTGCCGACCTGTCTTCGGGTCGTGGTGAAGTAATGACTGCTGCCGAACGTCGCGCAGCCCTTGATGCACGCCTTAATGAAGGCTTTGCCGAATTTGATGGCATGATTCTCGGTGAAAGGGAACGTGTTCAATCACAGGCTGATGAGGCCGGCAGCGACGTCATGTCCGGTAATGGTGGTGGCGCTGGTGGTGGTGACCAGGACGGACAGGCCGGTGGTCCCCTGATTATTGCGTCAGCACCAGAAGGCTCTACTGGCGGTGGCATCATGCAAGCAGGCAATGTAAGCCGCGAAGGGGACTTCAGCAATCAGCAGGAAGAGACATTCCCGGTTCCCGAGGACATTCCCGGCGGCAATAACGATGATGTAGTAGCCCGCCAGCTCAGGGAAGCCGCCATGCGAGAACCTGATCCTGAACTCCGGGAAAAACTCTGGGATGAATACAGGGCCTACACCGGTCTCGGCCAGGAATAACCCTTGACTCCATGGCTTCCGGCCCAATCTAGGATAATAAATGAGACAACATATATGGTGATAAACATGGGCAGACTTTTACAGCCTCTTTTTGTCATTTTCCTGGCAGCAGGACTGGCTTCCTGTGCCACGCAAACCGTGAAAAGTACATCCTTCACGCCAATTGTGGTGGATGAGACCCCACCATCGGAGGCAGAGCTGCTGGATATCGGTATCGGCATCTTCAGTCCCGGCCTTGATGATATTCCCAAGAACCGGGAAGAGCTGACGTTTTCCGATGTGCGCATGGCAGAAACCTATTTTGCTTCCTATCATCTTGCCCAGGCACTGCAAAACAGTGGCAACTGGGGGGTGGTACGTGTCATCCCCGGTGACCTGTCCAGTTCAGACGTTGGTATTACCGGAACCATTCTGCAGTCTGACGGTGAAACCATGCGTGTGCAGGTAAATGTGCGGGATGCCTCAGGAAAAACCTGGTTTGAGAAAGAATATGAAGAGGTGGTCAGCAAGTACAGCTATGACCCCCGCATGCGTCGTAACGAAGATGCCTTCCAGGGACTCTTCAACAAGATTGCCAACGACCTGCTGGCCTATAAGGAGCGCAACATCTCCGGCCAGGATATTGCCAGTATCAGGACAATTTCGCGACTGCAGTTTGCCCGGGACTTTGCTCCCCAGGTTTTTGATGACTACCTGGAGGAAAACCGCAATGGGGAAATCGAGGTTAAACGCCTGCCGGCCCAGAATGATCCCATCATGGCCCGCATCGAGAATATTCGGGAACGCGACTACCTCTACGTAGATGCCCTGCAGGATTACTATTCCAATTTTGTCCGCCAGATGGAAACACCCTATACGGAGTTTCGTCGCATGAGTTACGAGGAAGTCATGGCCATGGACAAGCTTCAGGCAGATGCCAGGCGCAACATGATCATGGGTGTCGCAGCCATTCTTGGTGGCCTTGCAGCAACTCAGAGCAACAATGCGGCTGCCTATTATTCTTCCCCGGTTATCCTTGCCAGCGGTGGCTGGCTCATCAGGGATGCCTTCAACAAGGGTGATGAGAGGCAGATGCATGTCGAAGCCCTGGCCGAACTTGGCAATTCACTGGAAATGGAAATCGCACCCCAGACTATTGAGCTGGAAGAACGGACCATTACGCTTAATGGTTCCGTAGAGGCACAGTACGAGCAGTTCCGTGAAATTCTTGCCGATATTTATGCCAATGAAATCGGGGAGGCCACAAGCTCGAATTAGTAGCGATACATGAGCTGACCCGGGTCAGGGCTCATTCGAGCAGCAAGCCATGGCTGATTCAGATTTTGACAAAATCACTCCTGCCGACATTAACCTGAGTGGCACCTCTGCCTCTGCGGAAAGTGCTGAAAGCAGTACCCCACCCCCACTGGGTGTTGAGGAAATCCGGCGCAGTGATGAAGAGAAAAAGAAGCACACACTGATTCTTGGCGGAATCTTTGGCCTGCTGCTGGTGCTGGTTGGTGGCGTAGTGTTTGTTTTACCCCGGTTCATCTCTCCGCCGGAGCCAGCGGCCAGCCGAGTTGTCGTTGTTGATCCCCAACCGGATAAGGCCGCCCCTGCCAATACCGTTTCCCCTTTTGATGAAGCACAGAAACTTCGGCAGCGTGAAGCCGCGCAGAACGTGCTTGCGGAACTCCTGGATTTACAGGAATCACTGGAAGGGCAGGAAGCGCAGACCTGGGCGGCAGATGAATTCTCAAGCGTTTTTTCCCTGGCGGCCCAAGGAGATGAGGCCTACCGTAACCAGGACTTCGTCGATGCCCGGGAATATTATCAGCAGGGCCTCGATATTCTTAAAGCCCTCGATGCAAGCCTGCCCCAGGTATTTGAAGAATACATGGCACGCGGTAACCAGGCCATTCTTGATGGGGATGCTGAACTGGCAGAATCCTCATTCAGTGTGGCTGTACTGGTTAATCCCGATAGCAGTGACGCTGTCACCGGCCTTGATCGCTCCCAACTTTTGGAGGAGGTTCTGGGCCTGCTCTCTCGCGGACAGGCGCTGCATGAGGAAGGACAGCTTGAAGAAGCGCGTGATTTTTATCGCGAAGCCCTGGCCATCGACCCGGTTCATGAGAGTGCTGCAGAGTGGCTTACCAGGGCAAATAATGACATCCTGGACAGAGACTTCTCCGCCACCATGTCTCGCGGCTTTACTGCCCTGGCTGCCGACAATCCCGAGGAGGCGGAAGCTGCTTTCAGGGATGCCCTTGGTTTGAAACCGAATTCTCCTGAAGCCAGCACAGCACTTGAGCAGACCATCAGCGCAATGACTCTCAGTGCAATCAATGTGCACCTGCGGGCAGCAGATAACTATGTCCAACAGGAACAATGGGCAACGGCCCTGGCTGAATATGAAGCCGCCCTGGAAATAGATGCCAATGTGGTGTCAGCCCGTGCAGGCAGAAGCCAGGCCAATAGTCGCCACAATCTGGATAACTACCTGGAAACCATCAACAATGATCCTCTCCGGCTGGCCGAAGACTCTGTTTACCAGCAGGCAGTGGGAATTTATAACGAAGCGGTCAAAATTACCGGTGACTGGCCACGTCTAGCCGGCCAACTATCTACAATGCGCCGATATCTGGAAAGAGCCACGGAGCCGGTGACTGTCCAGCTGCAATCAGATGGCCTGACCTCTGTTACAGTCTACACAATTGGTGAATTGGGGCAGTTTACCGACCAGACTCTGAACCTCACACCCGGCGCCTATGTGGCTGTCGGTGTCAGGGAAGGTTTCAGGGATGTCCGTGAAGAATTCGTCGTGGGTTTTAACGGCGAATCACCAAGAGTGACTATTCAGTGTACTGAAGAAATCCTGTAGGCAGACCCGGGCAGAAACAGCAATGGCAGATGACAAGAACAATATTGATGCCCCCGGCAACGGCTTTGATGATCCTATTCAGCCTATTGACTTTACGCCTGTCGATGCCTCCTCGCGAAAATTAAGTTTCAAGCTCAGCCCCGTAAAAGCTGCTCTCTTCCTGGTTCTGCTGATCTTTGCAGGAGCCGCCTGGTTTGTGCTGTCAGCCCGTTCCGTTTTTCTTGATGTGACACCTGGCACTGCAGTGGTTGAAGTCAATCATCCAATGGCTGTAAAAATTGGCCCCAGATACCTGGTGCTTGAAGGCGGATTGCCCGTTATCGTCAAGGCGGAAGGCTATTACGATGTTGACACCACCCTGTCTGTCACTGATCAACAGGCACAGAGTTTTGTTATTGATATGCAGCCACTGCCAGGTTTCCTGACGGTCACAACGGAAAATACCAGTGGAGCCGCCGTGATCATCGACGGCACTGAAGTCGGGACTACTCCCCTGATAGATTATGAAATAGCAGCAGGTGACCACCTATTGGCACTCTCCCTTGACAGGTATGAACCGCTTGAGACGGCAATCAGCATCGAAGGACGCCAGACCAGCCAGGGTGTAGAGTTCGAACTGATGCCAGCCTGGGCCAATGTCGGTATCGACACAACACCCGCGGGTGCAACTGTTACCATTGATGGTACAGACATCGGTACAACACCCCTGGTCGCTGAAGTTCTTGAAGGAGAACATGAACTGCTGGTGAAGCTGGCTGCCCATAAGGCCTGGACAGATACCATCAATGTCACTGCACGCCAGGATATGACAATCCCCCTGATTGAGCTGGTGGAAGCAGACGGGCTTGTACTCCTTCAATCCACACCGACCAGTGCCAACGTCACGCTTGATGGCGAGTACCAGGGCCGAACCCCCCTGGAAATCACCGTCCCTCCCGGAACTACCCATGAGCTGACTTTTTTCCTCAATGGATACGAAGAAACAAAACGCTCCATCACAACCCGTCCGGAAGAAGAAACCTCACTGCATGTAGATCTCAACCCCATACTCAATGCCGTGGAAATTACCGTTGTTCCCGATGATGCGGAACTGTATATCAATGGCGAGTTTGTCGGTACCGGTAACCAGACTGTTGAACTGCTAGCGGCCACCCAGCTACTGGAATTTCGTCGGGAAGGGTATGTTCCCTTCGAAACACAATTCACCTCAAGACCCGGACTGGATCAAAAGCTCGACGTGGTGATGAAGACGCTGGAACAGCAACGTCTGGAGTCCATCAAGCCAATGATTACCAATGCGGCAGGCCAGTCCATGAAACTTATCTACCCTGGTGCTTTCCAGATGGGCGCGTCCCGCCGAGAACCTGGTCGCCAGGCCAACGAAGTCTTGCGTAATGTATCTCTTGAAAGGCCTTTCTACCTTTCTCTCATGGAAGTCACCAATGCCCAGTTTGCCCAGTTTGATCCGGAACACTCCTCTGGTGTGGTGGAGGGAAGAACCCTGAGTAACAACAACCAACCTGTCGTCAGAATTACCTGGGATCAGGCAGCACTTTTCTGCAACTGGCTAAGTGAGCAGGAAGGACTTGACCCTTTCTATATGGTGGAGGGCGACTCGGTAACCGGTTTCAATCCTGAAAGTACCGGATACCGCCTGCCCTCGGAAGCTGAGTGGGCCTGGGCCGCCAGGGTGGATGGTCAACCTTCCAGCATGCTGAAATTTCCATGGGGTGCTGAAATGCCACCCCCAGCCAATCACGGCAATTACGCTGATATTTCTGCAGGAGTTTTCCTCGGAAGAATCATTGCCAATTACAACGACGGATTTCTGGCCACGTCGCCCGTTGGCAGTTTCGCACCCAACAATTCCGGCTTTTTTGACATGGGTGGCAATGCAGCGGAGTGGGTCCATGACTTCTATGGCTCCACGGGACAAATTGGTGGTCGTACTGAAACGGATCCGTTAGGTCCAACAGATGGTACATATCATGTTATTCGTGGGTCCAGTTGGGCCCATGGCACCCTGACTGAACTGCGGCTGTCCTATCGTGACTACAACAATGAAGTGCGGGATGATGTAGGTTTCAGGGTTGCACGGTACCTGGAATGAAAGCCATGAAACGCATCACGGTATTCTTACTCTCTGGTCTTTACCTGCTCTACCTGCTCTCTCCGGTCTATGCCGCTGAAGAGGAAACCGAAAGCACCGTACAGGGCAGTAACGAAACAGCCACAGAAGAATCGCAGGAAGAAAACGGTCAGGCCCCGAATCTTCCAGCAGAAGATGGTCTTACAAGGCCAGAGGATGAAAATTTTATCCCCAGTGTGCGGATAACAGAAGACCTGCCTGTAGCATTTCCGGTGGATATTTGACCGGAAAATAAACAGACATCGTATAAGGCACTATTATGAAACAACAGGGAATCATTTCAGATTTTATCTACCAGGTCTTTGCCCTGATCATTTCCGTGATTGTGGTACATGCCGTTTATGTGGCTGTAATCAGGCCCAATGCCGATGCCATCATAGAACAGCAGCAGGTTCTTCAGGCAGCCGACCCGGAATACGTCGGCGAACGCTCGCTCTATGTTGTCATGAAGGATTTTGAACAGGAGACCTGTATCATCCTGATGCTCTGGGCAATGTCCATCATAGGTCTGAAAGTCTATCGCAACAGGAATGAAAACAAGCTGCTTGACCGCTCTCTGCTCAATCTGTCGGAAGGAATGAGTATATTGCCGGAAGATGTCCGTGACTATGCAAGGCCTGTCCAGGCCCTGCCGCAACAGGAAAGGGAATATCTGCTCCCCCGGGCTTTACTGGCAGCCCTGCAACGTTTTGGCTCCACCCGCAGCATCACGGATGTTGCTTCCGTCATCAAGGATATCTGTGCCACAGAAGCAGAAAGACTGGAAAGTGAACTGACCATAGTCCGCTATATCGCCTGGGCCATTCCATCCATCGGCTTCCTCGGCACAGTCCGTGGTATCGGTGAAGCGCTCGGCCAGGCTCACCGTGCAGTAAGTGGAGACATTGTTGGCGTTACCGTCAGCCTGGGCGTGGCCTTCAACTCTACATTCATCGCACTGGTAGTCAGCATCCTGATCATGTTCCTGCTTTATCAACTACAACTGCTGCAGGACCGTCTTGTGCTGGATACACAAAACTATTGTGACAACTACCTCATCCGCCACCTTCAGGTACCGGAAAATGGTGACCAGGAGTGAGCGTGCATATCATTGAGCTCAATGATCGGAATGTGGTGCTCAGGAACCAGGATGATGTCCTGATACAAAGTCCGGGGTTCGCCAATACGGCAGACAAGGACCCTCTTTTTGGTGAAGAGGCCCGTAAAATTGCCAGACTTCACCCCCGACATACTTTCACCCAGTTCTGGTCCCAACTGAGTCTGGACCCGCTGGTTAACAGCAGCAGTCATTTCAGGCACCAGGCAGACCTCGCTTTTGCGCATCTGGACAATATCGGCAAACAGCAGGACCTGAAAGGTGAAGTCATCTTCACCGTGCCCAGCAACTATAATCGAAATCAGCTTTCTGTACTGCTTGGCCTGGTGCAGTCCTGTGAGTTTGATGCCGCAGGGGTGGTCGATATGCCTCTGCTTGCTGCCAGCACAGCCAACCATCCGGAGATTACTGTTTATCTGGATATACAGCTGCATCAGTCCGTGCTGACCACATTCAGGAAGCAGGAAGGGAAACTTCAGCGTGACCGTGTTGTCCAGATACCCGGTACCGGCCTGATCGCCCTGCATGATGCTTGGGCCAACATGGTCACCGATGAATTCATCAAGCAAAGCCGCTTTGATCCACACCACAATGCCGAAACCGAGCAGTATGTCTATAACCAGCTGGAAGACTGGATCAACCGGTCCCTGGATGACAACGAAATACTGATGGAGATCAATAACAAGGGAGCGGTCTACCAGGCCAGAATCAACCAGGGTTACTTTGATCAGCGGGTTAGGAATATTTACGGACGTATCAGGACAGAGTTGGAAAACCTGGCCGGCAACGAATATTCCCTGGCGTTGCCAGCATCTCAATCCCGGCTTCCCGGATTGTCGCTGTACCTGAACAATATCGAGGCCGTTGAAGATTCCCTGCTCCTGGAAAACTGCCTGGCCAATCTGCCTCATATCCAGGGAGATACCGGCGCAGTCAGTTTCACAACCAGCCTGCCATCCTCTTCACCAAGCCGCGATGTGACCACGCCGGCTGTTAAATCTCCCGGGGCCCCAACTCATCTCCTCGTGGGCCATCGTGCTTATGCCTTACCCGCGCGCTTCCAACTGGGCAAAGCGAGCGAAGATTCAGGAAGTATTATTCTGAATATTCCTGGCGGTAATGGTGAGGTGGATATCTCATTGAACGCCGATGGCACTCGTATTGCATATACTGGATCGGGTGTTCTGGAAATAAACAATCTTGCCGTAGAGGATGTCCAGTCCGCCGTCGCAGGCGATGTTCTCAGTATTCCTGAAAGCGGTATCGCCCTCACTTTGATCCAGGTGGAATAAGCATGTCTGGAAACAGGGCGGCAAAGCGCGAATTCAATCCGATAAGTCTGTCATTTCTCGACGTAATGTCATGTGGCTTTGGAGCTGTCGTCCTGATTTTCCTTATTCTTGATCATTCGACCAGTGTCCAGACCCAGGCCTCCGATCCGGAGCTAATGGCTGAAATCAACCTGCTTAATGATGAAATCAATGACGGGGAAGCCAACCTTGTCCGGATTCGTAATACCATTTCTGACGTTGATTACGACATGGTCGAAGCCCAGGGACTGGCCAGGTCGATACAGCAGGAGATTGATGATTTCCTGGAAGAGCTGGCACAACTGGAAAATACTACCCTGGCCCGGCAGGAAAGCGTTGAAAAACTCAAATCCGATATCCAGTCTCTGGAAGAGGAGCTGGAGCGCCTCCGCGCAGCCCAGGATTCCTACAGCGGCAACTTTGTGCGTCCCTTCGTGGGAGACGGAAATCGCCAGTATCTCACCGGCCTCATTCTCGGTGGCAGTCGCATCCTGGTGCTCGTGGATACCTCTGCCAGCATGCTCGATAACACAATCGTCAACATTTTGCGCCGCCGCAACATGTCCGATGATACCAAGATAAATTCTGCCAAGTGGGTTGGTGTACGCAAGGTAGTTGACTGGCTCACCACGCAGCTGCCACCGCCCAGCCAGTACCAGATTTATACATTTAATGAAGATGTACAGCCACTGATCCCCGGAACCATGGGTCAATGGCTGGAAGTCGCCGATGAAACGCAGATCAACCAGATAGTGGAAAACCTTGACGAAACCATACCCGTGAATGGCACCAATCTGGAGAAAGTCTTCCAGGCGGTAGCCGCCATGGATCCCCTGCCGGATAACATTTACATCATCACGGATGGACTGCCGACACTGGGTACACGGGAAGGGGGCTTTTTCAGCCGTCAGGACAGCACGGGTAACCGGAACACGGTATCGGGCCGTGAACGGGAAGCCCTTTTCAACAGTGCCCTTGAGCAATTACCCGGAGGAATTCCGGTCAATGTTGTACTGGCGCCTCTTGAAGGGGATCCCATGGCAGCATCTCTCTACTGGAAACTGGCGGTGGCAACAGGAGGGTCCTTCCTGAACCCGTCAAAAGACTGGCCCTAGGAATCTGACTGATATGGCACGCAGAACAACAGAAACCTTCAATGTCTCCTTCCTGGATGTCATGTCCTGTGGATTCGGGGCCATTATTCTGTTGCTGATGATTACCAAGTCATCGACACCCACCTCGCTTGAGATCTCCGAGACACTCGTGGAAGGGAGTGTACTTGAGCTTCAGCGCCAGCTTTTCGAGATCAGGGGAGAAACCAATATCCTGAATCGGGAGCTCAATGCCAAGCATGAACAGCTGTCCCAGTACGAAGAACGCATTGCCCGCCTCAGACGTGAGCTGTCAACGCTCAATGGTGAGTTCAACACCTCCAACCAGCAGTCTGATGTAAACGACATCCTTGAGGGGCAGCTCGCCATGGCCCGCCAGCAACTGACAGATGAAATGCGTCGCCTGCAAGCCAACATGGCACAGATGCAGCTCAACGATTCCGTAGGCGGCGTTCCGGTGGACAGTGAATACATCATTTTCATCATCGACACCTCGGGCAGTATGTTCAATTACAGCTGGTCACGCATGCTGGAGGTGATGGTTGATACGCTGGACATTTATCCGGAAGTCAAGGGTATCCAGGTGATGAATGACATGGGGGAATACCTGTTCTCCAGTTTTCGAGGAGACTGGATACCTGACACACCGGCCAGGCGGCAGGCAATTTTGCAGCGTCTCAGGTCCTGGAACCCTTTCAGTAATTCCAGTCCCGCTGAAGGAATCACGGCCGCGATCCGTTCCTACTATGACCCGGGCAAGAAGATCAGTATTTATGTCCTTGGGGATGAATTCCCCCCGGCCAGCGGATCAATCCGAAGCGTGATTGAAACCGTAGACAGAATTAATGTGAAAGACATTGAAGGTAATTGCATGGTGCGCATCCATGGTATTGGCTTCCCCGTCTATTTTTCACAGCCAGACAGATACCAGTCAACCGCCGAACGCTTTGCCACGCTGATGCGTGAACTTACGCGAAAAAACTGCGGGACCTTTGTCGGTCTTAATAATTTTTATTGAGTTTACCGGTCATACTGCCTGGTATTGATGAAAACCGTATCTGGAGTACACTATGGAATCCTCTCCCGTTAAATGGGGCATTCAGCCAGATTGAGGAGAAGACAAGCGGAATTATGAGCAGATCAGTTCAACAGATGAATAGTCCACTGAAACCGACAGGGTTCAAACAGGCCTGGTTGGCTCTTGCCGTCATGTTGCTTGGTGGCTGTGCCGCATCGACAATTGATATTGTGGGCACCTTCCCTGCACCACTGGTCAGCAAGCTCCCGCTCACCGTTGGCGTCTATTATGACGACGCGTTTGCCAGCCACAGCTATATTGAAATTAACGACAACACCGGTGACGACCAGTACATCATTAATTCCGGTGCCTCCCAGATCGAGCTGTTCAACACCATGCTGCCTGCTGTATTCGAAGAGGTTGTATTACTGGACAGCATCGAATCTGCTGCAAGTCACGATAACCTGGATGCCGTTTTCTCTCCCGCAATCGAGGAATTCCAGGTGGGTCTTCCCCAGAAAACCCGCCTCAATGTCTATGAAATCTGGGTCAAGTACAACATGAGACTGTCCGATACCAACGGTGACTATATTGCCGACTGGGTCATGACCGCCTATGGAAAATCCCCGGAAGAAACCTTCCAGTCGGTCGACGCCGGTGTGAATGATGCTGCCAATGTTGCCCTGCGTGACCTGGCGGCCAGTTTTACCCTGGGTTTCAGTAGTATTCCTGAAGTCAGTGAATGGCTCAGGGCCGAAAATATTTCAGGTCAACAATGAGTATGAAGAAGACGGTTTAAGCAGTCCCGCTTTCGAAGAGAGTAATCGCCATGAACAGTCATTTTTCAAATCATCACATGCCACGACTGCTGAGTGTACTCGCCGTGCTGTTTATCATTTCCAGTTGTACAACCACCGAAATTGATGAATTCAGGCAAAGTGACACCTTTATCGACCAAGACGAAAGTATCGTTATTCTTGGCAGACGCCAGAACAATAATTACGAAACCGAGGAGAGCTTTGTGGATTGCGTCGCTGACGTGGTATCCAAAGGCCAGGATTCAATCAACGTAGTAAATGAGCGTGAATTCCTTGATGCCATGTTCCCCTTTTTCGAACCCAGGACAGCTCCCATGCGGACCGGTCACCTTGAGCAGCTTATGGCCGTCGATATAGCAGCCCAGAAACTCGAGGAATTCGGTATTGAATACATCGTCTGGCTGGACGGTATCACTGAGCGTTCTGACCAGTCCGGTTCCATCTCATGTACTATCGGCCCGGGTGGCGGCGGCTGTTTCGGGTTCGGCACCTGGTCGGATGACTCCAATTTTGAGGCGGAAATCTGGGATCTGGACACCCTGAGTGCCGTCGGCTCCATCAGCACAGAGGCTAATGGCCAGTCCTACATGCCAGCAGTGGTGGTTCCGATCCCCCTGATTGCCCGCGTGGAAGCCAATGCCTGCAGCGGCCTGGGCAACCAGCTCAAACAGTTCATCAACGGCACCTGATCTCCCGGACAGAGTTAATGCCAGATTCAGCTTTTCTGTCGTAGGATGTCATCATGAAAAATACCATCATTTTCAGAAAATCCGGTGCCAGCATTCGCACTATATGGGCAGTGCTGACAATTTCAATCCTGCTGGCCAGCTGTGCCAGCAACCCGACCGGAGGGGCCAACTTTGTCCTGATGTCGGAAAGTGCGGAGCTGGAAAAAGGCGCTGAGCTACACCAGGAAATGCTCAACCAAAACCCCATTTACAACGACCCCGAGCTTCAGGCTTACGTCAATGAAATTGGCCAGAAAATGGCTGCAGTGTCACACCGACCAGACCTGGAGTACGTATTCACTATCATTGATAGCCCTGATATTAATGCATTTGCCCTTCCTGGCGGGTATATCTATGTTAACCGGGGACTACTAAATTTCCTGAACTCTGAAGCCCAGCTTGCAGCAGTTCTCGGTCATGAAATAGGACATGTAACGGGCCGTCATGCCGTGCGCCAGCAAACTGCTGCACGCTCTGCCAATGCGGCGTCCATTGCTCTCATTTTTGCCACGGGAGTGGATCTGAGAGAAACCACCAGCCTGATCAGCGGAGCGCTGATCAGCGGATACGGCCGTGACATGGAACTGGAAGCTGACAGCCTGGGCGCCGAATACCTCTTCAATGCGGGATACGACCCCAATGCCATGGTCGAAGTGATTGGTGTCCTGAAAAATCACGAGGATTTCATGAAGCGTACTTCCAACAGGACGGCAGTGAGCTATCACGGACTGTTCGCCTCTCATCCACGAAATGACACTCGTCTTCAGGAAGTGGTCAGCAAGGCCGGCACATTATCCGCCCAGACCAGTGATGAAACCGACCCCAGGGTATTTCGTGAGCAAATGACTGGTCTCATCGTTGGCCCCAGCCCCCAGAATGCTTCCGGTGGCGATCAACGCAACCGGTACTACCAGAATCTTTTCAAGTACACGCTGATTTTCCCGGAAGGTTGGCAAAAAGAGGAAACAACCACCACAGTAACTGGTAGCAGTATCGATGGGGAAAGCACTATCCGTATTGAAGCCAGACGCCTGCAAAACGCCAAGGATCCCCGATTGTTTATCAGTGAAGATCTGGGCATTGACGGCCTGAAGCAGTCAGAACCGCTTTCCCAGTTTGGACTGGCTGGCTATACCGGTATTCATCCGGATACAGATGAACGGATAGCTGTAATCTATTACGGCCCGCGGGCCTTCATAATCACCGGTCAGGCGGGAGAAGGCGTTTCCGACGAAGATATCATGGCTTCTGTGCGTAGTTTCCGTCCCATTGCCCGTAATGAAACCCTGTATGCCAATCCCGTCCAGATTACCTACATCCAGGCCGACGGAAATATCACGTATTCAGATCTTGCCAGACAGAGTCGTTTGCCCGAGCACCCGGAAGATATGTTACGCCTGCTCAACGGTGATTATCCCTTTGGCGAGCCAGATCGGGGAGAATGGATAAAAATAGCCAACTGAAGAAATCAGCTGGCTAAATTCATCGGGACATATCCCGCATTATCTCTCGAAGAGATGATACAGATAGTCGTAGTCCGGCTGGTGGGTGAAACCTTCAGTGGGAATACCCGGTTTGAAGGCGTCATGGCAGCCCTGGCAGCTGGCCACAAGCACGTCCCCGGTACTGGCCAGTAATGCCTTATCCTTGTTTTTCGCTGCATCCAGGGCCAGCATGGCGGCATTGGTCATAGTCCGTGAATAACTTACCCAGGCTTCTGACTCGGTCCAGGTGTTATCCAGGGGGCCGGTTCCACCCAGGGTAATCAGCGGTCCGGAGCCTGCCAGCTGAATCGCATAATATTCAATGGTACGCCATTCATCATCGCTGATTTCACGCTCCAGGGATGAATAGTCCCAGATGTAATGCGCCGAATGGTCAATCAGCGTCACCATCAGGGCATTAATGCTCACTGGTACGGGAATTTCCTTGTCCTCTCCGTGAGCCACCAGCAGTGAAGACCAGGAGAAGGCAAGGCCAATGGCACCTGCAGCCAGTGCTGACAAACGAGTAACACGAGTTTTTCTGAATGGTACTTTCATGGGGACAAACCTCTTAATGGATACCCATCCAGTATCTCTTGCAGCAGGCGACGAGTATTGACCTTGGTCAAGTCTTCAATGGATTTAAAACCATGCCGGCCCATGGTAACTTTACTGCCAGATATCGTTAGACAAAGAAGCGCCATGAATAAAGCCCTGCATGAATGCCCTCATTGCCACGAAAAACAGATTTCCAGTGTCCAGAAAGTTTTTTCAGTCTCCTTTTCACCGGCTGTTTGCCCGGTATGCCATAAACCGAGCAATCTACACATAGTCCAGGGGCTGATGATGCTGACGGCCTGGATCATTCTGACCTGGATATTCATCGGGCTGGCCATCATGGCCGGCATGTCATTTTTTCTGCTTGGCACAATACCGGCGTTTATTGTCTGTGTTGACCGTTTTCTCTTACAGGCACCTCTGGAAATCAGGGAAAGCAAAGCATGAGTCATCATAAAAGCAGAAGAATCATAGTAGGAATCAGCGGAGCCTCGGGAATCGTCTACGGGATTGAAGCACTCAAGGCGCTCAAGGCGCTTGATATTGAAACACACCTGGTGGTCAGCCAATCCGCCAAAGTGACCCTTAGCCAGGAGACCTCATTCAAGGTCAGCGAGTTAACAGCACTGGCAGATCATTATTATAGTAATAACGATATCGGTGCCTGCATTGCCAGCGGCAGCTACCAGACCATGGGAATGCTGGTTGCGCCTTGTTCCATCAAGACTCTGTCTGAGGTTGCCACGGGCGTAACCTCATCACTGTTAAGCCGAGCAGCAGATGTGATTCTCAAGGAGAGACGCAGACTGGTCCTGATGGTGCGGGAAACCCCCCTCCATGCCGGACACCTGGAAAGCATGCTGAAGGTCACTCACATGGGAGCCATCATCAATCCGCCAGTGCCTGCGTTCTACAGCAAACCGGAATCCCTGGACGACATGGTTCGCCAGAGTATGGGCCGTGTTCTGGACCTGTTTGACCTGGACAGTGGTATGGTAAAAAGGTGGGAAGGAAATCAACCCAGGCAGCATCCGGAAGAATGAGGAAAAGAATTTTCGGGGTCTGCTGCCTGGTCAGAGGCTGAAGCGTTCTTACTTGATTTTAGCTTCAGTATAGGTGACATGCTTGCGAACAACAGGATCAAATTTCTTGATCTCCATTTTATCCGGCATGTTGCGCTTGTTCTTATCGGTGGTGTAGAAGTGCCCTGTTCCTGCACTTGAAACCAGTCTGATTTTATCTCTCATCGTCTTTGCCTCTAAGCTTGTTTACTTGACGCCTTGAACGCCTTTACCTTTAAACCTTGACGCCTCGGGCACGCATGTCAGACAGGACCTGGTCGATACCAAGCTTGTCAATGATGCGCATACCCTTGCTGGACAGGCGTAATTTTACAAAACGCTTCTCGGATTCAACCCAGAAACGGTGCGTGTGCAGGTTCGGGTTAAAGCGGCGACGGGTTTTGTTATTGGCGTGTGATACGTTATTGCCAGTAACAGGTTTCTTGCCGGTAACCATGCATACTCTGGACATTGTTCTGCCTCGTAACTCTTGATATTCAGGGGATTTTGGCCCCGTCATAAAATTCGGTGAAAAAAAGAGCGCGTTTTATACCAAAACAGCACCCCAAGTTCAAGGAATTTCAGGATTTCCTGCACTACAACAGGCCGTGCTCTGCCATGGACCTGACTTCGCCATCCCCGACGATCAGATGATCCAGTGTCCGGATGTCCACAGCTTCAAGTAACTGCCTGAGACGATGAGTAATACTGATATCTGCCTGGCTTGGCTCAGTGACTCCCGATGGATGGTTATGGGCAAAGATCAGGGCAGCCGCATTATGGAACAAAGCCCGCTTGATTACCTCCCTTGGATGCACTGAAGCACCGTCAATAGTTCCCAGAAACAGCTCCTCTTCGGCAATCAGTCGATGCTGATTATCCAAAAAAAGGCAGAGAAACACCTCCCGCCCCCGACTTCCAAGACGCAGCTGCACAAACTGGCGCGTCACTCCAGAACTGGTAAAGACATCCTCCCGCAGCAGTTTTTCGGCCAGACAGCGCTGGGAGAGCTCCCTTACGGCCTGCAACTGAGCAAATTTTGACCATCCCACACCGGGGTGAGCACAGAATTCCTCGCGGGGTGCCTCCAATACCCGCCTCAATCCGCCAAATGCCTGAATCAGGCGCCTTGCAAGCTGAATGGCATTGACCCCGGGAATACCCGTCCGCAGAAAAATGGCCAGCAGTTCAGCATCGGACAAGCTACCCGGCCCCTTCATCAGAAGCTTCTCCCGGGGCCTTTCATCTTCGGGCCACTGCATAATTGACATCAGTTTAGTTCCCCTTGAAACGCGCTAAGTTATTGACATTACGTTGAATATCATCAGCCTTGCTGGTAGGCTTCGCCGGGTTCGGGCGACCATTGGATCCCGGTTTGGCATTTCCAGCCAGCCTGCGTAAACACCAATATAGTCCAGTTTCGTGTTTCTACCGGAATAGCGATTAATGCTCAGTCTTGCCAACAAACAGATCATTCTCGGCATCACAGGCGGAATTGCCGCTTACAAGGCAGCAGAGCTTTGCCGACTGCTGATTCGTGCCGGCGCCGATGTCAGGGTAGTCATGACGGCCTCCGCTGCAGAATTCATTACTCCGCTTACACTGCAGGCCCTGTCTGGTAACCGTGTCCATACAGACCTGCTTGATGAAGATGCAGAAGCGGCGATGGGCCATATCGAGCTCGCACGCTGGGCAGACCTTATTCTCGTCGCTCCGGCCAGCGCCAATTTCATGGCAAGACTCAGCCAGGGGAGAGCAGACGACCTTCTTACCACCCTTTGCCTGGCTACTACAGCCAATATTGCCGTTGCCCCGGCAATGAACCAGGCCATGTGGAAAAATGAAACCACCCAGGAAAACCTGGCCCGGTTACAGGACAAAAATATAGCTGTTTTTGGCCCCGGCGATGGCGAGCAGGCCTGCGGAGACACCGGACTGGGCAGAATGCTGGAGCCGGCTGCTATTGCCGAAGCAGCAGCGGGTTTATTCGAGACAGGCATTCTCGCTGGTATTAATGTCACCGTTACCGCCGGTCCGACCCGTGAAGCCATTGATCCAGTACGCTATATCAGTAATCACAGCTCCGGAAAAATGGGTTATGCCCTGGCCACGGCCGCAATGGAAGCTGGCGCCAATGTTATTCTTATCACCGGTCCTGTCGCCCTGGAGCCCCCATCTCGTATGAAAGTTGTTCCGGTAGAAAGTGCTCGCCAGATGCTTGATGCCTGTACAGTTGTGCCTGGAGACATTTTCATCAGTGTTGCAGCCGTGGCCGACTACAGACCGGCTGATGCAGCCAGCAGCAAAATCAAGAAAGATGCAGACACCATGACCCTGCCCCTGGTCAGGAATCCGGACATCCTCACTACTATTTCACAATCCAGAAACAGGCCATTTTGTGTTGGCTTCGCTGCAGAAACCGACAATATCGAAGCATATGCCCGCAAGAAGCTCGAAGATAAGCAGCTGGACCTGATCTTTGCCAACAATGCGACCGATACCTTCAACAGCGACTCGGCCCAGGCTACGGCTTACTGGCAAAATGGCGAATTTTCCTTCCAGAAAAGCAGCAAATCCAGTCTGACACGACAGATGGTTTCTCTCATCACCCGTCTTTACAAAAAACACGCCACCAGCTAGCCAGTTGTGACCACGCCTTTTCCTGACAACATATTTCGTGCCTATGACATCAGGGGCATCGTTGGCCAGGGCGGCCTCGATCGTGAAATCATGGTTCAGATAGGTAAAGCGGTGGCCAGTGAGGCCCTCGATCAGGTCGAATCCACACTGATGGTGGGTGAAGATGCCAGGCTTTCAAGCCCCGATTTTTCCGAAGCGCTCATTGAAGGAATCCGAAAAACCGGTTGTGATGTCATTCACCTGGGTACCATCCCGACTCCGCTGCTATATTTTGCTACCCATGTGCTGGAAACCACGTCTGGCGTGATGATCACCGGAAGTCATAATCCGAAAGACTACAATGGTGTCAAAATTGTCCTGAAAAACCAGTGTCTTGCTGCAGACCAGATCACGAGACTGAAAGATCGTATAAAAAGTGAGGACTTCCATACCGGGAAAGGCTCGCTATTCCTGCATAATATAATGCCTGATTACATAAAGCGCATTTGTGCAGATATCCACTACCACTTTCCCGGTAAAGTCGTTATTGACTGCGGAAATGGGGTCGCAGGCCACTGCGCCCCCATGCTTTTCGCCGCACTGGGCTGCCAGGTGATTCCATTGCATTGTCAGCCGGATGGGAATTTTCCGAATCATCACCCGGACCCCACTCGACCAGAAAATCTTGCAGACCTGGTAACAGCAGTCAGGGAAGAGGGCGCCATGCTGGGTATTGCATTTGACGGTGATGGTGATCGTGTCGGCCTGGTTAGCCATTCAGGGCGAATCATTGATGCTGATCGCATGTTACTGGCCTTCATCAATGACATCCTGCCAACCAACCCCGGTGCCAGCATCGTGTTCGATGTAAAAACGAGTCAACAGGTAGCCAAACAGGTGAATGAGCTGGGCGGTGTGCCAGTGATGTGCAAGAGTGGGCACTCTTTCGTCAAGCAGCAAATGCATCATTCAAACGGCCTGTTGGGTGGCGAATTCTCCGCCCATATATTTTTTCAGCATCGCTGGTATGGCTTTGATGACGGCATGTACACTGCTGCACGCTTTCTGGAGCTGATGGACTCAAACCGCCAGGATGCTGACCGGCTTCTTGAGGCCTGGCCGGACACCTGCAGTACCCCGGAAATATTTATCCCGGTAAGCGATAATGAAAAATTCCCGGTCATGGCCACCTTGCAAGAGCGACTTGATATTCCGGGAGCAAGGATGAACCGGCTTGACGGCCTGCGGGTGGAAACTGACAAGGGCTGGGGATTGGTCAGAGCCTCCAATACGACGCCCAACCTGGTACTGCGCTTTGAGGCCGAAAGCCCTGACGCCCTTGATGAACTTCAACAGCAATTTCGTCATGGCATCTCTTCTCTGGCTCCCAGCCTTGACCTGACCTTCTGAGGTTCATACCGGAACTTCTTGGGGATAACCCATCTTTGCCCTATAATTCGTAGTCTGTATTGTTAGTGAGCATTTGCTAAACATCGCCAATGGATGACCAATGACCCTTGATCTCAGTTCTGCAAAAAATATTGCCAGTGTCCTGACAGAGGCACTGCCATACATTCAACGGTTTACCGGTAAAACCGTTGTGGTCAAGTATGGGGGCAATGCCATGATTGATGAGGAGCTGAAAAATAGCTTCGCCCGGGATATTGTCCTCATGAAACTGGTTGGCATGCACCCCATCGTTGTTCACGGTGGCGGGCCCCAGATCGGCTCCCTGCTGGAAAAGCTGGATATCAAGTCACACTTTGTTGACGGCATGCGCGTCACTGATGCTGCCACCATGGACGTGGTGGAAATGGTCCTCGGTGGCCTGGTTAACAAGGAAATTGTCAGCCTGCTCAACAAGAACGGGGGTAAGGCCATAGGTATTACCGGCAAGGACGGGGATTTTATTCGGGCACATAAAATGAAGGTCACGCGCAAGACCGAGGAGATGGATGCTCCGGAAATCATTGATATCGGCCATGTGGGTGAAGTAGAAAGCATGAACCCGGACATCATTGAAATGATCAAGGGCAGTGACTTTATTCCGGTCATCGCGCCAATCGGAGCAGATGAACAGGGGGCTTCCTACAACATTAATGCTGACATCGTAGCCGGCAAGGTAGCCCAGATGGTGATGGCCGAGAAACTGATTCTGCTTACCAATATCTCAGGGGTTCAGGACAAGGACGGTAATGTCCTGACGGGGTTGACCACAGAGCAGGTCAACAACCTGATAGATGACGGCACAATCCATGGTGGCATGCTGCCCAAGATTCATTGCGCCCTGGATGCTGTTAACTCCGGTGTCACCAGTGCCCAGATAATCGACGGACGTGTTCCACACGCCGTGCTACTTGAGGTCTTCACCGACGAAGGTATCGGCACACTCATTACCAACAAGCAGAAAACCGGCTCTGCCACACTCAACTGAAAAAGAGGGGATATCCACATGGCAGCAAGAGAAAAAGGGGCCAAGAAGGAAGCTATTCTGAGAGCCCTGGCCCAGATGCTTGAAAACAATCCCGGTGGTCGTATTACTACGGCATCGCTTGCTGCCGAAGTAGGGGTGTCGGAAGCAGCACTCTACCGGCATTTCCCAAGTAAAGCCCGAATGTTCGAGGGACTGATCGATTTCATGGAAGAAACTCTTTTCTCTCGCATTACCCGAATTCTCGGTGAAGGTTCATCAGCACTCGTTCAGTGTGAAAAGATAATTCTTCTGGTTCTGACATTCGCGGAAAAAAACCCGGGCATCAGTCGCGTGCTTAACGGGGATGCCCTGGTCGGAGAAACCGAGCGGCTTCGTGACCGTGCCAGCCAGGTCTACAACCGTCTGGATACCCAGTTGAAACAGGTTTTTCGTGAAGCCGAGATCAAGGAAGGGCTTCGTACAAGGATGACTGCTACAGTCACTTCAAATCTGCTTTTGACCTTAATCGAAGGGAAAATCAGCCAGTATGTCAGAACGGATTTTTTCGTCAAACCAACGGAAAGCTGGGCTGAACAGTGGCAGTTACTTAACCAGGATTTGTTTCGTCGTCCCGGCAGCTAGCATTTACTCGAGGTTCAACAGCTCTTTCAGGCGCGCTATGTTTTTTTCTGCCGTCTCAATCGTAGTAACTTTTTCATTTTCGATGCGAGCTACCTGTCTGGCCAACCGGTCTCTTTCCTCAAGAGCAGAGTCATACTGACGCTGCAAGCTCTCATCCACTTCGTTGCCAGCACTCTCAGCACTATCGACCCTGGCCTGAAGATCCTGAAACTTCTCCTCAGCAGATAAAAGTAGAGCTGATAGCACTGAAACCTGGGCATCAAGTTCTTCAATGGTGCTGTCACGACGCCTGACAACCTCTTCAGGAGTTCGATAGAGACGAAGCAGCAGCCGGTCATCTTCTTCCTGTTGCCGTCGTGCCTCTTCTGCCAGCTGTTCCTGATTTAGAGTATCAGCCTGTGCTGCTCGCTCTTCATCTGTCAAAGTTCTGGGGACAACCTGTATGACCTGCCCCCTTTCATTGATGACCTCGTAACCATTCTTGACATATTCAGCCGGCACCTGGGATCCCAGAATCTCACGACCCTCATCATCGTAATACTTATAGATATTGGCAGCATGCACTGGCAGTGCTGCAAATAACAAGAGCCATAGGATTGTGGTGAGTTTGTGAAAATGCATGCTGCTCTTTTCTCTGTTTCAGATTCCGTATTGTTCCTGGTATGCCTTCATGCTGCCCAAGAATGGCGCCATCGCCTCGTTGCCTTCCTGCCCGAGATAATCAATTATCTGCTGCAGGTTGATTATGCTGACGACAGGAATGGAAAACTCCTGCTCAATTTCCTGAATGGCTGATAGCTGCCCCTGGCCTTTTTCCTGGCGATCCATGGCAACCACAACGCCGGCAGCACTTGCACCTGCCGCTTCAATAATTTCCATGGTTTCCCTGATGGCTGTGCCAGCAGTTATGACGTCGTCTATAACCAGCACACGGTTTTTCAAAGGAGAGCCTACAATATTGCCGCCTTCCCCGTGATCCTTGGCTTCCTTGCGATTAAAACACCACGGAATATCCTGCTTGAATTCCTGATAAAAAGCAATTGAAGCTGCTGAAGCCAGCGGAATTCCCTTGTAGGCAGGACCAAAAATTACATCAAAATCAACATCCGAATCCTTGATTGACTTCGCATAACAGGAACCGAGAAATCCCAGGGCAGCACCGGTATTGAAGAGACCCGCATTGAAAAAGTAGGGACTCTGCCTACCGGATTTCAGGGTGAATTCTCCAAACCGTAGAATCTCATGTTCAGTGACATAATTTAAAAAGGCTTTCTGGTAATCCTGCATGACAAACGCTATTTCCTGTATTTTTGTTAGGTCTGATCCGACCCGTTTTAGAACGGGTTAAGTCAATTATTCCGCCAGAATGGCATGTTGCTTATCAAATAATTGTGTAATGCCATGCCTGGCCAGATCAATCATGGCGTTCAGGTCATCAAGACTGAACTCACCATCTTCACCGGTCCCCTGGATTTCAATAAAACCGCCATTATCAGTCATGACAACATTCATGTCCGTTTCCGCTGAGGAATCTTCGGGGTAATCAAGATCAAGCACGGGAGTGCCTTTATACACACCAACAGAAACGGAAGCGACCATTTGCTGCAGGGGGCTTTCAGTGACCAGGTTTTTTCCCTGCATGTATTTAATAGCATCTACCAGGGCAACGCAGCCTCCAGTAATTGATGCGGTCCGGGTACCGCCATCTGCCTGTATCACGTCACAGTCAATCTTGATGGTGTTCTCACCAAGCTTCTTCATATCCACCGCGGCCCGCAAGGAACGACCGATCAGACGCTGGATTTCCTGAGTGCGACCACCCTGTTTTCCGCGTGCTGCTTCGCGATCCATCCGGCTGCCGGTGGAACGGGGTAACATACCGTATTCAGCCGTCACCCAACCCTGGCCCTTACCTTTGAGAAATCGCGGTACCCCTTCCTCCACGGAAGCAGTACATATCACTCGGGTGTCTCCAAACTCCACCAGTACTGAACCCTCTGCATGGCGGGTAAAGTTCCGTGTAAATTTAATATCGCGCAAGTCCTGTGGTGCTCTGCCGCTGGGGCGTTTTACTTCTGACATCATTACCTCTGGTTGTGTCGGTGACATTCCGGACAACACCCGATTAATCAAAACCGGATAAGGCCGGGCATTAAGCCGTTTATTTTATAATGAATAACAAATCCGCTATAGTTCGTTTCCACTCAAGTTGCGACACACCTGGCCTTTTTTATGACACGCAGTATGACCGCTTTTGCCCGCAAACAGGGCGACTATCCCTGGGGTACCCTGATCTGGGAAATCCGTTCAGTCAATCATCGCTATCTTGAGCCTGCCTTCAGGCTTCCTGAACAATTCCGCCCTGTGGAAACAGGGTTACGCGACCTGCTGCGCAATACCTTGAGCCGGGGCAAGATAGAAGCCCAGCTCAAGTACCTGCCCAGCACTGTCAGCGATGGCCAGATTCCTGTCAATGAGGTTTTGCTTGGCCAGCTGGGCAAAACCCTGAATAAAGTCAGTGAGCTGACTGGTACCAACGGCAGTGCCAGTCCGCTGGAAATCCTCAAGTGGCCTGGAGTAATCCAGGAACAGGAGCAGGAGTCTAAAACAATAGAAGAAGCCTCGCTATCCCTGTTCCGGGAAGCACTCACACTTCTTACTGAACACAGGGCCCGCGAAGGCGCTGAAATGAAAGCCGCCATTGAAACCCGACTGGAAGCTATCAGCAGCATAGTAGAGGAGATTCGTACATCACTACCTGAAATACTTACCGTTCAACAAAACAGGTTGAAAGAACAGATCAGGGAACTGGAAACAGATGTGGAACCGGGTCGTCTTGAGCAGGAATTGGTACTGATCATGCAAAAAGCCGATATTGGTGAGGAAATTGATCGACTCGAAGCCCACGTCAAGGAAACCCGCCTGATACTTTCCAGAAAAGAGCCCGTTGGCAGACGCCTGGATTTTCTCATGCAGGAATTGAACCGCGAGGCCAATACCATCTGCTCCAAAGCTGTGGTCACTGAAACCACACTCAATGCCGTAGAGCTGAAGGTATTAATCGAACAGATGCGTGAACAGGTACAGAATATTGAATGATGCAGCGCTGATTAGCTTGTCGGGGGACTTTCAATAATGAACCAGGGAAACCTTTTCCTGATATCCGCGCCCTCCGGTGCCGGAAAAACCAGCCTGGTCAATGCCCTTCTCGAGACTGACGGTGACAGCAGGCACCGGCTATGCGTTTCCATTTCCCATACTACCCGGCCGAGGCGTCCCGGCGAAGAGGATGGCAAGAATTATCATTTCACCACGGTGGATACATTTGAGCAGATGCGCAGACAGAACGCCTTTCTTGAAAGCGCCGAAGTCTTCGGAAACCTGTATGGCACGTCAAAGGCCTGGGTAGAAGAGCGTCTGGATGCCGGCTGGAATGTCATCCTGGAGATTGACTGGCAGGGCGCCGAACAAATCCAGTTGTTGATTCCTGATGCGGTAAGTATTTTTATACTGCCTCCATCTCTTGAGGCCCTTCACGACCGTCTTACCAACCGTGGCCAGGATGATACCCAGATAATCGCAAAACGCATGGCGGAAGCCGTCAATGAAATCTCCCACTACGGGCAGGCCGACTATATCGTCATTAATGAGGACTTCGAGACTGCCCTGGATGACCTGAAAGCCGTGATCCGCGGATCTGCCCTGACCCGGGAACGTCAGCAGAAAAATTTCGGAGCCCTGCTGGACAGCCTCGTGAACCGAAATTAAGGGCCATTGGCCTGTCTTTACTTCGTGTTAGGAGGAATAGACTTGCCCCTGATGTGCCTTTATAATGCCCGGCCCCGGTGAGCAGGAAGAATCCGCCACCTTTAAAATTGCAAATTCCTATTACAGGTAACAAACACTATGGCCCGTATCACTGTTGAAGATTGTCTGGATAAAGTAGAAAACCGTTTTGAACTGGTAATGATTGCCAGCAAGCGCGCCCGCCAGATCCAGACAGGCGGTAAGGACCCCCTGGTGGATGAAGATAATGATAAGCCAACAGTACTCGCTCTGCGCGAAGTGGCTGATGGTCTTGTAGACGCATCCATTTTGACTGATACTCCTGAAGAAGAAGCCGAAGAGTCCCTTGAAGCAGTTGAAGCTGCCAAGAAAAATGACATCTCTATTGAAGAGGCCATGGACGCGGTGCTAATTCCGCAAGAAGGGCAGGAACAGGCTGAAGCCGCCCCTTCCGATGTTGACGGTGCAGACGAAGAGTCCTGATCCACAGTCAAGCCGGTCCGCCCTGGCGGTCCGGCCTTTCCGTCGGCAGACTCCCTCTGAGCCGACATTGATTCACCGCACAATTGACCCCATCAATAGTGTCAGGAAATAGACATGACCACTATTGACGCATTCGCACACGATCTTAATGACTACCTGGGCCAGGCTCAGGTCGATCTTGTGCGTCGCGCCTACTTCTATGCAGAGCAGGCCCATGATGGCCAGGTACGTCGCAGTGGCGAAGCCTATGTCACTCACCCCCTCGCCGTTGCGGAAATTCTCCGCGACATGCACATGGATCACCAGAGTCTCATCTCTGCCATGCTTCATGATGTCATCGAAGATACGGGTATCGACAAAGTCGCCATTGAGGGACAGTTTGGCGAAACCGTAGCCAACCTGGTTGATGGCGTCAGTAAGCTGAACCAGATTGAGTTTAGCACCCGGGCCGAAGCCCAGGCAGAGAACTTCCAGAAAATGGCCCTGGCCATGGCCAAGGATATTCGGGTTATTCTGGTAAAAATTGCCGACCGCCTGCACAACATGCGCACACTGGATGTACTGCCCCCAGACAAGCAAAAACGAATTGCCCGTGAAACCCTGGAAATTTATGCCCCGATTGCTAACCGCCTGGGCATGCACGATATACGCCTGGAGTTTGAAGAACGTGGCTTCAGGATTCTTCATCCCCTGCGCTCACAGCGAATTAATGCCGCCGTCAAGAATGTCAGCGGCTATCGAAAGGAGCTGGTCAGCCAGGTCCAGTCAGCTCTCGCAGCCTGCCTGAAACGGGAAAATATGCCCGGACGAGTGCTTGGCAGAGAGAAACATCTTTACAGCATTTACAAGAAGATGAAGGAAAAACGCCTCTCTTTCCGGGAAATTACCGACGTTTTTGCCTTCAGGATTATCACCGACGAAGTCGATACCTGTTATCGCATCCTCGGCGTGGTTCATAGCCTGTACAAGCCGGTACCAGGCAAATTCAAGGACTACATTGCCATACCCAAGGTAAATGGATACCAGTCACTGCACACCACGCTGTTTGGCATGCATGGCGTGCCGATTGAAATCCAGATTCGGACCGAAGAGATGGATAAGATGGCCAGCAACGGTATTGCCGCTCACTGGCTTTATAAATCTGCAGAAGATTCACCCAACCAGAGCCATATTCGCGCCCGGCAGTGGGTACAGGATCTCCTGGATATGCAGAAACAGGCCGGCAACTCCCTGGAATTTATTGAGCACGTCAAGACGGACCTGTTTCCCGATGAGATTTATGTCTTCACCCCGAAAGGGGCAATTATGGAGCTTCCTGCCGGATCAACCCCGGTGGATTTCGCCTATGCGGTCCATACAGATGTGGGCAATTCCTGTGTGGCCTGTCGAATCAATCGTCGACTGGCCCCCCTGAGTGAAAGGCTTCAAAGCGGACAAACAGTAGAAATCATTGCCTCGGGCAACCAACCCAATCCTGCCTGGCTGGGCTTTGCCGTCACCGGCAAGGCGCGAAGCAATATCCGTCACTACCTGAAGAACCAGCGCCGCTCCGAAGCCATCGCTCTTGGTCGTCGCCTGCTAAACAAGACCCTGTCCAGTTTCGGCTATCACCTGTCGAATATCACCAAGGAGAAAATTGGCGGCTTGCTGGAACAGACCGACTTTGATGTGCTAGACGACCTGCTTGAAGACATTGGCCTGGGCAATCGCATGGCCTATATCGTGGCCAGGCGCCTGATTCCTGGTGACGATAATGATAACCAGCTCACCAGCCAGGAAGATACAGCCATGGCGATTCGGGGTGCTGAAGGTATGCTGATGAGTTTTGCCAAATGCTGCTATCCAATTCCGGGGGACCCTATCGTCGGTTATGTGAGCGCTGGAAAAGGGATGGTTGTTCACAGGGAGACCTGCAAAAATGTTTCCGAAGTACGAAATGACCCGAAAAAATATGTCAATCTGCGCTGGGATCCAACTGTTGGTGGAGAGTTCACGGTTGAATTGAGAGTAGAACTTGAACAGCAGCGAGGCATCATCGCCACGTTGGCAAACGCCATCAGTTCAGCTGAGGCAAATATTGAAAAAATTGCAACCTCAGACCGGGATGCACAATTCAGCATCGTCAACCTGACTCTAACCGTACGTAACCGCGTTCACCTGGCACGAGTCATTCGAAAAGTCAGATTACTCAAGGCTGTTTCCAAAGCTTCCAGAATGAAAAACTAGTTTATCTTGAAACTGTCAGCCTGATGGCTGATGACTTCTTCATCCTCGGAAAAGCTTTTCCTTGAAATGCATCCGGCCTTACCCTTTTCAAGAATCGATCTTGCTTCTTCTGAAGAAACGGCTTTACTGTAAATAAAGCCCTGTACAACGGGACAACTGATACTTCGCAGGAAAGCTAGCTGGAAATGATCTTCCACACCTTCAGCAACCATCTCCAGCTTTAACCCTTTGGCCATATTGGCTATGGCTTCGATGATGGATTTATCTGCCTGTTCATTGAGCACATGAATGAAACTGCGATCAATCTTCAGGCTATGAATGGGTAGCTTTTGCAAGACGCTGAGGGATGAATAGCCGGTACCGAAATCATCAATGGCAACATTGACACCGAATTTATGCAGCTCACTGAGTTTGTCTACTGTTTGTTCCAGATTATTCATCAACATACTTTCCGTAATTTCTATTTCAAGACGGGAACCCGGAAAATTATATTTTTTCAGTGTGTTAATTATTTTTCTGACAAAGTCCGGTTTTTCAATTTGTTTGCTGGAACAGTTAATCGCCAGCTTGGGAATATCCAGACCGTCATCAAGCCATCGCTTAACTTCTGCTACAGCTGTTTCGAGAACCCAGTCTCCTAGGTCAATAATTGTGCCAGCTTCCTCAGCAATCGACAGAAAATACATGGGCGTTAACAATCCTTTTTCCGGATGGTTCCAGCGCAGAAGAGCTTCAACACCGCAAATACGGCTATTTTCGGAACTAACCTGTGGCTGGTAATACAGCTCAAACTGGGACTCGTTCAATCCTCGTCGAATATCCGCTTCCAGATTGAGCATATGACTATGCGTAACGGTCATATTGCTGTCATACAGGTTATAGCTGTTCTTACCCTGTTTCTTGTTATAGTACATTGCAGTATCGGAATGCTTGATCAATAAGTCCGCCGTAGTGCCATCTTCTGGATAGATAGAGATACCAATGCTTGCCGTGATAAACAGTTCCTTGCCATCAACAATAAAAGGCTTCTTGATACAGTTGACGAGCTTACTTCCAACAACATGTGCGACATCTTCACATTCCATGTTGGGGAGCAGAACAATGAATTCATCCCCTCCGAGACGAGCTACTGTATCTCCTTCACGCAAGCAGGATTTAAGACGATCAGCGACCTGTTTCAAGAGGCTGTCGCCAACCGAATGACCCACGGTATCGTTGACCACCTTGAAACGGTCCAGGTCCAGGAATAATACAGCCAGTTTGTCATCCTGACGCCGGGCACTGCTGATCGTATTGGAGAGACGATCATGGAAAAGGGCACGGTTTGGCAGACCTGTCAGAAGGTCATGATAAGCCTGATAATGAATAAGTTTTTCCGAGGCCAGCCGTTCAGTGATATCCCATGCCACAACATAGGTACCTGAATAGTCGCCGCGAATGATATTGCCTTTATCATCCTGGAGTTCATTTTCATAAACGCCCAGAGAGTTCATTTCGATAGCGATCCTGTTCCGGTCCCAGCCAGACTGTGATGCAGGTTTACACATCAACCAGATTTCTGCATCCCGAGTTGCTCTCGGACCGGCCCGTCGTTCATTGAAACAGTGAGAAGCGGGTTCGAGAAATTCCGGATCGACAATCGTGGAAAAATGTTCGCCAATAAGCTCATCTTTTCTGTAGTTGAGCAGATCTTCTGCCCGGTCATTGGCAAAAGCGAAATGGCCATTTTTATCAACAATAAAAATAATATCCGGAGAACTGTCGATCATGAACCGATGCAGACGTTCCGAGAGTTCCAGCTGTTTACGCAGATCAAGCAGGCTTCTGTCTGACTCCTGCTTCTCAAAGGCTTTTTTCAGTGTGGCCAGAAGGGTATCGTGATCACAGGGCTGTCTGAGAAAATCAAAAGCTCCTTTCTGGTAGGCAGAGGAGACGCTATGGAAATCGGTATCAGGGCTAAGGACTATAACAACAGTTTTCAGGTGATGATCATTAATGTAATCCATAACCTGGAGTCCATGGCCGTTTGACATTTGGATATCCAGAAGAACGACCTCGAATACATTCTGAGCGAGCAGCCCAATTGCCACATCGCCGCCTTTGGCTGTAGTGACCGTATAACCAACATCATTAAGTCGGGCCTGCGTGCTATCGAGCAGGTCAACGTCATCATTAACCAGCAGAATGCTATGTCCTGAAGAAAGGTCTGCCATCAAGCCCCTCCTTCCTTGCGGCATAATGGTGGTGTCGAATTTGAGAGTATCGCGAATACAGCCTGGCAGTAATCTTCTTTCAACTTAAAGTGAAGACCAATTTGAAAATTATTGGCGCTCGTATCACCATTCCTGGGGTTTATCACTGGGCCAGCCCGATTGAGGGCTTCCCTTACGAAATACAGTAAAGTCAGGAACCGGGTTCTTTTCTGATGCGCCTTACCTGGTATTATTTCTTTTTTTTCAGGCACTTATGTGATGCCTCCCTTGTTTTCCCTGCATGGCTAGAAAAGGGAAAATCAATATATGCCGCTATAGTATCCTTGTTGCATAGCGATGGCATCGGGAAAATATCCCCTGTTTTGGCAGGGTTGCAAAGCGTGTATGCTTGACTATCTGCCATGGTCCTGTCATTCAAGGGGGAAGAAATGACACCTGCTACTCATTATCCAGTTTCTGTATGTTTACCTCGAATTGTCGCAACCCTTTGCGCAATCATTATGATGTCAGTGTCAGCCGTACAGGCCCAGGCGCCAGTCTCACCGGCGTTTTCACCGGAAGAGCTGGCAGCACCACCCACCGTAGGCTGGTATACCAACGGCGGTAACCTGGGCAACCAGCGATACTCCCCGCTGACCCAGATTAACAAGGACAATGTAGGAAGCATGAAGGCGGAATGGCGCATACACCTTAATGGCTCCGGCGCAGGTCCCAATCATTCCGGCCAGGGAGAGCCTCTGTTTTATAACGGGGCACTTTATATAGGTACCGGAGAGAATGACGTGTTCGCCATTGACGTGGAAACGGGCGAATTTCTCTGGACGTACCAGGCCAATCTGGATCCGGAACGGGTCAATGTCTGTTGCGGCTGGGTAAGTCGCGGACTGGGCATGGGTGAAGGCCAGATCTACGTGGGCCAGCTCGATGCGAAAATCGTCGCCCTGGATCAGGAAACCGGTGAGATAAACTGGGAAATCCAGGCAGAAGATCCTAATATGGGTTATGCGATCACCTCCGCGCCCCTCTATTACAACGGCATGGTAATCACGGGTTTTGCGGGCGGAGAGCGTGCCATCAGAGGACGCGTGAAAGCCTATGATGCGAAAGACGGCTCCCTGCTATGGACTTTCTATACCATTCCCGGACCCGGTGAAGTCGGTCATGATTCCTGGCCCCAGGACAATGACGCCTGGCGTACCGGCGGCGCGCCGGTCTGGCAGACACCGGCTCTGGATCCTGAACTGGGCATGCTCTATTTCACGACCGGTAATGCCGGACCCGACCTGAACGGGAATGAGCGGGAGGGGGACAACCTGTTCACCGTTTCTGTTGTTGCCCTCGATGTCATGACAGGCGAATACCGTTGGCACTATCAGCAGGTACACCATGATATCTGGGACTACGACTCTCCGAGTCCGGTTGTGCTATTTGACGTGGAAAAAGACGGCGTTATGCGCAAGGGCCTGGCAGAAGCGAGCAAGTCCGGTTACCTGTATATTCTGGACCGTATCACTGGTGAACCGCTGGTAGGCATTATCGAAACAGAAGTACCACAGATGGAGAGCCAGAAAACCTCGCCAACCCAACCTATCCCGGTGGGCGATGACTTCATTCCCCATTTCATCGATATCGCTCCGGAAGGCTGGTCGCTGGTCAACCAGGGGCGCACCTTTACCCCGTTTGATACAGATCCGGTGCTCTACAAACCGCTGGCAGGCGTAAACTGGCCACCAAAAGCCTATGATCGTGAAAACGGCTGGCTTTATATCTGCGCCAATGACCGCATCGGCGGCGCCATGCAGGAAGCGGAAAACTCCGACCCTACCCATGATGCTTCCTGGCTTGGCGGTGGCTTCCGTCTGACGGATATGCCGTCAAGGGGAATCTTTGCTGCCATGGATGTGACCACCAACACGATCGCCTGGCGCCAGCAATGGAACGGCGGCTGCTCATCTGGCTCGCTGGTTACCGCAGGTGGTCTGGTCTTCCATGGGCGAAACGATGGCCGCGTTACCGCCATGGACAAGGATAACGGCGCGCTGCTCTGGGAATACCAGACAGATGCCGGTGTCAATGGCACTGCAGCTACCTTTATGCATGAGGGTACACAATACGTGGCTATTCTCTCTGCCGGCACTATCTATGCCGCCGGCAAACATGGAGACAGCCTCTGGCTGTTTTCTCTGGAAGGTGAACAGGAACAGCAAGTTGAAACCTCAGCAGGTGGTGGCGGTATTGCCGCTGCAGCCACACCCATGGATCTGGAGCCCATCACACCACCGGAAGGACGCAACCCGGATATGGCCTCAGGTCGTACCATCTTCAGGCAGCTTTGCTCTACTTGTCATGGTTCAAATGGTGAAGGTGGCGAAAAGGGTGTTGAGCTCATCGGTAAAACCTTTACACCCTCAGACATCATGACAGTCGCAAACTACGGAAAGAACACCATGCCGGCCTTCGGTTTTGCATATACAACAGAGCAGCTTCATGATGTGGCAAGCTACATTCTTGTAGAGGTTCTGGAAGGAGCCCGATAATGGGATAACAGGTAAGCAGTTCAGGTATATTTCCAGGCATGTATTAGTGCTCATCATCGATTCTGCCTTACTGTATAAGGGTACATACGCGGCTATTGCGAACAATGGGTCAAAACCAGCCCTTTAGTAGCTTTTCGTAGTCATCGAATGACCTGAACCACTTACCTTTTATCCGTCAATCTGTAACATCCCTTCTGGCGACCAGCAGAATTTCCACCTAGAATCACTGCATGAGCTCCCCACCCATAACGCCTGACCTAAGCACTCTGCCCGTCACCGATTTGAAAGGTGTCGGTCCCAAGCTGGCGGAGAAGCTCGCCAATATCCACATTCATACCGTCCTTGATCTGCTATTCCATTTACCATTCCGTTACCAGGACCGCACCCGTATCACGCCCATCCGCTCTGTGCAGCATGGCATGGAAGTCGTCATAGAAGGGGAGATCATGGGCAGCGCCATTGTGTTTGGTCGCCGCCGTTCCCTGCTGGTTAAAGTGGCGGACAAAACCGGCATCATCAGTCTGCGCTTTTTTCATTTTAGTGCTGCACAGAAGAATGCCCTGAAAGACGGCGCACGCATTCGTTGTTTCGGGGAAGGGCGTTGGGGCAAGAGCGGTGTGGAACTGTATCACCCTGAATATGAAATCATCCAGGCCGGCAATAAAGATCTCGCTGATCGCTTAACCCCTATCTATCCGATCACCGACGGCCTTCACCAGGCACGCCTTAGATCAATGGCAGAACAGGCCCTGGCCTTGCTGGCAAAATCGAAGGCCCTGCCAGATCTACTTCCTGAAAGCCTGAGTCGGGAACTGCAATTCATCTCCCTGGAAAATGCGCTGGATTATCTCCATCATCCACCAGTGGATGCTTCCTTGAAGGAGCTGGAGGAGGGCACTCATCCTGCCCAAAGCCGTCTGGCATTTGAGGAGCTTCTGGCCAACTATCTCTGCCTGAGACGCTTACGTGAACAGGCTGATCAGCATGCCGCTCCGACATTCACCAACAAGAGCACGCTGGTTCGACAACTGCTGGAGGCCCTGCCTTTCAAGCTAACAAAAGCCCAATTACGGGTCGGCCAGGAAATCGCTCGCGACATGGCGGCACCCACTCCCATGTTGCGACTGGTACAGGGCGATGTCGGGTCCGGGAAAACCCTGGTGGCTGTTCTGGCTGCCTTACAGGCAGTGGAACATGGCTACCAGGCCGCTATCATGGCACCGACAGAAATCCTCGCCGAGCAGCATTACCTGAACCTGGATGCCCTGCTACAACCGCTTGGACTCAATGTGGTGTACTTGAGCGGCAAGATCAAGGGTAAGGCCCGGACCCAAGTAATGCTGTCCATGGAAAGTGGGCAGGCCCAGCTGATTGTCGGCACGCATGCCCTGTTCCAGGATGAAATCAGTTTCGGGAAACTGGGCCTGATCGTGGTGGATGAACAACATCGCTTTGGTGTCCATCAGCGCCTGGCGCTTCGTGAGAAAGGCAACAAAGAGGGGACTTATCCCCACCAGCTCATCATGACCGCCACCCCCATACCACGAACGCTGACCATGAGTGCATATGCGGATCTGGACTGCTCAATCATTGATGAATTGCCACCGGGCCGCACACCCATCAACACCATCCTCAGCCAGGATACTCGCCGTGGGGAGATCATTGAGCGCATCCATATCGCCTGCCGAGAGGGCAAACAAGCATACTGGGTTTGTACGTTGATAGAAGAGAGTGAAACCGTGCAGGCCCAGGCTGCCGAAGCGACATATGCAGAATTGCAGGAAGCACTAAGTGATATCCGCATCGGGCTAATTCATGGGCGCCAGAAACCAAAGGACAAGGCGGATATTATGCAGGCATTCAAAAACAACGACATGCAGTTGCTGATTGCGACCACCGTCATTGAAGTTGGCGTAGATGTACCCAACGCCAGCCTCATGGTCATAGAAAATCCGGAGCGCCTCGGCCTGGCCCAATTGCACCAGTTACGCGGCCGGGTCGGTCGCGGCAGCCAGGAGAGTCATTGCGTCCTTTTATATAAAACTCCGTTGTCCGATGTCGCCAGGGAAAGATTGTCGATCATGCGCCAGAGTAATGATGGATTCTTTATTGCAGAGCAGGACCTTAAAATAAGGGGACCTGGTGAAGTGCTCGGTACAAGGCAGACGGGTCTGATGGAGTTCAAGCTTGCAGACCTGATGCGCGATGCCCACTTGCAACCGAAGATCAAGCTTTGGTCAGAGAAAATAAAGGCTGAACAACCAGAACTGATAGAACTACTCATCAAGCGCTGGCTGGCAGGAAGTGAGCAATACGGGCATGTTTAAGCAGTACATTCTTCAACATCACTTTATATTTTTACCAATTACAGGACATACACTATCGCTTGGATGTATTTAGTCGTCGCCGGATTGTTTGAGTGCGGCTGGGCGATAGGGCTGAAATATACGGAGGGCTTTTCCAGGCTTGTACCATCGGTGCTGACAATCATCGCTATGGCGGCCAGCTTCTGGCTGCTATCAGTCGCCATGAAAACTATTCCCGTCGGAACTGCTTATGCTGTCTGGACAGGCATCGGCGCTGTTGGCATCGCAATACTGGGTATGCTGTTTCTTGGGGAATCCCGGGAACTCCTAAGGGTCTTTTGCCTGCTACTAATTGTTTCAGGTATCGTAGGACTGAAACTGGTATCCCCGGTTTAATCGGGAAAGACTGTTAAGCTGTCTTTTTTGGAACTGATCCATAACTGAAACAGAAAACTTCTCTTCTGCCAATAACGTATAATTCACCAGTTCATTCACCTAATTATCACCAAACTCCTGAGGAGCCCTGATGTCTGCCCCTGCTACCCCTAACTTCTCCGATGTAAACGCCCAAATCAATCGCATCTTTGCCCTTCAACAGAAACACCAGTGGACCATGAAGGCTTCCTCTGCTGAAGACCGCAGGGCGCTCCTCCAGAAGCTGAAAGATGCGGTAGAAAAGCATGCTGACGACATCGTCGCGGCCGTGCGTCAGGACACACGCAAACCGGAACAGGAAATCCGCATCACTGAAGTCCTTAACGTGACGGGTAATATCCAACGCAATATCGATAACCTCGATGCCTGGATGAGCCCGGTGGAAGTGCCCACTTCGATGAATCCGGATGACAAGGCAGAGATTGTCTATGAAGCGCGCGGCGTGTGCCTCATCCTCGGCCCATGGAACTTTCCCTTGGGTCTGGTACTGGGCCCATTGGCCGCTGCGATAGCTGCCGGCAATTGCTGCATGGTTAAACTGACAGACCTGTGCCCCGCGACGGCCAGCGTAGCCGCCAAAATCATTGATGAAGCGTTTGAGGAATATGAGGTAGCTCTGTTCGAAGGCGAAGTGGATGTGGCCACTGCACTGCTGGAGCTGCCCTTCAACCATATCTTTTTTACCGGCAGCACCCGTGTGGGCAAACTGGTTATGGCGGCAGCGGCGCGGCACCTGGCCACCGTCACACTGGAACTGGGCGGCAAGTCACCTGTGATTATCGATGACGGCGCTGATGTGGAAAAAGTCGCCACAGATCTTGCCGGTGCCAAGCAGTTTAATGGTGGCCAGGCCTGTATCTGCCCGGACTATGTGTTCGTGAAAGAGGACCAGAAGGAGACACTGATCAATACGTTCAAGGCCAAAGTGCAGGAAAATCTCTATGACGAGAACGGTCAGATCAACAAGGAAGGTATTGCACAGATCGTAAATCCACAAAATTTCGCCCGGGTAAAAGGCCTGTTCGATGATGCCGTATCCAAGGGGGCAACCGTGGCCGTTGGCGGCGAGCTGGAAGACAGCGACCTTACTGTGCACCCGACCCTGCTTACAGACGCGACCCCGGATATGGCTATCCTGCAAGAGGAAATATTCGGGCCTGTATTGCCGGTAATGACCTACAAAAACCTGGACGAGGCCATCGAATACATCGAGAGCAGGGACAAGCCCCTGGCACTTTATGTATATTCCCCCAACCCGGGCAACGTTGATGCAGTGCTCAAACGTACATCCTCCGGGGGTGTAACAGTCAATGGTGTATTCTCCCACTACCTGGAAAACAATTTACCCTTTGGTGGTGTCAATGGCAGTGGCATGGGCAGCTATCACGGCCACTTCGGCTTCAAGGCTTTTTCTCATGAACGGGCTGTCTACCGCCATCAATAGTGGGGGCAGAAGACCTTCATCCTGTTACAGGTGCCTGATCCCATGATTTATAAATGCATTTTTTCCATTAGCCTGTTTGTGGCATTGTTGCCGGCAGCCTCCGTGGCGGAACTCGATACTATCGAGCAGGCTATGGTGTCACATATCGATCGGACTAATGCCTCTGCCATGGAGCTGCTCGTTGATATAGTCAATATCAACAGCGGCACCATGAATTTTGATGGTGTAAAAGCGGTTGCAGATGCATTGATTCCTGAGTTCACGGCACTGGGTTTTGACGCCCGATTTGAAGGCGGTGCCTCCTGGGAACGGGCAGGTCACCTGGTCGCAGACCACCATGTGGAAGGTGATGGACCAAAGCTGCTGCTCATAGGCCACCTGGATACTGTCTTTGAGCCGGACAGCCCCTTCCAGACCTATGAAGACCTTGGCGGCGGCCTGGCAAGAGGGCCGGGTATCTCGGACATGAAAGGCGGTAACATAATCATGCTACAGGCTCTCAGGGCACTTGATGGTGTGGGTCTTTTGGCCGACATGGATATCACCGTGATTATGACCGGTGATGAGGAGTTGAGCGGACGACCACTGTCACTGTCCAAGGGCCACCTCATAGAGGCTGCGCAATGGGCTGATATCGCCCTGGGTTTTGAAAATGGTGACGGCAAGCCTGAAACCGCCAATATTTCACGACGCTCTTCCAGCGGTTGGACGCTGGAGGTCATCGGAAAACCAGCCCATTCATCCCAGGTGTTCCAGGAGCACGTGGGTGCTGGTGCCATTTACGAAGCATCACGTATTCTCATGGATTTCTACACAACTCTTCGTCGTGAGGAACTGCTCACTTTCAATCCCGGCCGTATCATGGGGGGTACTACAGTGACCCATGACAGGGCCAGCAATAGTGGCACAACCTTTGGCAAGAATAATGTGGTGGCAGAGAAAGCCATAATTACCGGTGACATCCGTGCCATATCACCTGAACAACTGAGCCGTGTGCAAGAGACTATGCGCGGCCTGATTACCGATAATTTACCCCATACCTCTGCCAGCATCAGTTTTGATGAGGGCTACCCGCCCCTGGCCCCGACTGCTGGAAACCGGCAACTGCTGTCACTGTACAGCCAGGCCAGCCAGGACCTTGGCCTTGGTGCTGTGGAAGCGGTGAATCCACTCAATGCCGGTGCCTCCGATATCTCTTTCACAGCCGCCCATGTAGACATGGCAATCGATGGTCTGGGGATGTCAGGCACGGCAGGTCACACCATAGAGGAAACCGGTGTACTGGCAGCACTCCCAAACCAGGCTAAACGGGCTGCGGTCCTGATGTATCGGCTGCTGGACCAGTAAGCGGGTTACCCTGGCCTCAATTTGTCCTTACACTTGGACTTCTCTTCACCAATGTAGGAACTGTTAAAACATGAAAGGTATTTCAGCCTGTATTCTTCTTTTCGCCTGTTCCGGTATATTCGCCCAGGAAGATCATCCCATTCTTGGCACCTGGACCCTTAACGCTGAGGCCTCCGACACCAGAATGAACCCGCCCCGGATGGACGTACGTCAATACAGCCTGCGCGACGATGGCCTGATCCTTGGCCTTGCAGTATGGGTAAATGCTGATGGCTCTCCGGGTTTCCTTCAGTTTACTGGCAGAACCGATGGCCAACGCTACCCTGAATACGACTCGCCTTTACTGGCAGAACTGCAGGCCACGGGCACTCTTTCGTCCCGTGAATTCACTGAAACCATTATCGATAACAATACCACTGAATGGGCCAATCTCTCTGATGGGGAAGTGCTGGGTTCCGGTACCCGGGTTTACTCCGAGAACGGTAGCCGAATGACAATAAATATCAATATAACCAACGAAAAAGGTAATCCTGATACTTTCAGCCTGGTGTATGACAAACAGGAGAAACCCTAACCATGGCAAATAAACCTTTGTGCATTGTTGCCGGTGTCGGCCCCGGTAACGGTATGGCATTTACCAGGAAATTTCTCACTCAAGGCTACCAGGTAGCCATTCTGGCCAGGAATCTTGAGCGTCTGCAGGATTATGCTGCGGACAATCAGGATATTGTTCCCTTTACCTGCGACCTGTCTGACCCGGAATCCATCCAATCCACCTTTGCCTCCATTCATGAATCGTTGGGCCCACCCACCGTTGTAATCTATAACGCCGGCAAAGGTGTTTTCGGCACAGCAATGGATGCGACAGTCGGGGATTTTGAGGAAGCCTGGCGACTCAACACCCTGGGTCTGCTCACGGTTGCGCAGGAGACAGCCCCGGTCATGGTTAAAAATGGGGGTGGTAGCCTGCTGGTAACAGGCGCCACGGCTTCCCTGCGAGGTGGCGCCAACTTTGCCGCCTTCAGTTCAGCCAAAGGGGCACAACGCCACCTCGCCCAGTCCCTGGCGCGCTCTCTGGGCACTCAAGGAATTCATGTGGCACTAGTGATCATTGACGGAATTATCGACAGTGACTTGGCCAGGTCCCGCTTTCCAGATAAGCCTGATAGCTTCTTTCTACAAGCCGATGCCATTGCCGAAACCTATTTCAACCTGTCGAAACAGCATCCTTCAGCCTGGACCTTCGAAGTAGACCTGCGCACCAGCGCGGAGTCCTGGTAAACAAAACGCATCCAGCCGATTCCCGGTTGCACCAACCCGGTCTTTCCCCCAAACTGTTACTAAAAATAACAAGATCAGCTAGGGAAACTTTAATGCAAAAATATCCGGATATTTTCAGTCTTCATGGCCAGGTGGCCGTCATTACAGGGGCAGGTGGGGGCTTGGGCGCCATGATGGCAACAGGTTTTGCCGAAGCGGGCGCTTCTGTTGTCATCGGCGATATTGACACGGATGGCCTCAAGGAGACAGCTGCCAACATTGAAGCAATCGGTGGCACTGTGCACACCTGCGAATGTGATGTACGAAAACCCAAGCATGCACGCAATCTTGTGAAAGAGGCCCTGGAGGCCTTTGGAAAGATCGATATACTGGTTAATAATGCGGGCATCGGAGATCCGGACCCAGGCCAGGTTCATGAAACCAGCGAGGAGTCCTGGCACAAGGTCATCGACATCAACCTGCACGGGACATTCAACTGCTCCAGGCCGGTACTCGAACACATGGTTGAGCGGGGCAGTGGCAAGGTGATCAATATTGCGTCCATGTGGGGGCTGGCAGGAACATCCAGTGTCTTTCCGGCGCCCGCCTATGCGGCCAGCAAAGGCGCTATTGTAAACCTGACAAAAGAAATGGCACTGGAGTATGCCCCTAAGGGTATTAACGTAAATGCCATCTGCCCCGGATTTTATGGCACCAAACTTGGTCCTTTTGATGACCCGGATTTTGTTGCCACAATCAATGCGTTCACGCCCCAGGGACGTTTTGCCGATGCCGATGAAATCAAGGGCCCTGCCATTTTTCTGGCCTCCGCCGCTTCAAACTTCATCAACGGAATGATGCTGGTCGCTGATGGTGGCTGTCTGGCCAAGTAATTGTATTTACATAATCCATTGACGTCGGAGGACATGTCGTCCTGGCTCCAATGATTTCCAATTGATCATGAAAAATACTCTGCAAGATAACTCCTTTAATTTCCTTGAAACCAATCAAGGCTTCTTGCATATCGCTTACCACCATCATTATGCTAAGAAATACAATAGCAGCTAAATTTCTTTGCAGATGTCTGCTGCTGGAAAAAAGGAAAAACAATTACTCATGATTAGGAAACAAGTAATTTCATGCGCAGTAATGAAAACAGATATGATTCTTACCTGTGGAATTCTGGAAAAAATTGATGATTATCAAGTAGGCTGACGTCATCCACGTTATGCTGGAAAAATGAAAAATTCCGAACCAAACAAGAAGCACCTGTGGCATCACTGGCTCAATCATCCGCAACGCCAGCCCCTGCGAAAAGCCCTTTTTCAGATCCATTTATGGAGCGGTATTGCCCTTGGTCTCTATGTCTTTTTTATCAGCGTAACCGGTAGTGTGCTGGTTTATCGAAATGAGCTATACGTCTGGGTGACACCTGACCCCTATATTACAAGTGATCCCGGTCCTGCCCTGAGTGAGGATGCCTTAAAAAATGCAGCTCTTAGGCAATATCCAGACTATACGGTTTCAAGAATATCGCCCCATTACAATCCCGGCTATGCCACGGTTATTTGGCTTTCCAGGGATGGCAGAACCATTGAGCGGCTCTTTGACCCCAATACCGGTGAGGATGTTGGCAAAGCCGTGTCCACGGGCGTAATGCTGGTCTCTGGACTGATCGAGATTCATGACAATTTTCTTGCGGGACGGACCGGGCAAATTATTAATGGAATCGGGGCAATAGCGATTGCCATCGTGGCGATGACCGGCCTGGTGATCTGGTGGCCCGGAAGAAAACGCTGGAAACGCAGCCTGGTCATACATCGTGGTGTTGGCTGGAAGCGCTTCAACTGGGATCTTCACAGCATGATGGGGTTCTGGACCTTTGCCTTCATCATGATCTTTGCTCTGAGCGGTATTTATCTATGTTTTCCCCAGTCCTTTCACGCCTGGGCGGACCGTACTTTTGAATTCGGGAACCACAATCCCGGTGAACGTCCCATAGACAAGATTCTTTACTGGCTGGCTTTTTTCCATTTCGGACGTATCAATGGGATTGGCCTGTTCTGTGATGGCCCCGGCTTTTGCGACCAGGCTGTCAAGGCAACCTGGGCTCTCTTCGGACTGGCACCGGCAGCGATGTTTGTCACCGGAACAATCATGTGGTGGAACCGGGTGGTCAAACTCTGGTTAAAACGCTAATCAATCAGGTTTCAGGACTGGAACTGTCTATACGCGTTATACTGCGGGAACATCTACAAACAATGCCTGGAGTTATGCTAATGGATAACAAGCTTATTCTGATTTTGCTGGCTATTTTTCTAGCTCCCATCGCCGTATTCATGAAGAACGGGGCAGGCAAAGACCTGGTCATCAATATCATACTTTGCATCCTTTTCTTTTTTCCCGGTATGGTGCATGCATTATGGCTGGTTTCAAAGTAAGCAGACTCCATTTCACTTGTAGAAAGTCATAAGGCAAAAATTGAGTAGCTACCCTCCTTGTCCCAAATGCAACTCCGAATTCGTTTACGAAGATGGTCCTTTACTGATATGTCCTGAATGTGGCCATGAATGGGACAGGAACGCTTCTGCTGAAAGTGACGACACTGGTCCTGTTATTACAGACGCCCATGGCACCATATTAAATGATGGCGATTCAGTGACCGTGATCAAGGACCTGAAAGTGAAAGGATCATCCTCTGTCGTCAAGGTAGGCACCAAGGTGAAAAACATTCGCCTGGTGGATGGGGATCATGACATCGACTGCAAGATAGAGGGTATCGGTGCCATGAAGCTGAAATCGGAATTTGTGAAAAAAGCCTGACAGATCTTATAAAAAGGAGGCAGCCACCATTATTCAAGTATTCCTGTCTCTTTCTCACTCTTCGCGATAATCACCGCTCCACAGGAATCGGAAAAGATATTTACCGATGTTCTGCACATATCCAGTACGCGGTCAGTAACCAGCAGCAAGCCAATGGCTTCTACCGGCAGACCAATGGCTGTCAGGATTACGGTGATGGCGACAAGGCTCGCTGCCGGAATACCTGCAACACCAATGGATGTGAGCAGAGCAATCAACACAACGGTGAACTGGGTCGCAAAAGTCATTTCGATTCCATAGGCCTGCGCCAGAAAGATAGCCGCGACACATTCATACAATGCCGTACCATCCATATTGATGGTTGCGCCCAGTGGTAATACGAAGCTGGTTGTACGCTCGGAAACACCCGCATTTTTTTCCACGCATTCCATCGTCAATGGTAAAGTGCCCGAGGAAGACGCAGAGGAAAAAGCCATCAATGTGGCAGGGGCCATCGCCTGGAAATGTCGGGTTGGCCTGACTTTCGCCACATATTTAAGCACCAGCGGTAACGCAATAAACGCATGGGTCGCAAGCGCAAGCAAGACCGTTATAAAAAACACCAGCAATGGCCGGAAAGCCGCAAACCCGGTTGACGCTACTGTCTCCGCCACCAGGCCAAAAACACCATAGGGGGCAAACTTCATGACCCACATGGTAATTTTCATCATGGTTTCAGAAATGCCACGCCAAAGAGTCAACAGGGCATCGCTTTGCTTTGCAGGGATCTGGGTCATGAAATAGCCGAACACGAGGCTGAAAAAAATCAGGCCAAGCATCTGGCCGTCTGCTGCCGCAGCCACAATGTTAGTGGGTACCATACGGAGGAAAATCTGCACGATATCGCCACCACCACGGCCCTCCACACGCACCATGGTGGATTCCAGTTCATTGCTGTCGACCGTCAGGTTAAGCGCATCGCCTACGGGTTCCCCGCCGGACAGCCCCGGAGTAAACAGGTTGACGAAAAACAGGCCGATAAGAATGGCCATGGTGCTGGAAAAGGCATAGTAGAGCAGGGTTTTGCCACCAAGACGCCCAAGGTCGCTACCACTGCCCAGGCTTGCAATGCCCACAATTATTGATGCCATAATCAACGGAACGATGATCATGCGCAGGGCATTCATGAACAGGGTACCAAGGAAATCATAGGCAGAATAAAACGTAATGCCCAGGAAACTGCCTTCCGTACCTGTCAGTGTGCCGGCAATACCGGCAAGGATAATGGCAATCAATATTTGCCAGTGTAGTTTCAGCTTGCCCATTCAGTGAGTGCTCCCGCCCCTGTGCTGCAATCATTTAACCAATGGAAATTCCTTTATTCAATGGTGATTGCTGTGTGTCTATAATAGTGTAGATTCCGAGAATGCAGTAAAACCTCATATGGAAAAAACCCGATACTTTGCCCGCAGCAAGGCCTTCCTCCTCAATCTTCTCGATGGCCTGAAGCTGGCATTTGCCAAGCACTTTCCCCAGACCTATGCCCATCTGCCCCATTACTGGCGACTGACGCGCATGGATCGCCCCATCGGCATCTTCCTGCTACTTTGGCCTACCCTTTGGTGCCTGTGGATTGCCGCGGGGGGCTTTCCTGATCTGCACCTGCTCGTGATATTCATTGTCGGGACAATCCTGATGCGCGCCGCTGGCTGCTGTATCAACGACTTCGCTGACCGGGATTTTGATGGCCACGTTGAACGCACGAAGGATAGACCACTGGCCACGAGAAGCATCACGGGCAAGGAGGCACTGGGGTTATGTACTTTACTGTGTTTACTGGCTTTTATCCTGGTCCTCTTCACAAACCGCCTGACAATTTACCTGAGTTTCGGCGGCCTGGGCCTTGCCCTGCTGTATCCTTTTACCAAACGCTTTACTCATCTGGCGCAGCTTTTCCTGGGCGCGGCCTTTTCCTGGGGTGGAGTGATGGCCTTCACGGCGCAAACCGGTGAGTTACCAGTGTATGCCTGGCTGCTGTATTTTGCGAACTTCATGTGGACAGTCGTGTATGACACCCAATATGCCATGGTGGACAGAGAGGATGACCTGAAGATTGGTGTGCGATCCACGGCCATACTGTTTGCGGAAGCAGATCGCTTTGTAATTGGCGTTCTGCAGTTAATGTTTCTGGTGGCCATGTCCATGGCGGCTAAAAATTTCGGCCTGGGGGGGTGGTACCAGTTCGGCTTGTTCCTGGCAGCCTGTTTATTCGGTTACCAGCAATTCCTGACCTGGCACCGACATCCGAAGGATTGTTTTCGGGCTTTTCTGAACAATTACCAGGTGGGAAAAGTGATTTTCTTTTTTACGGTGGTGGATTTGTTTATTCCGTAGACAGGCTTAAAGGCTGGAGGCTAAAGGCAGGATGGTTAGCCTCACATTGACAGTCAAGGGTTTTTATTCAGCCTTACCATTAACTTTTAAAGATTAGATTAATCTGACGCCTCGATAAAATTGGCTGTTTCCTCTTGCATCCTGCATCCTATCTCCCCATGCCTTACCTGAACCCTTTGCCTTGTATCCTTGTATCCATGTATCGGCTCCTTACCTGAACCGCCCACCTTTCTTACCTTTATCCCTTTATCCCTTTATCCCTTTATCGTTCTAGAGCAACTCCCTTCCGTTAAACACTTCCCGTTCAAGTGAAAACGAATCTACTCCCTCAATCGCACCCAGGTTAACCCTGAAATAACCCGGCTTGCGCATGGTTTCGTGAAAAGTGTAATTACCGCAGCGATTACAGAAATAATGTTTTGCCACCTTATTACCAAATTGGTAGCAGGACAGGGCATCGCCATCCACTTCCCTTTTCAGGTCAGCATCAGCAACCGGCGGATGCAACATGATGGCCGCACGGCGCTCGCAGTAGGAACAGTTACAGCTCAGGCCACCGGTAATGGGCTCTTCGCGATCAAATGAAAACGTTACTGCGCCACAATGGCAGCTTCCGGAATAAGTTGTCATGACATTTCCTTCCATATGTTTACGTATAGTCAATCAGGCGAGGCTGGGGCCAGTCAGTATCAGCACCCAGGGACTTCAGAATGTCGATACCCCGGTCAAAATTGCGTCCTACCGAACTTACTCCATGGGAGTCATCACCTGGAACTATAGCAATATCACGATAGACAGCGGCTTCCAGTACAGGCATGGAAGGATACTGCTCTGACGACTTGTCAAAGCCACGCAGGTTGAAATCCAGGATCAGTTCCCGGTCTGCAATAAAGTCCAGGTTACGTTCAACCTTCTCCCAAACACTGGCATTACTGAGGGTATGAAGGTAATCCGGATCATATTTACGAATCAGGTCGAAGTGGCCCACCACTGCAGGTTCCAGTACCTGCAACATGTCATACTGCAAATCAAAATATCGGCTATAGAGGGCCTCGCTGCTTCCCGCCAGGGAGACCGCTTCCTCGAACATGGCCTCATCATAATCGATACAGATCCCGTCAACATGATGCACTGACCCCACCAGATAATCTGGCTTGAGTTCGTTAACCAGGGTCCTGATGAAGTCATAGGCACCTTCATAGGTTTCCGTTTCAAACGCAGTGAATATCTCGATCTTGCCCCGGTATTTCTCCTGCAATCGCCTGCATTCAACAAAATAGGTACGAAAACGGTCAAGCAGGAAAGCTGCACTGATATCATCCCGGGACTCATCAGGATAACGACAGGCATTGGAGGGTGGCGCCATGTGCTCGGTAATTCCAATCCAGGAGTAGCCATGATCAATATAGGCCCGGACAACGTCTTCAAGGGTGTCACTGGCATGATGACAAAACTGACCACTGTGTCCGCCGTGAACGGACACTTTTTCAATATCGGAAATCAGTGGAGTCATAATGTGGGCCTGCAGAAAAATCGCTTTGTTTATTCTAGACAACATTCATTGTGACAGATAGTCCGGTATGCTGGAGAACTTCCGGTGATCTTGTCTACAATGTTAACCGTAACCCGTGTTACCCGAACAGCAACGGATTCCCCCTTGAACAACGACAACAGCTACCAGCTGCGCTTTCTGACCAGTATAGACGGTATTGATGCCGATACCTGGGATGCCCTGGCCGGGGATGATTACCCCTTTATGCAGCATGCATTCTTTCTGGCCCTGGAGCAAAGCCAGAGCACAACTGCCACCACAGGCTGGCAGCCCTATCATGCGGTAGTGGAACAAGGCGAAGGTAGCAAGGCAAAGGCTGTCGCCATCATGCCGCTTTTCCTGAAGGACAACTCCATGGGGGAGTACGTATTTGACTGGTCCTGGGCGGATGCCTACCAGCGCCACGGAATGGATTATTATCCAAAGTTTGTCACCGCCATCCCTTTTACTCCCTGTCCAGGACCACGAATCTGTGTTTCCCCGGAGCAAGACGAGGCAGAAATTCTCAGGTTGTTGAGCGTCTACATTCCAAAGCAGGCGGCAGAGCTCAAGGTGTCCAGCTGGCATGTCCTGTTCCCGGATACGGCTCTGTGTGAAACGCTCAACGACCTTGGAATACAGTCACGGGTTGGCTGCCAGTACCAGTGGTTTAATGACGGTTTTTCAGATTTCGATCAATTCCTGGAAAAATTCAGTTCCCGTAAACGCAAGAATATTCGCAAGGAACGCCAGAAAATTCGGGATGCCGGTATCTCCTTTGAAAAAATTCATGGCGGGGATATTACTGCCGAGCATTGGCATACCTTTTACCTTTTTTACCAGAGCACCTATTTTGTGCGCGGACGATCCCCTTACCTGACCGAGGAATTCTTCATCCGGATTGGCAAGGACCTGCCTGAGAACCTGTTGCTGGTCATGGCGAAAAAAGACGATATGTATATTGCCGGAGCATTGAGCTTCGTCGGTTCAGATACCCTTTATGGTCGTTACTGGGGCTGCACCGAGGCCTACCAGTTTCTGCACTTTGAAACCTGTTACTACCAGGGTATCGACTACTGCATTGAAAGGGGAATTGACCGCTTTGACTCAGGCGCCCAGGGAGAACACAAGATCCAGCGAGGCTTTGAACCTGTCCTGACCTGGTCAAACCACTGGATTGCCCATCCTGATTTCAACAGGGCCATCGGTAATTTCCTGGCCGATGAGGAAAAATATGTACGCCGCTACAAGGAAGAAGCGACCGGTGCCCTGCCATTCAAACAGGAAAACCCATAACGCCTTTCTGCCAGACCAGTAACTGATTATTGGCAGGCATGGCATGATCATCGACCAGCATCAGGCCAGATTCCTCTGCCAGGGATTTCACCTTTTCGAAATCACGAACACCGCTATCCGGGTCATTGGATTTGAGCCACTCCTCAAAACGGGCGTTGCTCTCACTGGTGAATTCGCCCTTGTATCTGAAAGGACCATACACACACAGGAAACCACGTGGCTTGAGAATACGCCCGACACCGGCAAAAAAGCAAGGGAGCGAATCAGCTGACATGATATGCAGCGTATTGGCACTGAACACACCATCTACCGATCCGATAGGCCATTTGTCCTGGCAGACATCCAGTGTCATGGGTGGCAAAATATTGTCATTCCTGCTGCCCGCCAGCCCGGCTTCAACCACTGTCATGCTGTCCGGGGTATCGCTTGGCTGCCAGATAACACCGGTCAGTCGTTCGGCAAAATACTCGATGTGTTGTGCCGTGTAGGTGCCTATTTCGAGAATGGTCTGACCAGGACGAAAATAAGCCGTGATAGCCTCCAGGATCGGGTCCTTGTTATTTTCACATGCCTGGGAAAAGGGTTTTGACATAGCACAAGAGTCGCTTTGGAAATTAGGTTAAACTGTTTTCAAACAGCGGAAGGAATTGAATTTATGGCCAAACAACATATCGAAGGTCTGCTCTCAGATCTCCATGAAAAATTCGCGGACAGCGATACCAGTCCCCAGCAGGAGGCGATGCTGGAACAGATGAAAAGCCAGCTTTCCGAATGGGAAGGGCCGAAACCTTCGGATGACTTCACCGAAACCGCCGAAATGCTGCTACAGGAAGTGGAAGAAGAACATCCGACTGCCGCCGGCATCTTACGCCAGATCATCAACGCTCTGGACAGCATAGGCGTCTGACCCATCGCTGGCTGCCCCTTACTTCTGCTTCCGCAGGAATACCGGTTTCGATGGTGTTGATTCTGTCTTGCTGTACCTGTAGCCGTCTGACTTAAAATCTGCCAGAGCATTTGTATCCTTGACGCGGTTCTGGATGACCCAGGCCGCCATACGACCACGGGCTTTCTTGGCAAAGAAACTTATCACCTTGTATTTGCCATTGCTGTAATCCTTGAAGACCGGTGTAACTACACTGGCATCCAGTAACTTTTTATCAAGCACCTTGAAATACTCGTTGGATGCCAGGTTGACCAGAACGTCATCCTTCTGGGCAGCAAGATCCTCGTTTATTTGCCTGGTCACCTTGTCTCCCCAGAATGCATACAGGTTTTTACCACGCTCGTTATCCAGGTCTGTGCCCATTTCAAGGCGATAGGCCTGCATCAGGTCCAGGGGCTTAAGTGCACCATAAAGCCCTGACAGTATGCGCAGGTGTTTCTGGGCATAATTAAGATCTGCTGTGGAAAATTTTTCTACTTCCAATCCGGTATAAACATCTCCCTTGAAAGTAAACAGGGCTGGACGGGCATTATTTTCTGTAAAAGGTGTTTTCCATTGCCGGAAGCGTTCCACATTCAATGTGCTGATGGCCTCACTGGTTTTCATGAGCTCACTCAATCCGTCTGCGTCATAGTTCCGCATGATTTTTACCAGCTTGCGAGAGTCTATCAGCAATTCAGGCTGGGTCGTTGCCGGGGCTTTATAATCACTTTCAAGATCCAGCGTTTTCGCCGGGGAAATCACTATAAGCATTGTAGTAACCTGGTCAGTAGTCCGGGGTTAATAGGGGGTTGTTAAACCTGGTTGATAAAATCATGCCACCAGTTCAGAGGAGTAACGCCATCTTGCCGACTGTAGATATTACCGTAGTACCAGACACAATCAGGATAGCTAGCCATGATTCCGTCAAAAAGCTTCTCTATGGCACCAAAGCCGATGTTCACATGCAATGTATATACAAGCGCGCGGTCAGTAGTAAGTTCCAGGCGCCCATCGAGCTTCTCCACTTCTGGTGTCAGCATCTCTTCCACTTCGCTGATGTTGTCTCTACGGAACAGACGAATAGCCAGATTGCCACTGCGTTGAATAACCTCGTAATCCGCCGGATTTTCAGGATTGCAGGTAAAGACATCGCCAGCAGCGAGATCCCGGACAAACAAGGGTGAGCGTACCAGTACATAGTAATCGCTCTCACCAGGACTGCCATGCTCTTTATCCTGATTGCCAGCCTGGCGTGTAACTTCCAGTTTCTCAAGAACCGGCATGCCCTGGCTGTCTGTTCCAGCGACGAGCTGTATCCAGAGAGTATTGTCTTGTGTGTTTTCTGACATAGTGATGCTGACTTAAAACAGGGCGTCATGGTAGCAGGCAAGCCGTCTCCTTTCATCCCCATGGATAATGAATAGGGCTAAATTGTCGCAGATCAATATACCCCTTGTTACGATCGTTTCTAATCACTACACTGATTCCAAATTCACTACTCAGGAGGGTCAGGCTTATGGCTCTGTATAACAATATTCTCGTCGCTGTTGATCTGTCCCAGGACTCAGCCAAAATCCTGGAGAAAGCCCGGAAACTGGCCAAGGATAATGATGCACAACTGAGCATGGTTCATGTCATTGAACCTATCGCTGTTGGTTACGCTGTTGAAGTTACCAGTGTGGATATCGAAGGTCTTCATGAAGAGGTGACCAACCAGGCCAAATCCAGTTTGACAGAAATGGGTACCGGTATCGGCATTCCCGAGGATCGACTTCATACTGTCCTTGGCCAGCCAGCCCGGGAAATCCATGCACTGGCAGAAAAACTTTCCGCTGACCTGATTGTCATGGGTGGACATGGTCGACATGGCTGGGAACTGCTCTTTGGTTCCACGTCCTCCAGCGTGACCCATGGCGCAGGTTGTGATCTGCTGATCGTCCACATTGACGACTGATCACAGACTTGCCTGACACTGAAAAAACCTGCAGTCTTTCTGCAGGTTTTTTTATGGAAAGGATTCATGCTGCTGGTCCTGCACAAATTGGCGCGTCATATGCGCTGGTGTTCCCCGATTGCCCTTCTGCTCACAGGTGGCGGTCTGGCTGGCGTATTTGCCAGCCTCTTTACCGGCAATGGCAGCCTTGGCCACCTCCTTGAACCCTCACTTGTACTGACCCTGTGGGGAATGATGCTGTTTTCATTCATCCGGTTGTTCCAGCATATTCCACCGCCAGTCCTCCCACACGACGATTTCATGACACGTCTGGGCACCCGAATTATCCTCGCTCTCTACACCCTGCTGGCATTCCTTGTAGTGCTTGTTGCCGTTGTCCTTATATGGATGAGTATCAGGCTCATCACCTTGAGCTGATCGTTTGGTCAACATAAAAAAACCGGCACATGGCCGGCTTTTTAAAACAGCATACTGTCAGAAAACATATTCAACGCCCAGACTGGCATTACGCCCCTCGAATAGGCTGTTCACGTCCAGGCCGCCCTGGGTGGTTTCACGCATCTGATTGAGCAGATTTTTGGCTTTCAGACTCACTGTCCAATTATCATTCAGATAACGGGTATAGGTGAAGTCCAGCTCTCCATAGGCTTCATCGTATACATCCGGCTGCCCCAGAATACCTACTTCACGGATCTTGTCACCGGTGATGTGGTAGACCAGGCTACCCTTGTTACGGTAGTTATCATCGAATCCCAGCTGCACATTGAAGATATAGTCAGCCTGACCCTGCAATGCGCGGGTCGGGTTGGTAACCAGTCCGGCATCTTGTGGACGTATAGTGACTTCCGAATCAATCAGGGTCAGGTTGGCAGCGACAAACCAGTTGACCCAGTCATCATGGATGAAATCGAGCCAACGGAAACCATCAAATTCAATACCCTGAATGGTCGCGTTTTGGGCATTGATAAACGTACGCTGGTTAGCTGCGCCCGGCTCAATGATGGCTTCAATCGGCGTTTCAAACTCCTTGTAGAAAAGGCCGATTGATACGCTTTCATTTACCGCACCGACGTATTCGGCATCATCAAAGAAGTTACCCAGGCTTTCCGAATCG
>CAZDCK010000002.1:67602-170164 GCA_964503965.1 uncultured Enterobacteriaceae bacterium | reverse complement strand
GCCTTTTAGCCTTTTAGCCTTTTAGCCTTTTAGCCTTTTAGCCTTTTATCCTTTTATCGTTGTATCATTAAACACACTTTTCAGCGCTTTCCCTTTTTCATTCTGAGGTTCTAATTCATGAAAGGTCCCGCCATTTTTCTGGCCCAGTTTGCCGGTCCGGATGCTCCCTTTGACAGTCTTGAGAATATGGCAAAGTGGGCAGCTGAACTTGGGTATGCGGGTATACAGGTGCCTACAGATCCGTCGCTGTTTGACCTGAGTATTGCTGCCGACAGCCAGGACTATTGTGATGAAATTGCTGGCAAGGTGGGTGAATACGGCATCCAGATTACCGAGTTATCCACCCACCTGCAGGGGCAGTTATTGGCCGTCCATCCTGCCTATGAAGATATGTTTGCCGCTTTTGCTGCGCCAGAGGTCAGGGATAATCCTAAAGCCTGGTCCGGATGGGCGACAAGCCAGTTAGTGGCAGCCGCGAAGGCCAGCAGGCGTCTGGGTCTGGATGCCCATGCTACGTTTTCCGGCGCCCTGTTATGGCACACAATGTATCCGTGGCCCCAGCGCCCGGCTGGCCTGGTGGAAGAGGGTTTCAGGGAACTGGCAAAGCGCTGGACACCGGTGCTCAATGCCTTTGAGGAAAATGGGGTGGCCTGTTGTTATGAACTGCATCCGGGTGAGGACCTGTTTGACGGGGCTACTTTCGAACGTTTTCTCGAGTCTGTTGATAATCATGAGGCAGCAAACATATTGTATGACCCGAGTCACTTCATGCTCCAACAACTGGACTACGTACAGTTTATTGATATCTATCATGAGCGAATCAAGGCTTTCCATGTGAAAGATGCTGAGTTCAGGCCCAATGGCCGTTCCGGTGTTTACGGGGGGTATGAAGGATGGAAAGAAAGGCCGGGTCGTTTCCGTTCACTTGGGGACGGACAGATCGATTTCAGCCAGATTTTCAGCAAATTTGCCCAGTACGGGTATGATGGCTGGGCCGTGCTGGAATGGGAGTGCTGCCTCAAACATCCGGAAGATGGTGCTCGTGAAGGTGCTCCCTTTATCCGTGATCATATGATCCGTGTAACAGAGAAAGCTTTTGATGATTTTGCCGCAACGGATGCTGATGATCAGATGAACCGTAAAATTCTTGGCATTGATTAAGCGCTGACGCGGGCTGTTTCCATAAGCCAATTCAAGAGCCTTCCAGGCACCAAAATGGCGGCCCGATACAGGAGCCGCCATTTTTGTATCAGCGACATAAAATGACCGATTCAGCTCACGCTTGCCAATACCTGTCTTTCTTCTTCCCAGGCATTGCGCAGAAGTTCCGGTTCCTCGTCCATACGCATCATGGCACGCCTGTCACGATCGAAAGGCTCCCATCGTGGCAGTAAATCCATGTTTGGATCACCGGTTCTAGCAAACTGGGCGAAGGCACCGCTCATTCTTGAAGCCAGAGTATAACGACTTTGATCTGCCCCTAGCATGGAAGCACTTTCATCCACGTTATTGAACGCGAAAGGAATGTCGATACAGTGATAGGCGCCCAATCTGCCTTCGCGAACACGGGACTGCCAGCTGAAGTAATACTTGTAGACTGGCGCTCCCCCCTGATCGGACTTGAGTTCAGCCTGGGTGATGACATTTCTGCGGAACGTACTGTCCGAATTAATGATATGGAACAGTTTTACATTATTGACACCAGGCCGGCCTCGACGATATACATTAATCAGGTTGGCTGCATCCCTGCTGCTGGCACCGGTTATCTGCATGACCCGGTTTGAAAGCTCTGCATCATCAAAATTTTCGATGGGTTGCCCCGGGAAGAAGTATGTCTCATGTTCTGTAGAGCCCATCATCAGGGGAATGTTGGCTGAGAGGGGTGAGGCGTCTGGTGAAAAAGGATGGCGGGGCAGGTGATGGCCATCCATGACCGGACCGAAATTCAGGCCAGGTGTTGACAGATAGGCGTCGAGCATCTGGGCCCATGGATAATTCCTGATGCGACTGTACTGCTCACGTGGAACCTTCAGGGCTGCCAGGAACCTTTCGCTGGTTTCAGTAGCGGCATCAGGTGTGATCGCCTGGATATTGGCTCCACTCATGGCAATGGCACGATGAAACAGGCCATTGGCCGCCGGCATGGCAAGCAGCGTACTGACTTTCCCGGCGCCGCCTGACTGTCCGAAAATGGTCACGTTATCGGGGTTGCCCCCAAAATTCTCGATATTGTCGCGTACCCATTCCAGTACGGCGACACCATCCATGATGCCGGCATTGCCGGAGTCGGCATATTCCTCGCCCAGCAGATCACCAAGATGAAGATGGCCAAAGACATTCAGCCGGTGGGTGACCGTCACCACGACCACGTCCTGGGTTTGTGCCAGATTTTTTCCATCATAGAGTATCCAGTTGCCGGAACCACTGGTGTAACCGCCACCATGGAACCAGACCATGACAGGGCGTTCACGATTGTCTGTTGCCGGGGTAAAGACATTGATTCGAAGACAGTCTTCTCCCATGGGTTCGCGCCTGTCCAAGGCAAAGATTTCACTGATCAGGCCTTCGGCATCATGCATCTGGGGACAACGTTCACCGACATCCACCATGTCACGAATACCACTCCACTGGTCAGGAGCCTTGGCCAGCTGAAAGCGGCCGTCACCGGCGGAAGTTCTTCCGTAGGGGACACCATAGAAGGCATTGACGCGGCCATCGTTGTAGGACAGCCCACGCATGCGACCGGAACGGGTCCTGACAGTCCTTGAAGGTTCCGCGTAACGGGTATCCTGGGCCATCATTTGACTGGCCCATGCGGGGAGAAGCACACTGCCGGAGGCCATGGCTCCGGACCTGATTAACTGTCGGCGAGAAAGCGTGAATGATTTTTGCTGTGTCATGGATATTCCCCTGATGATGTTCCTGATTATTCCGGTTTTCTGGCAATCATGATGACCCGGGCCATATCGGGCCCAAGGAAATCCATTTTTACCGTTTTAAGTATTGTGATATCAACAAAGCCCTGCAATGTAAGCCAGGTGTCGATTACATGGGTGCTCAGTGCCCAGAAATTGGTTTTATCGTTATTGTGCATATGCATGAAGTAGCAGATATTCGGATCACCCGGATGCTCATAGACCTGGGTTTCAAGTGCCAGCCATCCTCCCGGCTTGAGATTTTTCCAGCTGCTTTGCAGGGAGAGCAGTGGGTTGGGCAGATGATAGAGCGTACCGAAATGCAGTACCAGGTCGAAAATTTCCGGTTCAATAAACGTTTCCGCATCACCGAACTGGAAATTCGCCTGGATGCCGGCCATTTCAGCCAGCATGCTGGATACATCTATATGACGCTGTGTTACATCAATCCCGGTCGGGATCATGTCATAAGCTGTGGCAATGTAAATGGAGTTATGGCCGGTATTACTGCCGATATCAAGCACCTTGCCGCCACGCATATCAGCCAGCGGGATGGCACCCTCCAGCGCCTTGACCTTGCCTAGTGTATGTTCATTGAAAGGAACGCGCTGCTCAAGGGCCTGCGTACTGACGCCATTGCTGAAAGTGATTGTATGACCCCAGGGTTCAAACTCCCTCAGTCTGGCGGTCAACTCTTCCGGCGATTTCTGCGTCTGCAGGTGCAGAGCCATGCCATTGTCTTGTTCTGTCATAGGGTAACCGGTTCGGTGTCAGTCTTGCGGGGCTACATTACGGGACTGAATTAACCATTGCCCGTCGACACGTACAAGATCATCCACACTGCGCCCGACCGATACCATACGGGCAGGCGAGTCAGGACCGTTGGCACCAAAATAGGTGACCCAATAAGCGTGATGCCGCACATGGTCCTCAGTAACATATTCTGTCCAGGCGTTTTCCGTTGCATGGAACATGGGAGCTGGAGGATTGCCAGCCGCGGCCTGCTCTTCACGGCCGTCCCGGAAATCCTTGATCATCTTGTATAGAGCATCCCGCCCCTTGACGTTGCCAAACGAACCATCTTCCGTGAATACCGCGACATAGGCATCCGGGTCAAAGGTATCCAGTGCTCTGGTATAACGCCACATCAAGGCTTCAATAGCTTCCTTATCCACCATGCGCTGGTGAAAATCCGGTTCTGCGGCCTGTGCTGCTGTAAAAAAGCCAGTGAGTAATAGCGCAATCAGCGCCAAGGATTTAATGGGGCGTATCATAGGCATCACCTGTATTCATTGAAGTGTTGTTTGTGGCTGCTTCAGGTTCCCTGAAGAGCAGCATGAAGCCGATCATGACAGCCAGTGCCATGCCGGCGGGAATAAGCCAGATAGTCTTCCAGTCGTGCAGGTTTCCTGCCACGACATAGTTTTCCACGATGGCACCGGATGCCCATGAGCCAATCACCATGCCAACGCCATAGGTGGCCACATGGATAAAGCCCTGGGCGCTGGAACGGATGTTTGCCGGGGCAAAGCGGTCCACATAGATCTGCCCGGTAACGAAGAAAAAGTCAAAACAGACACCATGCAGAATAATGCCGACATAGAGCATGAAAACAAGTGAATCATTGTTTCCAAAAGCAAACATGACATAGCGCAGTACCCAGGCCGTCATGCCGACCAGCAGCATCTTCTTCACACCCAGGCGCACAAAGAAAAAAGGAATCAATACCAGGAAAATGACTTCCGACATCTGGCCCATGGTCATCTTGCCTGCGGCATTGTCCATACCGGTCTCATTCAGAAAGGCGTTTGCAAAGTTGTAGTAAAAGGTCAGAGGGATAGAGATCAGCAGGGAACCGATAATAAATACTGCAAAGGAACGGTCTTTCATCATGGACAGGGTTTCCAGCCCCAGTAACTCAGCGACAGTCGGTTTTTTATCACCATGGGTAGGAGGAGTATCAGGGAGTATGAAACAGTAGAGTCCCATCACAAGAGAGCTCGCCGCTCCGATTCGCAGCGGAATATTGCTGGCTTCAATGGAGTTACCGGTCAGTGTGGGGACCAGCGCGCCAATGATCAGCCCTACAGCGATCCAGCCAAGGGTACCCATCACGCGAATGCCGGGAAATTGTTTGCCCGGATCATCCATCTGGTTGAAAGATACCGAATTGGCCAGGGCCAGTGTCGGCATATAGCACAAGGCGTAGGCAAAGAGAGTCCAGAAGAAAACGGTTGGGTCGGTAATAGTGGATATCCACCATAATATTCCTGCGCCCAGCAGATGAAGAATGGCCATGACCTTCTGGGCTGGAAAAAAACGATCAGCGAGCATGCCTACAATGACAGGGGCAAAGATGGCTCCCCAGTTCATGGTGCTGTAGGAGGCTCCCACGGAAATACCGTCAAATCCGATATTAAGCAGATAGGTGCCCATGGTGACATTCCATGAACCCCAGATGAAAAACTGCAGAAACATCATGATCGACAGTTTCGACCGGATAGCAAAATCCATTATTTTCCCATGTTGTTATTTTTATTTGATAACTCACAATCAGGACAGGAAATATGGCACTATTGAGACTAATCAGCAAGCTGGAAAAAAATCAAAAAAGCAAAAAGTCATGACGCAGGCAGGGAATAGCCAAGAAAGGTGTGTAACACAAAATTACCCATTAACCTTAGAACTGACACTCTTTCAGGAGTCCCAAATGACCACACGCCGTCAATTTCTCCAGTCGTCTTCGACTATCGCTGCAGGCTGTTTCCTACCTTGTTTAATGCATGCCCAGGAAAATCCCTTGTTTGATATTTCCCTGGCACAGTGGTCCCTGTTCCGACAATTGTTTGGTGGTGAATTGAGTAATCTGGACTTTCCTGCCTATGCCCGTGATCAGTTTGATATCGGAGCTGTGGAGTATGTTAACCAGTTCTGGATGGATAAGGCTGAAGACAGGAATTACCTGGCAGAACTTAAAAAACGCTGTAATGACAATGGTGTGCGCAGTGTCCTCATCATGTGCGATAGGGAAGGAGCACTGGGTGACCCGGACAATAAGCGACGGCACGAAGCCGTGACAAATCACTACAAGTGGGTTGCCGCCGCTGCCTGGCTTGGCTGCCATTCCATTCGGGTCAATGCCCAGTCTGAGGGGAGCTATGAAGAGCAGCAGAAACTGGCTGCGGATGGTCTTCATCGGCTCTGTGAATTCGCCGGAGATTATGGCATCAACGTAATTGTCGAGAACCACGGCGGATTGTCCAGCAATGGTCAGTGGCTGGCCGGCGTCATGGACAGGGTAGATGTGGGGAATTGCGGCACGCTGCCCGATTTTGGCAATTTTCGTATTACTGAAACGGAACGCTACGATCACTATCAGGGCGTTATGGAACTGATGCCCTATGCCAGGGGCGTGAGCGCCAAGACCTATGATTTCGATGAGAATGGCAATGAAACGTTCACCGACTTTGACCGCATGATGCGTATTGTCCTTGATGCCGGCTATCGCGGTTATGTTGGCGTAGAATATGAAGGAAGGGTGGTCGAGGATGTGGAAGGCATTCGGCTCACCAGACAGCTCCTTGAAAGAACCCGTGAGAATCTGGCGCCTGAATATACCTGATTTCAAGCCAATGATGACTGTTTACAGGAAGGAAAACGCCATACCTTGTGGAGTTGAGTGTTGTAAATTTCTTTTGTTTGCTAGTATTACTGCCTGCTGAAGCATTAGTCCTTTCCCTTTAACCAGACACTTCCCCCCCCCGAATTTAAGGAGTTTGTGATGCCTTATGTGTTTTCAGGTACCTCATCCCTGAAAGTCATCTGTTTGCTGGCTCTGTTAGCCTCGTCTTTCGCCCTGCCTGCTGCAGAAGAACCCGTTATTTTTGAGGAGATACAGGTTATAGGAATTACCCCAGCCTCGGCCCAGGGAGTATCTGTTAACAGAATTCCCTTCGCTGTTCAGCAGGGTGGCGTGGAAGATCTCCAGAACACCCAGAGCCTGGACATTAGTGAGTATATGAATACAAGGCTGGGCAGTGTGAATATCAACTCCGCCCAGAATAATCCCCTGCAGCCGGATGTACAGTTTCGCGGGTTTACCGCTTCCCCGTTGCTTGGACTTCCCCAGGGCCTGGCAGTCTACCAGGACGGAGTGCGTCTGAATGAACCCTTGGGTGATTCTGTGAACTGGGACCTCTTGCCGGAATCAGCTGTGCACAGCATGGACCTGCTCAGTGGTGCCAATCCCGTCTTTGGACTCAATGCCCTTGGTGGTGCACTGGCTATCACCATGAAAAATGGTTTCAATTTCGATAACACCCAGGTGGAGGCCTATGGCGGTTCCTGGGGCAGGCGTGTGGTCACACTGGAAACCGGTGACAATGATGGGGAACTGGGATACTACCTGAATGCAAGCCGTTTTGAGGAAGAAGGCTGGAGAGCCTTTTCTGACTCCGCTGCCACCAACTTGTATGGCAGCATCAACTGGCGGCCAGGAGAGGGCAGTTCACTGGATATCATCTATCAACATGGAGAAAGTGAGCTGATAGGCAACGGTGCGCTTCCCATTGGATTGCTTGCCCTAGATCGTGGCTCAGTCTTTACAGCCCCGGATATCACCGAAAACAACATGGACATGATCAACATCGATGTCTCCCATTTTCTGTCAAATGGCATCCAGTTGTCGGGCAATGTCTACTGGCGCGAAAACAAAACGGATTCCTTCAATGGTGATGGATCGGAATTCGAGCTATGCGACTATGCGGGTGGAGCGCAGTCACTTTTCGAGGAAGCCGATGAGGTGGAAGAGGCTCTGGAAGATGAATTGGGTATTGATCTGGATGATATCTGTGAAGGAGACGTTGATGCCATCACCTCGTTTGCTGAGCTGGAAACGTTTATTGAAACAGAAGCATCTCTGGCAGGACTTGATCCGGGGGCATTCGAGCTTGAGGATATTATTGATGATCTGACCGGTACCGGAGTGTTATCGGACGAGGCCATAAACAATATCAGCGGACGTATCCAGGAAAGCAAAGGCTTCAATGGCGAAATGGCTTTTACGGAAGAATTCCTTGGGTTTAATAACCGGCTGATTATCGGCGTGAGTTATTTCAAGGGCATTTCGGGATTTGAGTCAGTGCTTGAACTTGCTCAGCTGGATCCGATAACTCGCAGTACTCGTGGGCTGGGCACAGGGACATTTTTTGAGGAAGCGGAAACTGATATCAGGACAAGCATAGAAGCAGCCAGCCTGTTTTTCACTAATACCTGGGATGTTTCGGATCGCCTGTCCCTGATTTTGTCTGGCCGTTACAACGATACCAATGTGGTTCTCAGAGACCGTTCCGGTGAACGCCCTGAACTTAATGGCGATCATGATTTTTCCCGGTTCAATCCGGCCTTCGGTTTTACCTTTGATGCCAGCGACACGGTGAATATTTACGGCGTCTACAGTGAAGCCAATCGTGTGCCAACGCCGATAGAACTTGCCTGTAATGAAGGAGTCTTTACACTGGCCCAGCAGTTTGCCGAGGCTGAAGGTGAGGACCCGGATGATGTTGAATTCGAGTGTCGTCTTCCCAATGCTTTCCTGGCAGATCCACCCCTGGATCAGGTGGTGACAACCAATATCGAACTTGGTATGCGAGGCCAGCTAACCGGAATGGCGTACCAGGTGGGGCTGTTCAATGCCCACAACAAGGATGACATTCTCTTCCAGACAACCGGTCGTTCCACGGGCCTGTTTGCCAACGTTGATGATACGGCGCGCCGCGGTGTGGAGGCTTCTTTGCGTGGTTCTTTTGAATCCCTGGACTGGTATGCGTCCTATTCTCATGTTAGGGCAACATTCGAGGATGACTTTGAGGTACTCAGCCCTAATCATCCCAATGCCGATGACGAAGGAAACCTGTTAGTCGAGCAAGGTGACCGGATGCCGGGGCTTCCCGAAAATATCCTGAAACTGGGTGGAGATTATCGATTCAATGAGCGCTTCAGCCTGGGTGCTGAAGTCATCTACAACTCCGATCAGGTCCTTCGTGGTGATGAATCCAATGATCTGGATAGAGTGGCGGGCTATACCCTGGTCAACCTGCGGGCAAGTTTCAACTTGGGTGAAACCATTTCATTATTTGCACGTGTGACGAACCTATTCGACAGGGATTTCGAAAATTTCGGGTTACTGGGAGAGGAGCCCGATGAAGTCCTTCCCGGGCTGGAAGATAACCGGCCTCTTTTCCTCGGGGTCGGGGCTCCCCGGGGAGCCTGGATAGGCTTCAGGGCAAGATTTTAATCACATCATCACCCAGGGCAATCAGGACGAGTGCCCTGGGGTTAAAAAACTATCTCGCTGCTGGACCAGTCACCACTCCCCAGGGAGTTTCACCTACGTCAATTCTTTTGATGACTTCAAAGGATTCAATATCGATAACGGATATATCATCAGACGGGCCGTTGGCAGAATAAAGCGTGCTTCCGTCAAGGCTCATGGTCAGGCCCCAGGGACGCGGACCTACGATCACGGATCGTGTCACTGTTTGACTTGTCAGATCGATTTCCACCACTGTCTGGCCGCGGCCATTGGCCACATACAGCGTGGACTCATCGGGTGACAAAACAAGTCCCATCGGCAGAGATCCTTCCGGCAGGGGAATTTCGCCTATCAGTGTATTTCCAGTTACATCAATCACTGCAATGCTGGTACCGAATTCTGCCGAGACAAAGGCGCGGCTGCCATCACTGGTGAAAATGGAGTCCCTGGGTCGAAGGCCCACATCAATGCGGGCGACTTCTGACAGGGTATTTGTATCAATCACTGTGATATCACTATCCACTTCGCCAGTGACATAAACCAGCTTGCCGTCGGGGGACAGACGCACACCCTCCGGTTCAAGCCCTGTAGGCACCTGGGCAATGATGGTCCCGGCATCCAGGTCAAGAACACTGGCCATATGGATGTCCTCATTGGATACGTACAAGCGCCTCTTTTTCCAGTCTACATCAAACTGCTCAGGGTCAGAGCCGCTTTCCAGGATGCGCACGACTTCCTGACGGATTGTGCTGACTTCGGCTATGCCATCGGCAGATTTATCAGCAACCATCTGTTCACACACGTCATCATCCATGGTTGGGGGGCACTTGGGTGAACCGCTCAAGGCCACATAAAAAACATCACCTTCTGGACTGACTTTAATGCCTCTTGGGCGTTTACCTACAGGAATAGTAGCAATAACCTCATTACTGGCCCCTGAAATCACAGAGACTGTATTGGAGTCTTCGTTGGTGACGTAAATTAGACTGTCTTCCTGTGCAAGTACTGGCGTAGTGGGCAATCCGGCGAGGCAGGTGATGCTGAAAAACGTGGCGAATAGTTTAGTCAAGGATGTAGTCATTGTCTGGGATTTTCCGGTTTTGATGAAAGTCTTTTTATGTTGAAAAGAGTAGGGGTAGAAATAGAGAAAGTCCATGGCTGTGTTACGGTCTGTTAAGCAAAGAGTCATATATTTCTGGAATCATTATTGCATGCATAATCCGGGTATAAGCGGGTTAAGGGGCGCAAAGGGGTAATTTCGTACTTTCTGGCATTCATTTGCGCCCTGATCGTGCAGAATGGTCCAAAACGAAGCGCATCGGTATTATATAGTGACTAATCGCAAAATCAGACTAGGCATTATGGGCTTTGGGCTCATCGGCCGTCATCTCTACCGCCTGGCCCTGGAAAGTGAAGATGTGGAGATTGTTGCCCTATGCGATATCGGCAAACCGTCGATCATTCACTATCTGCTGGCGACAGAAGGTGTGGGCAACATTCCCTGTAGTCTCGAAGGCAACACCTTAAAAAACAGTCGGTTTTCTACACGCATACTGTCTGCTGACCGGCCAGTGGAAATTCCCTGGGATGTGTTTGATGTGGATTTTGTGGTGGATGCCATCCTGATTCATAACAGTGCCATGGACATGCAGGCTCACCTGGATGCGGGTGCCAGACGTGTCCTGATTTCCATGCTTCCTGACGATTACATAGACCGTATGGTGATTCCCGGGATCAATGATGCCCAGATACAGCCTGAAGACAAAATGATCTGTGCAGGATCTGCAACGACTGGTGCATTGGCTACCTTATTGCACACTTTGGAAAACGCCGGCCTGGAGATTGACAGGGCATTTATGACGACAGTGCATTCCTATACCAGCGACCAGGCATTACAGGACACGGCGGGTCCCGACCGGCGTCGTTCCCGGTCAGCCGCGGTGAATATAATTCCCAACACGAACACGTCTCCCAGCTGGGTGGAAAAAATATTGCCACACCTGGAAGGCAGACTTGGGGGTAATGCCCTCAACGTGCCTGTTCAGAAAGGCTCCATGCTTGATACCACAGTCATTTTTAAACACACCGGGGTGACAGTGGAAGAGGTGAATGGCGCACTGGAAAATGGTGCCATAGCCAGCCCCGGGCTGGTTGCCACCACTCAGGATCCCATAGTCTCCTCGGATGTTATTGACTGCCGCCAGTCCCTGCTTTTCGATGCTGCAGCCACAATCCAGTCCGGTGAGAGAATGGTCAAGACCATTGGCTGGTACGAAACCCTGGGCCATGCCTGCCGGATACTGGAGGTCATCAGGGCTTATCATGACCTGGACTGTGGAGGAGCATCATGACTCTGCGTGTCGGTATAAATGGTTTTGGTCGCATAGGGCGAGCGGTGTTCAGGATTCTGGAAACCCATTCGGATATTGAGGTAGTGGCTATCAATGACCTGTTTGATCCGGCGGCCCTGCGTTATCTGCTTACCTATGACATGGTGATGGGCCGTTTCAAGGGAGAGGTTTCCCTGGAAGAGGGCAGGATGGTCACCCGCCATTCCGACGTGACCATGCTTGCTGAGAAAAATCCGTCAGAACTCCCCTGGAAAGCACTCGCCGTAGATGTGGTTGTGGAGGCTACGGGAGTTTTCCGGGCCCGTGAGCAGCTGGAGCTACATCTATCGGCTGGGGCCGGGCGCGTAGTGCTCACCGTCCCTGCCAAGGATGAGATTGATTACACGGTAGTTCTGGGCGTGAATGATGATGGCCTGGAGCCAGGGCATAAAATTATTTCCAATGCGAGCTGCACGACCAATTGCCTGGCCCCCATGGCCAAAGTGCTTAATGATGCTTTCGGGATTCGTGAAGGCGTGATCAATACAGTGCATGCCTATACCAATGATCAACGACTGGCGGATGTGCCCCATAGTGACTGGCGCCGGTCACGGGCAGCCGCTGAGAATATTATTCCAACATCCACCGGGGCTGCCAGGGCAGTGGGTGTCGTGCTCCCTGAACTCAAAGGCCGGCTGGACGGTATTGCTTCCAGGGTACCGGTACCGGATGGTTCGGTTGTTGACCTGGTTGCCGAATTGGAGACCGAGGTGACTGTAGAGGCTATCCATGAAGCGGTCAAAACGGCATCAAGGAATCACATGAAGGATATTCTCCAGTTTACGGATACCCCCCTGGTTTCAACGGATATTATCGGTAATCCCCATTCTTCAATATATGATGCCACCTTCACGGAGGTCATTGGTGGTCGCTATATCAAGACACTCAACTGGTATGATAATGAGTGGGGGTATTCGAGCCGGGTGTGCAATCTCCTGGAACGCCTCGCGACTTTCTGACCTTGCTGTATCCCGGGTTCAACCGGCTGCGACAATTTGTCACATCTCAGGAAGGTTCGTATTACCTATAATGCGCCCACTTTTGGCCATTACTGGAAATAACCCCTGTGAACCTGAAACGCTCTCTCCTTGCCAGTGCACTTTTTCAACTGAGTATTCCGCTTTTAGCCCAGCCCCAGGCTGAAACTGTTGAAGAAATAATCGTCACGGCCGTTCGCGATACCAGTGAACTCTACACAGACCAGACACTGGTGGCACCGCCCGATACAGCGCAAATGCTGCGCAGAATGCCTGGTGCCAATATCAACAAGAATGGGGAGTTGACGGGTATCGCCCAGTATCGTGGGATGTATGGCGACAGAATAAACGTGTCCATAAACGGGTCACGGATATCTTCGGGTGGTCCCAATGCCATGGATACCCCATTGCACTATGCACCGGTTGCCATTCTTGAGTCATTGACTGTCCATCGTGGTATTACCCCGGTCAGCAAGGGCCAGGAAACACTAGGCGGAAGTGTTGAGGCCAGGACCTACCAGGGTGATTTTGCCGAAGGGGACTCGTTTGCGCTTAATGGCAGGGTCTATAGCGGTCTGCAGGCAGTAAATGAGGGCCAGGTTATAGGTACTGCCCTGAGTATGGCCAATGCAAACCACCTGTTCAGAGCCTCTTTTCTGACTGAAGAAGCCGATGACAGTGAATTTGCAGGCGGCAAGATAACTCCGTCCGAGTATGAACGCGATCGCCTGGATCTCGGGTATGGTTACCGCAACGGTCGCCACCAGTTCAATGCCAGTTTTGCCATTAACAACACCGGCAATGCGGGAACCGCTGCACTGCCAATGGATATCCTCTCCATAGATAGTGACCTGTTTCACCTGGATCACCAGTGGGAAGGTGATGACTTTACGATCTCCAGTTCTGTTTCCTACAACAGCATTGAACACTGGATGACAAACTACCATCTTCGCCGTCCCCCACAGCCTAACATGATGACACCTGCCGCGATGCGCTACCGGGCTACTTTTGCGGAGAGTGATAATTACGGATTCACCATCCGAATAGAACAACCGCTGGACAATGGCGTGCGCCGTGCAGGCATTGATGGCCATTTCAGTATCCATGATGCCGATATCAGTAATCCCAATGCCGCCATGTTTGGCATCACCAATTTCAACGAGGCACAACGGGATATTGTCGGTCTGTTCGTGGAACAGGAGATCAGCCTGGGATCAAATGCAGGCATCGAGGCAGGCCTGCGTATCAACCAGGTCAGCATGGATGCAGGGCAGGTCGGCGCCAACCTGAACCCGATGAACATGGCCAGTGGCATGCCGGTAATGATGAATAATATGACCGCCATGCTGGCTTCTGGATTCAACAACCAGGCCCTTTCCCGGAACGACACCAACGTGGATGCCTTTGCCAGGTTGAGCATGGAAAGCGGAGCCAATACCGTGTGGTACCTGGGTGCTGCCCGCAAAACTCGGTCACCATCCTATCAGGAACGCTATCTCTGGTTACCCATGGAGGCTACTGGCGGACTTGCCGATGGTGTCACCTATGTGGGGAATGTGGAGTTGTCCCCGGAAGTATCGTGGGAGGTTGAGGCTGGTTTTGATTATGAGGACAGGCAGTTTACGTTTTTACACCGGGTTTTTTATAAACGGGTTGATGATTATATCCAGGGTACTCCTTCAGCAAGTTCCATGGTGAATCAGTTCGCCATGATGATGGCCAATATGGGCATGGGCACTGGTTATACCTTGCAGTTCAACAATACGGATGCCACTTTTTACGGCGTGGATATTGAGTCTGCCTGGCAGTTCAATGAGCGCCTGGGCGTGAGGGCCAATCTGAGTATGGTCCGCGGAGAGCGCCGGGACATTGATGATGACCTTTACCGGATTTCCCCTGATAACCTGCTTGTCGCCCTGGAGTGGCATGCGGCTTCATGGATAGGCAGCATTGAATCCATTATTTATGCCGGACAGGACCGTGTGTCAATCACTAACCAGGAGCGGGAGACCGGGGGGTATGGGCAGCTTAACCTTTCAGCCCGTTTCTATCCTTCCTCAACCTTTGAAATAGGGGTGGGGCTGAACAACCTCCTGGACCGGGAATATCGGGACCACCTGGCTGGTTACAACAGGGCCTTCAACCCGGATATTGCCATGCGTGATCGTTTGCCTGGACTTGGTCGCAATCTTTACGGCAGGCTTATCTGGCAATTCTGATTGTCCGAATCATAAAAAAACGGCGGTTTTTCAACCGCCGTTTTTTATTTTGCCAGAAGTAACAGGCTTGTTACTTGCAAGACACCGGATCAGGAATCCAGGTCAAAACGATCAGCTGTCATGACCTTCACCCATGCATCGACGAAATCCTGAATGAATTTCTCACTTGAGTCATCCTGTGCATAGAACTCTGACAATACACGCAGTTCCGAGTTGGAACCGAAGATCAGGTCTACCGGTGTGCCGGTGTAGACAACACGTCCGGTGTTCCGGTCACGCCCTTCATAAATGCCTTCCATGTCGGCTTTCTCCCAGTCGATGGACATGTCCATCAGGGTGACAAAGAAGTCATTGCTCAGGGTACCCGGGTTATCAGTGAAGACCCCGTGGGAAGACCCGTCAGCATTGGCATCAAGGGTACGCATGCCGCCAACCAGAACTGTCATTTCAGGAACGGTGAGTTCCAGTTTGTCAGCCTTGTCGATCAACGCTTCGGCTGGCGACAGGATGCTGTCGTCACTGAAGTAGTTGCGGAAACCATCGGCTTTGGGTTCAAGAACGGCAAATGAGTCCACATCAGTCCATTCCTGGGTGGTGTCAGCACGACCGGGCACAAAGGGCACATCTACGTCATAACCGGCATCTTCAGCTGCTTTTTCAATGGCAGCGGCACCACCGAGGACAATGAGGTCCGCCATGGAAATCTGGCGACGGCCACGATCGTTAAACTCTGCCTGAATATCTTCAAGTACTCCCAGGACCTCGGCCAGTTCAGCCGGATTGTTGGCTTCCCAGTCTTTCATCGGGGCCAGGCGTATACGGGCACCATTGGCACCACCGCGCATGTCGGTACCCCGATAGCTGGACGCTGAAGCCCAGGCCGTGCGGACAAGCTGCTGTACGCTAAGCCCGGAATCGAGGATTTCCCCTTTCAGGCGACGGATATCGCGATCATTGACGAGCGGGTAGTCCACTTCCGGAATAGGATCCTGCCACAGCAGGTCTTCTGTCGGGGCCTGATCCCCCAGGTAACGGGATTTTGGTCCCATATCACGGTGGGTCAGTTTGAACCAGGCGTGAGCAAATGCATCCTCAAACTCCTCCGGGTTGTTCAGCCAGCGAGTCGTGATTTCACGGAATGCGGGATCTTCTTTCAGGGCCAGATCAGTAGTAAACATGATTGGCTGGTGACGCACGCTCGGATCATGGGCATCGGGTACCAGGCCGGCTCCACCATTATTGGCAGGAACCCACTGTGTTGCCCCTGCAGGACTCTTTGTCTGTACCCACTCGTAGTTGTAGAGGTTCTGCAGATAGTTGTGGGTCCAGGTAGTCGGGCTGACAGTCCAGGCGCCTTCTAGGCCACTGGTCACTGTGTCGGCCCCTTTGCCTTCACCACAGCTGTTGGTCCAGCCAAGTCCCTGTTCTTCAATAGGTGCTGCTTCGGGCTCTGCGGCAACGCAATCAGCAGGGCTATGTGCACCATGGGCTTTACCGAAGGTATGACCACCGGCAATCAATGCCAGGGTTTCCTCGTCTGACATGGCCATGTTGCCAAAAGTCTGGCGGATACGCTGGGCTGATGCCAGAGGGTCAGGGTTGCCACCGGGACCTTCAGGATTTACATAGATCAATCCCATCTGGGTAGCGCCAAAAGGACGTTCCAGTGAGCCGTCACTGCCGTGGCGGTTTGAGGCGAGCCATTCAGCTTCAGGACCCCAGTTGACGATTTCCGGCTCCCAGGCATCAACACGCCCACCAGCGAAACCGAAGGTTTCAAAGCCCATGTCTTCCATGGCTACAGTACCGGCCAGGATCATGAGGTCAGCCCAGGAAATGGCATTGCCGTATTTTTCCTTTACCGGCCACAACAGGCGGCGGGCCTTATCCAGGTTGGCATTATCGGGCCAGCTGTTGAGCGGGGCAAAACGCTGCATACCGCCGTCAGAACCACCGCGGCCATCACTTACCCGGTAGGTACCGGCACTGTGCCAGGCCATGCGGATAAAAAACGGACCATAATGACCATAATCTGCCGGCCACCAGTCCTGGGATGTGGTCATTACATCCACCAGATCAGCTTTTACCGCATCAAGATCCAGGGACTCAAAGGCCTCGGCATAGTCAAAATCGCCATTGAGGGGATCAGATTCCGGCGAATGCTGACGCAGGGGTTCCAGGTTCAGGCTGTTGGGCCACCAGTATTCATTATCTGGCATGTCCGGCTGTGAAATCGCCGGGGCAGAGACCATCGAAATTGCCGCTGCAAGGGCAGCGACTTTAGGAAATGTCATTCTTCGCATCTTGAGTTGACTCCTTGCTTTTGGGTTTTATCGCCTCCTAATTAATTTCTTCGTTTACAGCGGCGATACATGTTTTACTGAACATTACTTTTCAGTGAATACCCGCACATACTATGAGGTTGAACTGCACTTCAGCCAATCGGTTTTCTCTTCAGGGCTAATTGGTAAATCCTATACTTAATTTATTTATATAAAAATAATATAAAACAATAAAATACAGCATATATCTAATGTAATATTTAAGTATATTGTATTGCCTTTGTGGATGAAAAAAGTCAGAGTGGTGTTAGTGGGGAAGGCATGTCACAGGGAAATTGTTTTAGCTGCCTGATTCCGCTTAAATACTCATTGAGCAGATCGAATCACATAACAGGGGCATATCCAACAATGAGCGGTTCACATCCACTACCAAAAAAGACCAGGGATATTAACAACCATCACATGGACTCCACGATCTGGGATGAGCTGGATTTCAGGGATGATGACATCATCATCGGGACCTTTGCCAAGGCAGGGACCACCTGGACACAGCAGATTATTTGCCAGCTTGTGTTCGATGGTGATCCGACGATTTCAGCCCATGATTATTCACCCTGGCTGGATATCCGAATTATTCCCAGGGAGGACAAACTCGGTATGCTGGCCGCGCAAACCAACCGGCGTTTCATCAAGACACATCTGCCCTTGGATGCCCTGGCCTTTCATCCGCCGGCCAAGTACATCTATGTAGCCCGTGACTTTCCGGATATTGTCTGGAGCCTGCACAACCATCTCTATAATGCGACCGACCTGTTTTACGAAATGATTAACGACACGCCGGGCAGGGTTGGGCCGCCACTTCACAGGCCTCCGGAGGAGGTCTTTGAATTCTGGAAATTGATGCTCAATGAGGACTATCCCATGTGGTCATTCTGGGAGAATGTCCGGACCTGGTGGCAGTATCGCTATCTGCCCAATATCAAGCTGCTGCACTTCAATGATCTGAAGCGGGATATGGAGGGTGAAATTCGCAAGCTTGCGCAGTTCCTGGAGATCGACGTTGATGAGTCCAGCTGGCCGGCCATTTTTGAGCATTGCACTTTCGACTGGATGAAAGCCAATGCGGATACTGTGACACCGGGGGCCGGGGATATTTTTGATGGAGGCGCACAGACCTTCATCCATAAGGGAACCAATAAACGCTGGGAAGATATCCTGATGGAGGATGACCTCAATGCCTATATGGAGATCGGTACCCGGGAACTCGGTGAGGAATGTTTTCACTGGCTGCGTAATGGAGAAAATGGATAGCCTCATTAACCACTTAATTAACGTAAGGTTATAAGCGATTTATGATTTTCAAACAGCTCTTTGACCAGACTTCTGGTACCTTTTCCTATCTTCTTGCCGACGAACAGAGCCGGGAAGCCATCTTTATAGATACTGTGTTTGAGCAGCATGATCGGGACCTCGCGTTAATCAATGAACTTGGCCTATCTCTGAAGGCCTGTCTGGAAACACACTGCCATGCTGATCATGTTACAGGTGCCTGGTTGATGAAAAAAGAAACTGGCTGTCACATAGGTGCATCGCCCAACGCCGGTATTGAATTGCTGGATATCGAGTTGAGAGAAGGGGACAGCTACCATTTTGGCAGGCATACACTGCGTGCTATCGATACTCCCGGCCATACGAATGGTTGTATCTCTCTCGTACTGGATGCCCAGTCGATGGTCTTTACCGGGGATACTCTGCTTATCCGCGGATGTGGCCGTACCGATTTCCAGCAGGGGTCTGCCAGCAGATTGTTCCACTCCATTCGCGACAAGTTGTTCTCTCTCCCGGACGACTGCGTCGTGTTTCCGGCCCACGACTACAACGGTCGTATTGCCAGCACGATCGGTGAGGAAAAAAAATTTAATCCCCGTATTGGTGGGCAGGCCAATGAAGGCGATTTTGTCGGTTTCATGGAAAATATGCAGCTTCCTCATCCCCGTCAGATTGAAATTGCTGTTCCAGCCAATGTAAAAGCCGGTAAGCCTGATAAGCTGCCTGAAGCTCCCCTATGGGCGCCAGTTGTCACCACCTATGGTGGCAGTCTGGAAATCACGCCCCAGTGGGTAGCCGCTAACAGGGCAAAAGTAAATATTCTTGATGTCAGATCAGAAACTGAGCTGGCAGAGGAGAATTCCGGCATTGAAGGTGCTGTTCATATTCCCGTAGGGGAATTGCGTGAAAGACTGGATGAAGTGCCTAAAGACAAACCTGTTATGACTATTTGCCGCTCGGGAAAACGTTCCGGACTGGCGGCCAATGTGCTGAAACAGAATGGTTGGGAACAGGTGGCCAATATCAGTGGTGGCTTGCTGCGCTGGCAGGAAGAAGGTTTACCGACAAGCGACTGATTCCGATAACGGAATCAGTCGCCAGTTTTCATCATGCCAGGTCTTGATTAGGCCAGGGCTTCATCAAACAAGGCAAGTAGCCGACTCCAGGCGCGTTCTGCCTGATCTTCATGATAAACCGTTGAATCCGGGGGGCACCAACCATGCAGGGTCCCATCATAGACTTCGATTTCCGCTGAAATTCCTGCTGCCGCATATGCCTCACGGAGCATTTCCTTGGCCGCTGGATTGGATTCATCATCGTTGGCCGCAATAGCGTGAAGCATGCTGGCATTGGTGTCTGGAATCAGCAGGTGAGGACTACCTTCGTCTTCTGTGGCAAGGCCTCCACCATGGAAGGTAGCGCCGGCCCTGAAGCGGTGGGGAACCGCTGCTACGGAACGCATCACCAAAGGGCCACCCATACAATATCCCGTGGTCCCGATGCCACGACTGGTATCGACGGACTCCTGGGCATCAAGCCAGGTCACGAAGGCCTCTGCATCCTGGAAATTTGTTTCTGCCGTAAGCGTACTCATCATGGCAAACAGGCGACCCCTTTCATCAGGATCTGACAGATCAGTACCCCCTGAAGTGGGTGCTGGCTGGATACGATAAAAAGGATTGACCACGAGTACCGAGTAACCGGACTGAGCCAGTCGGTCTCCCATCATTTCAAAGGCTTCACGCAGACCAAAAATATCAGGCCATACAAGTACCGCTGCATGACTACCTGAGGCAGGGTGTGTGAAATAACAATCAGCAACTCCATCCGGGGTTGTGACTTCAACATGGGAGGATGAGATGGCCTGGGCATTGACCACCGGAGGTAGCATCATCACCAACCCGGCACCCACGGACATCTTGTTGAATTTACGACGGGTCACTTTGCCGCTTTTTCTAAAATGTTCTGCATTTTCCCTGACAGTTCTTTCGTCACACATGAGTCTTCCCCTCTGGTAACGGCATTCAAAAATAGCCGTTTGTTGATTAATGGTGAAAAATTGAATTTAAACTGAAAAATTACCGATAAGAGAATAGCCATCCCGCTTGGTAATGTCCATGGACTGGCGATCAGGTCTGATTGCTGGTTGTTTGGGGAAGAAAAGCGAAGTATGTTCAAATACTGTTACTTTTACCGCGAGAGGCCTTAGTCTCCTGTTAGCACTTAATCCTTCATATGGGATCTAAAAAAATGAAAAAGAAGCTGGTATACCTTACGTTACTGACAGGCGTGTTTTTTTCTCCCTTCCTGGCTGCCGAGGGTATAACCCGGCAGGCCTATGATGATTACCTGGATCGTTTTAATAACAACGATCCTTCTTTTATCGAGTTTTATCACCCGGACGTCGTACTTGAACTTGCGGGTAGTCAAATAAGGACTGCACAGGGCATCAAGGATTTCTATGCAGATGTGAAGCAATATATCAAGGAAACAGTTGAGGTTACCGAGTTCATCATGGATGGTAATAAACTCGCTGTGGAAATCCCGACAACCTTTGAGGTAATTGCAGACCGGGAAGACAGCTTCTGGGGTGTGCCTCTTAAAAAAGGGCAAGTCATGCGAACCATCAGTTGGGGTATTTATGATATCGAAGATGGAAAATTCAAGCGCATTCGTACGGCACGGTACAGAAATATCCACGACTGGCGTTTTGAGTAAGCTCATCGATCCTGTATTGATATTACTCAATGACCTTGCAGTTTAAATTGGTTATTTCTATGTGGCTTTGAATTCAGACCTATTTGGAACATGTTTATGAATACCCGATCAATCCGAATATTTTTTCTGTTGATATCCTGTGTGTCGCTTCATCAGTCTCTGGCCCAGGAACTGGCTGAGGGAAGTGAGGTCTTCAATAGCATATGTGCTCATTGTCATGGCAACGATGGTCTGGGAGGGACACTTGGCCCCAATATCATGGAACGTGTGCTTGAGGAAGATGACCAGGACCTGGAAATATTTCTTCGCCAGGGTAATCCAGAAAAAGGCATGCCTCCTGTCGTGGTTTCTGACAGCCTGATGCCCTCACTGATTGAATATGTCCGTTTTCTGGCAGTGAATTACACGCCTGAAGGGCAGGGCAGTTCTGCCGCCTTAAATAGTTTTGCGTCAACGTCGGCAATCGAAAATTTCAGGCCTGTGACGGATGAGATGCTGGCCAACCCGGATCCTGCAGACTGGCTGATGTTCAGCAGGACGTTCGATGCCCAACGTTTCAGTCCTCTTGATCATATCAATCGTGGCAATGTGGATGAGTTGGGGCTGGCATGGTCCCTGGGTTTGCCTGAGGGAATTACAGAAACGATTCCTACGGTATATGACGGGGTGATGTACATAACGATGCCTGATGACACTATTACGGCCCTCGATGCCACTACCGGTGATCTTATCTGGAATTACAAGGCTCCCCAGGGTCCCCGTGGAGCTGGCCGCTCCAAAACCATGTCTATTTACCAGGATATGGTATTTTTCGGGGCTTCCGATGGTTCCGTTGTGGCGATTGATGCCGTTACCGGACAGGAACGCTGGCGCAGTGAATCCAGTGGCAGGGATATTACTTCCGGAACAATGGTGGCCGATGGCAAGGTGTTCGCTGGTGGTACCTGCAGGGCTCGTTCAGATTGTTTTATTTCGGCTCATGATGCTCTCACCGGTGAATTGGCGTGGCGTTTCTATACTACACAGGCACCGGAACAGCCGCCAGGTTACGACACATGGGGTGGTCTACCCCTGGAGAGCCGGCAAGCTTCCACGTGGGGATTGCCAGGTTCCTATGACCCGGATACAGGCCTGGTTTACTGGGGAGTGGCGAACCCCTCACCCTATACCCGACTTGAACGGCATAGTGGTGATATTGCTGCGATTCCGTTTACTGCCCCGGCAGAGCTTTACAGTAACTCCACTGTTGCGATTGACCCGGATACAGGACAGCTGTCCTGGTACTACCAGCACTTACCCGGTGATGACTGGGATGAAGACATGAATGAAGAACGGATCATTTTCCGCACACGCATCGATCCTGACCCCGACCATGTCAAGTGGATCAATCCGAATGTGGTTGGCCAGGAACGGGACGTTGTCGTTAATGTTGGTGAGGGTGGAGGTATCTGGGTACTGGATAAGCACACCGGTGAATTCCTCTGGGCTACACCATTTCCCGAAGATAATGAAAATTTTCTTATTGAAGATATAGACGTGGAAACCGGTGCAGTGATGATCAATCGCGAACTGATCATGAAGGAACCGGGAGATCATCATGTTATTTGCTACTGGAATACCCGATCCTACTGGCCCAGTGCCTATAATCCAGAACGCAATGCCCTGTATGTGCCTTTTATTCGTAATTGCCTGAACATGACGGCTGCAGTGCCAGCTTCAGAGGGAGTGCCTGCACAGCCGCAGAGCCGTATCGGAATTGCTGCTCCAGGAGCTACGCCCGAGACTATGAACGGTATGGCCAGGATAGATATGGAAACCGGAGAGATTGAATACTGGCATACCGGCCCGATTCCAACGACAGCCTCCATTCTGACAACGGCTGGTGATCTGCTTTTCTGGGGAGACATCAATCGTCGTTTTCGAGCGCAGGATGCGGATACTGGTGAAGTGCTTTGGGAAACTATTCTGGGTGGGCCGATTTCTACCAGTAATATTACCTATGCCGTAGATGGCAGGCAGTATGTCGCGGTCATCACTGGAAGAAATCTCTCTGCTCCAGGGTTGAATAATACGTCAACAGCTCCGATTCGTCTGAATCTCGACATGGGCAATGGCAACAACCTGTACGTATTTGCGTTGCCTGAATGATGTCTGCCAGGTAAGTTCCAAAAAAAACGGCGATATTAACCGCCGTTTTTTTAAGTGTGTTGTGTTTTTCAATCAACCTGCTTTTTTAAGCTTCAGTTCCTTGCGCCTTGCGTGTAAAACCGGCTCGGTATAGCCATTGGGTTGCTCCATTCCCTTGAAGACAAGATCGCATGCTGCCTGAAATGCTATGCCATCGAAGTCTGGTCCCATGTTGGTATAACTTGGGTCGCCGGCATTTTGTTCATCTACAACTTTTGCCATGCGTTTCATCGACTCCATAACCTGTTCCTCGGAACAGATGCCATGACAGAGCCAGTTGGCAATATGCTGACTTGAAATACGGCAGGTGGCGCGGTCTTCCATCAGGCCGACATTGTTGATATCCGGGACTTTGGAACAACCCACCCCCTGATCAATCCATCGTACTACGTAACCCAGGATGCCCTGGGCATTGTTGTCCAGTTCGTTCTTGACCTGTTCAGGTGTCAGGTTGTTTTCTGTCATCAGGGGTATGGTCAGGATGTCATCAACACTGGCCGGTTTTCTGGAAGACAGACGACGCTGGGTTGCCGTTACGTTGATCTGGTGATAATGAATGGCATGTAGAGTAGCCGCCGTGGGTGAGGGAACCCAGGCACAGCTGGCCCCCACATTGGGATGGGCCACTTTCTGCATCATCATATCAGCCATCATATCCGGTTTTGCCCACATGCCTTTACCTATCTGTGCCTTGCTGACAAAACCACAGTTGACGCCAATGTCTACATTGGAATCTTCGTAGGCGGCAATCCAGGGTTCACCTTTAACAGCCTCCTTGGGCAGGAAGGGGCCTGCATGCATGCTGGTATGAATTTCATCACCCGTTCTGTCCAGAAATCCTGTATTGATGAAAAAGACTCTTTCACTGACCGCACGAATGGTTTCCTTCAGGTTCACACTGGTACGACGTTCCTCATCCATGACGCCTACCTTGATGGTATTGCGATCCAGTCCAAGGGCATCTTCCACCGCATTGAACAGGTCATTGGTAAAGGCTGCTTCTTCAGGGCCATGCATTTTGGGTTTGACGATATAGATGTTGCCGTTCCGGCTGTTGCGGTAAGGCGAGTTTCTCAGAACATCATGCTTGGCACACAGTGTAGTGACCATGGCATCGAGTATGCCTTCGGGAATTTCGTTGCCCTCGCTATCCATAACGGCATTGGTCGTCATCAGGTGACCCACGTTTCTGACGAGTAACAGGCTACGGCCCTGCATGGAAACAGTCTCACCACTGGTGCCTTTATAGAAGCGGTCCTGGTTGAGCCGGCGTGTAACCGTTTCATCCCCTTTTCGGAATGTCTCCATGAGGTTGCCTTGCATGAGGCCAAGCCAGTTTCGGTATACGGTGACCTTGTCCTCACCATCGACCGCGGCAACAGAGTCTTCGCAGTCCTGAATGGTGGTCATGGCAGATTCCATGACGATATCCTTTACTTTGGCATGGTGCTGTCTGCCAATGAGGTTGTCTGCATCAATCTGCATTTCGATATGCAGGCCATGATTGACGAAAAGAAGTGCCTCGGGTGCCTCGGAAAATCCCTGCCAGCCGACGAGTTTGTCCTGGTTCGAGAGTTCGGTGTAGGTACCGTCTTCCAGTTCAACCTGCAGAACGATATGCCCGTCCTGGTTGATCAGACCATACTCCCGGACCTGGCTATGCCTGCCCCGTTCAAGGGGAATTGCCTGGTCGAGAAAATCATCGGCCCAGTCAATGACCTGCTGCCCACGTTCTGCATCATAGCCTTTGGATTGCTTGCCTGAAAAAGGAATGACATCGGTGCCATAGAGGGCATCGAAAAGACTTCCCCAGCGAGCATTGGCAGCATTGAGTGCATAGCGGGCATTCATGACCGGGACAACCAGTTGGGGACCTGCCACGATGGAGATTTCATAGTCGGAATTCCAGGTGGTTACCTTGAAGTCTTCACCCTCGGGCACGAGATAGCCAATGTCCTGCAGAAACGCCTTGTATTCGTCACGATGCTGCAGGTAGTAGTGCATATCATGACTTTTATGCCATTCATCAATACGGGCCTGCAGATCGTCTCTTTTTTCCAGCAATGCCCGATTACGGGGAGCAAACTCCGCCACTATCTTCGCCAGGGATTTCCAGAACTGATCCGGTGTAATTCCGGAACCAGGGGTCGCTTCCTTTTCTATAAAGTCATAAAGTACCTGGGAAATTTGCAAGCTGTTGGCGGAAATGTTGTTTGACATGAAATCCTCTGTCTTTTACTGCTTCTATAAACCTGGAATGGGAACAGGGCCTTATAAGCGCTTATTTCAGGCCTGAAAGGCATCAGATTGTAGTTTGAATGCCTGTAAAACGGAACCCTGCAGCGCTCCTAGAGCAGGCAACAGGGCGAGGAGAAAAGCTTTAAGTTCAAAAAAAAGATCAGGTATACTCGTTTCCTTTCCAGGGGGAAGAAACCAAAACCGTTATTTCCTGTTTTTCTGGTCGTAATGACCGCTTTTATTATCAAAGGATCATCTCCAGGAGGATCTATGAAGAATCTGATCAGGGCTATATCCCTGGGCATGCTGTTTATCAGCAGTGCCATGCTGGCTCAGGTACCCAATTTTGTTGAGCGCAGCTGGCCTGAAGGCTATATCACCGGTACTGTTACCAGTGAAAATGGTCCCGAGGCAGGTGTCTGGGTTATTGCCGAAACCACTGAACTAAATACCGGATATATCAAGATAGTGGTCACTGATGATGAGGGGCGCTTTACCATCCCGCAATTGCCTGAGGTGACTTATAAACTGTGGGTTCGAGGATATGGCCTGGTGGATTCGGAATCCATTGAAGGACGCCCCGGCGACCGGGATGTGGCGTTAACCGCCAATGTGGCGACAACAGCGGCTGACGCTGCGAAGGTCTATCCACCTGATTACTGGCTATCCCTGCTGGATGCACCGACCAATGATGAATTCCCGGGTACCGGTGCCAATGGTTGGATGCCCCGCATCACCAGCCAGAAAAAAATGCTGCATGAGTTCAAGAGTGACTGCCATTTCTGTCACCAGCTGGGTAATGAAGTAACACGCTCGCTTGACCATATGGATCATCTTGGATTCGATACACACGAGCAGGCTTGGCAGTACCGTACCAGTGTTGGCGTACGTGGTGGATCCATGGCGGGTAACCTGGCAGGTATTGGGCTGCAGGGCATGCTGGGTATGCTGTCTGACTGGACACGCAAGATTGAGGGTGGGGCAGTGCCTCCGCAGCCACCAAGGCCCGAAGGCATTGAGCGTAACCTGGTGGTTACCCTGCGCGATATCGGCGGTGACCATGACTTCATGCATGACCAGATTACCACTGACAAGAACAACCCTACTGTCAACCCCTATGGACCGACCTATGCGGTATCCTCGGGTCATGGCACCCTGGCCGTTGTTGATCCGATTACCAATGACTCCTATTTCTACACTATTCCTACCAAGGAAGATCCACGTATAGTCCGTGGTCGTTTCCCGGCACCGGGCAATCCTTCAAATTTCTGGGGTTTTGAGCATCTTTGGGGACCGGATTACAACCCATCGGATCCCCACAATCCCATGATCGGACCGGATGGTCGTGTGTGGATGACTTCCAAGGTGCGTAATGACCAGCCGGCCTTCTGTGGCAGCGATTCAGACAACAAGTTCGCCCAGTACTACCCGCTGACCTTCAGTAACCGCCAGGCGTCTGTATTTGATCCTGCTACCGGTGAATTCGAGCTAATCGATACCTGTTTTGCCACCCATCACCTGCAGATGGCCACAGATCCTGACAATACACTGTATTTCAATGAGTTGTTGGGACCCGTCTTTGGCTGGGTCAATACCCGTATCTGGGACCAGACCCATGACGAGGAAGCATCCCAGGGCTGGTGTCCACAGATTGTGGATACCAATGGTGACGGTGTGATTACCCGCCCATGGAATGCCTGGGGTGAGGAAGTGGATCCGAACCTGGATACAGAGATTCGCAATAACATGTATACCGTGATTCCGGACCCCAATGACGGCGATATTGTCTGGGGTGCCTCAGAGGATACCGGTGATATGTTCCCGTTTGGTTCCATCATGCGTCTGGATCGCGGTGATAATCCTCCGGAGACCTGCATTACCGAGGTATACGCGATTCCGGATCCTGGCTTTGATCCACGCGGTATGGACCTCGACAGCGAAGGGAATCCCTGGGTAGCCCTGGCCGGTTCATCGCACTGGGCAACCCTGGATCGCAGTGCCTGTCCTGTGCTTAATGGACCAGGTACAGAAACCGGTACCCATTGCGAACAGGGCTGGACCCTGTACCAGACTCCCGGACCGAAGCTGGGCAACTCTGATGTTCCGGCAGACTTCCACTATTTTGGCTGGGTTGATCAGCATAATGTGAGTGGACTTGGTAAGGACACGCCGATTATCACGGGTTCCAACTCGGACTCCCTGATTGCCCTTGATCCGGATTCCGGTGAATGGACATACCTGCGCGTTCCTTATCCCCTTGGTTTCTATCACAGGGGGCTGGATGGCAGGATTGATGATCCCGATACAGGTTGGAAAGGCCGCTCCCTCTGGGCCAACTACGGCAACCACCTGATCTGGCATACAGAAGGTGGTAAGGGAACGACCGGCAAGATGGTGCAGTTCCAGATTCGAGAGACACCACTGGATTATTGATGTATTGATCCAGCAATCAAAAAGGGCGCACACAGCGCCCTTTTTTTTGGGAAATTTTATCTGATTTTGCAGTAGCTGCTTCACTTGCCAGGTAATTGTTGCTTATATGCTCGATCGGTTGCGGATTTCCATACGGGCTTTTCTGCGCTCTCTAAGCTCACTGCGCGCGCAGGCGCTTCAATCTTGCTTCGTTCGTTACGCTAAATTCAGGATTTATCGTCCGGACATGGTTCCCCTGTACGGAATCCGATTTTGCTTTCCGTCAAAAGGAAATTGCCGGTTTGAGATCAAAGTGCGAGGCATTGCGCTTGAAGGTCAGGTCCGCAATAGTACAGCTAATCTACGAACTCATAACTGAGCCTGATGTTTTTAACGCCCTTCATTTTGCTGATGGCTGTGGCGACCTTATTGCCTTCCTCACGGGTGACTCTGCCAAGCAGGTGCACCACGCCATTATGTATGACTGGCACGGTCGCCGATGACATTTCAGGAATGACGGCTACGATCTGGTCAAGAATTCCCCGGTCTGAAGCGTCGAAAGAACGGTCAATTGATTCTACGATTTCAAGTTCATTCATAAGACGGCGAATGTCGTCGGAAGCAAAGGCGGCAGCTATGGATGCCTGCTGTTTCTGCTCCTGGCTCAGAGCCTGGCCTGCCAGCATGACATACCCATTAACGCTTACTACCAGGATATCGCTGCCTTCGAGCTCTTCATTTTTTTCAATGGCATTATTGACACGGGCAGCAATGTTTTCGTCATTGACCTCCTGGGCCAAAACAGCAGTCGACAGCAAGACAAGAGCGGTGATTAAAGGGAATAAAAATTTCATGCCTAGCCTCTTTTCAATTCAAATTTGTCACGAATAGTGGAATACCAGTTACCTGCAAGACGACCAACCGGATCAAGTTTTTCAAAATCCACATATCCGTCGTTATAAATTGACTCATCAATGTTGATATAGCGAATCTCACCCAGAATCAGGTTGCCGGAACCTTCCTGGTCTCCAAAGCTGACAATCTGGTTGAGTTCACATTCAAATACCAGAAGTGCTCCATTCACATAGGGGGCATCAACATGACTGGCCTGGACCGGTTCAAGTGCTGAGTATTCAAATTCGTCTTCATCGGGTTCCAGCAGGGCAGCGGTCTTGCTCATCTGCTCTACGAGAGAATGACTCACGCCGCTCAGGGTAAAACATTTCGTATCAATGATATTCTGCAGAGTGTCTTTCTTGCGTCCGTCAAGTCTGGGTATCGTGGAAAAACCAACAATCGGTGGTGTGGAACTGAAGGCATTGTAAAAGGAAAACGGCGCCAGGTTGTTGATGCCGTCCTTGCTGCGGGTCCCTGCCCAGGCGATGGGGCGGGGGGCTATACCACCAATCAGGAATTTATACATTTCCTTATTGGTTAATGTGGAAGTGTCTATGATCATGGTGAGTGAAAACTGTCTTTTGGGTTATTGTTGGAAACGGAGTGTATCATTTCTGATTACGCTCATCTGTCACTAAAAGTGTGCATCATGGGCACTGTTTTGGTTCGCCTGAGCTGTGAACGCACTGATTTATGACGTTAATTGTAATTTTGGTGCTGACAAACAGGCCAATCCTTGTTTGTATAACGGTATTAATCTTGCATTTTACTGGGCAGTCAAACATTCGAGTCATGTGAGATGAGTTTATAACCATAAAATACCAGCTAATTGGAGATAGGTTAAATAGTGCCATGGCAGAATCCTGGATAGTAGTGACAGACCTTGACGGCACTTTGCTGGATCATCATTCGTATTCGTGGGAGCCGGCCAGTGAAGCGCTGGCATTACTGAAAAAACAGCAGATACCGCTAGTACTGTGCAGCAGTAAAACAGCCGCTGAAATGGATTCCATTCGGCTGGCTCTGGAAACTAATGCGCCGTTTATTGCTGAAAATGGAGGTGCGGTTTACCTGTTTGACAATGATACCGGAGCAGACTCCGCTGAAGTGGTCAGTTTTGGTATGAATCGTGCTGACATAATTAAAAACCTCGAATCCATAAAACAGGAACTGGGTGTCAAGTATACCGGCTTCAGCGATATGAGCATTAATGATCTGGTTGAAGTAACCGGACTGGATAGCGAAAGTGCCATGCTGGCTCTGCAGCGGGAGTTTACGGAACCCCTGTTATGGGAAGACAGCGATGACAGTCGTGTACGCTTTATCAAACATCTGGGAAAAGCAGGGCTTGAAGGGGTTCAGGGTGGACGTTTTCTTCATGTGTCCAGTGGTTGTGACAAGGGCGCCGCCGTAAATTGGTTGAAAAAGCATATGGAAAAACTTACTGGCAAGCCACAAAAGGTGATTGCATTGGGTGACAGTGACAATGATGTGGGCATGCTGGAAGCGGCTGATTGGGCAGTACTCGTAAAGTCTCCTGTGAGAGGCTATCCCTCTGTGGAAAACAGGAACCAGATAAAAACGCTGGCCTGTGGTCCAGAGGGCTGGAATGACGCTATCAAGACTATTTTAAAAACTACAGGACAAAGCGATGGGTGATTTTTATCAGGGCGGGGTGATAACTACTCTGCATAATCTATCTGACCGGAAACTGGATGAGATGGAAAAAGAACTGGTCAGTTTTGCTGAAGAGAGACCAATGGCGCTTGTTTTACCTTGTCTATATTCGGAGCTGGAAGGCCCGGCCATGGACAATATCGTGGCGGAGCTTTCCAAGGTTCCCTATCTCAGCCAGATTGTGATTGGCCTGGACCGGGCGGATGAAACCCAGTACCGCAAAGCGCTCGATTTCTTCAAGGTTCTACCGCAGGATCATGTAGTGCTCTGGAATGACGGTCCGCGGCTCAAGGAAGTGGATGAACAGTTGCGAAAACTGGGCCTTGAGCCAAAACAGATGGGAAAGGGCAGGAATGTCTGGTATTGCCTGGGCTATCTTCTTGCCCAGGGAGAAGCAGAAGCTATAGCCCTGCATGACTGTGACATTGTCACTTACAGTCGCGACATGCTTGCAAGATTGATATACCCGGTCGCCAATCCCACCTTTAACTATGAATTCTGCAAGGGCTATTACTCGCGTATTGCCAATGGCACGATTAACGGACGGGTTTGCAGATTGCTGGTTACCCCCCTTCTGCGGGCATTGAAAAAAATTCTCGGCATGCATGATTATCTGGAATATCTGGATAGTTACCGTTACCCACTGGCCGGGGAATTTTCCATGCGCGCCGATGTACTCAAGGGTATTCGAATTCCCAGTGACTGGGGACTGGAAATTGGCGTACTTTCGGAAACCTGGCGAAATTATTCCAACAATCACCTGTGCCAGGTGGATATAGCCGACAGATATGATCATAAACACCAGGAGGTCTCCTATGATGATGAAAATGCCGGTCTGTCAAGGATGTCCATCGATATAAGCAAGGCTATTTTTCGCAAGCTGGCGACGACGGGAGTGGTCCTGTCACTGGAAACTTTCCGTACTATCAAGGCGACCTACTACAGGCTTGCTCTGGATATGGTGGAAAGTTATCACAATGATGCCATGATCAATGGTCTGACTCTGGATATCCATAATGAAGAAAAGGCTGTCGAGTTGTTTGCTGAAAATATTATGAAGGCCGGACTTAGTTTTCTGGACAACCCCCAGGAGACGCCATTTATTCCCAGTTGGACAAGAGTAAACAGCGCATTACCTGACCTGGCTGATCATTTCCTGACCGCTGTTGACGAGGATCTCAAGCAGTACTGATGAGTAATCGAAAAAAACCTGAAGCACTGCATGCCGAATTGCAGCAGCGCGTAGAGAATCATCTTTCCCTAGTATATCCCGAACAGGATATTCCTTCACTGGCTTCCCGAACACTCGACATCATGGGGCTCGAGCATGCCTGTAATAAACCGCGCTGGCATAAAAACAACTGGGATGAAACGGATATTTGTGTAATCACTTACGCGAATTCGATACTCAATAATGATGAACTACCGCTGAGAACACTTTCTGCGTTTCTGAAAAAACACCTGAAAAAGGAAATAAGCTGGGTTCATATTCTGCCGTTTTTTCCATTCAGTTCCGATGATGGTTTTGCTGTCATCGATTATACCCGTGTAAATGAGAGCTACGGTGAATGGGAAGATATCAACAAGATCGCCGGACGTTTCAAGCTGATGGCAGACCTGGTGATCAATCATTGTTCTGCCATGGGGCGGTGGTTTGAACAACTGAAAATGAACAAGTCGCCAGGTAAGGAATACTTCCTTACAGTGGATGACGACTATGATACGTCCAATGTAGTGCGTCCCCGGACTACACCAATACTCAGGGAAGTTCACACCCTGGATGGAATCAGAAATGTATGGTGTACATTCAGTCATGACCAGCCAGACCTGAATTTTGCCAACCCGGAGGTGCTTCTGGAAATGATCCGGATAATTCGTCTGTATATCGAGCAGGGGGTGCAGATATTCAGGTTGGACGCCGTGGCTTTCCTGTGGAAAGAAGAGGGGACCAGCTGTCTTAATCTTAACCAGACCCATGAGATCGTTCGACTGATCAGGACACTGGTTGAATACCACAGTCCAGGGACCATCGTCATTACAGAAACCAATATTCCCAATATTGAAAACCTCTCCTACTTTGGTAATGCCAATGAAGCACACCTGGTATACAACTTTTCATTGCCTCCACTTTTGCTCAATACACTTGTGACCGGGAATTGCCACACCCTGAAAAGCTGGTTGATGAGTATGCCTCCGGCCCAGAAGGGAACCACATTTTTCAATTTTCTGGCGTCACACGACGGAATTGGGTTAAGACCACTGGAAGGACTGATTGATGACGATGCTCTGGGGCACCTGATCGGCCTGATGGAAACCCAGGGGGGCAAGATTTCATGGCGCAGCCTTGAAGGAGGGGAGTCAAAACCCTACGAAATCAACATCAGCCTCTTTGATGCCATGAAAGGAACACTGGACAACCCGAATGATGGTTTTCAGGAGGCCAGGTTTATTTGTGCACATACCATTATGCTTGGTATCGAGGGCATACCTGCGTTTTATATTCACAGTCTTCTGAGTACAGAGAATGATTATGACAAGTACCAGCACACCAACAATAACCGGGCCATCAACCGACATAACTGGGATGCGCAAAAGCTGGAGGGATTGCTTGAAAAAGACAATCACCACTCACGAATATTTTCTGAATTGAAACGACGGATGAACATTCGCAAGAAACAGAAGGCCTTTCATCCCAACGCGATCATGTACACCCTGCATATCGGTGATGAAGTACTGGCCTACTGGCGGCAAACTCTCAAGCGTGAGCAGAGTATCTTCTGCCTGAACAACATTACCGCCAGCAAACAAACGGTCTCTCTGAGTAACCTGAACCTGATTATTACCGATGACTGGCTTGACCTGATTTCCGGTCAGCATCTGGTGCCAAATCAGACTGAACTTGAGCTGGAACCATATCAGTCTGCCTGGATTACCAACAAATTCTGACAACCAGTAATGGATTGTTGAGTCCACTTACAGGCAACATACAGTTACCACTGGCCAATTCGTAGTGATTATCCCTGGCCCCAGATGTCATCTTTGTCGGCAAATTCTCCTTGTCCCGGGCTTTCGTTTCATGTCGCGTTGAGCTTGGTCATTTTTTTCGTAAATAGCCCCGTTCTCTTCGACGTGTTAATGCCTTTACTTTCATCAGGAGAGTTTTTCGAAAAAGGATCCCGTCGATTTCACTTTTCGGAAAGATTGACTGCATGCTTGGTCAGTGTCTGGCTGGTCCATTGTGGCTATGTCTGGTAAGACTGGAATGAACCACTGCGGGGCTGTCGAAAGCGGCTGGCAAGGTATGGTAAAAAGTTTTTCAGACAACCTCTATCTCTGGTAACGTTATTTAATATTTACATCGGCTGATATTCTGGTTGACCTGTATACCTGTAAAACAATTTGAAAATAGGAGTTCGATAACTTGGATACCCTTGTCAGTGCCAGTGAACTGGCCAACAACCTTGATAACCCTGACTGGGTAATCGTTGACTGTCGCTTTTCCCTGGCAGATGCCGGAGCGGGTCAGGCCGCTTATAAAGAAGGCCATATTCCTGGAGCCCATTATGTGAATCTTGAAAAAGAGTTGAGTGCCGCACATGTGCCGGGAAAGACAGGCAGGCATCCCTTGCCAGAAAAACATATCTGGATCAGGGATGTGCAGTCACTTGGCATAACACCGGAGAAGCAGGTAGTGATTTATGATGATGCCGGTGGTGCCATGGCAGCAAGAATGTGGTGGATGCTTCGGTGGATCGGGCATGACAATGCAGCCTTGCTTGATGGTGGTATCAAGGCCTGGGCTGCCGGTGGATATGACCTGAGCGCCGAGCCGGTATCTGTCACCCAAGCAGCTGATTTTGATTACAGTCAGCTGGACTCCCTTGTCTCCATGGTTGAGACTGATGAAATTCACGAAGGGCAAATGCTGCTCGATGCCAGGGAATTGCCGCGTTTTCGTGGTGAGACAGAGCCGTTGGACCCGGTTGCCGGGCACATTCCAGGCGCAATTTGCTCAGCCTTCTCAGGCAACCTGGATGACAATGGTTTTTTCAGGTCAGCAGGCGCATTGGCCGAAAAATTTGCACCGGCCATCGATTCCGGTAAACCGCTTGTTTGTTACTGCGGTTCCGGTGTGACAGCGGCACACAACATACTCGCTATGAAAATTGCCGGTGAGGATTCCGTAGCACTGTATCCCGGATCCTGGAGTGAATGGATCACGGATTCAACCAGAGGTGTGGCTACTGGTGACTGACCCGACAACAATTACCGGTGGTGAGATAGTTGCCCACTCACTGGTTGCTAATGGGATTGATACCCTGTTCGGTATTCCCGGCGTACAGCTGGATCCTGTGTTTGCAGGACTACATGATGTCAGTGACAAGCTTCGTGTCATTCATGCACGGCATGAACAGGGGCTGGCCCTCATGGCTTTCGGGTATGCCCATGCATCACGAAAAACCGGTGTACTGCTGGTCGTTCCGGGCCCCGGCTTTCTCAATGCCACAACCGGTCTGCTGGTAGCTCATGCCTGTAATACCCCCATGCTTTGTCTGGCGGGGCAGTCTGAACGGATGTTTATCGGTTCCGGCGTGGGGGTGTTACATGAACTTGATAACCAGATCGGCATTGCAGGAAGCCTGGCCAAATGGTGCCAACGGGTCGAGGATGTCTCGCAAATCGGACCGCTGTTGGCCCAGGCACTGGAGCAGGCACACTTGGGCAGGACGCGACCGGTATACCTGGAACTACCCTCCGACATTGTGCGGATGTCGATGCGTGAAGATTCTCCGGTTCTGGCATCTCATGAGCCTGCTTCTCCTGAACTGGACGAAGATGCCATTGATGCTCTGGCACAGCGCCTGGCCAAATCCAGATTTCCCCTGATAATAGCCGGGGGCGGGTCGACTCATGCAGGGGATAGCATCCAGGCCCTGGCGGAAATGCTGGGTGCGGGTGTTGGCATGTCAGAAAATGGCATGGGGACAATTGATTGTTCTCACCCCCTGGCCTTCAATCAGCTGGGGTCCAATAAACTCTGGGCCCACGCAGATACCGTACTGGCTCTGGGAACGCGTCTATATGCACCCATTTATAACTGGGGGTGGGATGACGGGATGCATATCAGCAAAGTGGATATAGATATCGGTGAGCTTAACCGGCTTCCGGCGCCCATCAACGGGGTGCATGGGGAAGTTGGGCAGGTTGTTAATGCCTTGCTGGACAGGGTTCCACGCTATCTTGATAAGCCCGTCGTGCTGGATGCACACTTTGACTCAGCAAGACAGGCTGTTGCTGATGCCATGGCACCACAGCATGTGTCGGCGTCCATACTTCAAGGTATCAGGCAGGAGATTGGGGAAGAGGGTATCGTTGTTGTAGATGTCACCCAGATAAACCATGCCTGTCTGGAACTGCTCCCAGTGCATCATCCCAGGACCTACGTGAGTTCCGGTTATCAGGGAGCCCTGGGCTTTGGTCCATGCACGGCTCTCGGCATGAAAGTAGCAAAGCCGGAGACGCCAGTGGTTTGTCTGACAGGTGATGGTGGATTCATGTATGCAGCGCAGGAACTGGCCACGGCAGTGCAGTTTGATATTCCCGTTATCATGGTCATCATCAATAACAACGCCTATAAAAATGTCGAAGGTATTCTCAATAATGCCTATGGCGGTCGTGCTATCGCCACGTCGCTGGTCAATCCGGATTTCTGCCGGTTTGCCGAAAGTTTTGGTGTTGAAGCCAGGCGAGTGACATCATCCTCACAAATGCAGACGGCCCTCAGGGAATTGCTGGCCAGGAACGCCCCTGGTGTGATTGATTTTCGGCTCGACGAGCTGGAGTCGCCTTTCTGGCTCCGCTTCCTGCCCCAGGTGAGAAAACAGGTGCCGGCAAATGAATTTGGCCTGGTGAAGTAGTCCTGTCTTGAAGACCCTGGTTATCCAGTCCTTTCGTGAAGAGGCTCCCCAGTGGATCAAGCTTTGCCTGGCCTCTGTGAAAAACTGGAGCCAGTGCCAGGGCTTTGAATACCGCTTTATCAACGACGCCATTTTTTCACTGGTGCCTCAGTGGTACCTGGATAAAACCGGGAAAGGGCCCGTGGCGGCCGATTATGCCAGACTGGTGACATTACAAAGTGCGCTGGAATCGGGAGGGTTTGAATGTGCCATCTGGCTTGATGCTGACACCTATGTCATGGACCAGGCCATGGAGCTGTCTTCTGACAAGTCCTGTGCCTTTGGTCGTGAGATATGGGTTCAGGAAGAGCAGGGCAATCTCAGGGCAAGGAAGAATGTCCACAACGCCGTCTGTTTCTTTAAAAAAGGATGTATTGTGCTGCCTTTCCTGATTGAAACCGTGGCCTCAATAATTCGACGGGCAGATCCGGAAAGGATTGCTCCACAAATGGTAGGACCAAAGCTGCTGTCTGCCCTGCATTCCCTCCATGATTTTGAATTACTGCCCCAGGTGGGAGCCCTCAGCCAGGAAGTAGCCCGGGATCTGATTGCAGGAGGTGGGCCAGCTGTGGATATGCTCTTGAAGCATTCAACAGTGCCATTGCAGGCTATAAACCTGTGTGCCTCTCTCATGGATGAAGCAGATGGATTGCAGGTGATTGCAAGCCTGCAACTGTTAAAGCAGGCTCGGTAAAGTGGACTCTCTGACCCGGTTGCCGGGAGTGGATTAATTTTGATTAAGCGGTATCATGGATTTCATGTCCATGAATTTACCAAGCCGGACATCAATGAACAACGATTATCGTCAAGGGATGAAAGGGGAATCCGAGCATGACAGCCATTACACTTGAAAACATTACTGATGCCGTGATCAACCATGGGGATGGCGGTAAAAAAAATCCGCGACTTCATGAAATCTACAGCTGCCTGATCAAACATTTGCACGCTTTCCAGAAAGAGGTCAACCTGACCACAGAAGAGCTTGAAATCGGCCGCCAGTTTCTTTTCAAACTGGCCCAGCCCAACCAGGATTTTCCCATGGGAGAAATCCACTTGATGTCTGACTGCCTGGGTATTTCTGAAATTGCAGTGCTTCTGGAAGATGCCAATAACAATAAAACCACTGAAATGAATGTGGAAGGTCCTCTCTATATTCCGGGACTGCCTGAGCGTCAATCCGGTGAGGTTATTGGCGATATTCGTGAAAATGATGATCCTTTGTTTATCCATCACCGCGTTGTTGATGCTAATGGCAGTCCGGTGGTGGGTGCCAAGGTCGATATCTGGCAGCCCAATGGGGATGGATACTATTTCGTCCAGCGTGAGCACTTGCCTGAATGGAATTTCTACGGCCGATTCACCACTGGAGAAGATGGTGAATTCGATGTAGGAACAGTGGCACCAGGAGACTATCCGGTCCCCCTGGATGGTCCAACCGGCACCATGCTGGATCAGTTGGGTCGTCATGGTTACCGCGCAGCACACATCCATTACAAGATTCATGCGGACGGGCATGACGAATTTACAACCATGATGTATTTCAACCGTTCTCCATATGTGGATTCGGATACGATTTTTTCCGTGAAGGACTTCAGGGTGGATCTTGATGAACATACAGATCCCGCTGAAATGGCTGCAAAAGGGGTCGACAAGCCTTTCTATACCCTGGATTACACCTTTGTCCTTCCCTGAGCAAAAACGGAATAGATCATGAACAGATACGCAGTTTGCTTGACTGGGTGCATACTCGGTATTTTTACCAGTGTGGGCACGCTGGCCCAGATGATGCCGGATATTGGCTTTGATAGTGTGGGCCGTGGGGCACCTGTTGATGATGCGAGTCAGTATCCGACTGTCGGACCAACCAATTTTTTCGGGTTTGCCGCAGTAGCCGCGGAAAACGGTGATGTACCTGATGATGTGGATGCTTTACCCGTTGATCTTTTCTCAACCACGGATTTTTACCGGGATAAAGACCTGTGGATGGATGCCCGTTACTGGCGCTGCAACTCCGGGTTTGCCCTGGAAGCCCAGGGTGGTGCCTATCCGGGGCCTAATATGGGGGGAGACAACCCCCCGGCTACGGCGGCATGGGGATTCTGTGACCGGAATTATCCACGTGAATCCATTGTCAGCCCCTATGACTTTGATTCTGCCCAGTCCCATTATGAGGCGCTGCTGGAAGAGACGCGGAGCAGAGGCGGCCCAACGGAGCATACCTATGCCACTGTTCCGGGTGAGATCAGTGGTCGTTACTTCTGGGATGAAGGCGGGCCGGGCGGCTTGCAGGGGAGTTGGTATGGCATGATGGTGACACAGATCCCGACAGTCCTGTCATTGCTGACACCCGAATACCAGCAGAGACTGGTTCAGGAAGCCTATCACCAGGCCAGGGGACAGTCACAGTGGCCTTCACAGTATTGCTGGCCGGAAGGATTCATGCGGCGCTGGCATTTTGCTTCGACACTGATGCAGAACCATGAAATTATCGTTACGCCGGATGTGCTTGAAATCAAGGCGGGCGTGGCCCGCAACTTTCTCACTGAGGTGTATTTCGGTCGTGAATTCATTCTTGATGGGGCTATTCCCCGCCTTGGGCAGGACGTTCCGCGCTGGTACGGTGACAGCGTGGGCTTCTGGGATGGAGAGGTGGCCATTTCATGGACCTCCAATATCCAGGGCTGGATGGCTCACTCCCAATATGAATTTTCAAACAAACTGCAGACGGTGGAAATCTATACGCCGGTCAGGGATGATGATGGCAACATCACCCACCTCAATCATGAAGCCATTTTTTATGATCCTGAAGCACTTGTTGAACCAGTACGTGTTGTTCGCAACCTTCGCCGTGTCAGTAGCCTTCGGGAAGAAGATCCTTACACCTATATTGAATGTGTCCAGACGATCTTTGCTGTTGATGGAATCGCGACGCCCCTGAGCCCAGGTGATACCTATGAGGCCTATGTGCCGGATATGTATGGCAGACCCTGGGCAGAGATCTGGGAGAAGTATCACGAGGAAGGCATGGAAAAGCCGAAAAATGACGTGGATATTTTCAGTTTTGAGTAAACACTGATAGATAACAGTCATGTTTGAATTGCACCAGCATAAAATCCAGGCCCTTTACTACAAGCCATCCTATGAACGCCTCAGGGAGCGCATAGCGCATGCGGCACCGGATCTGGATGTGGTATTGATCGATGAAGCCGGGCAGATGACGCACGGTGGCGAGACGATCACTCAGGAAAAAGTGCATCCGGATTATTTCTGGATCCACTCGGAAATGTTCAAGACCCCCGTTATGAAACAGTACTTTGAACTCCTGAAAAATTACCGGGATGTCAAATGGCTTCATACCATCAATACGGGACTCGATATGGGGCCTTACCTGGAGTTGTTGCGCAAGGGTGTCACCATTACCAACAATCATTCCCAGGCCATAGCCATTGCTGAATATGTGATGGCGCGCGTGCTGGCGCTCTACCAGAATTTACCGGCCTTTGAGGAGAATCAGTCACAAGCTGTCTGGAAATACCGTCCTTTTCGTGAAATCAGTCGCACAAGATGGCTGATCATTGGCTTCGGGCATATTGGCAGGCAAATAGCCCAGCGTGCCAGGGGGTTTGGAGTGGATATCACGGCTGTGCGACGCGGCAAGAAGGATGAAGGGTTGGCTGACCAGGTCTGCCAACTGGATAATATGAATGAATATCTCGCCCAGGCCGATATTGTCGTCCTGGCCTGTGCATCCAATGATGACACGAGGGACCTGGTTGACAGGAATTTCCTGGCCAATATGAAAGATGAATCTACCCTGGTGAATATTGCCCGTGGTGATATCGTTGTTGAAAATGATCTCAGGAAGGCACTGGATGACGGTAAGCCTGGCCATGCAATTCTGGATGTCTTTCGTGATGAACCACTTCCAGCAGATGCCTGGTTCTGGTCTCATCCTTCAGTAACGTTAACACCACACTGCTCAAATGGGGGCAGTGGTATGCTGGCCCGCAGCGACGAACTGTTCATTGAAAATCTATACCGTATCAGAAATGGCCAGTTACTACTCAACCAGGTCAGTGAAAAAGACATTCTCTGATGACCCGCTTCAATTACACCATTCACACTGTCGATATTGATCACAGTTCTATGGAAATTTTCCTTTTTATACCGAAAGGGAAGGGTCCCTTCCCAGGTATAGTACTGGCCCAGCATATCCCGGTCGGGCATACAGGTATTGAAAACGACACATTCACACTCACTACCGCGCAGCGTTTTGCAGATAACGGCTTTGCCGTTGCCGTTCCTTTTATTTTTCACTGGTGGTCAAAAACGGACGCCATGGACAGGAAGAAAGCGGAAAGTCGTGATGACTGGATGGTAAAAGATGTGCGTGCAGCCTTTGACTTGCTGGCAGCACAAGAGAATGTGCAATCAGATCATATTGCGATGGTAGGTCACTGTTGGGGAGGGAGAGTGGCCTGGCTGGCAGCGTGCCACATCAGCCAGTTCTCCGCGCTTGCCGTGTTCTATGGAGGCAATATCAAGAAAGGAATGGGTGAAGGGAGTACACCACCGATTGAGTTAACAGGTAATATTTCCTGTCCTGTGATTGGCTTCTTCGGTAATGAGGATACTAATCCATCGCCGGAAGATGTTGATGATTACAGTGCGGCCCTGTCAGCGGCCGGAGTCACCCATGAATTTCACCAGTACGATGGAGCGGGGCATGCTTTCCAGAATTTCCCTGTGCCTGAACGTTATAACAAGAGTGCTAGTGACGATGCCTGGAGCAGGGTTATCCATTTCCTGAGGTCGGTTTCAGGAAATGGATAAATCCAGGTGGTGGTAAGAAGTAGTATCAGGCTTGCTGGAAAGCATCATCGATAGGCTGCCCGCTATGATCGAGTTCCGGGACCAGGGCGGGAGGTTTGATCAGGGACATGATGGCAGGGACCAGCCCTAACAGAATCCCCGTGCCAAACAGCACACCAAACCCCACACTCAACGCTACCGGGATCAGGAACTGGGCCTGGACGCTGGTTTCAAATACCAGCGGCGCCACGCCTAGGAAGGTGGTAATAGACGTGAGGAAGATGGGGCGGAAACGGTTCTTGGCGCCTTCTACTATTGCCTTATGATATTCCATACCATTGCGTACTTCCTCGTTGATGAAATCGATCATTACAAGGGCACCATTCACGATTACTCCCGACAGCCCGATAATGCCAAAGACACTCAGCAGGGACATATTCATGCCCATCAACAGGTGGCCCATGATGGCACCAAAGACACCGAATGGAATGACACACATTACGACCAGAGGCTGGATGTAGGATTTGAACGCGATAGCCAGCATGGCATAAATCGCCACCAGGGCATACATGAAGTTCAACAGGATAGCCGGAGCTGTTCTGGCCTGCTCACGTTGCTCGCCACCAAAGTCATAGGTCAGATCCGGGTAGCGTTGCTGGATACCAGGCATCAGGCTGGACATGATGTATCCGTTTACTTCATTACTGGTAATTACGGCTGAATCCACATTGGCAGTAACAGCAATAATGCGGCGACCATTGCGACGGTTGATGGCTGTGGGGCTTGTACCTTCCTGCAGTTCTGCTACTTCACCGAGAGGCACAAACCCCTGCGGTGTCCTGATTCGGTAGGATTGCAGGTCATCCATGGAATTACGCTCATCCTGGGGCAGACGGATGTACACCCTGACATCTTCACGGCCGCGCTGTACCCTCAGGGACTCATCGCCGAAAAAGGCGGCCCTTACCTGAAATGCCAGTGATTGCAGGGTCAATCCATAGGAGCGGGCTTCGGGTTTAAGCTGGAAGGTGATTTCCCGCTTACCCGTATCCCGGTCATTTTTGACATCAAAGACACCAGTTAGTTGTCTCAGTTCGGCTTCCACATCGTTGACAACCGAGTCCAGGGTGGCATCACTAGCTGCAGTCAGTTCGACACGTACAGGATCGCCAAAACTCATTTGTTCTGAAGAATAGGTCAATTTGCGGGCTTCCGGCACCAGGCCAACAGCCTCGCGCCATCGGTCCTCAAACTCGCTGGAGGCGAAACTGCGATTCTCCGGAGGGGTCAGTTCCAGTACGACAGTCGCTACATTTGATGTGGAAGCACCCGCTCCACCTCCCAGTGGGCTGGCCTGTCCACTGTCCTGTGAACCCACCAGGATGTTCATGGACTTGATGGCAGGATCTCCGGTTTCTACCAGAGCATCAAACTCCTGCCCGAGTCGTATGGCTTCTTCTTCCAGGCGGTTAACGACGGACTGGGTGCGTTCAACTGTGGCACCGGAAGGCAGTTCGATGCTCGCTATGACGTTGTCACCCTCGATTTCCGGGAAGAAGGTGAATTTCACATACCCACCGGCCAGAATGCCCGCAGTGATGAAAAGCAGACTGATAGACGAGGTAATAGCCACCCAGGGGTGATGCGTGACAAATTCCAGGGATCTTTCCAGGGGGCCGTTGACGAACCACTGGAAACCCTCGCCAATTTTTTTATGGACCCGGTCAAGCAGGGCGATAATACCCGTATGTTCTTTGGGATCATCATCGATTATCTGGTGTGACAGGTGATAAGGAAGAACAAGCAGGGCTTCCGCTACAGACAGAAACAGGACACTGATCACCACCGCAGGTACGTTGCCAAGCAAGCCGCCAAGGGTGCCGGGCAGTGTCAGCAGGGAGCTGAAAGCCGCTATGGTTGTCGCTACAGCAAAAATAACCGGAATCGAAATACGCTGGGCACCTTCGATGGCCGCCTTTAATGGATGAATGCCGGTTTCCTGGCGCGCAAAAATATTCTCTCCTACGACGATAGCATCATCCACTACGATCCCGATTGCCAGTAGAAAGCCGATGGATGAGAGCACGTTGATACTGATGCCAAAGATGCGCATGATGGTAAATACACCAATGAAGGAGATTAGAATTCCAAGACTGGTCCATTTTGCGACTCGCCATTCCAGAAAAATTGTCAGGGTCAGTACGACCAGGATAAGTCCCATGATGCCGTTTTCCACCAGAATGCTCAGGCGATCCTTGATAACGGAAGCTTCATTGCGACCAATTACAGCAAAAACACCATCAGGTAATGTAGGCTGGAGCTCCTCTACCAGATAATCTTCAACAATGTTTGCAATGTCCAGAATCTGTTCTTCACCTACACGCATGACATTTATCATGACAGCAGGGATGCCGTCATAGAGATTCACAAGATCTGTATCTGTGAAGCCATCACTGACTGTGGCAACATCGCCCAACACGATACGACCACCATTTTCACCGGTCTTGAGTACTATTTCCTCGAAATCCTGTTTGTCATAATTACGGCCGAGCGTCCGCAGGACCAGTTCTTCGCTGGGCGTTTCAATTTCACCGCCAGGTAATTCCAGGCTTTCCTGGCGAACGGCCGCAGATATATCGGTCAGTGTAAGCCCCTGGCTGCGCAGGGCGTCATTCGAGGCTTCTATAGAAATTTCATAATCGCGGGTACCTGAAATATCGACAATCGAAATGCCTTCCTTAAAGGCCAGGTCATCCTTGATTCGATTGGCCAGTTCTTTCAGCTCCCGCTCACTGGTATTACCTCCTACGACAAGCTGCAAAGCGCGCTGTGAATTGCTGCGCAGGCTGATCTGGGGCTCTTCGGCATCTACAGGGAACGTAGTAATCTGGTCTACCTGGGAAGTAATATCATCGAGCCTGAGTTGGGTGTCTGCACCCTGAACCAGCTCAATGGTGACCGTACCCATGCCTTCATTGGCTACAGCAGTGATATCGAGTATTTCCTCGACACTCTCCACTTTTTCCTCAATACGGCGAATAATGGATTCTTCTACCTCGGTCGGCGAAGCGCCAGGATAAATCACACTGACAGTGATGATGTTTTCATCCAGTTCAGGGAAAAGCTTGACGGTGATCTGGAAAAAATTAGCGGCGCCTGCGATCAGCATGAAAACCATCAGCAGATTCGCGGCGACTCCGTTGCGGGCCATCCATGAAATAATACCGTTCATCAGAGAATGGCTCCCTCAGTGACTGGAGACTGATTGAGCCTGACCCGCATACCGTCGGTAACCAGGGCAATATCACTCATCACAATAGGCGTACCTTCAGGCAGGCCGTCAGCCAGTAGTACGACCTGGTTACCTTCCTGGCGGATTACTTCGACAGGGATGATATTGAGGATGCCTTCTCCGGATATAACCCAGATAGAGTCATTACTGCGCAGAGCGCTGACCGGTAGTACGAAATGATTGTTTATATTCATTCCTTCAATGGCGACATTGGAATACATGCCCACCAGCAGAGGTGGGGCTTCAAGCGTTATTGAAGAGGTTGATTCACCAAGGCGTTCTCCTGGCAGGAAAGGATCCGGTATGCGAACAACCACATCAACAGTCCGGGTCGTCATGTCGATGTCCGATTCAACACGATGGACATACCCTTGCCACTGGTAAGTTATGCCGCCATGGTCTACGGTAATCCAGGCATTGCGTGAATGGGAGCTTTCATCCTGTGTCCAGAGACCGGGAATGAAGACGGAATCATTGGCATTGAGTGAAACAACCACTTCGACTTCATCGCTGGCATAGAATCTTGCCAGTTCCCGGCCAGGGGAGACAATGTCGCCAATATCCACGCTTTCGTCATATATACGACCAGAGAAGGGGGCCTTGATACTGGTCCTTTCCAGATCCAGACGACGACTTTCAAGTATGGCTTCCTGGCGGGCGATAGCTGCTTCGGTCTGGGCAAGACGGCTGATAACATCATCGAGGGCTTCCTCGCCAACATAATCACCTTCCTTAAGGGACCGGATTCGCTCGACCTGCTTTTTCAGAAAGGCCAGGTTTGCCTTATTCGCAGCCTGGTTGGCTTCAGCTTCAGCCAGGTTGGCTTCATAGGTGCGTTTATCAAGTTGTACCAGGATCTCCTCCTTTTTAAAGGCTCCACCGGATACCAGATTGGGATGCAGACTGACAACTTCCCCGCTGACCTGGGAAGAAACCGTAATGGAGGCCCGGGGAGTTATAATGCCATTACCTTCTATCAGTAGTGGGGAGTCCCGGTATTCAAGTGGCGTGGTCTGGACCAGCGGTATAAGTTCGGCCTGGTCCCGCTGCTCCGGGACGGGTTTCAGGGCTTTTAGCAGGATGAAACTGGCGACACCTGCACCAAGAATGGCAATGCTGACAAAAAACCACAGGGGTCTCCGCGGCTTATTAGCAGGGGATAGAGGGGAATTCATTACTGATCCATTTGATTGACTGACTGGTCAGTCAGTTTTATAATTTTTGACTCAAATGTCAAGACATATTTGGATATTTACGTGGCCCAAGCGCTGAAAGATCAAACCAAATGCACCGGTTCTGAACAGGTTCCGAGTAAGCGTGAGCTGCAGAAAGAAGCCCGGCGCAATGCCATTATTGATGCCGGTTTCCAGGAATTTGCCCTGCAGGGATTCACCGCAGCAAAGCTGGATGATGTTGCTGTGCGTGCAGGTATCGGCAAGGGCACTATCTACCTGTATTTCGACTCCAAGGAAAAGCTGTTTGAAGAAGTTGTACGAAAGAACCTGTTTCCGATGCGCGATCAGGCACTCAAGTTTGCCGCTGAGTTTCAGGGCAGTGCCGCGGAGTTGCTCACAACCCACTTTCGTCGCATGTATAAATCCCTGCATAAGGATCACATGCCCGAGTTGGTAGCAATGATCATGGGGGAGGCAGCACGGTTTCCCGGGATTGCAGATTTCTTTTTCAGGGAGATCGTCAGCGCCAATAACGAATTGATAAAAAGTGCTATCAAGAAAGGAATAGCCAATGGTGAGTTCAGGGCTACTTTTCCCGCAGATTTTACGCAGATACTCATGGCTCCGGCAATGATCAGTGCCATATGGCGTCTTCAGTTCGATACTCAGGCGCCTTTGGATATTGATGCGTACTCCGATGCCCATATCGATTTTATACTCAGGGGTCTTAAAGCCTGATTCTCTTTTGACGTTCGTCAAGGGCGTCTGAAATTGTTCTTTCTGAAAAGGGTGTATTGAATTACATTGCCTCCTGTACTGATTCCATCCATGGCAGGTCAGTATTCAGGAGTCTAATCATGCACATCAGCAAATCTCTTCTACCGGTTATGGTCATAGTCGCCCTGGCAGGCAGTACCCAGGTGATAGCAAAATCCCCTTTGGATGAAAGACTGGTCCTGGCATCCCCTGAAGCCATTGAGGCGGATACAGAATTACAAAACCATATGACGATGCTGGCTGACCAGGCTGTCAGTGAGCATTGCTCGTCATGCCACGGAGCTGACCTGGCAGGACAGATCGGTGTGCCCAACCTGGTGGATTTTGACTGGATATGGGGTGTAACCGGTTACGAAATGACCAGTTCGGAAGCAGTCTTCGAAATCATGCAGACCATTCTATATGGTGTACGAAATGCCGATTGTCCGGATGAGATCAAGCGCTATGGCGGCTGTCCCGATACCCGGTTTTCACAAATGCCAGGTTATACACAACTGGGTTTGACAGACACGCAACTCAATGGTCTGGTGGATTATGTGCTGGCCCTGTCCGGAAAACCTCATGATGCCGGTGCTGTTGAAGGCGTGAATAACCTGATAACCCTGTGTGCCGAGTGTCATGGAGAAAACGGTGAAGGTTACAAGGCCTTTGGTGGACCTGATCTCACTGATAATATCTGGCTGTTCGGTGAAGAGAGAGCGCAGATACTGGATGTCATTGCTAATGGCCGGACAGAAAGCTGCCCTGCCTGGAGCACCCGTTTGAGTGCTGCCAGCATCAAGGCACTGGCGGTCACCATTTACAGACGCTATATGGGCTTGTAGGTGTAAACAAAAGCCTTCTTAAAGCGCAAATTGCACTCTCTCTGACCCCGGCATATCATCACTTTCAAACAAACCGGGGAATTCACAATGATTATTTATGGTGTGGCACTGCTGTCAGTCTGCCTGGTGGTGGGCATGTTGCTGGGTGAAGCACTGGGTGTAATGCTCGGTGTAGAGGCGAATGTCGGCGGTGTGGGTATTGCCATGCTTTTCCTGGTTCTCGTTAGTAATTCTGACACTTTCAAATCATTGACCACAGGAGTCTCCGGTGATGGCATCCGCTTCTGGAGTGGGATGTACATCCCCATAGTTGTCGCCATGGCGGCGAGGCAGAATGTGGCTGCGGCTGTTGAGGGTGGATTCCTTGCACTGACGGCAGGCATCGCCGCGGTTGTAGTGAGCTTTGCCCTGGTACCTGTACTTACTCCCCAAAACAGGCAGGATTGACACATGGATGTCATCGAAACAGTTTTCCTGCGAAACAACCTGGTTGTAGCCTTTGCCGTGGTAGGCGTGGTGTTGTGGCTGTCATATGTGCTGGCTGAGAAGCTCACTGCCGGGCGGATACACGGATCAGCTATTGCGATAGCCATCGGCTTGCTCGCCGCCTGGTGGGGAGGTGAGACCACGGGAGGTAGCAGAGGAGTTGCTGATATTACCTTTCTGGGCGGTATTGGTTTGATGGGTGGTGGCATGTTGCGTGATTTTGCCATCGTGGCCACTGCATTCGGTGTTCATCTGGATGAGCTCAAAAAAGCCGGTTTCGCCGGCATATTCTCCATTATTACCGGTGTTGTGGTCTCCTTTATCGTGGGCGCGGCGGTGGCTGTCCTGTTCGGTTATACCGATCCTGTCGCCATTACCACAATTGGTGCCGGGGCAGTCACCTATATCGTTGGACCTGTTACTGGTGATGCCATTGGCGCAAGTGATGCAGTGATTACCCTGAGTGTTGCGGCGGGCCTGGTAAAATCTATTCTGGTGATGATCGGTACTCCCATGGTGGCCAGTGCCATAGGACTGAATAATCCCCAGTCTGCCATGGTGTTTGGTGGGCTGATGGGTACGACCAGTGGTGTTGCTGCGGGTTTGGCTGCTACGGATCCGAAACTGGTTCCTTATGGTGCCATGACCGCTACGTTCTATACCGGGGTAGGTTGCCTGCTGGCCCCGTCCATACTTTATTTCGCAGTGCAGGCATTCTTCTAGGTTTTCGTAATCGTATTTTCTGACCCTTTTGATCATTTTCGTAATACAACATGATAATGAATAATTTTCCGGCCATTACAGCAGACAACAATCATACGGCCTTGATAGCAGGCGACGTGCAAGTGAGCTACAGCGAACTAAGAGCCAGGATTGAAAGTATGGCTTCGGGGCTGCTGGCAGGTAAAGCTGACCTGAACGAGGAGCGGGTGGCATTTTTTATGCCTGCAAGCCCTGATTATGTAGTAACCATACATGGCATATGGCGGGCAGGAGGAATAGCTGTTCCCCTGAATATTGCTTCGGCGCCTGCGGAATTGGAGCATGTGCTTACCACTGCTGGTGTAGATCGTATTCTAGTACATGAAGAAAAGAGGGAAATTCTGGTAGCACTGGCAGATCGTTTAGGGATTACTCTGAGCAGTCCGGAAAAGCTGCTGGCTGACAAACCTGCCCAGTTACCGTCCCTGGATCCTGATCGGCGTGCCATGATGCTGTTTACCAGTGGTACAACCAACAAACCAAAAGGGGTTGTTACGACTCACAGAAATATCGTGGCGCAGATAACCACGCTGATTGATGCCTGGCACTGGACTGATGCTGATGTTATTCCGCTTTTTCTGCCCATGCACCATGTGCACGGAATCATCAATGTGCTTGGCTGCGGGTTATGGGCAGGGGCAACGGTTCACCTTTTTGAGAAATTTGATATGCAGGTCATAACCGGGGGAGTGGCCTTACACCGCTTTAACCTGTTTATGGCAGTGCCTACTGTTTACGTCAAATTGATCCAGCACCTGGAATCCATTGATGAGACACAGGCAAAAGATATTTGTGAAGGATTTGGGGCCATGAGACTCAATATCTCCGGTTCTGCCGCCTGCCCGGTAAAACTGTTCAACCACTGGCAGGCACTTACAGGACAGGTGCTGCTGGAGCGATACGGGATGACGGAAATAGGAATGGCTATTTCCAACCCCTATGAAGGAGAACGCCGGGCCGGGCATGTAGGCCAGCCCTTGCCGGGAGTTACTGTCGGGCTCTTTGACGAGAATGATCAGATGGTGACCGAAGAGAACACCCCTGGTGAAATTCGTATCAAGGGTGAGAATGTTTTTCTTGAGTACTGGAATAATGAGAAGGCGACTGTTGAAAGTTTTCGGGATGACTGGTTCTGCAGCGGAGATGTGGCAGTAATTGAAGACGGGTATTACCGGATCATGGGCAGGTCCTCCATTGATATTATCAAGTCAGGTGGTTACAAGTTATCAGCCCTGGAGATTGAAGGTACACTGCTCACTCACGATGCGGTTGCTGAAGTTGCTGTTATCGGGGTTGAAGATGATACATGGGGAGAAGCTGTGTCTGCCTTTGTTGTGTTGAATCCCGGTAAGTGCCTGGACTTAATGACCCTCAAATCGTGGTGCCAGGATAGGATGTCATCCTATAAAATTCCTAAACACCTCCATGTTCTAGAATCTTTGCCGCGCAACGCCATGGGTAAGGTGACCAAACCAGAGCTTAGAAAAATTGCTTGAAAAATATTCACTAAAGAAGGTGATGATACTGTCCGCAGCAGTATTGATCGGATGGTCGATGTTTGCCTTTAATTATTCCAATTCTCCCAATGAAGGATTGAAGCCACCCGTTGCTGCGCGTATTCATGCGGCTCCCATTAGTGAAGTTAGTGGTATGGTCAAGAGTCGATCCTATCCCGATACCTTTTGGGTTATTAATGATAGTGGTGATGAGGCACGGATCTTTGCCATTAACCGACAGGGTGAAAATATTATCCCAACATTTTCCCGATTTTCATTTTATGGAGAGAATGAAGAAGAGGGCAAAAAGCAGTGGCAGGGCTTTCGCGTGCTATATGCGGAAAATATTGACTGGGAATCTATGACCTCAGATGAGAATTTCATCTATGTGGCTGATACGGGGAACAATTTCAATAATCGTAGAGATCTTGGAATTTATGCCCTTAGTGAGATTGACCCAACGGCTTCGACACAGTCAGCTGCCATCAAGCATATGCCGGTTGCATATCCTGAGCAGACAGAATATCCAGGTGATAGTGAAAGACACTATGATAGTGAAGCCTTGTTTTATGCCGACGGTAAGCTCTACCTGATCACCAAGCATCGAAATAAACGTGGTTTCTCCATGGAACATGGAGCCAATCTTTACCGCCTTGACACAGCCTATACGGATCAGATAAACCTCTTAACCCTGATAGATAGTAATTCCGATATGCTGGCAGTAACCGGGGCGGAACTTTCTCCCGATGGGCAGACTTTAGCGGTCATTTCCTATGAAGCCTTATGGTTGTTCGAACGCCCCGAAACGGGGGATAAATGGCTTTCATCATCCTTTCAGCGCTTCTGGCTCGATGGGGATGTCCTTGACCAGGTAGAAACTGTTGTCTGGGATGGTGACAACATCATTATGCTCAGTAATGAACAGCGGGACCTGTTTCGTCTGGATCTACTGGAACTTACATCGGAGTATAAATAAACCTTAATGAAATCAAGGGTTTTATATTGTTTTAATCCTTCTCCCGTGATGGTATGATGCGCCGCTTTCCTGAGGAAATCACCCGTTCGGGAGCACATGAAAGCGTTCTATCAACAGGATTTCAGTCTGGGTATTCTGGGCGGCGGCCAATTGGGCCGTATGCTGATCCAGGCCTGTACTAATTTCAATCTCCATTCCTCTGTCCTTGATAAGGATGAGGGTGCCCCCTGCGCTGAAATTGCCAGCCGATTTGTCCCGGGAGACATTACTGATTTCGAAACGGTTTACCGCTTTGGTAAAACCGTCGATCTACTCACGATCGAAATTGAGAATGTGAATGTTGCTGCCCTGAAAAAACTGGAAGAAGAAGGCCTCACGGTATATCCCCAACCTGCCGTCATCGAAATCATTCGGGACAAACGTCTTCAGAAACAGTTTTACCGCGATCACAACATTCCTACGGCAGATTTTGTGCTCGTAGACGATCGGGAAAGTGTCAAGGATCATCTTGACTTCCTGCCAGTATTCAACAAGCTGGGAACCGGTGGTTATGATGGCGGAGGCGTACAGCGACTTGATAGTGCTGATGACCTGGAGAAAGCCTTTGATGCTCCGGGGCTACTTGAGAAGCTGGTGGATTTTGACCGGGAAATTTCCGTCATTGCAGCCCGCAATGTACGGGGAGAGATTGCCGTATTCCCGGCTGTGGAATGTGTTTTTCATCCGGAACATAACCTGGTGGATTACCTGATTGCACCCAGTGATGTATCTGCGGAAATTGAAGCCAGTGCTGAAGCCACTGCCCGTCAAGTGGTGGAAAATCTTGGCATTGTGGGGCTGCTGGCAGTAGAGATGTTTGTAACCAGGGATGGCCAGGTACTGGTTAATGAAGTGGCCCCGCGCCCCCATAACAGTGGTCATCAGACCATTAATGCAAATATCACTTCGCAATATGAGCAGCACCTACGGGCCATTCTGAATCTTTCCCTAGGGGCAACGGATATCATCATGCCCTCTGCGATGGTAAATGTGCTAGGTGCTTCGGGCTTTTCCGGTCCCGCAGTCTATGACGGGCTAGATGACCTGCTGGCTATTGATGGAGCAAACCTGTTTCTCTACGGAAAAAAACAGACACGCCCCCAGCGCAAGATGGGCCATGTGACGATAATAGATGAAGATATAAATCGCCTGCGTGAGAAAATTGAGCAGGTAAAAAAGGTAATCAGGGTGATTGCATGAATACAACTGGCAGTACACACAAAGTAGGGATCATCATGGGTAGCAGCTCTGATCTTGAAGTCATGAAACAGGCTGCCGATGCATTGGCTGAATTTGGTATTGAGACCGAGATTTCCGTGGTTTCTGCACATCGCACTCCAGAAGCCATGGTTGATTATGGCAAGACAGCGGCCGAGAGGGGGTTGCGCTGTATTATTGCCGGTGCAGGCGGAGCTGCCCACCTGCCGGGCATGGTGGCGTCGCTGACGACGCTGCCAGTCATAGGAGTACCTATCAAGTCTTCAAACTCGATTGATGGCTGGGACTCTGTGCTCTCCATTCTGCAGATGCCCAATGGTGTTCCGGTGGCCACTATGGCGCTGAATGGGGCAAAAAATGCCGGTATTCTCGCCGCGGAGATGATCGGGGCTTTTGATGCTGACGTGGCAGAAAAACTGGCGGCGTTCAAGGAAGCCTTGAAGGATAAAGTCAGGAAGATGAACGAGGGGTTACAGGAATAAAAGGCGACGGATAAAAGTTCATAGGGATAAAAAGACGACGGTTCGGGCAGGACTGTCAGATCCGGTTTTTGAACCGGATTCAGTCAAGTCACCAGAACCATTAACCATCATTTTCCCATATTTGCGTCACCATACTGCTCATCCCCTCATCCCAATATTTTTCCTTATACCGAGGCGGCTTCTCCCGCGGTTTCTTCCTTACCCCTCAATTTCTTTGCATATGCCATAAAACTCAGCGCCGTAAACTTCATAAAGAAACCATATATCAGGGTCACTGCCGCATAATCGGCCACGCCCAGCAGCGTATTGGCCAGGACAAGGGCCAGCGACAGGTTCTGCAGTCCGACTTCGTAGGTGATGGAGATGGTCTGGTCAGTATTCAGACGTGTCAGGCGGGCCAGTCCATATCCCATCGTCATACAGGTGATATTCAGTATCAGGGCGGCAGCGCCGGCCTGCAGCATATACTGTTTGAGCGTGTCGATACTGAAGTAGGTATTGGTAATAATCACCATGATCAGTATTCCAATCGCCATCTTGCGCACCGGTTCAACCATCTTTTCAGCAAAAGCCGGTTTGAATTTACGGACGCCCATACCCAGTGCAATTGGCAGGATGGTTAGTTGTGCAAGGCTGCGCATCATGTTGCTTACAGGGACTGAAACCGTGTCACTGCCTTCAGCGAAGAGGGTTAGTGCCATGGTGGCCAGCAGGGGCATGGTGAAAACGGTAAACAGGCTGGCCACAGTGGTCAGGGTGACAGACAGGGCTATATCTCCGCGGCTCGCAAATACATAGGCATTGGAGGTGATCCCCCCTGGACACGCCGCCAGGAGAATGAGTCCTATGGCAATGACCGGCGCTGGGTTCATCAGGAAGGCCAGGCCAAAAGCGACCAGAGGCAGCAGGATCAGCTGCCCAATGAGCCCGGTGATTACGGCCTTGGGCATGATGATAATGCGCAGAATGTCATCAATGGAAAGGGTAAGTCCCAATCCCATCATGACGAGGAACAGGCCGGCAGGAATAATGGTGGTCTGGAAAAGAACAGCGGGATCCATAGAAAAGTAATCTGGTTAGGAGTTTGTTACGAACAGAAAGATATAGGAATAAAGACGATCGATAAAGGGAATAACGATAAAAGAATATAGGGATGCAAGGCAGTAGCCTGCATTCCGACAATTTCCCCAGATAAAGGATAAAAGATTAATGATCCAGACCTTGCGCGGGTAAGGTCCTACACCTGGAAAACCAGTTTGTATCCCTGTATCTCCTTGCTTGTTTCCCATCTATTTTAAACACACTATTACGCTATACTTTCCCTATGCCCGAGAACCCCAATCCCCAAGGTAAAGGCCTTGTCCCGATTCTCCAGACCCTGGATAACCATCGGCTGGACAAGCTGCTCCCACCCAAAAAAATTGATCAGGTAGAAATGGAACTCTTTACCTCCATGTTCGTGCTCAAAAGTGACATACGGTTTAACCCGGTTGCCGGTAAATCCTATTATCTTTACCAGACAGAGGGTCGTTACAAGCTACTGATGGTGGGGCCTGAAGAATGGTGCACACCTTACCGGGGACGGTATATCGGAGAGTGCGAACTGCATGATGACAGAACCTGGTCCATGGCACTGGATCCTGCCATGGAACATGACAAGGTATTTATGGCTGAGATCACCCGGGAGCAGGAAATTCTTCAGGAAGCGTTGGAAAATGCCAAATGTGTTGAGGATGTCCTGCCGGTATTTGAGGGGTCCATGGGCTACAACAGCCGTTTACTGGCATTTATCCTTGGTAAGAGCCTGGGGATATCGATGGAAATGGCTGGTATTCGTGGTTTAAGTTATGACGAGGCCAGGGGGCTTCTGGTTCATGGGGGAGAATCATGAAAAAATGCCTGTTAATAGTTTTATTCCTGATTACAACCGGGTGCGGCGAAGATGCCGCCCTCACACCACTGGACAGTAATGCAACAGTACTTGCCTTTGGCGATAGTCTCACAGCTGGTTATGGAGCCAGTGCCGGGAACAGTTACCCGGCGCAGTTGTCCAGTCTCATCAGTCGTCAGGTAATCAATGCCGGTATTTCCGGGGAAGAGAGCAACGAAGGACGCCAGCGCCTTGCTGGGCTTCTGGACAGGCATAATCCGGAACTGTTGATTCTGTGCCACGGCGGCAATGACCTGTTACGGAAAAAGCCGGTAACCCAGTTGGAAAATAACCTGGTGGCCATGATAACCATGGCCAAGGACAGAGGGATAGAGGTATTGATGCTGGGTGTCCCGGCTCCCGGTATCTTCCTCAGCAGTGAAGCTGTCTATGCGGAGGTGGCTGAAGCTACCGGTGTTGCCTTCATCCCCGATCTCATTTCGGATGTGCTTTCGAGTCCGTCCATGAAGTCGGATGCTGTGCATCCGAATGCAACCGGGTACAGTGAAATGGCTCGGGTGATTCAACAGGAATTACAAAAACTCGGTGCTATTTAGCGGATATTGTGCACCTGGGTAAAAACTTCCTGATATAATCGGCGGCGCCAATTTTTGGTGATACGTAACCTGTATATTCCACGGAAACCGCTATGTTTGATGCAATTGAAGCCCGTCCACCTGATCCTATCCTGAGTCTGGCCGGGATGTGTAAAAAGGATACCAACCCGAACAAGATTGACCTTGGCGTCGGCGTCTATAAAGACGAAGCCGGCAACTGCCCGGTGATGAAAGCGGTAAAAACAGCTGAACGTCTGAAGTGTGATGAGGAAGATTCAAAGGCCTATATCGCCCAGGCCGGACCTGAGCTCTATATCAAGTACACCAGTGAACTGATCCTGGGTAATGCACATCCGGCATTACGTGATGGACGGGTCAGCTGTACCCTGGCCCCGGGTGGTTCAGGCTCCCTGCGTCTTGCGGCGGAATTCATCAACAACAACGCCCCGGGCAGCAGGATCTATGTCAGTAACCCGACCTGGGCAAATCATGTACCCTTGTTGACTTCTTCAGGCCTGACGCTGGTGGAATATCCCTATTATGACTATGCAACCCATAGCCTTGATTTTGATGCCATGATGGAAACGCTCAAGGGGGCTGGCAAAGGTGACCTCGTTCTTCTCCACGGATGTTGTCATAACCCCTGTGGTGCCGACCTCAATGCAAGCCAGTGGGAAGCGGTTACGGAACTGGCACTCCAGAATGGATTTACTCCCTTTATCGACCTGGCTTACCAGGGTCTTGGGGATGGCCTCGATGAAGATGCTTATGGTTTACGGCTGATGGCAGAACGACTTCCTGAAGTGGTCATCTGTTCTTCCTTTTCCAAAAACTTCGGACTATACCGTGACAGGGTAGGGGCTGTGATTGTGATCACGTCCAACCGTGATGTATGCGCCGCTGTCAGCAGCCAGATAGTTGCCACGGCTCGCCAGATCTATTCAGTACCACCGGCACATGGTGCTTTCGTGGTGGCCAGTATTCTGGACGATGAAAAGCTGACAAGGGAATGGAATGAGGAACTGACCGAAATGCGTGATCGTGTGAATGGTTTGCGCCGAATGCTTGTTGAGAAACTCAGGGAAACTGGTGTAGATAAAGATTTCTCCTTCATCCAGAATGAGAAAGGGCTGTTTTCATTCCTCGGTCTGAGCAAGGAGCAGGTAGAAACCCTGATTCACGAGTACAGTATTTACCTGGTAGGGTCTTCCAGAATCAATGTAGCCGGCATCAACAATGCCAACATTGGCTATCTGGCCCAGAGTATAGCCAGGGTATTGTGATTCCTTTCGGGGAAATTGAAAAGGCCCGCTAAATGCGGGCCTTTTTTTGTCTTAATCAGTCTTCATTAATCCGGTTTAACAGGGACTGACTAGAAATCCATATTGACTGTGACACCAAATCTTGCTGGTTCACCGAGTTGTGTGTATCCCTTTGCCGTATATCCATCTCTTGGATCATTGCCGAAATAGAACCCACGGACAAAATAATCGTTATCGGTGAGATTTCTACCCCACAAAGTGACCGACATGTTATTGCCTGAATAGGAAAGGCTGGCATTGAGGAGGGTATAACTGTCTGAACGAATACTATGACTGTCGGAAAAATAAAAACTGTCCCGGCCCTGCAGGTTGATATCCAGACTCATTGCTGATGTCAGGTTGAAACGGCTGCCAAGTGTGAACTGCCAGCCCGGTGCGTGGGCCTGCTCACGACCATCAAGATTGTCGCCAGCAGAATTGAAGAAATTTTCATATTCGGAATCGAGCAAACCAAGGGAACCGTAAACCTGTAAGTGATCAACCGGGATCCACTCGGCATTCAACTCCACGCCACGGTTACTGCCTGCTGCGGCATTACCTATAAAGTCGATAAACTCTGAGCTGCCATCATTGCGTTCTCGAACGGTTGAGCTGCTAATCTGTACATCGTTCCTGTCCATGACAAAAAGTGCTGCCCGCAGCTGAAGTGTTTCATCAAAAAAGCGGCCTTTGATGCCGGCTTCATAATTCCATAGTGTTTCAGCATCAAATTCCCTCAGATCGGCGTCCAGGCTGCCATCAGTATTGAAACCGCCACTTTTATAGCCTCTGGCGGCCGTCAGATAGATAAGCGTGCCATTGTCGAGGCTGTAGCTCAGACCGATTTTGCCACCGAACAGATCATCATCCGGTGAGAAATCCAGCAGACTGCTGTCATTGTATTCGGCGCTGAATCGCTCAGATCGTAATCCAATGTCCAGCGTCAGGGCGTCAGTCAGGGCGCTGTTGATTTCAGCATAGATGGCAAAGCGGTCAACGATATAGCGGCTGGTAAACACGGTAGGGAGAAACGTATAGTTGCGTGCCAGATCTACATCCTGATGGAGGGAATACAGCCCGGCTACCCAATCAGTCCGTCCATTGAACAGGGCTCCTTTCTCAGTGGATACGAATCTGATTTCACCACTGATTGTTTCCCGGTCCCGGAAGTAATGATCCGTTGAGGAGTATTCCCATGGATGAAAACCTGTATAAACCCAGTCTTCATCATAGCCATAGGCAATATCGGACAGTGCAAAGCCCCCCTGCAATTCCAGGGTGAAATTCTCAAATCGGCTGGATGAGAAATTCAGGCTGGCAAGTTTTGAGTCCTGCTTGTCAAAACCTGGGGCGTCGGAAAGGGTATCCCGAACATTATCCAGGGAGAAAACATCATAACCATTGTCCATGTCGATCAATGAGGCTGTGAAATCCAATGTTTCCGTCTCTGTCATTAACCAGCGGAACTTGCCACGTAAAGTCGTTTCCCGACGCTGATTGGTGGGCCGATCAAGAAAGCGGTTATGCCCCAGGCCATCACTTTGCAGTTCCTGGAAGGAGAGACGGTAAAACAGGTCGTCTGTTGCCGGACCTGAAACATATCCGGCAATACCTTGCTCGTCCTTGTTTGCTGCCTGAAGCTGCACACCGTAGGACAGTGTTTCAGTCGGAGCTTTTGTTCTCAGATTGATCAGGCCGGCCAGGGCATTGGAACCATAACGAGTACCTTGTGGACCGAGCAGGATTTCAACCTGTTCCATGTCATACAACATCGCAGCCGTGCCTATTCCCGAGAAATCCACACCATCGATCAGCATCCCTACAGAGGGGTTAAGGGGTTCAGAAAACTGGCCACGTTCTCCAATGCCCCGTACCTGGATAAAACGGGCGCGGGATGCGCCGGATGAAAAATTCACATTGGGTGCGTTGAGGAGGACATCTTCAAGGTGCTGGGCATTCCTGGACTGGAGGACATCATCCCCGATGACCGTGACGCTGGCCGCTATGTCGTCAACACTGGCCTGGCGGTAGTCAGCTGTCACGACAATTTCTTCCATCAGAGGCTGTGCAAAGAGTGAGTTTGTAGCCAGGGATATCGTAGAGGCCGCAATGAGTGGAAGGATATTAACTCGAGAAAACATGGAACACTCCGCTTCATCAATGGTGAATCCGGAGTAATACTGGTAAGGCAGTATTAAGACAGTGACAAGAGTCGAAACAACGAATGGTTTCGCTTCCTATTCCTCCGCCAGTATTAACCGGTTCAGGTTCAAAGGGTTTGATCTCAGGCCGAAGCCACCCCCTAGGAAAGTGCGGACTTTAATACAGTGTTTGCCTTATTACAAGTAACCTGGTGACAACAGCTGCCTGTCATCGTCCATGATAGAACGATAACGTGAAATGAAGGTTTTAAAGAGTTTAGTGCGTAGTAATTTTTTTCTGGATGAGATTGATGGCCCTGGCTTCCCGCTGAGTTTCAGTTCCACTCACAACATCATATTTAAGGCCATAATGATCCAGTTTCTGGATATATAACTGGAACAGCTCTTCCCGGCTGTCTGCAGATTCCCTCAGCGGGTCGTGCTCCCAGGGTACATCTGTATCACATAAGAGGTAATGGCGATTGTGACTTTCCAAAAGACTGTCAAAGGAGTTGAGAATCCAGGAGTGGCAAAAACCAAAGCGGACTTCACTCCAGACAATCAGCACGAGCAAATCAGTATCACAGACCAGGATATCGGGGGAAGAGACCAGACTTCTGGATTCGGCATCAACTTGTTGCCTGGCGATTTTCAGGAGATCTTTTTCGTCGTACTGAAAATGGCTGTCGTTATCCATTTTATGGACAAGATAATCTCTGGCAACTTCCGGTACAAGTGGCGCCCCCAGGGATCTGGACAGCCTCTCTGCCAGAGTTGTTTTGCCACAGGATTCAGGTCCCGTTAGTACCAGTAATTCAGTAATCTCAAACCCTCCCTGGAGTGGTGACAAGGGAACTATCCAATGTCATGGTCGTATAAATATTGCCTGTGCTTCACAGTCTAGCACCGAATCAGAATCCTGCTCGAAGACAGTCAAGGCCAGCCGTTATTCCTGTTCAGCCTCTTCCTGCAGTATGCCCCAGCTCTCGTTTGCCCGCGCAATGAGGTAAGCATGGATGGCATTGACATCGCCTTCATCGAGAATGTCGGCAAAAGCAGCCATCCCTTTTTCGACCAGAGTCCCTTCCAGCACAATGGTGTTGAATTCATTGTGCGTGTCGATGGACATGAAGCGGAGGTCTTTTTGGCCACCAACAGCATCCTGGCCATGGCAACGGGCACAGGTTTCATTAAATAGCTGGGCACCCATGGATACTTCCTGTTCTGTTGCAGTCAGTGCCGGAGGCTGCGGCGGCATGGAGATGCTCAGTGTCTCCAGGGGAGGGAGTTGATCAGTGCCACCCAGTTTAAAAACCAGCATGCGCGCAGGGCTGATCTGGAAATTATTCCCTGATGCCCGTGCCACAATGGCCCGACCTCCACCCCAGCCAGCATTAACGGCAATATACTGTTCGCCATCCACTTCATAACTGATCGGGCCAGCCAGGGCCACGGTCTGGATAGGCATACTCCATAACTTTTCACCATCAGTAGCGCGATAAATAACAAAATCCCTGTCAATGCTGCCCTGTGCCACCAGGTTGCCAGCTGTCGCCAACGTACCGCCTGAGCCTACATCGGAGTGGGGTACGCGCCAGGCTTCCTGTTGGCGAACCGGATCCCAGGCCGTCAGCCAGGCACTGCGACGTTCATTCATCAGACGGGCCTGTTCAGCGCGGCGCTCCGGGTTGGTCTCAAACCCCCAGGCTGGATTCGAACGAAATTTTTTCGGGGTGAATTCTCGAGCCACTGACAGGGCAATCCAGTCTTCCTGCACGGTGTAATACACCAGGCCCGTGAGGGGACTGTAGGACATGGGTTCCCAGTTATGACCGCCACCGGGACCCGGATTAAAGAGGGCGGTTTCGGTGCCGAAATCCGCATCAGGATTGATGACAGGGCGACCAGTAAGCATATCGATGTGACTTGCCCAGGTGTTTGGTACAAACTCTCGGGCGGAGAGTAATTCACCAGTGGAGCGGTCGAGGATATAGAAAAACCCGTTCTTGGGCGCCTGCATGATGACCTTTCGGGTTTCACCATAAAGCTCAAGTTCGGCCAGCATCATGGGCTGTGTGGCCGTGTAGTCCCATTTTTCACCGGGCACTTCCTGATAATGCCAAACATAGTCGCCTGTATCAGCATCCAGGGCAACGATGGAGGCAAGGAACAGGTTGTCACCACCGCCTGGGCTGCGGAATTCTGCAGCAAGAGGTGAACCATTACCGGTTCCAATGTAGACAAGATTCAGTTCCGGATCATAGACAATGGAATCCCAGACTGTCCCTCCGCCGCCCAAGGTCCACCACTCTCCATTCCAGGTTTCTGCGGCCATACGCATGGCCTCATTTTCAAAGCCTTCTTCAGGATTGCCGGGCACGGTATAGAAGCGCCACTTGAATTCACCGGTATCGGCATCCCAGGCTGACACAAACCCACGAACGCCAAAGTCCGCACCACCATTGCCGACCACGACTGTGCCGTCAAAGACACGGGGAGCACCGGTAATGGTATAAGGCCACTCATGATCTGTAGTCTGTGCTACCCAGACTTCTTCTCCTGTGCCGGCATCAAGCGCGATCAGGCGTCCATCAAGCGTGCCGATGATGACTTTGCCTTCCCACACTGCAAGGCCACGGCTTACTGGTCCGCAGCAGGCGTAACGTCCCCATTCCCTGGGCGTTTCAGGGTCATATTGCCAGAGCAGTTCCCCGGTTTTTGCATCCAGGGCATAAGTCAGGGTCCAGGCGCTGGTAAGATACATGACCCCATCAACCACAATAGGTGTACCTTCCACGCCACGGAAGGTATCCAGGTCAAAATGCCAGGCCAGACCCAGATCACTCACGTTGTTTTCATTGATCTGGTTGAGGGGGCTGAAGCGCTGCTCTTTGTAAGTGCGACCCCATGACAGCCAGTTTTTGCCATCCTCCTCATCCATCAGACGTTCGTGTGTAACATTGCCCTGGGCCAGTGTATTACTGAAAAAGCCGAAGAGCAGCGTGAAGGCTGCCATGCGCATGAACAAGTGATAGGGAATATTCATAAAATCCTGGCTTTTGAGGTGGTGTTTTGTGATCGGGTTTTCAGGCACTTTAATCTCTGTGAAACAGTACTTCAGGGAAAAAAATCAGCACCAGGCGGCCGGCCTTCGCTGCCCCAGCGTTCGGAGGAGTCCCAGTGCTCATCAATTTTGCCGCTGACCGGATCCAGGCGAAAAACGTCAAACCAGGTCATGTTATAGATTTCATCCGGGTTCTCCCTGTCCCTGACCTTTCGGGCCCACATCACCACCACCATGTTGCCTTCGGCAATGATGTCGATGATAGGAAAGTCCGAGGTGTCTTTGACAGCCCTTGGCGGGCGGGCAGCCCCAATGGTGGTAACAAAGAGATCGCGGCCTGATCCTACATTCGGATTATGCTGTATATAGCGCTCGGTCATGTAGTCTTCCACGAATTCCATATGTCCGCCTTCATAGACGATACGCCAGAAGTCCCACACATGCTTCTTGTTGCGCCTGAGTTTCGGGTCATCACTTTCCAGTAGGGCATGCTGATCTACAGCTGGAACGAGCGGAGCTGGTGTCATAAGCTCCTGTGCATGGGTCGCAGGCAAAATCAGGAGAGCAGCCAGGGTCAGGCTAATGGTATTTTTCATTCATGTTCTCCATGTCCGCATCGAGGCCAATGGGGAGTGCCTGTTTTATCAATGCCTGACCATTCATTTGTCCGCGCTAACCCTGTAATAAAGTCACTGTCCCCAGTATCACACTCGATATTTCTCAATATCAGTTAACGGGATTACCTTCTTCATCCAACTCTACGATGGGATAGCCAAGCTCCGCCAGGGATTCACCGACAACTTCCTTGTCGCCGACTACGAGAATCTTCATCTTGTTCAGAGGTAGATGTTCCTGTGCCAGTTGCAGGATTTTCTCTTCGGTCATCCCGGAGATCACAGCCTGTTGCTGGCGCACAAAGTCTGACGGCAGGTCATACGTAATGATCTGGTCGAGCAGTCTTGCTTTTTGCCCCGGGGTTTCATAATCGCGGGCCTCACTCTGGCCGATTGCATCCTTCGTGAACTGGAGTTCATCAGGAGTAATGCCATTTTCACGGTAATCAGTGATTTCATTAATGAACTGCACCACGGAATCGGCAGTGGCATCAGTCCTGACACTGGCCGAAGCCGTGAAAGGCCCTGGCAGTTTGGTCGCAGAAAAATTACTGCGTGCACCGTAGGTATACCCCTTGTCTTCACGCAGATTCAGGTTGATGCGACTGTTAAACGCGCCTCCAAGGGCATAGTTCATCAGGTAACGCTCCCAGTATTCTCCTGCAGCATCATAAGTCACGTCAGTAAGATATCCCACCCGGATTTCTGATTGTGCTGCACCGGGTTTGTCGACCAGGTACAGGGTGGTTTCATCAATGTTGGTAACTGCAGGCTGGGCATTAAGCTCGACTTCCTCGTTGGGGAGGGCATCCAGGAAGGCAAGTTTGTTGATGGCTTCCTGCTGCGTCAGTTCGCCGACTACGGATACCTTCAATGCCTGGCTGACCAGATTTTTTGAGGCAAATGCCTCAATGTCTTCCAGTGTAATGCTTTCAAGGCTCGGAATGCTGCCGGCAGCAGAAACGGAAAAGGCATGATCATCACCGTAAATGAGTTTCGGATAGACGATCCCCGCTATACCGGAAGGCTCTTCCTTGCTGGCCTCGATGGCTTCTATCTGCTGTTGACGCAGGCGATCCAGGTCATTCTGTGAAAAGGCCGAGTTGTACAGCCTTTCTTCGAGTAGCTCAATCGTGGCATCCAGATTACGGAGCAGGGACTGGACTGTAATTGTAAAGCTGTCATTGCCGGAGCTGACCGAAATTCGGCTACCCAGTTTGTCCAGTTCATTCTCAAATTCTTCAGCACTGAAATTTTCCGTACCTTCATTCATCATCTGGGCTGTAAGGCTTGCTACGCCATATTTGTCCGGTGACTCCAGCAGGTGTCCACCATCGAAGTCCAGGCGCATACTTACCAGTGGGACCTCAGCGTTGGCAGTACCGATAACCTGTATCCCATTGTCGAGCTCCTGGCGCCAGAAATCCGGCATGGTAACCAGTGGATTCGGCGGAGGCGTGGGACGTACTGAACGATCAAAGGATTCTGGCGCATCGCGCATTTCCAGGTTGTCTGTTTCACTCTCCATGCGTGGCAAACGCTCAGGAATTTCAAAGTTGTCAGGCTGGGCAACGATATCTTCTCCACCTTCAGGTACAACACTGAGGTAGATGGCTGGTTTGTCCTTGATGTAGGTGCTATGGACCCTCAGCACATCTTCCCTGGTGAGTGATCGTATGGCTTCCAGTTCCTGCTGAATATAATTGGGATCATCCAGAAACGTTTCATTCGAGGCCAGTTGGGTTACCTTGCCGCTTACACTGGCCAGGCTGTTGATCAGTGAGGCTTCCTGGGTAGATTTGTAAATCTGCAACATATCGTCGGTGATATCTTCCTCGCTGAAGTTGGCCAGGATTTCTCGCATTTCCGATTCGAAATCCGCCAGCGGAGTACCCGGGAAGGGCAATACAAGGAAGGTGACCAGTCCGGCCAGTTCCTGGTTGAAGTTGAAACCGGTGGATTCAATGGCCTTCTGGGTGAGGATAAACTCCTTGTAGAAAAAGGACTTTCTGCCCAGGGAGATAATTTCATTCAGGGCTTCGAGTGCCGGACGGTCAGGATGATCCAATGGTATGGTCGGGTAGGCAATAAACAGGGCAGGGAAGCGGATATTTCTATCTACATAGGAAATGAAGCGATCCTGATCCAGCTGGGCCGGCTGTTTACTATCATCTTCCACTGGCGGGCCGGGGGGAATCTCGCCAAAGTATTTTACGACCAGTTCCATGACCTCTTCTTTATCAACATAACCACCGATGGTGAGAGTAGCGTTGTTCGGACCATACCAACGCAGGAAGAATTTTTTCAGGTCATCCAGGGTGGCAGCATCCAGGTCTTCAATGAAACCGATGGGCATCCAGGAGTAGGGATGGCCGGGAGGAAACATGGCAGTGAATATTTTTTCGGACCAAAGACCATAAGGGCGGTTCTCATAATTCTGGCCGCGCTCGTTTTTCACGGTATCGCGCTGAACCTCGAATTTTTCCTGGGTTACTGCATCCAGAAAATAGCCCATGCGGTCAGACTCAAGCCACAACATGGTTTCGAGCTGGTTGCTGGGCACTGTTTCGAAATAGTTGGTGCGATCAAAAGACGTGGTACCGTTCATGGTGCCGCCGGATTCGGTAACGATACCGATATGCTCTTCATCGGCCACATGCTCGGAGCCCTGAAACATCATATGCTCGAAAAAATGGGCAAATCCTGAACGTTTGGCTTCTTCCCGTGCGGAACCTACATGGTAGGTAACATCCACATGGACCAGCGGATCAGACATGTCTTCATGAATAATGACAGTCAGGCCATTGTCCAGTTCATATTTGCTGTAGGGAATAATGATTTCATCACCTTCAGCTTCCACCTGCTCAACCAGCGTGTAACCGGATGGAGGCGCAGCCATGGTGGATTCGGCAACAGTTGTTGCCTCCGGCGCAGAGGGATCACCGCAGGCAACCAGAGTGAATAGAAAAGCAGTGACAAGGATTCTACTGGCTGTATCAGGGATTCTGAAAAGCAATGACATTCTCGATCTCCTTTTGGGTTTTGGTTTTTTATACGGATATTTCGGCTCCGGGGACCGGTGATTAAAGCATATCCCCCTATACTGTCCAAGAATCGAGAGGTCAGAAAGAATAGAGGTATGACAGTGAAAAAGACCCGTAAAACTGGGCTTTCTTCTGTTTATCGAATTCCCGGGTTCTGTAGACATGGGAATAGGAAAATCGAAATTTCTTGTAGGTCCCGGCAATTCCGGCAGCAATGTCCATTACAGCATCCCGGTGGTCTACAGAATGGCTGTCTCTGACAGTATTACCGTCCAGGAAAATATTATTGGCTATAAGCCTGCCGTCGGTTGCGATGAATCCATGCAATCGAAAAGGAGTATTGGCTGTCTGCCGGGCTCCCGGCGAAAGATTGTCTCCACCTGGGCGAATGGTGGACATGCCAAAGTCATCTGGGAGGTTCCAGCCGATACGGAATTCAAGCCCGCCATTGAGGTAGCTGGCAACATTACCGAGACTGGCCCCCCAATGGGTAATTATTTCCATCTGCAAGTCATTGAGGAAAGGAGTGCGGGTTCTGCCATTGCGGTGCTTGCGCTCGAATATCAGCTGGAAAGCAGGTTCATTCCTAAGCTGGTTATCCCATCCCTGAAAGAGGTCCAGTCCGCGAATCCTATGAACCAGGTTTTGGGCTTCGCGGGCCAGTGCTGCCGCGCCGACCACACCAAAATTGAATTCTGTCGAGTGCAGGGTGTCCTGTGTCCTGGCATGGTAGCCAAGACCCAGGTAAAGATATCCGGCATAGGGCCGGTCATCCGGATCAAGTGACACCCGCTTGTCATCAGATGGTGTAAACATCAGTTGTCCAAGACTGACCACCATATTCTGTCTGACAGGATCACCGGTCGGGTTTGCCGGTGAGGGATGCACAAACTCGAGCATACCGTTGAGTTTTTCCACCCAGGGATACTTCTGGCCGCTGGGATCCTGAAAGCTGTCCAGTGGAGGTGATATTGAGGAAAGTCGATATAGTTCAGGTCGGTATTGGCAAAAAGATCATTTTCCAGGAAAAAAATTCAGTGACCATGGTGTTTCATCCTGACCGTTTGCCACGGCAGGAAAAAGAAGCAATAAGATAATTGGTGTTAGGAATCGTCCCGTTGTCATTGCATAAAGATAGCGGTCTACCAGAGCAATTTAAAGGTTCAGGGTGCCCTGTGGGTAATATTCACTGTCGGTCTGCTGTATTATGGGCATCATCGGCTGTCGAACGTCAGCCAGAGAACTCCGGGAAATATTATTTACGTGGCGATTCAACTGGTCAGACTCAGAAATGTGCCGTCGGACGAACTGGAAGAGCTTTATGCACTGATGGAGGAGAATGACATCGAGGTGTATGAAACTCCGGCTGGTAACTGGGGAATCTCCATGCCGGCATTGTGGCTCAGGCATGATGATGATCATGCCAGGGCAAAAGCTTTGCTGGAAGCTTATGAACAGGAGCGTTTCAGGCGTGTGAGAGAAGAATATGAGAGCCTTAGACAGCAGGGCAAATCGAGAACATTTATGGATATCGCCAGGGAAAATCCTGTCCGCTATATTCTCTATATCATCATGATTGGCGCGCTTGTCTATATTTCCCTGGTGCCTTTTCTTTCCCTGATTAACTGATAACCAGGACCATAACATTTATGAGCAGTCCCCTGATTCGACTCCACCCCCTCGACTTTCAATGGCCAACTGCAGACCCGTTCCTGTTCTGTGCCTTTCACCAGGATGATTATCCGTGCGGCAATGAAGCTCTCGGCCCCGATGCATCGCTGGCTGGCCGTTCCATTGGGCAGGACTTCGAAAAGCGCGATGGCTGGCGCATGTATCACGGCGACAAGGTTCCGGGCTTTCCCGGCCATCCCCACCGGGGATTTGAAACAATCACGATTGTGCCGCAGGGGCTTGTCGATCATGCCGATTCCCTCGGGGCAGCCGGTCGATACGGCAATGGGGACGTCCAGTGGCTGACTACCGGCAGAGGAGTTCAGCATAGTGAGATGTTTCCTCTCATAGAACGTGAATCTCCCAATCCTTTGCTGCTTTTCCAGATCTGGCTGAACCTGCCGGCGGCCAGCAAGATGGTTGACCCCCATTTTGCCATGTTCTGGAAGGATCAGGTTCCGGTAGTGTCCGAACTGGATGCCGACGCTAACGATATCAGGGTGGAACTGATTGCAGGGTCATACCACGGGTTGAAAGCACCAGAACCACCACCTGATTCCTGGGCATCACATCCTGAAAGCCATGTTTGTATCTTGCTGGTGGAGCTGTCTCCAGGGGCCTGCTGGACTCTTGAGGCTGCCGTTCCAGGACTGGGTCGTATGCTCTACTTTTATGAGGGAGAGACGATTGAAACGGCGGAGCAGACTATAGCCGTCAAACATGGGCTGGAGCTGGATTCCGGGAAAGACCTGTCAGTGAAGGCCGGAGCCCGCCCTGTAAAATTACTGCTGTTGCAGGGACGCCCTATTGGAGAGCCCGTTGCTCATTATGGTCCGTTTGTCATGAATTCGAGAGAAGAATTGCAGCAGGCATTTCTTGACTACCAGAAGGATCAGTTCGGTGGCTGGCCATGGCCAAGACATGACCAGGTACACGATGAAAGAGGGCGCTTCGCCCGTTACGCGGATGGCCGGGAAGAAGAGCCTGATCGGGGTCAATGCGCGGAAAATGTATGACAATTTTCATTTGGAACGTTATCGAGAATTATTTTTAGGTACAGGTAGGGGCTGATGTCCTGAAGAAATTATGGAAGAAGAACTACAGCAAGCACAAAAAATTTATGACCTGGTCGTGAACTACATGGTCACCTACAGTTTTCAGATACTCGCAGCCATAATCATTATGGTGCTGGGGCTGATTGTCGCCCGGAAAATTTCGAATTTTCTTGAAAACTTCATGGTGAAGAAGGGCCTTGATGTCACGTTAAGCCATTTCACTGCCAGCTTTCTCAAGATTGTTATTCTCACGTTTGCTGCGATCATTGCACTGGGCAAACTCGGGATCAGCGTCACACCTTTTGTTGCTGCTATCGGTGTTCTGTCTCTGGTTGCAGGACTTGCCCTACAGGGCTTACTGTCAAATTATGGAGCCGGGGTCAGTATTATTGTGGCTCGTCCCTTTATTGTCGGTGATACGATTTCTGTCCAGGGTGTTACCGGAGTGGTCAAGGAAGTGAAGTGGCGTACACGGTATTGACCAATGAGGATGAAGTGACAATTAAGATTCCCAACAAGCATATCGTTGGCGAAATCATTCATAACTCAAAAGCAAACAGCATCATCGAAATGTCGGTGGGAATAGCCTATGGCTCAGATACCGACAAGGCCGTGGATGTGATCTCGGCGGCTATCCTGGCAACCTCGGGAGTGATCAGTGAGAAGCCACCCCAGGTTGGTATTGATAATTTCGGTGACAGCAGTATTGATATAGGGCTGAGGTATTGGGTGCCTACAGAAGCAATGTTTGAGACCAAGTATCGGGTAAACCAGGCTATATTCAGGGCGCTGGCTGACCACGGCATTGAGATACCTTTTCCCCAACGTCATGTGCATCTTTTTGGAGAGAACGAACCCTGATGCTGCATGGCCTGCTGCTTGCCGGTGGTAAATCGTCCCGAATGGGACGTGATAAAAATGAACTGGTCTTCAGGGGTAGAACCCTGCTGGATCATGCTGTTGATATGCTCATGGAAGCGGGGGTGGAAAATGTACTCATCAGTGGTGATATACCCGGTTACGAGAGCCTGCCAGACCTGATACCAGAATGTGGTCCTCCAGGTGGCGTCTATTCTGCGGTACAGCATCTTGCCGCTAACAGGGTACTGGATGGCTCGCTGCTCATGGTCATTCCTGTGGATATGCCTTTATTAACTGCCGAGACCTTGTCGGCTCTTGTCGACAACCTTGAAGGAGCTGATAGTGTGCATTACGCCGGTGAAGTATTTCCCTGTGTTTTCAGGTTAACGAACTATTTTAACGAATACCTCATGGATATATTCCGTGAGGAATCCACTCCCGGAGGAATACGGTCCATGAAAAGCCTGCTCAGGGCTTTCAGGGAAAAAGTAGTCTCAATTGATGGGCTGGATACAAATGTGTTCAGGAATGTGAATCATCCGGAAGAGTGGAAGGCGATTCGGGACAGTTAGCCTATCAAGGATGCTGACTACTGCTTTGCGATCATTGCCGGCATAAGAGAGCCTGACATAATCCTGACATAAAAAAGCCGGTCTGAAGACCGGCTTTTTTGTAACTGCCTTATGGCTAGTGAGATACTTCTTCCTCGGACTCTGCCAGGTTTCGTCTTTCTTCATTGTAGGCCAGGTACTGCTTCTGCCACTCAGACATGGAGTCGGTGGTTTCAACCTGGACCGCTGTTACCTTGTATTCAGGACAGTTGGTTGCCCAGTCGCTGAACTCAGTGGTAACCACATTGGCTCCCGAGAGCGGGTTGTGGAATGTGGTATAGACTACGCCTGGCTGCATGCGGGTCGAAACCATTGCATGCATGGTGGTATCTCCCTTGCGGCTGGCAATCTTGATCAGGTCGCCATCCTTGATGTTGCGTTCAGCAGCATCTTCCGGGTGGATTTCCAGGATATCTTCCGGGAACCATTGGTTATTCTCGGTACGACGGGTCTGAGCACCCACATTGTATTGGCTCAGAATACGACCAGTGGTAAGAATCAGCGGGAACTTGCGCGTGACTTTTTCTTCGGTTGGAACAAATTCTGTTATTTCGAATTTACCCTTGCCGCGAACAAAACCACCGACGTGCATGATGGGCGTGCCGTTTGGCGCGGCATCATTGACCGGCCACTGCATGCTGCCTTCCTGGTCGAGGCGCTCGAGACTGACGCCGGAGAAAGCGGGGGTCAGTGCAGCGATTTCATCCATGATTTCGGCGGACGAATTGTAGTGCATGTTGTAACCCATGGCCTTGGCCAGATCACAGGTAATTTCCCACTCATGCTTGCCCTGTTTGGGTGACATGACTGCACGCACGCGGCCCAGACGACGCTCAGCGTTGGTAAAGGTGCCGTTTTTCTCAAGGAAGGACGTCCCTGGCAGGAATACATGGGCAAACTTGGCCGTTTCATTCAGGAACAGGTCCTGAACGACCAGGCATTCCAGGTTTTCGAGGGCTGCTTCCACGTGGTGGGTATTTGGATCTGACTGGGCAATATCCTCACCCTGAACATACATGCCCTTGTACTCACCACGGATGGCTGCATCGAACATGTTCGGGATACGGAAGCCGGGTTCTGGATCCTGTTCCACGCCCCAGGCTTCTTCGAAGGATTTACGCACTGAATCATCACTGACGTGACGATAGCCCGGGAACTCATGTGGAAATGAACCCATGTCACAGGAACCCTGGACATTGTTCTGGCCGCGAAGCGGATTGACACCGGCACCATCCTTGCCGACGTTGCCGGTGAGCATTGCCAGGTTAGCCATGCCCATTACCATGGTCGAACCTTGGGAATGTTCGGTAACGCCCAGACCGTAATAGATGGAAGCGCGGCCTGCTTTGGCATACCTTCGCGCAGCTTCACGCACATTCTCGGCATTGCCGCCCAGCCAGTCAGCTACTGCCTCGGGTGCATTTTTCGGATTCTTGATGAATTCTAGCCATTTACCGAACTCTTCCTGATCACAGCGGTCATTCACGTAATCCCAGTCAGCCAGGTCTTCCTCGACGATGGTGTAGGCCAGGGCATTAATTAGCGCCACATTGCCTCCTGGGGTCAGTGGCAGGTGAATGCTTGACTTGATATGGGGAGATTCAACGAGATCAATTTTGCGGGGATCACAGACAATAATCTCGGCGCCGTCACGTAGGCGTTTTTTCATACGCGAGGCAAATACCGGGTGCGCATCGGTGGGATTGGCACCAATGAGCAGAACCAGGTCTGTATGTTCCACGGAGCGGAAGTCCTGTGTTCCGGCAGAGGTGCCGAAGGTCTGTTTCAACCCATAACCGGTTGGCGAATGACAGACCCGGGCACAGGTATCCGTGTTGTTGTTCCTGAACGCCGCTCGAATCATTTTCTGGACCACCCATACTTCCTCATTGGTACAACGGGAAGAGGTGATGCCGCCGATTGACTTGCGGCCATATTCTTCTTGGATACCCTGGAACTTGTCAGCGGCATACTGGATGGCTTCTTCCCAGCTCACTTCTTTCCATGGATCGGTAGTTTTTTCGCGAATCATGGGGCTGAGAATACGGTCTTTGTGCGTGGCATAGCCGAAGGCGAAACGGCCTTTAACACAGGAGTGGCCATCATTGGCCTTGCCAGACTTGGCGGGGACCATGCGCACGACCTGGTCTCCTTTCATCTCCGCCCGGAAAGTACAGCCAACCCCGCAATAGGCGCAGGTGGTTTCAACACTGTGCTCGGGCGTACCAATATCGAGAACTGATTTCTCAACAAGTGTGGCTGTTGGGCAGGCCTGGACACAGGCACCACAGGAGACACACTCTGAATTCATGAAATCCTCTTCTACACCAGCACTGACATGGGATTTGAAACCGTTGCCGCTGATGGTCAGGGCAAAGGTACCCTGGACTTCTTCGCAGGCACGTACACACCTTGAGCAAACGATGCACTTGCTTGGATCAAACTGGAAGTAGGGATTGCTGGTGTCCTTTTCGGCATCCAGGTGGTTTTCCCCTTCATAGCCGTAACGTACGTCACGTAGGCCAACAGCACCGGCCATGTCCTGTAATTCGCAGTCGCCATTGGCTGCGCAGGTCAGGCAGTCCAGTGGATGGTCAGAGATATAAAGCTCCATGACGCCCTTGCGCAGTTTATTGAGCTTTGATGTTTCCGTGTGGACAACCAGACCTTCCTCAACCGGGGTAGTACAGGATGCGGGAGTACCTCGACGGCCTTCAATTTCCACCAGGCATACCCGGCAGGAGCCGAAAGGTTCCAGTGAATCTGTGGCACATAACTTGGGAATAGTCGTGCCCACCATCTTTGCAGCACGCATGATGCTGGTGCCTTTGGGGACAGTCACTTCCTGCCCGTCGATCGTGAGAGTGACTTCTTCGGTTTCAGTAACAGCCGGTGTGCCGTAATCGATCTCTTTATCTAAGCTCATGTTGGTCACCTGTATAAGGGTAAGTTCAGCCTTCAAAGTCAGCGGCAAAATGTTTAACGGCACTCATCACCGGTATCGGAGTGAGGCCACCCATAGCGCAAAGGGATGCAGATTCCATGGTTTCACAGAGGTCCTTGAGGATGATGTGCTGCTCATTTCGCTCTTCCGGACTGTCTGCATCAACAATCCTGTCAATCACTTCCATGCCACGGACAGAACCGATGCGGCAGGGGGTACATTTGCCACAGGATTCCACGGAGCAGAACTCCATGGAGAAGCGGGCCTGTTTGGCCATGTTGATGCTATCGTCAAAAACGACTACTCCGCCATGACCGAGCATACCGCCGGCCTTGGCAAATTCTTCATAATCCAGGGGCGTATCGAGAAGGGAGTCAGGGAAGTAGGCACCGAGGGGGCCTCCTACCTGAACGGCCCGTACCGGTCGTCCACTGGCTGTGCCTTCACCAAAGTCTTCAATCAGTTGGCGCAGGGTAAGGCCAAAGGCTTTCTCAACCAGGCCACCTTTGCTGATATTGCCACCCAGTTGCAGTGGCATGGTGCCCAGTGAGCGTCCCTGGCCGAATGAGGCGTAATGTTTGCCTCCCTTCTCAAGAATTACGGGCACAGAGGTCAGTGAGATCACGTTATTGACTACGGTGGGTTTGCCGAAAAGACCCTCAATGGCGGGCAGGGGAGGCTTGAAGCGGATCTGTCCGCGCTTGCCTTCCAGGCTTTCCAGCAGTGATGTTTCCTCTCCGCAAATGTAGGCACCGGCTCCCATGAAGACTTCAAGCGTGAAGTTTTTTCCCGATCCCTGGATGTTTTCACCCAGAAAGCCAGCCGCCTGGGCATTGGCGATTGCTTCGTTAAGGATTTTCTGAGTCAGCGGATATTCCGAACGCAGGTAGACATAACCCTTATCGGCGCCTACAGCAAGGCCGGCTATTGTCATGCCTTCAACCAGTGATAATGGATCGCCTTCCATGATCATGCGATCTGAGAATGTGCCGCTGTCACCTTCGTCAGCGTTACAGACTATGTATTTCTGGTCGGCGGTACAATCAGCCACGGTGCGCCATTTGATGCCCGTGGGGAAAGCCGCTCCACCGCGACCACGCAAACCGGAATCTGTGACTTCCTGAATGATTCCGTCGCTATCAAGTGAAAGGGCGTTTTTCAGACCAACAAAACCGCCAAGACTTTCGTAATCTGCTACATTGGTGGCCTCGATAATACCGCAGCGGGCAAAAGTCAGTCGTTCCTGGTTTTTGAACCAGTCAAGTTCCTCGACATTGCCGAGACACTTGGGATGGTCGCCACCATTCAGAAAATCTGCATCAAACAGCTCGGCAATATCATCCGTGGTAACCGGGCCATAACCAATGCGACCGGTAGGGGTTTCCACTTCAACGAGGGGCTCCAGCCAGCATGCTCCGCGCGAGCCATTGCGGACAATGTCCACTTCCTGGTTTCGATACTGGGCTTCTGTGCGGATGGCTTCAAGGACCAGCTCGGCGCCGAGGGAATGAGCGGTGGTTTCTCGGGGAATAAAGATCTTGATACCCATTTACACGGCCTCCTTTGCTAGGTTCTCAGCCAGGGCCTTGAATCCTTCAATACTGACGCGGCCATATGTCTGGTTGTCCACCATGATGTTGGGGGAGCAGGCGCAGTTACCAAGACAATAGACGGGTTCCAGCGTGAAAGCACCATTGGCCGAAGTCTCATGAAAATCCACGCCTAGGAAAGCCTTGATTTCTTCGGTTAATTTGTCTGAGCCCATTGCCTGGCATGCTTCTGCCTGGCATATCTTCACAGTATAAGCGCCTGGTTTGCTGCGTTTGAAATCATGATAAAAGCTGGTAATACCGTGTACTTCTGCCCGGGAGAGGTTGAAAAGCTTGCCGAGCATGGGCATGGCACTGTCATCGACATAGCCGAAAATTTCCTGAATTCTGTGGAGGGCGATCATGACACCGCCGGTACGACCGACAAAAGCCTGTGCGGCTTCCCGGGCTTTTTCCAGGTTCCAGTCCTGGTACTTGATTGGTCCTGCTAACTGCTGCATGGGTAAAGAGTCCTGCTGTTCAGTGCAATCTTGCAATGCTGGTTGGCGACAACCGGAATTTTCCTGGATGTCCTTTCTTGAAATTTTTCAGGCCCTTAAGGCCTTTTCAGAGCGCGCGCGATTCTATCACGGAGACCTGTAACCAGCAATTTTCGGAGAGCGAAAAAAAGCGCTTGCTCCTGCTTGTGAGTAGCTATTTTACTGGCAAAGCCCGAACTAAAAAACCATGGGTGTCTTGGGGGTATAAACAGGGTGTAGGCAGGGTAGATGAGAGGAGGGTGTTCAACCTCGGAAAATTAGGTCCCGACCATCCCACTGGCGGCAAATGCGGTACATATCGCCAAAGGCAGAACGGACACCTTCGGTAACCTCGATAATCTCGAGCATACCGTCAAGATAGGCAGACGTATCCACATAGACCACGCGATTGCCACCCTCGAGGGTGATTTCTAGTATGACTTCATCGCCGCTGGCAAGGTGGCTTTGCACATCCCGTTCAAAATCAAGGGAGGCTACAGCCCAGTGATGGAAACCATATCCGCGCTTGAGGAAGGTTTCCCGGTACACGGAAGGTTTTTCATCATGTTGCTGTATCAGTTCAAAGTTCATATGTCCGGAAAAGGTCATGGCAATGGAGACATCAGCCTCGCTGGGCTTACCCCGATAAAGCATGCCCGGTGGGTTGAAATGCTCTGACAGGAACCAGGGGCCAATACCCAGGCGTTCAGTATAGTCCCTCATGGCAGCCTGCAGGTCGGGGACAATCCAGGAGATCTGCATTATGCCTTCAAACAGTGGCTCATCCACTTCAGCTGCATGGATCAATGGGGAGGGCAGTACCAGGGATGCCCCTGCCGCGAGAGCTGGCCTGAACAGGGCGCGTCGTCGGCAGGTTGTTTTTACTGTCATGCTCTTTTTCCGTTTGGCGGTTTTCAGGGCGTTTGCTTCAGTATCCAGGCGGACAGCAGGCGAGCTTCTTCCTCGTTAACACGCTGGTTTGGCACCATGGGGATATTGCCCCAATTACCACCACCACCGTGGATAATCTTGCTGGCCAGCACCTTGGTCATTATTTCCTTGCGCTGGCCATGCCTGGCGGCAATCGCCTGCCATGAGGGACCAATAGAGGCGGTAGCCATCTGGTGGCAGGCGTAGCACATCTTTTCATTACTCAGTATCTGAGGATCTTCCTGGGCAAGGGTATTGGAAGAAATAAATATAATTAATACAACAAGATATGGTGATAATATAGAATTTACTTTAATCATGTTTTTGTCTCCAGTCCGCTTAATTTGAGGTCGGACCGACTGCATCGGCAGGGTTAAATGACTCCGGATAGGCGTTATCGCCGGGATCCACAATGAGTGCCATGCGCGGCGCATTCACATTTTCCACGATGTTGGCATAGGAGGTGACCAGCACACCCGTGGTAGGATCAATGTCAATCATTCGCAGGAAACTGCGCTCTCTTGGTAAAGGGATCACGCCATATTCCCGGGTAGCCGGATCAAAGCGATAAATCACGTCTGCGTTGGATGTGGCGACCCAGACCACCTCGCGGACTGGATCCCAGGTGACGGCATAGGGGGCCGCCCCGGTGTCGGGAAGATCGTGGATAGCAACCATTTCCCGTGACTTGATATCAAATTCAGCGATTTGGCCGGTGCCATAGAGTGCCAGATACATGATGTCGTTATCACTGATGGTAATGCGGCGAGGCCCTGTATTGGCATCAGGCAGGACAAACGGACCGATGAACTCTTCGGTTTCCACATTGAATCCTCCAAAGACACCATTGCCCAGCTGGCTGTACCAGACCTCCCTGCGGTCGCTGGTCATGACGAGTCCGTAAACTGATGCTGTGCCATACAGGGCGCTGTCATTGGCGCGACTTTCTGCAACCGGCGTGTTCCAGATCTGAGTATCCCCGCTGACCGGGTCAAAATAACCTACCGCCCGGTTACCGATATCGGAAAACCAGACGCGGCCCTGTTCGTCGGTGAGCAGTTCATGCTCATGGCTGAAGCTCAGGTCATGAATGCCGACACCGCCACCCTGTGAGGTTTTCAGCTCCCAGGTATCCCAGTCACCGGAAGCCGGATCCAGTCTGGCAACGGTATTGTTAAACAGGGGCGTGACCCACAATTCACCATTGTTTCCCCGGTGAAGGGAATGGGGACCAATGGTGTAGTCGGTGGGTACCTCAAAGTCACGCTGACGCCCTGTGCGGACATTGATGCCGACGATGCGGTTGGCACCTACGTCTGCTACCAGAAGCATGGCAGGATCGCCGAGCATCACGGCTTCACGGATCGCATTTGGTTCAGGAACCTCATATTCCCAGATCGTCGTGTTGCCGCTGGTGATCAGTGGGGCACCCCAGTCATACCCTTCTATGAAATCCATTCTGTCATCGAAATACCGGGAGAGAACATCGACCACTTCCTCACCATTTTCCACGGAATACACGGCATCAGTGTCGATGGCTTCGCCTTCCTGCCGGGCACCACGACTGAATTCCCAGGCGGACAGGAAATTCATGTACTTGACGATGGAGTCCCAGCTCTGCTGTCTGGCCCGGAGGGGGTCCGCGGCATGAATATCATTGATGGCCCCTGCATAGTCCCTGACTTCAGAAGCGGGAACCTGGTGACAATCAATGCAGTTCATGACGAAATCTGATTTTTCCTTCGGGTCATTGATACGTTGCAACCATGCAGAGGCAGGAGCAACCTCGATCTGGTTGTCCACGGCTTTCATGATAAAGGTGACAGAGGCTGCACGACGGTGACTGTCCAAAAAGCGGTCAACCTGGGCGAAGCCCAGAGACCTTGCAGCGATGTTGGCATCGTCATCAATGCGTTCCGCAAAGTCATCGCGAAACCTGAATTGTCCGGCTTCATCTGTGAAGGTGGTGACAACACTGGCTCCCCGTGCTCCCCCATCTCTTGTATAGATTACCTGGACATTGGGCAGGGCATTGCCATTGTTATCAAGGACTACACCCTGCAGGGAACCGGCAAGGATGGGAGCTGTGTGCAGTACGGCGTACAGACCGGTCGCCAGCAACGCAGTCTTTATGGAGTGGGTGAGATTTTTCATGGCTTGATTCCGTGTGTAAATCCTTGATGATTCTGTTTGATCAGGTGGTCGATCTATTCAGTGATGGCGTTAAGAAAGTCCAGAACCAATGATAATTCCTGGTCAGAGTAGGCTTGTATGAAGTCCCGATGTTGCCAGTTGCTCATATCCTCTATCTCGAGATCAATGCCGGGTTGAATAGTTCTCAGTACGGGTGGTACGGATGTCAGGTCGTATAGAAGGGTTCCCGCCACTCCCTGGGACAGTATCAGGGCCGGCATGGACTCATCGCTAATGACAACTGTGTGGACCTCAGCCGTTGCCAGATTTTTCAGGGCCCGCACAGAACCCGGTATATCCTGAATCGGGGCGGCGACGGGGATGCCGATACCTTCCATTTCATGGCAGGTTGAGCAGCGCTTGATTCCTTTATCATAGGCGTCAAAGAAAAGTTCGCGACCGGCCTGCGAATTGCCAGCCAGGGGTATTCTGCGCGGATTTACCTGGGCGATGCCAAGTGAGGCGAGGGGGTCGTTGACGCTGAACTCGGGGTTATAGATGCCATTCAGGCTTGCCACATAGGTCATGACTGCCGTCAGGTCTTCTCCAGACAGGGCATTGGCAAAGCCTGCCATGGGCGTGTCTGGTACACCGTTAGCGGTAATTTCAGCGATATAAAGTGGGTCGAAATCACGTGCGGCCAGTCTGGGTGCGCCAGCTGCCTCACCACCAACTCCATGACAGTAACTCGTGGCACAGGTCATACGATAGACTTCCTCACCCCGGTCCAGAAGGGGGTTGTCAAGATTGGCGGCAAAGGTATGTTGAGTCGCCATGGGAATGGCAAGTATCAGGTAAACAATGCAGAGCATCAGGGTCTTCATGATATTCGACATCAGTTTTCCTCCGGCAGTGAGAAGACCATCATGACAGAGCCCTTACGGAAATTTTCTCCGGCAAAAAGGGCTTCAAGCATGCCGCCGGTAATACTGTCCTGCCAGCCGACCGGCGTAGCAATATACTGGGTACTGCCAACTGAATAGGAAACTGCAGAACCGCGATGACCGGCTCCGGTCTGGTAACTCCACAGCAGGTCGCCATTGGTGGCATCGAAGGCGAGAAACCAGCCTTCTGGATCGCCGGTGAAAACCAGATCGCCGGCAGTGGTGAGGATGGAGGCCATCAGGGCGTACTGGGAAGGGATGGACCAGACTCTTTCTCCAGTGACAGGGTCCCAGGCATCCAGGTGAGCATAGCTTTCCCGGCCTTCAGGCAGCTGGTTCACAAAACCGCCGCTTGAATAAAAAATGCCTTCCTGTGCTTCCTGGTCTGTGGCCATGATATCGCCACAAAATTCCAGGGTGGGGGAGTAAAGCAGTCCGGTTCGTGGCGAGTAGGCCATCTGGTTGAAGCTCTTGGCACCTATGGCCGTGGGACAGACAAGGACGGATTCCCCTATCACAGGTTCCCTGCGCCCCAGCAGTTCGCCGTTCTCTCCGATGCCAGAAATCCAGGTCCGAACTTCCGGGACTGAAAACACGCCCAGATATTCCCCATTGGTTCTGTCCAGGACAAAGACGAGTCCGCTTTTATTCATGTGTGCGAGAATCTTGCGTTGACGCCCACCGATTTCCCGGTCCATGAGGATGACTTCATAGGCAGAATCGAAATCCCAGACATCTCTCGGGACTTCCTGGAAATGCCAGGCAAGTTCACCGGTGTCAGCATGCAAGGCAATGACACTGGCTGTATACAGGTTGATGCCTTCGTCGTCCTCTCGACCTTCGGGAGTCCGGTCGCCGGAATAAAAGTCTCCGGCAGCATTCCCGGTTCCCCAGTACACCAGGTCAAGCTCAGGATCGTAAGACCCTGTCATCCAGGGGGCTCCTCCACCGTATTTCCAGCTATCACCTTTCCAGCTGTCATGACCGGGTTCTCCCGGACCGGGGATGGTATAGAAGCGCCATCGAAAACGACCCGTGTCAGCATCGAATGCCGTCAGGTAACCCCGAAAAGCCCCATCACCGCCATTCTGGCCAATGATGACCATGTCTTTCACAATCAGTGGCGCGGAAAGAATATTGCAACCGCACTGGCGGGAGTCATCCACATAGACTTTCCATTCTTCCAGTCCGGTATCCTTGTTAACCGCCACCAGCGCATGATCCACCGTTCCCATAATGACCTTGTCACCATGAACCGCAACACCGCGATTCTGGATAAAGGCACCGGAGGAACCAGGTTTCACAAAATCGGGGCGAGTCTTGTATTCGTAGTGCCACAACATTTCACCGGTAGCCGCATCAAGGGCGTAAATCCAGTTGCTGGGGGTGGACAGATACATGACGCCATCAATGACGATCGGGGTGGACGTCAGGCCATCTCCATAGTCATCCGTCTGGAAAATCCAGGCTGGCCTGAGCTGGTTGACATTGTCCCGGTTGACCTGGTCCAGGCCGCTGTAACGCCAGGCGGCCGAGGATCCACCATAGCCTGGCCAGTCCTTGCCGGTTGCTCCCTGGAGTGATTCTGGTTGGGCTGCTGTCCCTGCACCAGCAAAAACAAGTAATAAGAGAAGTGCAGGTGTGAGGCAGTACCGATTTGGTCGGAAACCGGTTTGCAGATTGAGCATCATAGGTAAATCCCCTGAAGTAGGCCGGGAATGCTTATTGTTCTATTAAAAGCCTGTTACGAGAATAAGGTTGCGGGGAAAATAATGTCAAGATAATACGGTCAGCCCTGGAGCGCGAGTTCCCTTGATCATGGATAATAAATAAAAAGGAAAAAAAGCCGGTATTGCACCGGCTTTTTGCATGTTACCCGATTTTAGTTCATCGGTGCGATGGTCGCAGGATCCCAGTGCTCATCGGCTTTACCGTCAACGAAACGCCAGGTATCAAACCAGGTGGTGCTGTACATTTCACCAGGTTTGTTGGGGTTTTCATAACGTCGTGGCCAGAGCACTGTCACGTAATCATCTTCAGCGATTACAGCGACAATTTCCTGGGTGAATTCATCGCAGTTTTGATCCGGTACACGCTTGGCTACCTGGGTAAAGTAGTAGATAACCCCGTCCAGACCGGAAGCAGCATTCGGATTGTGCTGGATATACTTGTCAGTCAGCCATTCCCCGGCACGGTCCCACTGGTTGCATTGCAGGAGTTCTTTCATGATATGAAAAGTGGCCTGCTTGTTGCGATGAATGACCGGGTCTTGATCAGTAAACAGTGCTTCAGGGTTTTCAACCCCGACCACCGGCTCCTGGGCCAGTAGCGGAAAGCTCAGCAGTAACATTAAAGGTGCAAAAAATCTTGTCAGGGTTTTCATTTAATAAGTCCTCTTTTAGTTGTTAACCCGTTCAGGTATCCCCAGCGGCAATTTCAGGCCTCGGCCGGAATGCCAGCTTGCGGCTATTGTATACCGACTACCGCAAAATTATCGAACTCGAATCCAATGCTCGTGTGATGGTTTCTGCCCCGGGGCTTGGGGGTCACACTGGCAGGTCTCCATGGTAAAGGTTGAAGCCGGTTTCCTTAAGAAAGCCGATCAGCGTGATGTTGAATTCCTGGGCCAATTCTACAGCCAGGGAGGAGGGTGCACCCACGGCTACCAGCATTGGGCAACCGGCAGCCAGCGCTTTCTGCATCAGTTCAAAACTGGCCCTGCCGCTAACGATGATACCCATCCCTGCTCCAGGCAGGAGCTTTGCCCTGAGCATGCTGCCAATGAGTTTGTCCATGGCATTATGCCTGCCAACATCTTCAGTGACCTTTAGTATGTCGCCATGATCATTGAAGGTAGCCGTTGCATGGCAGCCTCCCGTTTTTGCAAAAAGATCCTGGCTTTCACGCAATTTGCTACCAAGTTTCAGCAGGTTTTCCCGGGGAATACGGAAGCTGTTATCCAGGATGGCGTCGTAGCCACTGGTACTCAGCGCCTCCAGGGAGGCCTTGCCGCAAACGCCGCAGCTGGAGGTTGTATAGAAATGCCTGTCGAGTCTGCTCAGGTCAAAGCGTAAATCTTCTTTCAGTTCGATACGGATGACATTATCCGAGCTGTCATCAATAGACGCTATCTGGGCGGTATCCCTGATAATACTTTCGGAGTAGAGAAAGCCGCAGGCAAGATTCAGATCATCTCCCGGGGTACGCATGGTGATGGAAATGCTTTTGTGTAATCTGCCCCTGTGGCTGTCTGTATATCCCAGCCTGATCTCCAGAGGTTCTTCCATGGCTACGGGATCATCAATGAAGGTGCTGTGTCCATCACGAACGCGTTCAACAGTAGCTGTCTGAATTGATCTTTCCAGTTCTTGTTGTGACATATATCGTGTTTATCTCTGGTGGGGGCGAATGATTCGTTTTTCGTCATCATCGATGACAATATCTGCAGACCTTAAGGGGAAATCCTGTCGTTCATAGTCATGGAAATAATGTTCCAGGGTGTTTTTTACGGCGGGAAAGGCAATTTCATGCCAGGGAATTTCATCTCTGCCCAGCAAGGCCACTTCTTCGCTTTCAATCCCGGCCGCAAAATCAAGATCTAGCAGTTCGGCCCTGAAAAAAAAGTGTACCTGGTTTATAAAGGGCAGGTTGTAATACGTGTAGAGTCCGTGAATCCTGATTCTGGCGCAGGCCTCTTCAAGGGTTTCCCGACAGGCACCTTCATGAGTACTTTCATTATTTTCCATGAATCCTCCCGGAAGCGTCCAGAGTCCGTTTCTTGGTTCTATTGCCCGGCGGCACATCAGTACCTTGTCCTCATAGCAGGGTAGGGAACAGACAATTATTCGGGGGTTCTCGTAATGTATATAGCCGCAGGAGGTGCATACGAAGCGTTCCCGGTCATCGTGCTCAGGAATGTGTACTTCGATACTGTTGCCACAGAGGGAACAAAATTTCATTCTTTATTATTCAGTGTGTTTCCTGGTTGAAGAGGTTACCCTGGATTCCGACTTCCTCACTAGTGCTTTTCTGAGCCCACATCCTGACTGTTTTAATGGCATTATCCTGGACATTGAGAATTTCTATGCAATGCTCGGGGAGTCTGACGCAGACATTTTTCTCAGGGATAATTTCCAGCAGTTCCGTAATGAGTCCATTGAGGGTTTTGGGGCCGTCGGTAGGTAAATTCCAGATCAGGGCCTTATTGATTTCCCGAACTGTTGCAGTTCCGTCGATCAGGTAAGTGCCATCTTCCTGTGGATGAATATCTTCCGTTTCCTCCGAGAGGTTTGTAGTGAAGTTACCAACAATTTCCTCAAGGATATCCTCAACAGTAACAATTCCCTGCACGTCGCCATACTCATCCACCACCATTGCCATTCGGCGCTTATTGTTCTGGAATTTGAATAGTTGCGTATGCAGTGGTGTTGTTTCTGGGACGAAATAGGCTTCGTCGGTAAGCTGCATTATTTCTGCCTTGTTGATTTCCTCGACACTGATCAGGCGTGAGATGTTTCTCATGTGCAGAAAACCGATTACTTCATTAAGGTCTCTCTTGAATACAGGGAGCAGGGTATGGGAACTCTTGCTGATGGTGTCGATAATTACCTCTATATCATCTTCAAGATCGATTCCAATGACCTCGTTACGGGGCACCATGATGTCTTCTACCGTGGCCTTTTCCAGATCCAGAATATTCATGAGCATGCCATGTCTTTTGGCAGGAATCAGTGCGCCACTTTCATCAAGAACGGTCCTGAGCTCATCCTGGGTCAACATGTGACTGCTGCTGTCATCAGCATCGAAGCCGAACAGTTTGACCAGTGAGTTGGAAACCGTATTGACCATCCATACCAGGGGGTAAATGAGCTTTAGCAGGAAGCCCAGGAGGATGCTGGAAGGGTAAGCAATTTTTTCAGGATGCAGGGCAGCGATTGTTTTCGGCGTTACCTCTGCGAACACCAGGATTACCAGGGTAAGAATGCACGACATCAGGAAAATGCCACCTTCACCCCAGACCTTGATGGCAATGATTGTGGCTATGGAGGTGGCAAGAATATTGACAAAGTTATTACCGATCAGAATGATGCCGATCAGACGATCCGGTTTATCCAGGAGCTTGCCGGCTCTTGCGGCGCCGTGATGGCCTTCCTTGATGAGATGCCGGAGTCGATATCGGTTCAGGGCCATCATGGCCGTTTCGGAACTGGAAAAATAGGCAGACATCAGGATGAGAAAAACCAGGATGCCAAAGAGTAAGGTAAGTGAGGCGTCTTCCACTGCTATACGCTATCCAGGATAAATTCCAGCACAATCTTGCTGCCAAAATAAGCCAGTATCAGGAAGGCGAATCCCGTTAGAATCCAGCGGTTCGCAGTTTTTCCCCGCCACCCCAGTTGATGGCGTCCCCAGAGCAGGATTGAAAATACTACCCAGGAGACAGTAGAGAGAACGGCTTTATGGCTCAGGTGCTGGCCAAAGAAATCGTCCATGAAAAGCCAGCCTGTGAGCAGGACGCCGGTAAGCAGGAGGAGGCCAAACCAGAGCATTTCAAAGAGCAGGGCTTCCATGGTTTCCAGCGGAGGAAGATGGCTTACCAGGGAAAAAGAGCGTTTTTCCTTGAGGAGTTTGTTGAGGAAGGAAATCAGCAAGGTCTGGAAAGCGGCGATGGTAATGATGCTTACTGCCAGTATCCCGAGCAGGATATGCACGCCAACTCCCAAAGAGTATGTACCCTGTGGGGCATAGGAGCTGGGCACAAAAACAGAGCCAAGCAGGCAGAGAATTGCCAGTGGGAACAGGTACAGGAAAAGGTTGTCCAGTGGCTTTTTCCGGCTGCTCAATAACACCGCAACGACGATAATCCAACTCACCACGGAAGCTGTTTTTAAAACACCAAAATCAAGTCCCTCGGGTTGACTCGTGATCATTACGATAACGACAAAATGTGCAAGTACGGCAATGTAACCAGAGATGAATACCTGCTGGCGGTCATTGTTGTCACTGATCAGGTTCTGGCGCTGGTAAAACGAACCCAGGGCATAACTGATGGCGGCGACGATACTCAAAGCAGTGCTGATCATGCGAAAAGTCTCTCACAACTCCCTGATCCGTTGTAGTCCTTTTTCGCTAACAGGGGTAAGCAGTGGTAATTACCTCTGTGTTCCGGCCGCATGATTTTGTAGAATACGGTTTTTTTCGTTATCGCAATAAAACAATCCGCGGAAAGCCCATGTTTGAAAACCTAACTGATCGCCTGTCGAATACACTTCGCTCAATTACGGGCAAGGCAAAACTGACCGAAGACAATATCCAGGAAAGTCTGCGTGAAGTGCGCAGGGCATTGCTGGAGGCGGATGTCGCCTTGCCTGTTGTGCAGGAATTTATCGACAGGGTGAAGTTTCGTGCTGTTGGTCAGGAAGTCAGCAAAAGCCTGACTCCAGGGCAGGCCTTCATCAAGATCGTACAGGCCGAATTGCAGTCATTAATGGGGGAGGCCAATGAGGCTCTCGACCTGAAGGCTGTGCCGCCGGCTGTCATGTTAATGGCAGGTCTGCAGGGTGCTGGTAAAACAACATCTGTGGCCAAGCTCGCCCTGTGGCTTAAAAACACCCAGAAAAAGTCCGTCATGGTTGTCAGTGCCGATGTTTACAGGCCGGCAGCGATCAAACAGCTGGAAACACTGGCGGAAGAGGTTGGTGTCACGTTCTTTCCCAGTGATCCCTCCCAGAAACCTGAACAGATTGCCCGGGATGCCATTGCCGAAGCGAAAAAACAGTTTGTTGATGTGCTCTTTATAGACACCGCCGGTCGTCTGGCTATCGATGAAGAGATGATGGCAGAAATCAAGGTGCTCCATGAGGTCGCCAATCCGGTGGAAACACTTTTCGTGGTGGATTCCATGACCGGACAGGATGCAGCGAATACGGCCAAGGCCTTTGGCGATGCCTTGCCCCTGACAGGTGTGATTCTCACGAAGACGGATGGTGATGCCCGCGGTGGTGCTGCACTATCTGTTCGCCACATAACCGGTAAGCCCATCAAGTTCCTCGGGGTTGGGGAAAAAGTGGATGGCCTGGAAGCTTTTTATCCCGATCGCGTTGCATCGCGGATACTGGGCATGGGCGATGTGCTTTCCCTTATTGAGGATGTCGAGAAAAAAGTCGACAAGGAGAAAGCGGAAAGACTGGCTCGCAAGATCAAGCGCGGGCAGCGCTTCAGTCTAGAGGACTTCAAGGAACAACTGGAGCAGATGCGCAATCTGGGCGGCATGGCCAATATGCTGGATAAAATGCCGGGACTCAGTGGTGCACAAAAGGCTGCGGCCGGTATGGTGGATGACAAAACATTCACCCGTATGGAAGCCATTATCAATTCCATGACCCAGAAAGAAAGACAGCGGCCGGAGCTGCTTAATGGTTCCCGCAAACGGCGAATTACCCAGGGATCAGGAACCAACATACAGGACCTTAACCGTCTGCTGAAGCAGCACAAGCAGATGCAGAAAGTCATGAAGAAAATGAAAGGCGGCGGTATGGCCAACATGATGAGAGGCCTTGGTGGTATGGGCGGCGGAGGCGGTGGTATGCCACCGGGCGGATTCCCGCGCATGTAGGCAGTTTATCTTACTGATTTAGCCTGATCTGGACGACAAGCAGGGGGTCCTGCAATAACCCCCCGAAATGGTTAACTTTTATGGGAATTCCTGTTCCAAACGGCAGACTTTTCCCGTAGAATACGCCCCTTTTTTGCGGGGGCTGCCGCCTTTAGTTCAGCGGACCTTCCCATCGCTAGTGAAAGAAACCGGTTTTACAAAATATTTATTATTGGAATCAACAAGTTATGGTAACCATTAGACTTGCAAGAAGCGGCGCGAAAAAACGCCCGTTTTATCATTTGACAGTAGCTGACAAGCGATTTTCCCGTGACGGTCGTTTCATCGAGCGTGTTGGATTCTTTAATCCAGGTGCTCGTGGGCAGGAAGAAAAACTGCGCGTGGACATGGATCGGGTCAAATACTGGCAGAGTAAAGGCGCTATTGCCAGTGAGCGCGTTGTCAGGCTGCTCAAGGATGCTGAAGCTGCTGCTTCAACCGCTGCTTAACGGCAATGCTGACATTCAGGGACGGGCGGCATGATGGCCAAGTCTGCCTATCCAGAGGAGCGATATACAGCACTTGGTAAAATTGGTGCTGCAGTAGGCATAAAAGGGTGGGTGAGACTTATCTCCTATACCGAGCCTGCGGACAATATCCTTGGCTACCGGCATTTTACCCTGGCGTTTCCCCAAAACATGGGGCGACGTCAGCCTGAATCAGCACCAACACTGATTGAAATCGATGAAAGTCGTTTGCAAGGCAAGCATTTCATTGGACATGTCAAGGGGTGCGATGACAGGGAATTGGCCCGGCAATTCACCGGGTGTGAGTTGCTCATTGAAAAGGCGGCTCTGCCTGACCTTGATGAAGGTTATTACTGGTACCAGCTCGAGGGACTGACCGTTATAAATGATCAGGGTGATAACCTCGGCACTGTTGATCACCTGATGGAAACCGGGGCTAATGATGTACTGGTAGTCAGGGCAACTGAAGAAAGTATAGATGAAGAAGAAAGACTGATTCCCTATTTGCGGGATCAGGTGATAAAAGAAGTTGACCTGGAAAGCAGCGTTATCCGGGTTGACTGGGAAAAGGATTATTGACCGGTCCCGGGATCGGCTGATCCAGGAGACTGAGGCCGACAATCCATGCGAGCAGGCGTAGTCACCCTTTTTCCCGATATGTTCTCCGCCATTACAGAATACGGTGTCAGCAGCCGGGCGTTAAGGGAAGGGCTGGTAGAGATCAGCTACTGGAACCCGAGAGAATATACCCAGGACCGTCATCGTACCGTTGATGACAGACCCTATGGGGGCGGTCCCGGCATGCTGATGAAAACCGGTCCCGTGGTCCAGGCCATCGCGGCTGCGAAAAAGGCGCTACCGGCGGCAAAGGTTTATTACCTTAGCCCACAGGGAAAACCGCTGGACCAGGAGGATGTTATTCACCTGGCCAAACAGGAAGAGATAATCTTTCTGTGCGGGCGTTATGAAGGTATTGATGAGCGTGTAATCGAATCCCAGGTGGATCAGGAAATATCCCTGGGAGATTTTGTGCTTAGTGGCGGAGAATTGGCTGCCATGACCTGCCTGGATGCCCTGATCCGGTTGCAACCGGGGGCGCTGGGTCATGCGGATTCCGCGGACCAGGATTCGTTTATGAATGGACTGCTGGACTGTCCTCATTTTACGAGACCTGAAGAATTTTCAGGACTGGTTGTACCGCCGGTATTGCTGAGCGGGGATCATGAGGCCATAAGACTGTGGCGACTGAAACAAAGTCTGGGAAGGACGTGGGAACGTCGTCCTGATCTGCTGGAGAGAGTCTCTCTGACTGATGAGCAGCAAGAACTGCTAGATGAATATATCAGTGAACAGAAGCCGGCAGATGAGTATTGAAGCTTTAAATTGAAGGTTTGAAAGAAAGAATCGCCGAAGCCTGAAAAGGCCGAAAGCGGAATTGAAGTATTAGCGTTTTAATGGTGAATACAATGAGCAAGAACAGCATTATCCAGAAAATTGAACAGGCGCAGTTGAAGACTAATGTCCCTGATTTTTCTCCAGGCGACACTGTCGTTGTACAGGTGCGTATCAAGGAAGGTGATCGTGAGCGTCTGCAGGCCTTTGAGGGTGTGGTAATTGGCAAGCGTAACCGCGGCCTGAATTCCGCCTTCACTGTACGCAAGATGTCCCATGGTGTTGGTGTCGAGCGTACTTTCCAGACACACAGCAACCAGATCGAAAGCATTACAGTGAAACGACATGGTGACGTGCGTCAGGCCAAGCTTTACTATCTGCGTGACCTGACCGGTCGTGCGGCCCGTATTGCCGAGAAACTGGGCAAGAAAGGTGAGAAAGGCGAAAAAGTCGAGTCTCCACTTGAAGACACGGCGACCATCGCTGAACAGATTGATGCCGTTCAGGATGAGATCGTTGAAGAAGCTGCTGCAGAGGCTGCTGCTCCTGTAGCAGATGCTGCACAGGGAGAAATAACAGAAGAGGCACCGGCTGCTGACGGGCAGGAAGAGAAGAAAGAAGACTGATCTTTCCGCCCCGTTCAGGGACGGGTTGAACTTCAGACTGAAATGAAGTTCCATTGCAGCAGGTCTGTTTCAGGACCAGCAGGCAATACACCTGTCCCTGAAACAGCATTCGCTTAAATTAACAGGGAAAACCTGACAGGGGGAAACATGAATTCCAGCAAAGGCAAGAGACTCATCAATACTGTCGCCAGATCACTGCTTGGGCTTTCCTTCACTATTTTCCTGATATCTCCCCTGTCTGCACAGACCACTGCAGACGAGGAAGCTATCGCTGCCATCAGTGCAGTGATTGAAGCCACCCAGCCAAACATGATTGTGGAAAGTATCATCCCCAGTCCCATAGATGGCCTGTACGAAATTACCCTGCAAAATGCCCAGATGATTTATGTGAGCGCTGATGCCAGATATTTCATTCCCGGTGACCTTTATGAAGCCAGGCCACAGGGTCTGGTCAATCTGGGTGAGCAAAGACGAAATGTAGTCAGGGCAGAGAAAATTGCCGCCGTGCCTGAAAGTGAAATGATCATTTTTGAACCGGAAGGTGGCCGCAAGGCAACCATTACTGTATTTACCGATGTGGATTGCCCTTACTGCCGTCAGCTACACGGTGAAATTGAGCAACTCAATGAATTCGGTATAGCCGTTCGTTACCTGGGCTATCCAAGGACTGGACTCAATACGGAAACTCACCAGAAAATGGTGGCCACCTGGTGTGCTGATGATCCTAAAGCCATGCTTACCAGTGCCAAACGTGGCGGTAGTGTGCCAGAAGCTGATTGTGATGATCCGATTGCACGTCATTTCCAGCTTGGCAGGGAAGTGGGCGTAACGGGAACTCCAGCCCTTGTCCTGGAAGATGGCACTATTCTTCCAGGTTATATCCCGGCTGAAACGCTGGCGATGCATTTGCTGGGTTCCGACGCCCAGTAATCCATGCCTGAGAGGCAATCCGAATGGATTGCAACTACACAGGCAACGTATACTTAGCCCTTTTTTTGAACGCACAACCGCCACACATGATGGTTGTGCCGGAGTTGTGTTTTGAAAAGCATCAATATTGGAATCTGCGGACTTGGTACTGTTGGCTATGGCAGTTTCTCTGTTCTCAAAAACAATGGTGAAGAAATCACCAGACGTACCGGCCGCGAGATCAAGGTTGTCCATATCGGTACTCGCAGTATCAAGGAGTATCAGGAAGTAGGAGAGGTCAGGGTCAGCCAGGATGTTCTTGCTGTTGCTGAGGATCCTGACGTTGATATCGTGCTTGAACTCATTGGTGGAGATACTGTCGCCAGGGAACTGGTGATGCGTTCGATTGCCAATGGCAAGCATGTAGTGACAGCCAATAAAGCCCTGATTGCCATTCATGGCAACGAGATATTTGAAGCAGCGCGTCAGCAAAACGTCATCGTCGCTTATGAGGCAGCCGTAGCCGGTGGCATTCCCATCATCAAGTCAGTGCGAGAAGGGTTGTCTGCGAACTCCATCGAGTGGATTGCCGGGATCATTAATGGTACAGGCAATTTCATTCTCACGGAGATGCGGGAGAAGGGGAGTGATTTTAACGATGTGCTCATAAAGGCCCAAGAGCTCGGCTATGCCGAGGCGGATCCCACCTTTGATGTTGAAGGAATAGATGCGGCCCACAAGCTGACTATCCTTGCTTCAATCGCCTTTGGTATTCCCTTGCAGTTTGAACGGGCCTATACAGAGGGAATCAGCAATATCACGATTGAAGATATTCGTTATGCGGATGAACTGGGTTATCGAATCAAGCACCTGGGCATCGCCAGGAAAACCGGGGTGGGCATTGAGCTGCGTGTGCATCCGACGTTGATTCCGGAAAAGAACCTGATAGCCAGTGTGAATGGCGTCATGAATTCTGTCATGGTCCAGGGAAATGCTGTAGGGCCGACCATGTATTGCGGAGCAGGAGCCGGAGACTTGCCAACGGCATCTGCCGTTGTGGCCGATGTGATTGATGTGGCGAGGCTGATTGACTGTCCTGAGAATGCGGTCCCGGCATTGGCATTCCAGGAGGATACCCTCGCTGACACTGAAGTCCTTCCTGTGAGTGAAATAACTAGTGGTTATTATCTGCGTATACAGGCACGGGACCGGGCCGGCGTGCTGTCTGATATAACCGAGATTCTTGGTGATCACAGTATCAATATTGAAGCGGTGATCCAGAAAGAACCCCGGGACCATGATGCAGAACAGGTACTTTCAGTCATTATCCTGACCGATGAAATACGTGAAGCAATCATGGACAAGGCCATTGCGAATATTGAAAGCCTGGATGCCGTGGATGGTCAGGTGGCCAGGATTCGCACGGATCGTCTTGAGTGATAGTCGGTAAAGCCAGTCCGGTAAAAGAAGTTCGAAAATAAAATATAGTATCTACTGATTAACTGATAATAGAAAAAAGACGCAGTCAGCGCCCAAGGATAGACCAGTGAAATATATCAGCACTCGTGGACAATGCCCGGCCCAGAATTTTGAGGAAGTTCTGCTGACCGGCCTGGCACCAGATGGGGGACTCTATATTCCAGAGTCTGTGCCACAGGTGACCCCGGATCAACTACGTGCATGGAAGGAGCTGGATTATGCCGCTCTGGCCTTTGAAATTACCCGGCTGTATGTGGCCGATTCAATGCCGGAAGAAGACCTGAGAACCATTGTTAATGAAACCTATGCTGTGTTCTCTAATCCTGCTGTAGCCCCATTGCATGCCCTGGATGACGGAGAATATATTCTGGAGCTGTTTCATGGCCCGACGCTGGCATTCAAGGATTTTGCGTTACAGCTGCTGGGGCGCCTGCTCAACTATTTCCTGGAGAAACGTCGGCAGCGAGTGGCAATACTTGGTGCGACTTCCGGTGATACAGGCTCAGCTGCATTGGAAGGATGCCGGCATGGTGAGTATGTGGATATGTATATCCTGTACCCTCATAACAGGGTGTCAGAGGTCCAGCGCAGGCAGATGACGACAGTCCCCGGGGACAATGTAAACAGTCTGGCTATTGAAGGTAATTTTGATGACTGCCAGAACATCGTCAAGACGGCCTTTGCGGATCAGTCCTTTCTGCCGGAGGGCTACCAACTGGTTGCCGTAAACTCTATTAACTTCTCGAGAATCATGGCCCAGATTGTCTACTATTTTTATGCCGCGCTGAAAATTAATGGGGCAGAATCTCCGGTGTCATTCTCCGTACCAACAGGCAATTTCGGTGATATTTATGCCGGATATCTGGCCAGGCAGATGGGGTTACCTGTCGACAGGCTGATTATAGCTACCAACAAGAATGACATCCTGCATCGCTTCATGAGCAACAACCAGTACAGCCTTGGAAAGCTTGAGCCCAGTCTCTCTCCCAGCATGGATATCATGGTATCCAGTAATTTCGAGCGCTATCTATTTGATCTTTTTGGTGGGGATACTGCCAGGGTATCATCTTTTGTGACAGGACTCGGCCGCAATGTTCAGCATGTTTCTGATCAGGAATGGGAAAGTGCCAGGGCGGTATTCGATAGTTGTCGCGTCGATGATGAAACCACCTGTGCCACGATTCGGGAAGTTCATGACAATTACAGTTACCTGCTTGACCCCCATACCGCTACGGGTGTGAAAGCGGCGAGGGTTTGCTGTGCAGATAATCCGAATCCGGTGGTCTGTCTTGCTACCGCACATCCGGCCAAATTCGCTGATGCTATTGAAAAGGCGGGGCTGAAAACTCCCGTATTACCTGACCATCTGTCTGACCTGATGAAAAGGGAAGAGCGGATTACCATTCTTCCTGCGAGCCTGGAGGCTGTCACCAACTACATAAGTAAAACCCTGTAAGCAAACAGTATCTTTTCGTGTGCCCTAGCCAGGTGGAGCCAATTCCACTTCAAACTCAAGGGATTTATTTCCCCTCAGGGTAACCACTGTTACGATGTCGCCGGGTTGGTGCTGTTCCAGAATGTTCAGTAAATCATCCTGGGAAAGGACAGGCTGGCCGTCTATTTCCTGGATGATGTCGCCCAGAAAAATTTCGCCACGCTGGTTCTGGCGAAAACCAGTCAGGCCAGCGCGTTCTGCCGGCATGCCTTTAGTGACAGAGATTATGGGTAATCCACTGATGCCTCTCTGACGAGCCCAATTATCCGGTGTGTTTCTAATGCCTAGCAATGGCCTGACTTCCTGACCATATTCCAACAGCTGGGGTACAATTTTTCGAACAGTATTTACCGGGATGGCAAAGCCGATACCAGACCCGTTATTCGGGTTGATAGTCTGGGAATTCACGCCGATAAGCTGGCCAAGGGAATTCAGCAACGGACCACCTGAGTTACCCGGATTGATGGCAGCGTCGGTCTGGATGACATCCCTGATGGTCCGGTTGGTCATGGAATTGATTTCCCGGCCTAGAGCGCTGACGACCCCCACGGTTAACGTGGTATCCAGGCCAAAAGGGTTGCCTATGGCTAATACTTTACGGCCTACTTCCAGTTGGCCTGAATCACCAAGTGGCAGCGGATGGAGAAGGTCACTGGGTGCATCCACCCTCAACAGGGCCAGGTCCTTGTCAGGCGCTCTGCCTATCAACTCTGCATCCCAGGTGCTTTGGTCCTGCAAGGTAATGGTCACCCTGTCTGCTCCCTGGATGACATGATCATTGGTGACGATGAGTCCACTTTCATCCCAGACAAATCCGGTGCCAGTGCCCTGGGGTATTTCCTGGATGTTCAGTGAGAAAATCCCTGTCCGCCGATAGGCATTGTTGGTAACAAATACCACAGAGGGACTGGCTTTCTTGAATATCTCAATAGTGTTTCCTTCGTCTTCTGTCTGGAAGCTGAGGTAATCTGCTGAACTGGCCTGAATGGACGGCAAGAGGAGAGAGACCAGTCCACAGACAAAAAAGAGAAAAATTCCAATTCCGTTTTTAAGTTTCATGGTCTAACCTGTCATACTGATTTCAGATTGGTGATGGTTGCTGTCATTGGGTTAGTCCCGTGGGAAGGAGATAAGTTCCGTCCACGTGGCCATAGCGATTTTATACTGTCCCTGGACAACATTGAGCTATTTGCTGATACAGCCGAAAAAATTATCATCTGATTTATTACCTGAATAATTACCTGAATAATCACCTGAAAAGTGAAAAAATTGATCCAGATATCACTGTCAGTGTTGCTTTCCGAAGCGGCTGCAACTTGCCTGACGCTTCTGTCTAGATAGGGACATGGATGTGAGTTATCAACCCCTCGAATCACCTGATTCTCCAAAGCCCTTGCAGGATGTCCTTATTCAGGCATGTATCTCTAATGCTTTGCTGACAGCATTCACTTGTGAAGGGGCAGAGCTGACCTTCCGTGAACTGGCAGAACTCAGCGACAAGTTTGCAGCCTGGCTACTCAGGGACTCCACGCTTGTGCCTGGAGACAGGGTGGCTATCCAGATGCCCAACCTGTTGCAATACCCTGTAGCGATACTTGGTGTTATCAAGGCCGGCATGGTCGTGGTGAATATTAATCCACTCTATACTGCTGGCGAGACTGAGTTCCAGCTTCGTGATTCAGGTGCCAGGGTCCTGCTGATTCTGGAAGATGTCCTGCCAGTGACCAGTCGAATTCTTCGCAACACCAGCGTTGAAAAAGTCATAGTAACGGGGGCAGCAGATCTCCATCCCTGGCACCTTGGAAGTCTTTACAGGATCAGGAAATTCATTAGCAACAGGAATAGGGAGCCTTTTGTCTTCTCCGGCAAAATGACATTTGGACGTGTTCTACGCCGAGGGAAAAAACTGCTAGACCAGTTCAGCAACCAGGTCTTTGAGAACGAGGCAACGCCGGGAGCGGACGGAAAGGATATTGCTGTTATTCAATACACCGGGGGTACGACAGGAAAAGCCAAGGGTGCAATGCTCACCCATGACAACCTGATAGCCAATCTCAAACAGGTGGACAGTGTTATAGCATCCCGTGATACACCGCCAGGCAGTATCGTTGTAGCACCACTGCCTTTCTATCATATCTATGCCTTTACCATGAATCTGCTTTATTCCATCTACAGGGGATATCATGGTGTGCTAATTCCAGACCCGAGAAATACTGACAGGTTGGTACAAGCTATCAGGCATAGGAAGATCAGGGGATTTGTAGGCGTAGGAACGCTTTTTCATGTGCTATGCAAGCATCCCGAGTTCAGGGAACTGGACTTCTCCCATCTGACGGTATGCACGTCAGGTGGCATGGCCCTTTCTGTAAGCACAGCCCGTCGCTGGGAAAAACTGACCGGATGCAGGATTCTCGAAGGGTACGGCTTGACAGAAACTTCACCACTGGTGGCGAGTGGGAAATATGAGGATTACAGAGAGGGAAAAATAGGGAAGAACACCCTGTGGACTGAGCTCAGGATAGTTGATGAAGATGGGAAGCCGTTATCGGCAGGTCTGGCCGGGGAAATCCAGGTGAGGGGGCCACAGGTCATGATGGGTTACTGGAATAAACCCGAAGAGACCCGTGCAGTGTTGAGCGAAGATGGTTGGTTGAAAACCGGTGATATCGGCATTCTTGATGAGGATGGCTATCTGGCCGTGATTGATCGCATCAAGGACCTTATTCTGGTGTCCGGGTTCAATGTCTATCCTGCAGAGGTGGAAGCCCATGCCAGCAGTCATCCGGATATACGGGAAGTCGCTGCCATTGGAGTTCCTGTAGAAGAGGGTGAATATGTGAAACTGTTTGTTATTTCAGACAATCCTGACCTGACCGAAGATGAGGTTATCCAGTTTTGCCGACAGGGGCTGACGCCCTACAAGGTACCAAGGAAAGTCGAATTCAGATCAGCGCTTCCCAGATCAAATATCGGTAAGGTGCTACGTCGTCAGCTGCGCGATGACCAGTTAGCCTGATCCATGGAAATCAAGCAACGACATTCAGATCACGAAACCACTCTGGATGATTCCATTCATCCGGTCCTGAAGTCTATCTACGCCGCCAGGGGAGTCGTTACTCCAGAACAGCTTCGACTTGATCTGGCTGACCTACTGCCTCCGGACGCCCTGAAGCACTCCCATGAAGCCGCTGTACTTCTGGCTAATGCCATGGAGAAAGGCTGCAAGATTCTGGTGGTCGGTGATTTTGACGCCGATGGCGCGACCAGTTGTGCCCTGTTCCTTCTGGTGCTCAAGGCAATGGGCTATACCCAAGCAGATTTCCTGGTGCCCAACCGTTTCGAGTATGGTTATGGCCTGACCCCGGAAATAGTCGCGGTTGCGCAGCAATCATCACCGGACCTGATAGTGACTGTAGACAACGGAATTGCCAGTCACAGTGGAGTAATCCAAGCACGGAAGGCTGGTATTGATGTGCTTGTGACTGATCATCATCTTCCCGCGGAAACTCTTCCTGATGCCAGCTGCATTGTGAATCCCAACCAGCCCGGCTGTGATTTTCCGAGCAAGTCTCTGGCCGGTGTCGGAGTGGTTTTCTATGTGATGTGCGCTTTGAGGAAGGAGTTACGCCAACGAGACTGGTTTGGCAGCAGGCATATACAGGAACCTAACATGGCTATATTCCTGGATCTGGTAGCGTTAGGCACAGTAGCTGACGTTGTTCCCCTGGACCAGAACAACCGGCGCCTGGTGAAATATGGTCTGGGTATTATACGTAGTGGTAAGGGGCGTCCAGGCATCAGGATGTTGCTGGACGTTGCAGGAAGAGATCCGTCCAGAGTAGTAGCCAGTGATCTGGGCTTTGCCGCCGGTCCCCGCCTTAATGCAGCAGGGAGGCTGGATGACATGTCTTTCGGTATCCATTGCCTTATGGAAGATAATACTTCCAAAGCCAGGGACATGGCTCTTGTACTTGATGGCATGAATCGCGACAGGCGACAAATAGAACAGGATATGCAGGCCCAGGCACTGGAGGCTCTCAGCCATCTGGATGTTGTGGATCCGGATCAACTGGGAATATGTCTTTATGACCCCGGCTGGCACCAGGGAGTTATCGGCATACTGGCGTCACGTATAAAGGAAAGGTATCACCGACCCTGTATTGTTTTTGCCGATGCGGGTATGGATGTCGGGGGTAACCCCCTGATCAAGGGCTCTGCCCGGTCCGTTGAAGGGTTACATATCCGTGATGCCCTGGATCTGCTTGCCACAACCCATCCGAATATCCTTTCTCATTTTGGAGGACATGCCATGGCGGCAGGCATGTCCATCCATAGAGCGCATTTTGAGGCATTTTCTGTAGCTTTTGAGCAGGTTCTTCAGCAAGTAGTCGACAGTGATGACCTGAAACAGGTCTGCCTGGTGGATGGTGAACTGGGTAACGATTGCCTGACGCTTGAGTTTGCCGCTGTGCTTCGTGAATCTGGCCCCTGGGGGCAGCATTTTCCGGAGCCGGTATTCCTCGGTGAGTTTAGTGTGATCAGCAGCCGTGTTGTCGGTGCAAAGCACCTCAAGCTGACTCTGCAGCTTCCCGGTTCCGATGAGCTGATTGATGGGATCGCGTTTAATGTGGAAGAACAAATCAGGGAAGCTGAATTAAGTCGACTGTCGCTGGTATATCGTCTTGATGTCAACGAGTTCAGGGGGCATGTTAATCCCCAGTTGATGGTGGAGCACATAGTGGATTACAAGGCACACTGACAGTCACTGGTAACAGAGAGGTATATCCGGGAAGGGCAATTGATCCCGGGATTCCCTGAAAAATCGCCATAAAAAAACCCGGCCTGGGCCGGGTTTTTTCAAAACATGGCTGTTTTAGTTGCCAAGAGAATTGATGTAAGCGGCAACATCTTCGATAGCCTGGTCATTTGGCAGGGTCATAGCCATTGGAGCCATCTGCATACCGTAGGTGTCTTTCGGGTTTGTACCGCGGATTCCATTTTTGAAATTCTGCAGCTGACGAACGACATACCATTCTTCCTGTCCGGCCAGGGAAGGGGCATTCAGTGCTTCCATACCTTCTCCGTTGGCGCCATGGCATGCGCCGCAAGTGGCATAAAATGCTTTGCCGCGTTCTGCATCACCGGCAGCAAAAACGCTGGATGAGAAAGCAGCAAACAGGGATACAAATGCTATGGCAACTGTTGCTTTCAACTTCATGGGGTCACTCCTGTTATGAGATTGTCTTGTATTCAATTTAATCGTGGTTTAACTGAACAACAGCTGAACTCTTGTTGAAACGTACACCACCAAAGGGTGTCCCCTAGGTTCAATGCCTGGTGAAATCGGACTGCTGAAAGCAGGAGTGTTCACCGGAAAGCATGGGAATGCAGGGAGTTTGCTTTTTAATTTGTTTCAGGCTGCCTGAACGGTGCGCGATTATAGCAATATCCCGCCAAATTGAAAGGAATTGTTCCCAATCCATACCCTGATTTTCCATTCACTCATATCGCTTGGGACAGCTGTATTTTTCCGGGGCTTCTAGTACTATTTGCGGTTTTTCACAGTAAGGAAAATTCATGACAATCAAGTCTGATAAATGGATACGGCGAATGGCTCAGGAACATGGCATGCTCGATCCGTTTGAGCCTGATCAGATCAGGGACGTCGATGGTAAACGTGTTATTTCCTATGGTACTTCAAGCTATGGTTATGATGTACGTTGTGCCAACGAGTTCAAGGTGTTTACCAATGTCCATACCTCCAACGTGGTAGATCCGAAAAACTTTGATGAAACCAGTTTTGTAAGCATTACCGAGGATTACTGTGTTATTCCCCCGAATTCCTTCGCATTGGCCCGTACAGTAGAGTATTTCAAAATTCCCTCCAACGTATTGACCGTCTGCCTGGGTAAATCCACGTATGCCCGCTGCGGCATTATTGTCAATGTGACCCCACTGGAGCCTGAGTGGGAAGGGCATGTCACCCTGGAATTTTCCAACACCACGCCCTTGCCGGCCAAGATATATGCCAATGAAGGCGTGGCGCAGATGTTGTTTTATGAGTCTGATGAGCAATGTGCAGTTACCTACAAGGATCGTGCGGGCAAATATATGGGGCAGACGGGAGTGACCCCTCCCAAATCCTGAGAAAAAGGGCCGGATTGCCTTTTTAATCCTGAATATTTGCACGCTTTTGGTCCAATATCCCATTGATTTTTCTGTATAATCTCCGGCCACTCGATCAACTGAAGATCCTGCCCTGGCAGGGCTCTCCATAACTGGCACAGCCATGCTTGACGTCAAAAATCTCTATTGCGAGCGCGACGACCGGGTATTGTTCCGGCAACTGGCCTTTAGTCTGACTGAAGGCCAGGCTACCCGTATTCAGGGTTCCAATGGCAGTGGCAAGACAACTCTGCTGCGAATCCTGTGTGGCCTTAATACGGAGTACGAGGGTGAAATTTTCTGGCAGGGTTCTCCGGTTGAAACTGTACGATCTGATTTTCGTAATGGCATCTTCTATCTGGGGCATGCCCCGGCCATCAATAAATCCCTGAGTCCCCTGGAAAATCTGCGCTGGTTCTGTGCCTCCCGGGGTATCCGGGAAGCCATGAGTATTCCCCGGGCGCTGTCCGAGCTTGGATTACAGGGTTATGAAGAGGTGCCCTGCTACATGATGTCGGCGGGTCAGCAAAGGCGGGTCAGCCTGGCCAGGATGAAACTGGTCAATGCCAGGGTGTGGATAATGGATGAACCATTCACGGCCCTGGACAAGCGTGGGGTCACTGAACTCGAAGAGATACTGGCATCATTTGTAAAATCCGGTGGCGCACTGCTGTTGACTACGCACCATCCACTGCAACTGGAATGTCCGCTGGATGTGATAGACCTTGACCAGCGTGCGGGTAGGGGGAGTGTGTCATGAGTGTCGCAACTACCCTGGGACTTGGTGCCGTGATGATGGCCACCGTGAGGCGAGAGTTGCTGCTGGCTGTTCGATCTCCAGGAGACATCATCAACCCGCTGATGTTTTTTGTCATCTCGGTAACACTTTTTCCCCTGGGTGGAGGCGCCGAGAGTAATTTTCTTAGTAGTATCGCATCCGGAGTAATCTGGGTGACGGCCTTGCTGGCCATCATGTTTTCAATGGACAGCCTGTTCAGGGCCGACTATGAGGACGGTTCTCTGGAACAACTGCTCATGAGCCCGCAGCCCCTGTATTTCCTGCTGCTGGCCAAGGTGTTCAGTCACTGGCTGATTGCCTGTTTACCAATTGTTCTGCTGGCACCAGTTTTTGCAGCAATGCTGGCGATGCCCGATCAGGCCATGGTGCCTCTGGTGTTGAGTCTGCTTGTGGGGACTCCAACTTTATGCCTGCTTGGCGCTATTGGAATGGCACTGACAGTTGGACTTTCGAGGAGTGGTTTATTGCTGGCTGTGTTAATATTACCCCTTTATATTCCCGTGCTTGTTTTTGGCACAGGTATGGTTGAAGCCGCACAGGGCGGTCTTCCATACGCGGGTCTGCTGGCTCTCCTGGGCGCGATTCTGATACTGGCAATAAGCCTGTCACCGCTGGCAATCGCGGCCGCTTTGCGAATCAGCGTGAACTAGAACGAAAAACAGAATTCGAATCTGATTATGTGGCAGTGGTTTTTAACACTGGGGGCTCCCAGGAATTTTTATACCCTTTCCGGGCGTTACATGCCGTGGCTGGCTGGTATCACCGTTGTGCTCCTGGGAATCGGGCTGGTGTGGGGGCTTGCCTTGACACCACCTGATTACCAGATGGGCGAAAACTACCGCATTGCCTATATCCATGTCCCTATGGCAACCCTGGCTATGGGGTGCTATGCCATGATGGCCTGCTTCAGCGCCGGTTACCTGATCTGGAAGATCAAGATTGCGGACATGATTGCCAAGTCCTGCGCACCGATCGGGGCCTCTGTGACGGCCGTCGCCCTGGTAACTGGCTCACTGTGGGGTATCCCTACATGGGGAACATGGTGGATCTGGGATGCACGCCTGACATCTACCCTGATCATGCTATTCCTCTATGGTGGGATCATTGCTTTGAGGGGAGCTTTTGATTCGATAGATTCAGGCGCCAGGGCCTGCGCCGTACTGAGTCTTGTTGGCGTGGTTAATCTGCCAATTATCAAGTACTCCGTCGATTGGTGGAATACCCTGCATCAGGGGGCAAGCAACCTGTCACTGAGTGACCGGGCGGCAAATCCTCCTGAAGTCTGGCTGCCAGCCTTTTTTGTCGGATTTGGCATTCTTGGTTTTTTCCTGATCGCCCTCATACTCAGGACGAGAAATGAAATTCTTGTCAGGGAACGCCGTTCACAATGGGTAAAGGATTTAATCAATGGCAGCGGACAGGAAGAGGTGAATAATGCCTGAATTCCAGTTTCAGAGTTTCAGTGAGTTCCTCGCCATGGGAGGGCACGCGCTGTATGTCTGGGCTTCCTATGCTTTTTTCGCCGCTGTGATTGCGTTTAATCTCATCCAGCCGGCCATGGCAAAACGTAAAATAATTCGTCAACACAAGGCACTGTTGCGTCGCGAAGCGGCCCGCCTTGAAAACCAGGAGAATTGAAGTGCTTGCGCATAGACAGCAGAAACTGGCAGTGGTCCTGTTTATCGTCCTGGGTTCTGCTCTGGCAGTAGGACTGGTCCTTTTTGCCCTGGATGAAGGAATTAATGTTTTCTTTACTCCTACCGAGGTGGCTGAAGGGGCAGTTCCGGGAAACCAGAATTTTCGTATTGGCGGGATGGTTAAAATGGGCAGTGTGGTCAAAGATGGCCTGGAAGGAGCGGAAGTCAATTTTATGGCAACGGATTTCTGCAATGATGTTCTGGTCAGTTACTCAGGCCCCCTGCCGGACCTGTTCCGGGAGGGACAGGGTGTCGTGGCAGATGGATTTATTGATGATTCCGGTACTTTCCAGGCTAACCAGATTTTGGCCAAGCATGATGAAAACTACATGTCTGCCGAGGTCAAGGCCTCCCTGGATGCGGCCGATGGCCGGGACGTGGAGGTTTGCTCTCAATGATTCCTGAACTGGGAAATTTTGCACTTGTTCTTGCGCTGAGCCTGTCCCTGTTGCTGGGTGTTCTGCCCATGCTGGGTGTCTACCGCAATAATCATTTGCTGATGAGCCTGTCACGGCCATTGTGTGCCGGTATCTGGGTGTTCATGCTGGTCAGCTTTGGCTGTCTTGCCCATGCCTTTCTTACCGATGATTTTTCCGTGGCCTACGTGGCAAGGAATTCAAATACCCTGTTGCCGGAGATCTATAAATTCACGGCAGTCTGGGGGGGGCATGAAGGCTCGCTGTTGCTATGGGTACTGATGGTGGCCAGTTGGACCTATGCCGTCAGTCTTTTCAGTCGCAACCTGCCCCTGGATATCCTGGCCAGGGTGTTGTCAGTCATGGGAATCATCAGTGTCAGCTTCCTGCTTTTCATGTTGCTGACATCCAATCCCTTTGATCGCCTGATGCTCAACACACCTTCAGAGGGAACAGACCTGAATCCTCTTCTGCAGGATTTTGGCTTGATTGTTCATCCGCCATTTCTTTATATGGGCTACGTGGGGTTTTCCGTAGCTTATTCATTTGCCATTGCCGCTTTGCTCACCGGTAAACTTGATGGGGCCTGGGCACGCTGGACACGACCATGGACGAATCTGGCCTGGGCTTTCCTGACTATTGGTATTGCTCTGGGCAGCTGGTGGGCTTATTACGAACTTGGCTGGGGCGGCTGGTGGTTCTGGGATCCGACGGAGAACGTTGCATTTATGCCGTGGCTTGTTGG
>CAZDCK010000002.1:0-67502 GCA_964503965.1 uncultured Enterobacteriaceae bacterium | reverse complement strand
GCTGGTGGTTCTGGGATCCGACGGAGAACGTTGCATTTATGCCGTGGCTTGTTGGGACAGCCCTGATTCACTCCCTGGCAGTGACGGAAAAACGTGGTGTATTCAAAAGCTGGACAGTATTGCTGGCAATCGCGGCGTTCTCCCTGAGTCTGCTGGGAACCTTTATTATCCGCTCGGGTTTGATTACGTCGGTGCATGCGTTTGCAGTCGATCCGGAAAGGGGCATGGTCCTGCTCACGATCCTCCTGATAGTGATCGGTGCATCCCTTTTTCTGTATGCCCTGCGTGCACCCGTGGTCAAGGGCACTGCCAGTTATACCATTACCTCGCGGGAAGTTTTCCTGCTCATCAATAATATCCTGCTGGTGGTTTCTACAGCGGGGATATTGCTTGGGACACTCTATCCTCTGATACATGAAGCGATTAACGGCGAAGCCAATATGGTGTCTGTGGGTCCACCATACTTCAACACCATTTTCCTGCCATTGATGGCCTTGCTGACTGTTTTTCTGACTATTGGCTCCATAGCCCGCTGGAAGAAGACATCCGTGGATTATCTTAAGAACCAGCTGTTCAAGGTAGCCATTGCCAGTGTTGTCCTGGGTATTATTGTACCGCTGGCGGTTACCGGTGAAGTGAATGTGGCCATTATGCTGGCCGTAGCCCTGGCCCTGTGGATAGTGCTTGGCATAGCACGTGATATTTGGGAGAAGACATCCAACAAAGTATCGCGAATCAATGGATTGAAGAGCCTGAGTCTGAGTTATTATGGTATGCAGATTGCCCACCTGGGTATGGCCGTGATTATTCTCGGGATTTGCCTGACCAGTCATTACAGTATCGAAAGAGACGTTCGCCTTGCCCCTGGTGAGAGTATAGAAATCGGCAAATATGAATTCGTTTTCGAGGGTGTCACCAGGCAACCGGGACCCAATTACGAAGCTGATGCAGGTGAAGTAAGTGTCCTTAGGAATGGAGAAGCCTATCTGACGTTATATCCGGAAAAACGTTCCTATTTCGCCACCGGCAGCGTCCAGACCGAGGCGGATATTGACGTCGGTTTCTTTCGGGATCTGTTTGCTGCCCTTGGTGATCCTCGTGCTGACGGTGCCTGGGTGGTCAGGCTGCATGTAAAACCCTTTGTATTCTGGATATGGCTTGGTGCCTTCCTGATGGCCGGGGGCGGTGTCACTGCTATTCTGGACAAACGTTACCGCGTCCGACAGCAACGCACAGAGCATGTGGAGTCAGTCAGCCAGGCTGGTGATCTTCCCTTGCCGGAGAACGCATGAACAAGCGGTTGAAACTATTTATCCCTGTTGCCATTTTCCTGATGATGGCAGGTTTTCTCCTGTTCGGTCTGACCCGCGATCCGAATGTGGTTCCTTCAGCCCTTGAAGGCAGGCCGTTACCGGACTTTACCCGCCCCAGTCTGTTTGCCGACCAGGGTGAGTTTTCCAAAGCGGATTTTTTGGGTGATATCCTGCTGGTTAATATCTGGGGCTCCTGGTGTATTCCCTGTCATGTGGAACACCCGTTTTTTCTGGAATTGACTGAAAACGAGCCTGATATCACGCTATTAGGCCTGAGCTACGATGACTCCATGGCTGAAGACCGGCTGTTTCTTGAAGAGCGGGGCAACCCTTTCGACGTGAACATGGTGGATCTTGGTGGCTCACTCAGGATTGATCTCGGAGTCACCGGGGCACCGGAAACCTTCCTGGTAGATAAAAATGGCATGATTCTGTATCGCCATATAGGTGTTATCAACAATACCATCTGGAATGAAACCTTCATGCCCTTGCTGGAGCAGATCAGGTAATGACAATGACATCTAAAAGCCTGCTTGCTCTTTTGTTGTTGAGCCTGGTGGCGCCGGTCTTTGGTGCCATCGCGGAATACAGTTTTGACAGCGAGGCAGAAGAGGAGCGGTTCAAGAAGCTGACATACGAAATGCGCTGTCCCAAGTGTCTTAATTCCAATCTCGCCGGATCCGATGCCCCGATAGCAGCGGACCTGCGTAATGAAATTTACAACCAGGTCAGGGAAGGGCGCACCAATGATGAAATTATCGAATTCATGAGCTCTCGCTACGGTGACTTTATTCTCTATCGTCCCAGGTTGACGTTTGCCACATTCTTTCTCTGGTTCGGACCGGCGATTCTTCTTGTCGCAGGTTTTGTCATCGTTCGTCGTGTCATGGTGTCAAGTCAGGCCCAGCAGGGAACAGAAACAACACTTTCAACAGATGAGCAGGAACGCCTCAGCCGTTTACTCGGTGACAAACAGGACTGATATTTCACTATGACCGAGTTTTATTCCCTGAGTATTGCCTTGCTTGCCGGAGCCCTGTTGTTCCTGGTGGTGCCGCTTTGGCGTTACAAGCCGGTAAAACGTTCTCCCGATGAAGAAGTTCGTCGACAGAAAAATATTGAGGTCTATCAGCAAAGTCTTGCTGAACTGGAAAGTGATCGGGCGGATGGCCTGGTCAGTGACGGGGATTTTGAACGGCTTCAGACGGAATTGCAGCGTAGTTTTCTTCGTGACATGGAGGAAGAGGATAAAAAGAACCAGGGAGCCATAACCGGGAACGGCAAATTGATCCCGCTACTCTCAATACTTTTTATACCGGTCTTCAGTTACCTGTTTTATTCCCATGTGGGCGCTTCAAGGGACCTTGTTTTACCGACGATCATGGAGGAGCTTACAGTTGCCGAGTCCCCCGAAGCACAGCTGGCTGCCCTGGAAAGTCTGGCAGATTTCCTGCAGGCGCGTTTTGAACGCCATAGCGATGATATCCAGAATGGCTACATGCTTGGGACGCTGTATACCGAACTTGAGCGTTTCGATGAAGCAGTTGATACGTTCAGTCGTCTGGCCGGGCAGATGGAAGACAGCCCGGACAGGGCTACAGTCCTGGGACAACTGGCACAGGCCATGTACCTGTCGGCTGGGTCCCGCATGAGTCCGGCACTGCAATCAGTGATCGACGAAGGCATGGCTCTTAATCCCAACGAGTATGCGTTGCTGAGTATTATGGCCATTGAGGCATTTATCAGTGAGCAATACAGTCAGGCTATCGCTTACTGGCAGCGCCAGTTGCGACAACTCGATAGTGGCAGCCAGGAAGCAGCTGTGTTGCGAGAAAGAATTGCCAGGGTGGAAACCCTGCTGCCAGAGGGGGCTTCACTGGCCACTAATGATGATGCCATTGGCAATGCATCCGTCACGCTGGTGATCGATGTAGATGATTCTGTTTTATCGCAAGTTGATGACAGTATGCGTCTCTTCGTATACGCCCGCAGTCCTGAATTCCCCATGCCTTTGGCGGCAGTTAATCTCGACCAACCTGAATTTCCCTTTGAAATAACGCTGGATGACTCCAATGCCATGGCACCTGTTGCCAGGCTGTCATCGGCACAGCAGGTCTATGTGGGGGCCAGGCTTTCACAATCCGGAATCGCCAATGCCCAGTCTGGAGATTTGGAGGGTGAGTCCGGGACCTTCGTTCTTGCTGAACAGGACGGCAAGATCAATCTTGTCATCAGTGACATCGTCCCTTAGGGCGGCACATAACTGGATGTATTTCCGCTAATGGCTGCAGGAAAATTTTCTGCCCTGCGTTCCGCCTTTTCCAATCGTAATTATGCGATTTACATGAGCGGAAACAGTATCTCGCTCATTGGATTCTGGATGCAGCGTGTAGCTGTTTCCTGGCTCGCCTGGGTTCTTTCCGAATCGGCTTTCTGGGTGGGTGCCGTGGCCTTTGTGGAGATAGGGCCACTGATACTTGTCACGCCCCTGTTTGGGGTCTGGGCAGATCGTTTCGACCGTAAAATAATGGCTATCATTGCTCAGGTCATGATGATGCTTCAGGCCTTTCTGCTGTTCTTTCTGGCCTGGTTCGACATGCTCAGTATCGGCCTACTCTTTTCGCTGGCCCTGGCTGAAGGGGTTATCCAGGCTGCCTACCAGCCAATCCGGTTATCAATTATTCCGAACCTGGTGCGCAAGGAAGATCTCGTTAGCGCTGCAGCCTTTACCGCTGTAGCCTTTAATGTGGCCCGTTTCATCGGTCCTGCCATTGCCGGGATAGTGATCAATATTTCCAGTCCGGCTATGGCTATTCTCTTCAATGCAGTTACCTACCTGTTAATTGTGATTGCCTGGCAATTCATTCACCTGCCAGAGCGAACCAGCGTTTCCAAACGCCAATCCTTCTTTCGTGATATCCGTGATGGGTTTAATTATGTGACTGAAAAGAGGGCGCTGTATTATATGTTTCTGTTGCTCACGGTGGTATCGCTGTTTGCCAGGCCCGTGGCCTTTATGCTGTCTGCGTTTGTGGGGGCAGTCTTTGAGTCTGGGGCTGGAACGCTGGGCCTGTTTACTTCCGCTATGGGCGTGGGGGCTGTTCTTGCAGGTTTGCGTCTTTCCATGGATGGAAAAACCCATGGATTGGTCAGGGAGATTCTTCTGATGACTCTGGTGGCTATTTTCTGCCTGGTAGGTTTTGTGTCCATCACCACAGTCTGGTTCGCCGCGCTTCTTATTTTTTTATTCGGGTATTCGATCACCATTGGCAGTGTGGCATCACAGACGCTCGTCCAGAACAGTATTGATGATGCCATGCGGGGCAGGGTACTGAGCTTATGGGCGGCATTTACGCGTGGAGCACCAGCTGTGGGTGTGTTGATAATTGGCTGGATTGCCAATCGTTATGGGCTGATGTGGCCAAATATAGCAGCGGCCTGTCTGTGCCTGGTCAGCCTTGTCCTGATGGCGGGCAAGCGGCGAATCATGCGTGACTTTTTTGAGCTCTAAACCAGCGGGAAGGCCCATGAATAATTGTGTATTATCCATGCCAGGCATTAATTGGTTACTGTTATGAAAATATTCACGAATTTCTCAACCAGGTTTTTCTTCATTGCTCCATTAGTGATTGGACTGATGGCAAGCACAGCATCGTTTGCCCAGGAGTGGACGGTCGGCATGTCTTCTTCAGGCAAGCTCATCAGTGCCATGGGATATCAAGTAGACAGTGCAGATAAACCCACTGTAGTTCTCATCGGTGGCCTGGACGGCTCCGCTGTCACGAGTGAAAAAGTGCTCAACGAATATCGTCGCTATTTGGCCAGGGACAAATCGCAGCAGCCTTTTAATCTCATCGTTATTCCGTCAGCCAATCCCGATGGGGAAGTCCTTCATTTTCCTCCCCGGGGGCGTGCCTACAAAGATGATCCTGTGTCCTTTTCCCTGTGGCGCTGGCTGGGTACCCATGGCCCGGATCTTGTCCTCATAGAAAGTGAAACCGATTTTGAACTCGCAGATTCCCTGAGCAATCTGATTGTAGCCGGGGTCGGTTACATACCAGGCCTTCACCTTTATGATGAACCGGAGGAGCTTGGCAAGATCATGTCGGAGCTCGATAACCTGCCACTTTCAGCAGCACATGAAATATTGAACAGGCGCCTTGAACGTTCTGCCGTGGAATTTGCGGAACAACTGGAGGCGTTCTATGGGCATGATTTTTCCTGGCCTGTTTATATACCGGGCATGGCACTGATCAGCCGTTTACGCCTTGGTTACCTGGACGACGTGGCTGAGATTGTCAGTCCCTATCTTGAAGGAAAATCCATCGATATCTCATCATCCCTTGTGATAGCCGGCCACCTGGTATTTGCTGAAATGGCTGAGCGTACCGGGAATGATGATTACCTTGCCCTGGCTCAGCTGGCGGCAAATCTGGCTTTTGATGAGCAAGGTAATATGAAAGAGGCCATGCCATTACACGGCGAAATGAGTGATGCCTATTTCATGGCGACACCACTGCTGGCCAAAGTTGGCAAGCTGACCGGTGATGGCCGATATTTTGATATGGCCATACGTCATATTCGTCATATGGAAACCCTCGTTCATCGGGAAGATGGTCTTTATCGCCACTCGCCCCTGACTGAGGCTGCCTGGAGCAGGGCCAATGCTTTTCCAGCACTGGGAATGGCCCTGGCATTGAGTGATTTTCCCGAAGACAATCCCGGTTTCGATGAACTCAAGGAAATCTTTAGGAATCATATTGATGCCTTGCTTGAACATCAGGACATGGATGGTATGTGGCATGTGGTGGTTGACTACCCAGGTTCATATGCCGAACTCAGTGCGACAGGCATGATTGGCACGGCCATCAGGCGAGGTATAGCGAGAGGGTGGCTGGATAACAGCTATTTGTCCGCGGCGGAAAAAGCCTGGCAGGGTGTACTGCTGAGAAGCAGTGAAGTGGGGTATTTTGTGAATGTTTGTGAATCCACCAACAAGCAGGATTCACTGGAAGCCTATCTCAACCGCGAGGCCCTGATGGGGCCTGATGACAGGGCCGGCGGTATGTTGATGATGTTTGCCACCGAAATGGCAGGAATGCCCTGATGAGTTATCAGAGATTGAGTTTGCCCTTGGCTTTGTTGACGAATTTGAAAAGTGTTTCTACAAGATTCTCATTCTTGTATTCAGCAAACTCGCCTGCATCCATGAACATGCCATGCTCCTCGCAGACTTCATACTGGATATGCTGCTGATCGGGATCGTTCACCGTCTCCATTTTCTTACTGCAACGAGGGCAATTGACGTCCGTATTCAGGTTTTGTTCCTTGCCAGTTGAACGATCACCACTGTCCAGGAAATCTGCCATCCAGTCACCTTTAAGTGCTTCCGCTTCTCCCTTGTCAAACCATATGCCACCACACTCAGTGCAACGGTCAATGGTTATTTTTCCTTCTAGGGTAGTCGTGGAATGTTCCTGCATGCCACCATTACATTTTGGGCAATCCATTAAAATTTTCTCCCGGATCAGCTAATTTGAATTCAACGTATTTAATCAAAGTATAAACGCAGGGGGGAGTAAACCACTTTATGCCTACAGATCCATCTATGTACGTTTACTCGCCAAGAGCCCTGTTCGTTCGATCAAGGGCAATGCCGGCCAGGACAGGACCGCCCAGTTCGAAGACAACGGTCGCACAGATAATAATGGTTAGCAGAGTGTTGCCGGATTCAGGAAAATACTCTGCCGCGACCAGGGCCATTCACAGGGCCGCACCAGCATGGGGCAGCATGGCCAGCCCAAGCCAGCGATTCATCACCGGGGGGCAATGGCCTATGCCCCCCCCAAGATATCCGCCTATCACCTTGCCAACTATACGCAGGGCAATATAGGCAAACCCTGCGACACCGATAAGTCTGAGGGAGACAAAATACAGTGAGGCACCTGCCAATACAAAAAATACCGATAGCACTGGCCACTCAAGCCCCTCAATTTCATGAAAGGCAAATTCATGATGTTTTGCCAGGTTTGCGATAAACATGCCCATGACCATGCTGGCAACCAGAAAACTGACTTCTGCCCAAAGGGCCAGCCCGCCACAGAGAAATACCAGTCCGAGGGCTTCTGATCGCATAAGCTGTCCGGGTTTGATTCTTCCCGTAAGGTAGGCGGCAGGCAGTCCGATTACTACACCAAGCAGCACGGCGCCGCCCAGTTCATGTATGACAAACACAAGGGGATGGGTCGCTTCCTGTGAACTAATAGCGGTAGCCACTGCAAGACCTACACTGAACAGCATCAGACCCCAGCCATCATCCAGGGCAACTACTTCCATCAACAAACGGGAGAAACGGGTATTACTGGCGCGGTCAATGATCAGGTCGACAGTCGCGATACCGTCTGTTGCTGTGCGATACACCCCAGGATAATGGCGACCGGTGTTGTTAACCCGAGCATGAGCAGACCAATAAACACCACGGCACCCGTGACGATGGCGCCGACGAGTGAGACTGACAGGATTGCCCGCCCGTTTTCTGCCAGTGCTTCGCGTGTAAAACTGCTCCCGAGCAGGAAACCCACCATGACCAAGGCCATCTGGGCGATCAACTGGAACTGGTCAAGGAAAAATTCAGGGATCAGGTCAAGGACAGGAGGACCGTCCATGGCGCCAAAAAAATAAGCAGGGAAACCCGGGGCAGGGAGGTGCTCTTGCCAAGGATGTCAGTGCCAAGCCCCAGAAGCAGCAGGCAGCCCAGCGTGATGAGAAACTCATAAGTACCATTCATGGCAGAAGCATCCTGTTCCCAAAAGCATACTGGCTCAATTGAAAGTCCCTATCGCCATTTCCAGTCGCAGGAAAACATAGGGTGTGCCTTCCCTGGGGAGGTCAAATTTTTCCTTGCGCCAGGTAAATCCCGGCTCAAGTTCCACGAACAACCATTTCCTATAGATATTCTTTCGCAACCGGAGCCCCAGGTCATAACTGACTATATAATCCGGACTTGTTTCGCCATTGACTCGTCCGTACCAGGACAGGGCAGTTGCCTCGGACCTGGCCTGGAGGTATTCCAGCGAGGTGGTGTACTGTGCCCCAGTATAGGTTTCCTCAAAACGCAGGTCATTGGTCCACCGAAGCAGGGCGTCATTACTGATGACATGGTCAACCTGGTAACGGGAGAAAGAACCAAAGCCCTTGCCGTCCTTGAAATACAGCGACTGTGTGAAGCGATTTTCTGTACTCGTATCGCTATCCGGTTCGTATCGGTAACGCATGCTGACCCGTCCCTTGAGGCCTGAGCGAACGCCAAACCGGAAAAATAATCGATGGGCACTTTCTTCCGTCAGGTTGACTTCCAGATTCATGCGAGTCGTTTCCTGCTGGGAAATGGACGCGGCATTCTGGGTGAAATAGTTAGTACCATCGCCGTCTTCCTCGGAAAAAATCAGGCTGATACGCTCATTGATTCGGGGCAGGTGGACCTTGCCCCGCAATCTGACGCCGGTTTCATATCCATCAATATCATTCCAGGACTGGATCGTCGTGAAGCGCAAAGCGGAATAGGCGGCTTCAATATCACTTCTCTGCAGACCAAAAAATCGATCAAGCCGGTTTGCCAGGGCATTGGCAGAGTCTGAAGCCAGTGACTGGGTCTGGTCCAGGAATCCCAGGCCGAATACCAGAGGTGTTGGCTCGTCAGTGTCAGTAACTGGACCCTCTTGTGCAGCGACATGGGCTGAAAAGCCAAGTAAGAACTGAAAACCGGCCAGTAACAACACAGTTGACAGTTTTAAAATGCGTTTACCCATGGCTCCACTCTAAACGACGACAGGAAACTTGCAACAGGCCGATAGGACAAAACAATAACTCGTTGAAATATCATGAATATCTGTAGATTCCGATAAACAGGCACAGTAAGATTAGGGGCTATGACGGAAAACGGGACAAGCTGTATAGTTTCAGATTTCTTACATATTTGCTCATTGGATTATTGAGACACTGTGCTCATATCTGATAGCAGGGCATGGATCATTGTAATGTCCTCAAACGACCGGGCGTTTGATCAGGGTCATTAAGCGTTTGAATGGCTTGATACGTATAAGTAAATGATTGACCAAATGTTTCTTTAACTGCCATTGCCCTATGGAATTTACCATGAGAGTGTTCAAAAGAATTTTCCTCACTACCTGTCTTCTGCTGACGGCAACGCAGGCTCTGCCGGCTGAGAATTTCAGTCTCTCTGAAATTGGCAGTGATATATACCTTGTTCAGGGGCCAGCGGGAAATACCCTGGTGGCGGCAGACACTGATGGCCTGATTCTTATTGATGGAGTCCCGGCAGAATATGCCCGGGAATATCTGGGGTTTGTTCGTGAAGAAACCGGGCAGCATGATATCAAGACCCTGATGTTGTCCCACTGGCATCCTGAAGTAACCGGGCTTAATGCCATTCTTGGTCCCCAGGGTGTCGAGATTATTGCCCACGAGAATACCAGGCAGTGGTTGGGTACCACTATTCGGGAGCGGGGTGAAAAAATACTGCATACCCCGTTACCAGAAAACCAGTTGCCTGTGACCACTTTTTACTGGGGTAGTATTGATGTGCCGTTCAGGGGCGATGTTATTGAAGTGGGTTACCTGCTGCAGTCTCATACTGATGGCGATATCTATGCCTACTTCCGTGAAGCTGATGTGCTCTTCACCGGTCCGGTTATCCGCACTGACGGCTGGGCCGCAGTGGATGAAAGTACCAACGGGTTTATTGGTGGTATTACCGATGCCTACGATACCCTGGGCACTATAGTTGGAGAAGGGACTGTGATTGTCCCCTCGTCGGGCGAGTTAATTGGCAAGACAGAATTTGATGAGCTGGCAGTACTGTATGAGGGATTGAAAGAGGAAATGGTGGTTTTGCTGCGTCAAAGCCGCGGCCCGGACGAGGTGTTAATGGCCAATCCGGCTCAGGGATTGAAACCGCAGTGGGGAGATCCCTCCGAGTTTCTCGACGAAGGATTTCGCAGCTTTTACGGTCACCTGAGAAATGGTCGCCAGATCGGTGGCGGTTTTCCCTGACCAATTGAATCCGGGTACATAGTATGTAAAGGCAAGTGTAGGGAAGTATAGATTAGTACAAGAAAGTACATGAAAGTACAAAAAAGTACAGACAGTTGGATATGATGAAATTATTGATGAACAGAAAGTCATTTTACAGTGCCATGGCAGCGGCATTGATGTCGTTGTCCGGGACAGCATCCTATGGTGCGGCAAGTGATGAGGCTGTCGAGATAGCCCATTCCTATAACCGGTTTGATGAGTCCGACAAGTATTTCGGGTTTCTGCAGGAAAACTGCATGGACTGTCATAACTTTGAGGATTGGGCAGGTAGTATTGCTTTCGACCTCATGACCCCGGAAGAGGTGGCTGATAACGTTGATATCTGGGAGAAAGTGGTCCAGAAACTCCGGGGCAGGTTGATGCCTCCAGCAGGTGTTGAACCTCCGGCCGGTGATGCCACTGATGACTTTGTGGCATGGATGGAGAATTATCTGGATCATGCAGCTGATCAGGAGAAGCATGTTGGCCATATCGGCATTCACCGCTTAAACAGAAAAGAATATGCCAATGCGGTACGCGACCTGCTTGGTATAGACGTTGATGGCACTGGCCTGCTGCCATTGGATGATTCCGTAGAAGGGTTTGATAACGTGGCAGAAGCCCTGAGGGTATCCCCGGCCTTTCTTGAGCAGTCGTTGAACTCCGCCAGGGTTGTTGCCCAGCAGGCTATAGGTGATCCTGATGCCAGAACGGGGGGCACTACCTATTCGGCACGTGGAACAAACCAGTATATACACCAGGAAGGACTGCCACTGGGTACTCGAGGTGGGCTGGCCGTTGAACACTATTTTCCGGCTGATGGTGAATATCTATTGAATATTGGTGATCTTGTTACCCGTTTGTGGGTATTCAACCAGGAGTTTAGTCATACCGTGATAGCGACTTATGACGGTGAGAAATTCTTCGAAATGGACGTTGGCGGTGGGGATCAGCTCAAGGCCATTGATCAGATAGGCGATCCTGCTGTGGACGACATCAACGCCAAGCTGAAGAATATTCCTTTTGTTGCTGAAGCCGGACCCCATACAGTGGCTGTTACTTTCAAGCAGCGTTCTTTTGCTGAATATGAAGGCCGTTTGCACAGAATGTCGCCTTCAGCCGTCGGTGAGAATGTTATTGGTCTGGATAATTTTGAAATCCAGGGCCCTTTTAATCCGGCAGGATTGAGTCCGACCCCGGCACGCAACAAAATATTCACCTGTTATCCGGCAAGCGCCCGGGAAGAAAGTGCCTGTGCCAGGGAAATACTTTCCGGCGTTGCCCGCAAGGCATTCAGGGGGCAGGTCAGTGAAACAGATATTGAGCGTTTGATGACAGTTTATGGTCAGGCAAACGACACCTCAGGATTTGATGCAGGTATTCGCCGTGCCTTGACTGCCATTATTGCCAGCCCCAAGTTTTTGTATCGTGTGGAACAGTTCCCGGATGGAGCACAGCCGGGTGAGATATTCCCGCTGACAGATTATGAACTGGCATCCCGGCTTTCCTTCTTTTTATGGAGTACGATTCCCGATGATGAACTGCTGACCCTGGCAGACGAGGGTCGCCTGTCTGATGAAGACGTGCTGGCCTCGCAGGTAACTCGCATGCTCCAGGATCCTAAAGCTGAGCCCCTGGCATCAAATTTTGCCTACCAGTGGTTAAACATGGGAGGGCTGGATGAAATTGATCCCGACCCGGCTATATTCAGGGATATAGATTTTGGTATACGCGATCTGTTCAAGAAAGAGATTGAGTTGTTTGTTAAAGATATTTTCCTGAATAACAGGAATGTCACCGAGATGCTTAGCGCCGAGTACACCTACCTGAACGAACGCCTGGCGCTGCATTATGGCGATCACACGGTCAAGGGTGATGCATTCAGGAAAGTCCCCGTTCAGGATCCCAATCGCTATGGATTGCTCGGTAAAGGAGCTGTGTTAATGGTGTCTGCCTATCCTGACAGGACATCTCCGGTATTGCGTGGTGCCTATGTACTTGAACATATTACAGGGACACCTCCACCACTGCCGCCGCCTAATGTGGAAGCCCTGCAGGAAAACAGGGAAGGGGAACTACCAAAGACTGTACGTGCCCGTCTTGAAGCACACCGTGAAAACCCGAGTTGCCAGGGGTGTCATGGCATCATTGATCCCTTGGGCTTTGCCCTGGAAGGATTTGATGCGGTTGGTCGCAAGAGGACGGTGGACAGAATGGTCGGTACGCAAATTGACACCTATGGTGTGCTGCCCGACGGAACCGCAATCAGTGGTGTTGAAGATCTGCGTCATGCATTGCTTGAGCGGCCGACGCTGTTTGTGCAGAATCTGGCAGAAAAGCTGATGTTATATGCTCTGGGGCGCCCCATTGAAGCTGAAGACATGCCAGCAGTCAGGCAGGTTGTTCATGCGGCGCAAGCCAATGATTTTCGTTTTTATGACATTGTTCGGGAAATTGTCAGCACAGACCAGTTCCTGTACAAGCAGGCACCTGTCCACGAGGCAGGGGCCGATGTAGCAATGCAGTAAGCGGTAAACGTGTTATCACTCGTTAATTCATACAGATAAAACAGACAATGGGGAGAAACCCAATGTTCATTTCAAAGAAACATCTATCACGTCGCAAGGTACTCAAGGGTGCAGGAGCGAGTATTGCCCTGCCGATGCTGGATGCCATGATTCCAGCCGCGTCAGCCCAGCCGGCAGCAAAACTGCGTATGGGTTTTGTCTATATACCTCATGGTGCGGTCTATAACAGCTGGACGCCGGAACAAACCGGCAGAGACTTTGAAATGAGCAAAATTCTTTCTTCTCTTTCTGATTTCAGGGACCAGATGACAGTGGTCAGTGACCTGAGAAACAAGCCAGCAGAAAGCCCGGACCCCCATGCCATTACGGCAGGGACATGGCTGCGTTGTGTCGCACCCGAAGGAACAGATAACCCTGAAGACGGAATCAGTGCTGATCAGTTTGCTGCTCGGGTACTGGGTAACGAAACACCGTTTCCATCCCTTGAGTTGTCCACAAATGGGGCCAACGGTGGCAGCTATTCATCCACCATTGCTTTCAGGACCCCCACACAACCCCTGCCAATGGAAAACAATCCTCGCAAACTTTATTTTCGCATGTTTGGTCAGGGAGAAACTTCCGAGGAAAGAGCATCTATTGCTGGAGAAACAACTTCGCTTCTGGACCTGGTTATGGAAGATGCGTCTTCACTGAACAAGGAATTGGGAGCAAGTGACCGCGTTCTGATGAGCGAGTATCTAGAGTCGGTCAGGGAAATTGAAATGCAGATGCAGAAGCTGGCGGAACAGGATCTATCCGATGTGGATATTCCTGATGCGCCGGTGGGTATTCCCGGTTCATTCCCGGCCCATCTCGATCTCATGTACGACCTTATGGCACTGGCTTACCAGGCTGACCTGACCCGCGTGGCGACTTTCATGAGTGACAGGGAAGTGAGTATGCGCACCTACAATCATATTGGTATTTCCGATGCATTCCATCCGTTGTCCCACCACCAGGATGATCCTGCGAAACTGGATCGCCTGAGCCGGGTTCAGGCATGGTATGCCTCGTCGTTTGCCCGTTTCGTCAATAAGCTCTCCGACATGCCGGATGTAGATGGCTCAGTACTGGATAACTCCATGATTCTTTATGGCAGCTGTATGGCCAACAGTAACCTGCATAACAATGACAAGGTTCCATCAGTTATTCTTGGCAAGGCAGGAGGTCGTATCAAGGGTGGCCAACATCTCAAGTATGCTCAGGACACGCCGTTGGCTAACCTTATGCATACGATGCTGGACAGGGCCGGAGTCGAACTGGATCGCTTTGGCGACAGTACGGGATTGCTGACAGAAGTCTGATTTATATATGGAAAGTGCCTGTTGGCCTGTTTAATCCGTTACAACTGGAATCGCGATGAAGAAATTTCTGCAACACCTGGGTCTTACGACAGTATTGTCACTGACAGCGATAATTGCCTGGGCTGCTGATGTCACACTTGTGGACCTGGCAGAAGACAGACAGATAGACATGGCTCTTGAGCTCGTTGAGGCAGGCGTTGATGTCAATCGCCCCTCAGTTGATGGAACAACAGCACTGCACTGGGCAGCCTATTATGGCGAGTTGGAGCTGGCGCGTCGCCTGCTCCGGGCTGAGGCTGATCCCAATATGCAGAATGACTATGGTTCTTCCCCGCTTGGAGAAGCCGCAGCCAGGGGTGACTTGCCAATGATCAGCCTGTTGCTTGAGGCTGGTGCTGATCCTGAATCTGTCAATCCGGAAGGACAGACTGCCCTGATGGCTGTAGCCCGGACAGGAAATGTGCAGGCCGCTCAACTGCTGTTATCCCATGGGGCAAATGTGAATGCTGTTGAAAGTTGGGGCGGTCAAACTGCACTGCACTGGGCGTCGGCAAGAAATCATCCCGCGATGATAGAATTTCTGGTCAACAATGGGGCAGAAGTGGATGTCCGTGGGATTGACAGGAACTGGGCGCGGCGGGTGACTTCTGAACCACGCATGAAAGACATGAAAACCGGTGGTTTGACTCCGTTGCTCTATGCGGTAAGGGAGAACTGCCTGGCTTGTGTGGACATACTTCTGGATGCCGGAGCTGACATCAATAAGCCAGACCCGGACAACGTTTCGCCCCTCATTCTGGCTCTCGTTAACATGCGGTACGACATTGCCATGTTACTGATCGAAAATGGCGCAGATATCAATCAATGGGATTATTTTGGACGTACACCGCTTTATGCAGCTGTGGATACCCACCTGGTAGCCGGTCGCAGTAATCGTGGAGATCTCCCTTCTGTTGATCAATACACGGCATTGGATGTGGCCAGGGTACTTTTGGAGAAGGGGGCAGATCCTGATATCAGCCTCAAGCTGTATCCACCTGCCAGGGAAATAGTGTATGACAGAGCCAATGATTTCAGCCTGATGAATACCGGGTCAACGCCAATCCAGCAGGCCGCCTATATTGGTGATATAGAAATGATGAAGTTGCTCCTGGAATATGATGCAGACTGGCAACAGCCTAATGTCTTTGGTGTAACCCCCATGATTGCTGTCACCAGCAAATCTACCAATGAAAATACCAGGGGCTCGCTGAAAACCGAACAGGATGTGATGAAAGGCCTGGAGGTTCTTTTGTCTGTAGGAGCCGATATCAATCAGCATGGAGGTCGCTTTGGTGAGACACCTTTGCATACCAGCGCAAGGATGAACTGGGCAAACGTGGTTGAATTTCTTGTCGCGAATGGGGCAGACCTGTATGCCACGGATAACCGGGGTCTAATTCCTCTCCAGTACGCTACCGGCGATGCTGATGTCGAACAATTCGGTGGGTCGGATATCGTGGGCGAGCTTCCCGAAATGGCAGCGCTGCTGCAAAAACTGATGGACGAGAATCCCCGATAAGCCGGGAATGAATTTCAAGAAAGGGGGTAGCGTTGTTACCCCCTTTTTAGTGGGCAATCATAAATGGTGGCATCCCTTTCTCCTGACCAGAATCTGAATACTTTGCTGGATACTGTGGCTGACTCAATATCTACCCATGGTTGTGTTGTACTCGATAATGCTCTCCCAGCTAATCTTGCAGTAGGCCTGTTACAACATTTCAAATCCCTGGATGATGAAAAGTTCAGGCGGGCGGGTATCGGTCGTGAAAATGATTTTCAGGTGAACCGCTTCGTGCGTACGGATGAAATTCATTGGCTTGATGGGTCGCATCCGGTAACACGGGAATACTTCGAGTGGATGGAATACTTCAGGGAAGGAATGAATTTGAGACTTTTCCTGGGTTTGTTCGATTACGAATGCCATTACGCCTATTATGATGCCGGGGCATTTTATAAAAAACACGTGGATGCCTTTCGAGGCAGTAATACGCGTATTCTTTCCACTGTACTGTATCTCAATCCTGACTGGACGCCGGATGATGGTGGTGAGTTGGTTATGTATACGCCAGATGGCCAATCGGTAATTGATACCATCGCCCCCCGTTTTGATCGTCTTGTGGTTTTTCTCAGTGAGGAATTTCCCCATGAAGTGCTTCCGACGAAGGTCTCCCGTTATTCCCTGACTGGATGGTTCCGCAAGAACAATTCCATGATCGACTCCATTGATCCTGTGCTTTGATTCATTGGTTGGCTGCCTGCCCCAAGCTTATTACTCTTTTCTACTGGTACAACTGACAATAACAGGATGGTGAAGTGTTGCGGAAGATGCTGCGGCTCTTTGTCAATGATGCTCTGCAGCAGGTATCAGGCCAAGCTTCCCATGAATTGCGGAAAAGAGATGAATAAACCAAGCGTAGCCATTATCATTTTCCACAACATACCTGAAAGGGGTTACCCATGAAAAATGTGATTGCAACCACGTGCATTGTTGTTGGCTTACTGCTGACTACACTGAATGTTTCAGCCCAGGAACACAGTGCGAGAGCCGTACTACTGAAATCGGCCGAATCACTGGGGGGACTTGAACGCTTACAATCCCTGGAAAACTTTGTACTTACCGGATTCGGTCAGCGTTACTCCACGAATGGGAATCTGAGTCCGGACCCCAATGCACCGCCAAAATGGCAGTCTGTGACCGATGCCCGACGCAGTTTTGATCTGATTGACCAGCGGGCGCTTAATCAGGAGAGAAACAGTTTCCAGTACCCACTGGCAGCCTCATTTGGCCATACCTGGGCACTTAATGGCTCGGTTCAGGAAGGTGCGGCAATGCTGGACCATCCTGTACCTGCGATATTGGCCGCATTGGCGCCATCCACTGCCCTGGGACCGGTATCAAGCGAGGATGGCTATACGGTTGTCCAGTTTACGCTGGCTGACAGTGAGACAGTCTGGCTGGGACTGGATCCGATTACCCATCGCCCCTACTGGTTCCGTCGCATTACTGGCGACCACACATTGGGAGATGTGATAAATACCACTTACTTCACTGGTTATGTGCCCTATGACGGAGTGGAGATGCCACTTGGCATCATGGCCAAAATAGACTGGCGTGAACAGGTTACCTATATGTTGCAGGTGGACTCCTATCGGATGGATGTTGATGACATGCCATCATTTCCAGAGACAGCATCAGGGGCCAGTAGTGCTGAACCAGATGTTGAAGTGATAGTCACTGAAATGGCTAAGGGTGTCTGGGATGTTCGCATTCCAGGATTCGGACAGGGTGGTGATGGAGGACCGGTTATGGAGTTTGAAGATCACCTGGTCATGTTTGAGCCTTATGGAAATGAGCAGCATACCCTGGCCCGCATTGATGCGGCGAATTCGCTAGTGCCGGGGAAGGAAGTCACTCACGTGATTACAACCCATCATCATGGCGATCATGCTGGTGGCGTGCGTGCCGCTGTTTCTCGGGGGATTACCATCATCGGTGAACGGGAAAACGGGCCGTTTTACGAGGCGTGGGTGGCTCGCTCAGCCGTCAACTTTCCTGATGCCCTGGCCAGCGATCCTCAACCGCTTAAATTTCTGCCAGTGGATGATGTTCTGGTGCTGGAAGATGCCATGCGTCGTCTGGAAATCTACCAGGTCGTAGGGCATGCCCATATGGGTAATGCCGTGTTTGCCTATTTGCCGAAGGAAAGAATCCTCATGGAGGGTGATCTGGGTGATGTGAACTGGGAGTGGCACTGGTGGGCAGGGGCCCTTCAGGCCAATATTGATTTCTATAAGCTGTCACCACTTACCAATGTGCCTGTGCATGGCGTGCCTTTGCCTGTTGAGGAAGCGCTCCTGCATCATCAGGAACAGGCGGAAGCAGCATCGGCTTTTTGTGATGAAAGCAAAGTAGCAGGCATCCCTTTCTTTGGCTGTCCAGTGAAGTATTCCTCAAGCGGAATTATATCTACCCAATAAAAAAACGGCGGGACCAGCCCGTCGTTTAATTTTTTGATTCAGATCCGTGAATATCAGAACTTGTAATTAAGGCCTAACTGGTAGACCACAGGATCAATCTGGGCATCGACATTGATTTCTGTCACGCCCAGCCCGACACCGGAAGGTGATTTCACCATGCCTTCGGTATCAATATCAATCCACCACGCTGAAGCCGTAAAGCCCCAGTTGTTGCTGAAGTTGTAGTCGAAACCGATACGGCCGGAAATTCCCCAGGAATCATCCAGCGAGAGGGAACTGTCACCAAACACGCTTTCGAAGTTGCTACTGGCAGATTCATCAAAGAATATGGTGTAGTTAATGCCGATTCCAATGAATGGCTGGAATGGTGATGAGGATGCTGCCGAGAAATAGAGCATGCTCAGTGTAGGAGGCAGGTGTTTTGTATCGCCCACTGACGTGACGCCGAGTGCTCCTGTGCCCTTCGCAGAAATATCATGCTCAAAGGGGGTGGCGGCGAGCAATTCAATGCCCCACTTGTCGCTCATCATATAGGTGGCAGTAATACCTGCCTGGGTGTTGCTGTCCACACCGACGCCTGTCTTTGTGCCCAGGGCGGAGGTGAGATTACCGAGATTATCCGCAAAGAGATCGCCACTGGAGTCATCCGGCTGGACGAGAGTAGGGCCGACACGAAGAATGATGTCGCCTGCTTCATAGGCGCCGACTTCAATAGCAGCACCGGTAAGCGAGGCAAAGATAAGTGAGGAAAGTACCGGTTTGGCTAGCCTGTTAGTCATTATTTTTTTGTTAATGTGAGTAGTCTTTGAGTAGTTCACAATGTCTCCCATGACTGATTGAAGAGTGGGCTCACTTTACCAGCCATATCAGGATTACTGGTTGCGATAGGTCAAGACAAATGATTTGAATGGTTAGATAGTGTGTATGGGACAGGAAGTAGTTTCAGGTACAATACAGCGGTGTATATCAGTTTTAACTGGATGTTTTGTCAGGAGAATGTCATGGAAATAATCATCAAGCGTCGAAACCTGTTAAAAGCGCTGGCAGCAACTCCTGTCATTGCCTCCCGTGTAGTGTCTGCCCAGGAAGAGGGACTGGGTCCCCGCCAGGGACGCCTCAAGCAAAGTGTCATGCCTCAGGTCTGGACAGGAACAGACTTCACTATTGAGGAACGTTGCGAAATTCTTTCCCTGATGGGTTTTGCCGGAATGGATCTGCCACGTCCGAACCAGATTTCGGTACTCAAGGATTTCGGACTGACCCCAACACTGATGACCGGCACGGGTACCACTTTCCAGGATGGTCTCATACGTCGTGAACTGCATGACCAGATAGAAGAAGAAACCATGGCCGGTATTGATATGTGTGTCGAGGCGGGATGCAGTAACCTGATTGCCCTGCCAGGTGAACGTCGTGGCATGTCCAGGGAAGAGGGGGCAGATAATGCTGTTGAAGCCCTTTCCCGTGTTGCTCCCTATGCTGAGGAAAAGGGTGTTAATGTCTGCATGGAAATTACCAACTCCAGGATAGCCGCGGATAACCGCACAGACCAGGTATTTGATGACATTTACTGGGGTTTTGATGTCTGTCGCCGCACCGGTTCACCAAACATTACCGTGGTTTATGACTTTTACCACGTCCAGATTGCCAATGGGGATGTGGTGAGGACCATGCAGGACAATATCGACCTTATTTCCCATATGCATGTAGCGGGCGTTCCTTCCCGCCGGGAAATTGATCGTACCCAGGAGCTGGACTATCGCTGGATAGCCCAGCAAATTGCCGATTCCGGCTATGATGGTTTTGTCTCCCATGAATACCGTTCCTCCGAGGGCAGGAATCCGCTGGTAAGTCTGGCAGTGGGTTATGACATCATGACCGTGTACTGATTATCAATATCGGGATATATTCCAGATTTGCATTACACGCCTGAAAACACGGCTGAATCTGAAGTCTGTGAGTCGCCTACATCACTTTTGAGTGCTTGTAGATGGTTTGTACATTGTTTGTTGAGCGGTAGTTAACAGATAGTTAACAGACTGTTAACAAACCAGTTGACAGATAGCTGATCGAAATCCCTGGTACGTCAATTATCCCTGGTTCGTCTATTTCATTATTCATTACCCGTCAGTGTCCCAACTGTACCCTGTATTCATAACCTGTGTCTGTGCCACTGTGCCTAAACAGCTGGCACAAATGGGGTGGGAGTACACAAGGTCTTGTCTGCATAATTTCTTTAATTCCTGACTGGGCAAGTCGCTGCTATTTGCTGCCCCGAAGCACCTGATTTTTTTGACTATTTTAATTTTTCAAGAGACACCTGGCCTGATCGACAATCTGAATGTGAAAGAAAATTGCAGAATCGCTCTATTCTGTGTAAGAAAAACCATGCTGAAAGATTTTTAACTTGTTGAATTATAAAGAAAAAGTTTCGGTAAAAATCAGCTGTTGACCTTACTTAATTGAGAGGGTACAAATACATCGTTTTTTGTGGGTTTGCGCCAATAAAAATATTTGTATTTCACGAAGAAATACAACAACACAATAAAGCGGGCAAACCTGCTGAAAAATACTTTTTCCAACAAAAGGGGGAGTTCATGAAACTTACCAAAATGAAAGTGGCCGTATTCTCTGCGCTTGCTGCGCAGGCCGGCTTTATGGCGGATACTGCAATCGCACAGGATGATGGCGGTATCGAAGAAATTATCATTACAGCAACCCGTCGTGAGACCGATGTACAGGACGTGCCTCTTGCGGTAACCGCACTGACAGGTGAAAGCCTGGCAGACCAGAATATTGAAAACCTGGAAGACCTCACCGGTGTTGTACCCAACGTACTGATTGCCGGTGGCAATGGTGGTACTACTTCCGGTTCTTTCTACATGCGTGGTATTCCAAACGTTGGTGTCTACATCGACGGCATCTGGCAGGTATCCAGCAATGGCCTGCTGACCCGTGACTTTGTTGAACTGGATCGTGTGGAAGTACTGCGTGGCCCACAGGGAACCCTGTACGGTCGTGACTCCACCGGTGGTTCCATCCACATGCATTCCAAGCTGCCTGCTGAAGAATTTGGTATAAACCTGAACATCGGTGCCGGTAACCTGGACCGTCGTGACCTGATGGTTTCTGCTGACATTCCCCTGGGTGACAACCTGCGCACTAAGTGGACCCTGGGCAGCTACTCACAGGACGGCTGGATCAAGAGCCTGACTACCGGTGACAATGCTGGTTGGCAGGACAGTGAAGTATTCCGTGGCGACATCCTCTGGACCCCGACTGACAACCTCAGCTTCCGCCTGATTCACCAGGAAGACGATCAGGTTGGCCAGCAGGCACGTGTTCAGTCGCGTATTGACTACACTGTTGCCGACGTTCAGGGCTTCCAGATGGGTATTGCCCAGGCCGTAGACATTGCCAGTGGCGGCAAGTTCAATCCCAGCTACGCCGTAGCCGGACATCCCGGTGGCACTCTGGGCAAATGGGAAAGCCGTCTGTCCTCAACGACGCCAAATGAGCAGTTCCTGGAACAGACTACCTTCCATGCTGACTGGGACATCAACGACACCATGCACCTGAAATACATGTATGGTAAAACGTTTAACGATTCTTCAGTCTACAACGACTGGGGTGGTTCCGAGTACAACTTCTTTGTGAACTACAACGTTACAGCCCTTGAACTGGAAAGTCATGAATTCCAGTTCACCGGTTCCTTGTTTAACGACTCCGTTGATTACACTCTTGGTTACTTTTCCTGGGAGCAGGACAGTCGTAACCGTGGCGCAGAGTGGGGTTCTGCTGACTGGACCTTTGCTGATGATAGCAATGGCACCGTCCAGACCCTGGACTGGGCTGCTGTTATGGCGAGCCCCCAGTGTAATGACTCTCCTTCAGACCGTGGCCTGACTTTCCCTGGTGATACATGGCCACAGCCTTGTGCATGGTTGCCTTCCGGTTGGGCATCCGCTTTTGCCGGCCCTGGCTTTGCTAGTAACCGCTCTGACCGCCTCAATGGTGGCACTCAGGATGGTGATGCCATTTTCGGTGAAGCAACCTGGTATGTTAATGATGCATGGGATGTGACTGTAGGTTTCCGTACCCACGATCAGGATAACGTGGGTCATGCCATGTCTCCTGCCCAGCTGGCGTCTAATATTGCCAATGGCCTGACTGAACAGCGTCCGTTTGAGCTGAACACAACTTTTTCTGATCGCGGCATGGCTGTGGCCGGTCCCCTGGATGTGTTTACCCCTACCAGCTTCAGTGCTGACACTTACCGGTTTGCCACCACGTATGATATCGCCGATGACATGATGATCTACGCGGGTTACAGTGAAGGCTTCAACTCCGGTGGTGTTTCCCAGTATGAAGACTCTGTTGGCCCCGTTGTTATCAACTATGCGCCTGAAGTCATCGAGAACTGGGAACTGGGGCTGCGTGCCGACATGCTGGACGGTTCACTGCGTGCCAACGTCACTTACTTCAAGACTGACTGGCTGGGAATTCAGTACCTGGGTACGGTAATTGACCGCGCTACAGGTATCGAAGCGACCGAACTGGTTCTGCAGAATACCGCTAATGGTGAAGCAGAAGGTGTTGAAGTTGAGCTGACTTACCTGCCAACTGATCGTCTGACTCTGCAGGCTAACCTGGGCTTCCTGGATACGCAGTACACCAGCATTAACCCAGGTGCACCGCTGCCCAAGGACTCCGAGTTCGCCAGGGCACCGGAAACCACCTACATGCTGAGTGCTGAGTACGAGTTTGATAACGTATTTGGTGGTAATCTGATGGCTCGTATCCAGACCAACTACTGGGACAGCTACTGGCGCGCTTCCACGCTGGAACTTCGTCAGAACTTCCAGGGTCTTGTCAGCGACTCCCCTGCAGGTGATCTCTGGATGACTAACGCCCGTGCGGTCTGGTCACCACAGGATGATAGCTACTCTATCACTCTCTGGGCCAACAACCTGACTGACGAGTACAACTTCAACTCCGGCTTCATGCACGGGGTATGGCAGTTTGACTTCGCCACGGTTGACCGTCCACGTGAGTACGGTATTACCTTTAATACCCGTTTCTAGGCTTTATCAGGAACGAGAAAAGGAGGGCATCAGCCCTCCTTTTTTTTGCCCGAATTTTTTGTAGGTAAACCAGTAAATTGTAGCTACTGCGCTTACTGATACGGCGTTAAAAGCAAAACAGGAGCACTGCGCCTGTACTGCAGTACTGTGCTTGGCTTCCTGTTTTGCTTCTGCCTTGTCTCAGTTGCGCTCGTGACGCTACCTGCTTTTGACTGTATTTCAGAGGGAAATTGAGGGTAGGGTTGAGCTGAAAGTATTCCTAGGCCAGAACGGCAACGCTTTTGATCTGCGCGAAGAGAGGTCTGCCGCGGGTGATGGCTAGGTCATTCACGGCTTTGCGGGTAACCCTGGCCAGAAGCGGGTATTTACCCAGGCTCAGTTTGATCAGCATTTGTGATTCGTTTTCATCGGTCATTTCCTCTACCGTTACCGGGAATATGTTCTGGATGGAGGTGCCTGCCTGCTTTTCCAGGGCCAGGCTGACATCATGGGCCGCAATTCTCAGGCGCACAGTGCTGTCGGGTTTCAGAGCCGTGCCAGTAACGGTGAAAATATTGCCGCCTACATGCAGTTCGGTAAGTGAGTATTCATGATCTATGCGGCTGACCTTGCCTTCCAGTAATGACTCCGCATCGCTTCTGTGGGACAACGGCAGGTCCAGGCGTGTCAGCATGTCCTGGATGGCGCCAGAGCCAAGTATTTCTCCCTTGCGAAGAATGACCAGATTGTCTGCCAGGCGAGCCACTTCGTCAGTGGCATGGCTAACATACAGAATGGGTATATTCAGGTTCCTGTGCAGGTTCTCCAGGTAGGGCAGGATCTCCAGCTTGAGTTTCTGATCCAGTGAAGAAAGAGGTTCATCCATCAGCAAGATGCCCGGGCTGACGCCGAGGGTTCTGGCAATAGCAACCCGCTGTTGTTCGCCACCGGATAGGGTCGTTACTGACCTGTGCAGCAGGTCGCCAATATCCAGCAGGTCTATGGCATCGTCCAGGGCGATGCGTCTTTTCTCCGGCGCTACCCTGGACAAGCCATAATCAAGATTCGCCTGGACATCCAGGTGTGGGAATAGTCCGGGTTGCTGGAATACATAGCCAATGGGTCTTTGGTGAACCGGCATGAATTGCGGCCCGTCCTGCCAGGTATGCTGATTGAAGACAACTCTGGCGCCGGGAATCTGCTCCAGTCCTGCAATAACTCTGAGTAAAGTGGTCTTGCCGCTGCCGGACGGGCCAAAGATGGCTGTGACGCCATGCGTTGGCAGGTCCAGATTAACGTCCAGGCGGAAATTGTTCCGTTGCAGTGAGAAGTGGACAGCCAGGCTCATGATTTCCACACCCTGAAGCGGCGATTGCTGCCATAGACACCGGCGAGCAAAAGGAAGGATAAGAGCATGAGACCGGCTGCAAGCCAGTGGGCCCGGGCATAATCCAGGCTTTCCACGTGGTCATAAATGGCTATGGACAGCACCTGGGTCTGACCAGGTATATTACCGCCTATCATCAGCACAACCCCGAATTCACCAATGGTATGGGCAAACCCCAGAACGGCTGCGGTAATAAACCCCGGTCGGGCCAGGGGCAGGGCAATGGTCCTGAAACGATCCCAGGGCGAAGCCCTTAGTGTGGCAGCCACTTCAAGATGGCGCTGGCTCAGGGCCTGAAAGGCATCCTGTAGGGGTTGGATAACGAAAGGCATGGAGTAAATGACGCTTCCAATGACCAGGCCGGTAAAGGTAAAGGCCAGGGAGTCCATGCCAAGGGCAGCCAGGGGACCATTGGCACCAAGTAGTATCAACAGGTAAAAACCAAGTACCGTGGGAGGTAATACCAGCGGCAGAGCCACAAGCGCCTCTACGCAAAACCTGAAACGCCACCGGGTTCTTGCCAGCCACCATGCTAGGGGAGTCCCTGCAAGTATCAGGAGCACCGTGGATACGAGGGATAGCTTCAGGGTCAGGAGCAGGGCGGTTATATCCGCTTCAGTCATCATCAGGGACTGGCGAAGCCATTGCCGCGGATAATGGCCCGGGCTGCCGGTGTCTTGAGGAAGGAAAGAAACTCCTCAACACCGGGATTATCTGTCAACTGGATGCCCTGGTTTTCAATGGGAGAATAGACGGCGTCCGGTACCAGCCAGTAATTCCCGGCCTGCATATATCGGCCATAGATGAGCTGTGAAAAAGGAATCAGGGCCATATCCACATCGCCACTGATCGCAAAGTGATAGGTCTGGCCAATATTTTCACCGAACACGAGCTTGTCCTGCAGGGATTCCCAGGCATCAAAGGCTTTCAGGGTGTCCATGGCGGCCTGGCCAAAAGGGGAGAGCTTGGGGTCGGTCATGGACAGGAGTTCAAAGTCGCCATTCTGGAGTACGGAGGGGTTTACCGGGCGGTTCCTGACACTCCATAAAGCCAACTGGCTTCGCGAAAAAGGGAAAACGGATGCTTCGGGAAAGCGCTGGCTGTTGTGGAGAGCTTCAGTGCGCCGGGGATCATCGGACAGAAAGACGTCAAAGGATTCTCCGCTCATGATACGACCATAAAGGCGGGCGCTGGGGCCCGGCACAAGCACGAGTCGGTGTTCGTAGGACTGCTCAAAACTTTCCTTGAGTTCTTCCAGTGTAAAATCAAACTGATTGGAAACGGCAACCCGGACGTCTGCCCCGAACGCCACTGAACCCAGGCCGCTCAGGGTGACCAGGAGAATGCTGATACGTAACATTTTTATGGCAGCGCTATATCTCATATCCGCCGCATTATGCCAGATTGAACGGGTTTTCGGGTACTGTGACTGAATCAGGAAAAGTTTGTCGTGCGGGGCTATGGGCCGATCGATTAACTGACCTGCATTGCAACAAAGCCATCAAGACCACGGATGCGATCAATCCAGGCCTGGATTGCCGGATACTTGTTCAGGGTGAATCCCCCTTCATCGGCCACATGGGTATAGGCAAAAAGTGCTATATCGGCGATTGTCACACTTTCACCAACCAGGAACTCGTTATGTTGCAGCCCATTTTCAAGTATCCCGAGAGCCTTCAGTCCGCCAGTTTCCTTGCTGTCATACTCTGATTGGCGCTCAGCTGGCATACCCTGATATTTATTAATAAAACGGCGCACAGCGATATTGGGTTCATGGCTGTATTGCTCAAAGTACATCCATTCCAGCACTTTAGCCTTGAGGTACCTGTCTATAGGCAGTAATTCCGACCCGTAAGCCAGGTAGAACAATATGGCATTTGATTCAGCCATGAATCGACCATCTTCCAGTTCCATGAGGGGAATCTTCCCATTGGGGTTCTTTTCCAGGAACTCTTCTTTTTGTGTATCGCCGGCCAGGATATCCACAGGGATCCATTCATGGCTGAAGTTCAGGATTGAGCAAAGCAGTTTGACCTTGTAGCAGTTGCCGGATTGAAGGTCGCCATAGATTGCCATTGATCTCCAGGGAGGGGTTAACGTGGAAACAGCACAACGGCTGCGATAAAGACAAGTCCATTGAGGGCCAGTGCCATTACAGGCAGTATTACAGGTTTTTCTCCCCTGATCAGTCCAATCTGCCCGGTAATCATTCCGGACAACACCAGGGCCACCATGAAAGAGAGGCCAACGTTGAAACTGTTGTAGCCGGCCTGGATATCCTCAGTAGTACTACCGAGTCTGTTGACAAGAAGGATGGCGCTTACAACCAGGCATAGCAGGGCAATGGACGAAAAGAGAAAACCGGGTTTTGAGCCTGTACTGTCAGTCATGAAATACCTGCTGCAAGTAACGGTAAAATAACTCCTGAATTTCAGAATACCGCACTGATGAATTTATCGAAAATTGCCCTATGGTGAGAAACATCCTGTGAAGCTCTCATGAAGGCGATTTGCCCTTGTTCAAATTCTGTTTGTAGCCAGAATTTCAACGCAGAATTTTTCTTCTGGCAATGTCCACATAAAGTAAAGAGCGAATATCAGCATCCGGCTTTGATGGCTTGGTCAATTCCCTTTGGAAAAAAAAGAGGCCGAAGCCTCTTTTTATACGTCACCCATGTACCAGTGGATTCTCAGACCTTGAGTCGTGGGAATACCTTGCGGATGTTGTGCTCAAAAATATTGGCCTTTTCCTCGTCAGAGATGGCCGCGTTATCAATATAGCGCTTGGTGTCATCGAAATACTGTCCGGTTTCCGGATCAATACCACGAACCGCACCAACCATCTCCGAGGCGAAGAGAATATTTTTATTGTCGATCACATTGAGCAGCATGTCGATGCCTTTCTGGTGATAGACACAGGTGTCGAAATAGACATTGTTCATCAGCAGTTCATCAAGTGGAGGCAATTTCAGCATATCCGCCAGGCCACGGAAGCGCCCCCAATGGTAGGGTACAGCACCTCCGCCATGGGGAATGATGAACTTGATGGTGGGGAAGTCCTGGCAAACCGTGCTTTGCATCAACTGCATGAAGGCTGTGGTGTCAGCACTGAGATAGTAGGAGCCCGTAGAGTGGAAAGCCGGATTACAGGCGCCACTTACATGAATCATGGCCGGTACATCAAGCTCCACCATTTTTTCATAGATTGGGTACCAGTAACGATCTCCAAGTGGGGGTGAGTCAAACTTGCCACCGGAAGGATCCGGATTCAGATTACAACCCACGAAATCGAACTCGTTAACACAACGTTCCAGCTCAGCGACACAGTTACTCAGGTCAGTTCCCGGGGACTGTGGCAGGGCGCAGGCTCCAATAAAGTTCTCAGGGTAGAGCTGGGTCACACGGTAGATCAGCTCATTGGTGTGTTCAGTCCAGTATTTACTGGTCCACTCATTACCAATATGGGGGCCCATCCAGGAGGCCCTGGGAGAAAAAATAGTGCAGTCTGTGCCACGCTCGCGTTGTAATTTCAGCTGGCTGTTTTCTAGGCTTTCCCTGATCTGGTCATCAGTTATGCTAATGATCCCTTTTTCGCCTTTATGCGCATGATCCTGCTTCAGGGCTTCTTTCTGTGCATCCCTGTATTCGCCCAGTTCATCCGGGGCAGTGGTGTAATGGCCATGACAATCAATAATCATACTTCTAGGGTCTCCGGTCATGAAAATCAGGCGCTAAGATAGCAGATTTAGTCCAGACGTGCAGTGCGTAATTATGTCCTTTTCATGTGGTATTCGATACTGATCGGAGCCGGTATACTGCATGATTGAAATATCATATAGTCTGAATTCGATCTAATAGTAATTCTTTTAAAACAAATAGATATGGCTGTTATTTCATGTAATGTGTCACTGCGTGGGCAGACTGAAACATAATAAATAAATTGGGATATGGGGAGCGTAAATGAATCAGCAGGTTATTGACGACAAAAGAGAAATTCGGGAGCTGGTAGATAACTGGGCTATTTTCAGCGATGCCGGTGAGTGGGAGCGTTTTGCCGAGTGTTGGCATGATGATGGTTTCATGTGTGCGACCTGGTTTCAGGCGCCCTGCCACGAGTTTGTGAGGGCGCGTCGGGAAGGCTGGGAAAAAGGCGTCAGTATTATCCATTTTCACGGCGGATTTACCTGTGATGTGGTTGATAACAGGGCTGTTGCCCAGACCAAGATGACCATTAATCAGAGAGCGCCAGTTCATGATGTTATGGTGGATGTTGTCTGTACGGGGCGGTTTTATGATTTTTTTGAAAAGCGTGAAGGTCGGTGGGGCATGGTTCGCAGACAGCCTATTTACGAGAAAGATCGACTGGATATAGTCAGTCCCAACGACTCGCTGGCGTTGGACCCAACTCTGCTTGATACTTTTCCGGAGGGATACCGGCATCTGGCCTATCTCCAGTCTTCCATAGGCTATGCTGTTGCTAAAAGCGGCCTCCCTGGACTTAAGGGGCCGGAAGTCGAGAAACTCTATGCGGAGGGAAAAGCATGGCTGAATGGGGCGCTCTCACCTGGCAGGCCTGAAATAGTCAAATAGGTCGTTATCAGGCAGGTACATTCCTTCACAACTCATGCAAGTCCATACCCTGAGAGATTCCGTATGAGAAAGGAATCCTGTATCATATTGTTGGGTTAATATTTTGATTTCCTTACGAAAAACAAGGATATAGATGAGCGCCGATATCAAGGTAGACAAATTCTCCAAAGACACACAGCTTGTGGACAAGCACGGCCGGGTCATCGACTACATTCGTATTTCTGTGACTGATCGCTGCGATTTTCGCTGTGTCTACTGTATGTCCGAAGAAATGACTTTTCTTCCCAGGAACCAGGTCCTGAGTCTTGAAGAAATTTACCTTATGGCCAAGGCTTTCACTGAGCTGGGAGTCAGAAAAATCAGGCTAACTGGTGGGGAACCCCTCGTTCGGCGCAATGTCATGAGCCTGATTGAAAAAATTGGACTGCTGCCAGGCCTTGATGAGCTGCTGCTGACTACTAATGGTTCGCAACTTGAAAAACTCGCTGCCCCTCTCAAAAAGGCGGGAGTCACCCGCATTAACATCAGTATGGACAGTCTTGATGCGGACCTGTTTCACCAGATGACCCGCACGGGAAAGCTGGACAAGGTGAAACGGGGAATCGAGGCCGCGGTTGCGCAGGGGTTTGATGCTATCCGTATTAATTCCGTTATCCTGCGTGGCAAGAACGATCATGAAATTCTGGACTTGATCGAATATGCCATGGGACTGGGAATCAATATTGCCTACATCGAGGAAATGCCCTTAGGGGATATCTCGGATCATGAACGCATGGATACCATGGTAAGCAATGAAGAGGTCAAGGAAAAAATCAGTGAGCGTTATTCACTGACTCCACTTGATATGAGCACAGCGGGTCCTTCCCGATACTGGGGCATCGATTCCCATAAAACACGTGTTGGCTTCATTTCGCCTGTGAGTCATAACTTCTGTGACACCTGTAATCGTGTGCGCCTGACGGTGGAAGGGAGATTGCTGTTATGCCTGGGCAATGAGCATTCCATGGATTTGCGAAAAGTAATTCGTGATAACCCGGGAAATGATGAGATGCTCAAGGCACATATTATCCAGGCAATGGACCTGAAACCCCTCCGGCACTATTTTTACGACAAGGATGAGCCTCAGCTCGTCCGGTTTATGAATATGACGGGTGGTTAAACGTTTCAGACCGGCCCAATTATTAGCTTCTTAAACATTCATTTACTGTCCTGTTGTTGTTTTTTACTTGTATTTTCTTCTGGCTGACTCCTTGCACGACCACAAGAAATTTTTCCTATACTATCTTCATTACTGAATAATGCAGTTTATTTGCAGGAATAATTATGTCTCATAACAAACCACAGAAAGCATTCATAGCACTTCAGATCGCCGTCGTTACAGTCTCTGATACGCGAACGGAGGAGACAGATACCTCTGGTCAGTATCTGGCCGAGGCCCTCAGAGGAGAAGGGCACGAACTTAACCAGAAGCATATCTGCAAGGATGATGTGCAGGACCTGCGAGCCCTCGTCAAGGGACTTATTGATGATGATTCAGTTCATGCGGTACTTGTAACTGGAGGAACAGGATTTACTCGCCGGGATAATACTGTGGTATCCCTGACTCCATTACTGGAATCATCGATAGATGGATTCGGGGAAATTTTCCGCTATCTGTCCTATAAGGAAATCGGTTCCTCAACGATTCAGTCAAGGGCTTTTGCCGGTCTTAGTAATAACACGGTCATATTCTGCATGCCAGGGTCTCCGGGAGCGTGTAAAACTGCCTGGGAAGGTATTATCAGGGAGCAGCTGGATTCCAGGCACAGACCCTGCAATTTTGTGGATAGGCTTACTTCAAGGGATTGATAGGGGGTATAAAAAAGTGCAGCCTGGCGTCAGGGATACTTGGGGGGGAATCACTTGCCAGGCTGCACAGAGGGGGATTCTGTATTTTCCGGATATTCTCCGGGTCAAGAGTCGCAGCCTGTAAGCAGGTCAAGGGGAAACCTGGGTTCAGGCCGCGGTCTTTAGGGGATTGTGAAATTCTTGACTCAGGAATTACCTAGGGCAGGTTGAATCTGAGCCAGACTTCTCGCACCGCCTGTTGCTGTATTTAAACAGAGGCGATAACGATCAACACCGGTACAGCCAGCACAGCCATTGTACTCAGGGCGCTTACTGCGATCTCTTCAACAGCTTCGGAATTTTTAAATTTAACGGTCATCAGTTGTCTCCTTGTAAGATCATTTAGATGAAAAAACCACGCCTCTTTTGGAAACGCGGGGCTATAGTAACACAGTGTTACCAAAAAGGTAACATTAATTCCAAAAAATCTCATAAATTGTTACGATATTTGGATTTTTTGCGCAAAATATATTATTTTTGTTGTCTGTATCTCCATAATTACCCCTTTTTTACGGTATGTGTATATTTTTGGATCACAATGTAACACTTTTGGTAACAATTTAGTGTTTCCCGTTTCATTTAGGCAAGACCGGCCGGAGAAACGCACAAAAGAGCTATTTCAAGCTCAAGCAGGAGAGAGTGTGTGGATAAGATAGAAACAGCGCTAAGGGGCGTTCATGTGGCCGTCCCGGAGTCACGGCAGCTGGATACGATGGTGCAGCTGTTGGAGCGGCGTGGTGCACGAGTCAGACAGGTCCCTCTGGTGGCCATTCATAATGCTCCCGATCCGAAGCCTGTGCTCGACTGGATCAGCGCTTTTATCGACTCCCCGCCGGATATGTTCATTGCGCTTACTGGCGAAGGTATAAGACGACTACTATCCCTGGCAGACCGGAACAGGATCAGGGAAGAGTTTCGACAGGCTCTGAAGTCGACAATGCTACTGTGTCGTGGCCCAAAACCACAAAGGGTTCTCCGGCAGGAGGGATTAAAGGCGGATATACAAGCCAGTGCTCCGACAACTGCCGGTATTATTGCCACCCTGGGAGAAATGAATATTCAGGGCCAGCGGATCGGTGTGCAGTTATATGGTGATGATCCCAACCTGACACTCATGAATTACCTGGAAAGTCGACATGCCAATATCGAAACGGTGGCTCCATATGTCTATGCGGATGAATTGGAGGAGAGCCGGGTTGTTGATCTGGTGGATAGCATTATTTCAGGCATGATCGACGTGGTGGCTTTCACCTCAAAACCACAGGTCAGGCGACTCATGCAGGTAGCTACCAGGCACAATCGCAGGGAAGAGCTGCTGGCTGCTATGCAAAACTGTTGTGTCGCCGCTGTAGGCCCGGTTGTCAGGGAGCACTTGGAGGAAAATGGTATCGAAGTGAAGATTATGCCGCCGAAGGCGTTTTTCATGAAACCGCTTGTCACTGAAATCATGAGGTATTTCAGATCTGTTGATGACACTGCATAAGTGTATTTGGTCCAGTATAATTATCGGCAACCACCATGACGAAACTGAACGGAAATTAGCCATGATCAGGAATTTGCCGAAATTTCTTACGTTTATTACCCTGCTTACACTCACCTCTGCGAGCCAGTTTGCCAGCGCACAGTCGGCCGGGAAGGATCCGAATGAACTTTATGCGATCGTTGATACCAACCGGGGCACCATGGAATTTCTGCTCTACAGGCAGGTGGCACCGGTTACGGTGACGAATTTCGTCAATTTGGCGACCCGGGGCTATTACGATGGCCTGACATTTCACCGGGTCGTTGAGGATTTCATGATTCAGGGGGGGGATCCTGCAGGGGACGGCAGTGGTGGGCCGGGATATATGTTTGAGGATGAGATCAGGCTTCGCCATAACCAGATGGGTATCATGTCCATGGCCAATGCCGGCCCGGAAACCAATGGCAGTCAGTTTTTTATTACCCACCAGGCAACGCCTCATCTTAATGGGGCCCATACGGTGTTTGGTCTCGTTCACTCCGGTAAGGAAATCATTCACCAGATCAGGGCGGGAGATACCATCAACAGCATTACCATAGAAGGCAACGCGAAGGGTTTTCTGGAAAGAAAGGCTGACCGTGTTTATATGTGGAACCAGATCCTGGATGAGAAATTTCCGGACCTGAAGCCAGCCCTGACAGACTGATAGTCTGCTGCCCGGGAATCAGGTCAGGTCTTTGGCGGTTTCCTTGAGGGCTTGCTCTTCTTCTTCCTGCTGCTTTTCCTGTTCTTCAATATAAGGCCACAGGTAAGCCATCTGCGCTATGGAAAACAGAAACAGGATGGCCATGCTACCGAAGACCTTGAAGTCTACCCAGTAGTTGTGGAAAGTGAATGCCACAAAGAGGTTCGTGCATCCAAGGAAAAAGAAAACACCGGCCCAGGCAAAATTCAGTCTCTTCCACTTCTCCGCAGGTAACTCCACCACATGTCCAAGCATCAATTTGGTCATGTTGTCCTTGTTTACATATTCACTTGCCAGGAAAACGCAGGCAAATATCCAGTTCACCACCGGGGCTTTCCATTTAAGGATGGCCTCATCCCTGAAGATAAGGGTGAAGGAGCAAAACAGCACCACTGCACCAAGGAGAAAAATATGCGTACGACTGAGCTTGCCCTTGACCAGAAAAATGCTGCCATAGACTGCGATAGAGGCAATGAGGAGGACGGCCGTAGCACTGAAAATTCCTCCCAGGGTGAATTCGTAGCCACCAAGGACAATAAGCCTCTCGTCCAGCTTGTAGACGATAAGGAAGGCAATAAGTGGGATGTAATCGATTAACTGTTTCATTTATTCTACGAGAGCTCTTGGCGATATATGACATCCCATTATAGCGTGAATGGAAAAAAATGTTGGCAGGAACGGGCAGTGTGATAGAGTGCGCGGTCTTTGCTGAAGTGCCTCATAGAAGGACCTTGTTTTACGACGGATATTCCATGGCCCAGATTTTTGAAATACATCCTGACAATCCCCAGCGTCGGCTTATTCACCAGGCTGTGGAAATACTGCGCAAGGGCGGTGTCATGATATACCCGACCGACTCAGCCTATGCCCTGGGTTGTTATATACAGGACAAGGCTGCCCTTCAGCGGATCATCCGCATACGGCAGTTGGACTCCAGGCATAATTTCACACTGGTTTGCCGTGACCTGTCCGAGTTGGCCACCTATGCCAGGGTGAACAACTCCCATTATCGCCTGCTCAAGGCCTACACCCCGGATGCCTACACTTTTATCCTGCAGGCGACATCGGAAGTTCCGCGTTTGATGCTCAATCCCAAACGCAAAACCATCGGGATCAGGGTGCCTGATCATCCTGTGGTGTCCTGCCTGCTTGAAGAGCTCGATGAACCATTGCTGAGTACGACCCTTATTCTTCCCGGCGAAAGTGAACCCATGGCGGATATTGATGAGATCCGTAATCACCTGGGCAAGCAGGTGGACCTGATCATTGATTCCGGATTCTGCGGTCTGGAAGCCACTACTGTCGTCAATCTGGTTGATAGTGTGCCGGAACTGGTAAGAGTCGGAAAAGCCGATTCAGGACCCTTCGAATAAACGTTTGCCCCTGTCCCTGAAAAGAGCGAAAAAAACCGCTTCCCGTGCGCGTTTGGCTGTGACTTGATGTCTGCTTTGCAGGTATAATATTTCACAATTTTTCGAGCCAGGGAGTAACAATTGAGCTCAGTCGACTCGCAGCTGAGAGTGCTGTCAGGAATGCGTCCAACAGGACGTCTTCACCTTGGACATCTTCATGGTGTCATCAAAAACTGGACCACATTGCAGCACGAATACGAGTGCTTTTTCTTTGTAGCGGACTGGCATGCATTGACCACCCATTACGATGATCCCCTGATCATTGAAAACAATGTCTGGGATATGGTGGTTGACTGGCTTGCTGCCGGTGTCAATCCCAGTACTGCGACACTGTTTATTCAGTCCAGGGTTCCTGAACATGCCGAATTACACCTGTTATTATCCATGATGACCCCGCTGGGCTGGCTTGAGCGCGTGCCAAGTTACAAGGATATGCAGGAAAATCTGCAGGACAAGGATCTGAGCACTTATGGTTTTCTCGGATATCCCCTTCTGCAGAGTGCTGATATCCTGATTTATCGCGCTGGTCATGTGCCAGTGGGGGCAGACCAGGTTGCCCACGTCGAATTGACACGTGAAGTAGCGCGGCGCTTCAACCACCTCTACGGCCGTGAACCGGATTTTGAAGATAATGCCATTGCTGCAATCAAGAAAATGGGTAAGAAAGCGGCCAGCCTTTATAACAATTTGCGTAAAGCCTACCTGGAGACCGGTGACCAGGAAGCTCTTGAGCGGGCCCAGGCCCTGTTAAAGGAGCAGCAGAATATTTCTCTTGGCGACCGTGAACGACTGTTCGGCTACCTGGAAGGCAGTGGCAAGATGATTCTTGCAGAGCCCCAGTCCCTGTTGACCAGGGCGCCCAAAATGCCCGGGCTCGATGGACGCAAGATGTCAAAATCATATGACAACCTGATTTCACTGCGTGAGGAAAATGACTCCATCACCCAGAAGATCAAGCGCATGCCAACCGACCCCGCTCGAGTTCGGCTTGCTGATCCGGGGAACCCTGAAAACTGCCCGGTCTGGGAGTTCCACAAGGTCTATTCCGATGAAAAGACCTGTGAGTGGGTACAGGAAGGGTGCCGGAGTGCTGGCATTGGTTGCTTGGAATGCAAGAAGCCAGTTATTGATGCCGTTGTGGACGAGATAGAGCCGATTCGGGAAAAAGCCAAACAGCTTGAAGACAACATGAGTATGGTGAAGTCAATGATCTCTGATGGTTCCGAAAAAGCCCGCGAAGTTGCCCGGGAAACGATGGCTGATGTACGCCAGGCAATGGGACTCAGCTATCGCTGAGTGAAAATGATCAATAAATGGCTGAAAGAGCATGAGCAGCGAACAGGATAATGAGACACAGGCGATAAATTCCGGGGCCTCTCCGGAATCTCCTGTGGAGCCAACGGACTCGATATCTGGTGCCGGCACCTCTGCACCTGTTGATAATGAAGCTGACAGTGACAGTGTGGATGACAGGGTCAGTCTGCTGGTAGAGGCCAGGCAGCAGTCAGCCCAGGAAGAGATGCCTTTTGCTTTTGTGGCTGGCAAGGCCATGACTGACCTGCCCAAGGATCTGTATATTCCGCCAGATGCCCTGGAAGTATTTCTTGAAGCATTTGAAGGCCCCCTGGACCTTCTGCTGTACCTGATCAAGCGGCAGAATCTCGATATTCTCGAAATTAATGTCTCGGATATTACCGACCAGTATATTGCTTATGTTGAACTGATGGAGGCGGCGCATTTTGAACTGGCCGCAGAATACCTGGTGATGGCTGCCATGCTGGCTGAAATCAAGTCCCGTATCCTGTTACCACGGTCGGCAGAAGATGAGGAAGATGAGGAAGATCCTCGCGCACAATTGATCAGACAGCTACAGGAATATGAGCGCTATCGAGAGGCCGCAGAATCACTGGATGAATACCCAAGGGTAGAACGGGATATCCATATAGCCAGCGCAGAAGCGCCGCCAATGGAGCGGGAAATCCCTGAGCCGGAAGTGGAACTCAAGGAAATTCTCAATGCATTTGCCACTGTGCTGCGCCGCTCTGACATGTTCGAACATCATCATATCCAGCGCGACAGTCTTTCAACGCGGGAAAAAATGTCCCAGATACTCCTGAGTATCTCTGATAACCAGTTTACACCCATGCTCTCCCTGCTCAGAAAAGAGGAAGGACGAATGGGGGTTGTCGTCACTTTCCTGGCAGTGATGGAACTCATCAAGGAAGCGTTGATTGACATATCACAGAGCGAAGCTTTTGGAACGATTCATATCAAGGCAAGAATGACATGAGTGAAGAGACAGAAAAAAGGGGGTCCTCCCTGGCAACGAAACAGATCATCGAAGGGCTGCTTCTGGCTGCCGGCAAGCCAGTGCCAATGGGTAAAATTGCAGAAATCTTCTCTGAGGAAGAGCGCCCCGAACCTGATGAGTTGAAAGCCGCCCTGAAAGAGATTGAGGACGATTGCCAGGATCGTGGTTTTGAACTTAAAAAAGTCGCCTCAGGTTATCGCTTCCAGGTAAAGCAGCAATACAGCGAATGGGTGGGCAAGCTGTGGGAGGAAAAGCCGCAGCGCTATTCCCGTGCATTGCTGGAGACGATTTCCATCATTGCATACCGCCAACCGGTGACCAGGGGAGAAATAGAAAAAATCAGGGGAGTAGCTGTCAGTACCAATATCATCAGAACCCTTATGGAGCGGGACTGGGTCAGGATAGTTGGCCATCGTGATGTGCCCGGCAAGCCGGCCATGTATGCCACAACACGGCAGTTTCTCGACTATTTCAACCTCAAGAGCCTTGAAGAGTTGCCGCCACTTGCAGATATCCGTGATATGGAAGAAGTTGAGCCGGAGCTTTCACTCGACGATGACAAGCCGGAAAGCCGTGTACTTGAATTTCCCAGCGCCGAGGACATGGAAGATACCTTTGATGTTCCTGATGAGGAAGAGGAAATGGCTGCCGCTATTGGCACCAGGCCCATAGAGGAAATCCTTGGCGTTGTGGAAGAAGAGGAAGATGACCCTGAGCTGTGGGATGAAGAGGACTCTCCTGAAATGGCAGCAGCCACTGATCCCGAGCCTGTCCATATGTCAGGCGAAAACACCACAGAGTCAGTTACCGGGCTGGAAGTAGAGGCTGATGTAGAAGGATCGGATACGCCTGTCGCCTCGCCTGAGTCTGATAGTATGGAAGATGAGACTTCTTCTGATGAAGAAGGCGAGGAAACACGCCAGGACCAGGATAGCTGAGCACCATTTACAGCCTGTCACCCAGTCACTGACATTTCGTGAGAAATCATTGTGAACAATAACGCTGATGAAAAATTACAGAAAGTGCTTGCCCGGGCCGGTTTTGGCTCCCGTCGGGAGATGGAAACATGGATCTCTGCTGGCCGCGTGAAGGTCAATGGCATCGTTGCCAGCCTGGGTGACCGGGTCTGCGAGGATGATGCCATTGTTGTGGATGGCAAAAAGATGACGGCCAAGTCCGCCGATGAAGTTCCACAGCATGTCCTGCTGTATAACAAGCCCCTGGGTGAAATCTGTACCAGAAATGACCCGGAAGGTCGTCAAACCGTATTCGACAAACTCCCTGAACTTCATCATGCCCGCTGGGTCGCCATTGGACGACTCGATGTGAATACAAGTGGCCTGCTGCTCTTCACAACGGATGGCGAGCTGGCCAATAAACTTATGCACCCTTCCAGTACGATTGAGCGGGAATATGCTGTCCGCGTGCTGGGAGAGGTTACTCCCGAGATGATCCAGGCGATGCATAACGGGGTGATGCTTGAAGACGGTGTTGCCCGTTTTACGGATATCCAGTATTTCGCTGGTGAAGGGGTCAATCACTGGTATCACGTGGTCATCATGGAGGGGCGTAATCGCGAAGTCAGGCGATTGTGGGAGTCCCAGGGGGTTAAGGTCAGTCGCCTGAAAAGGGTTCGTTTTGCCAATATTTTCATCCCCAGTGAGGTCAAGGCAGGTCGGTATTGCGAGCTCAAGGGCAAGGAACTCACAGACCTGTACAAACTTGCCGGACTGCATTACCGCAGACCCAAAAAACCGTTGTTACGACGAAGTACGGCGGGCAAAACTGTTTACCAGGGAAGAGGAAAGCCGGGGAGCCGGAGAAAGGGAGCCGGGCCGGGTAAACCAGCTGGAAGGCGCAGCAAACGCTAGGGAATCAACGCTGAAGGCTGAAAGCGATTGCTTCAGATTTTCCATTATCGACCAAAGGGAAAAAGGGAAAAAGGGTAAAAGGGTAAAAGGGTAAAAGGGTAAAAGGGTAAAAGGGTTATAAGAGGATAAGAATCCAAACGGCCCTGGTATCTGAAATGTCGGCAAGAGCTTCTCTATTGATCATATCCTTGCGACTCCACCTGTTTCAGGCACCAAAATACAAGTATTCATTCCTGCGCAGAAAACGCTTTTCCGTTTTCATCCGTACTATCTTTCCCCATCAGGTACAGGTATATCGGTGCTAGGTCTTCCGGTTTGGGGAGAGAATCAGGGCTTTCCGCAGGATAGGCGGCCTTACGCAATGCTGTGGCACAGGGCCCGGGATTAACCGTGTTCACCCTGATTGATGAGGTATTTTCAAGCTCCAGAAACAGGACCTGCATCAGGGTTTCGACACCGTGCTTGGCTACTGTGTAGGGTGCTGAATAGGCGAATGGTTCGCGCCCAGCCGTGGAAGAGCTGAAAATAACGGAAGCCTTTTCTGCGGCCTTGAGCAGAGGAAAAGCATACCGGGTCAGGGCAAACCCCGCCGTCAGGTTGATCTGTAAAATCTTGTGCCATTGCTCAAGGCTGATAGTTTGAAAGGGCATCAGAGGCCCCATAAAACCCGCATTGTTGACAAGACCATCGAGTCGTCCGAATTCATTGACGATACTGTTGACCAGTTCGTTGTATTCCGCATCACCAGCCGTTTCCAGGTCCATGGGAGTGATGGCCGGTTGTGCGTATCCGGCTTCCTCAATTTCGTCGTAAACAGATTCCAGCTTTGAAACCGTTTTGCCCAACAGAATAACCGTGGCTCCGGCTTTGGCATAAGACAGGGAAATGGCACGCCCAATTCCTGAGCCAGCACCTGTCACCAGAATGACTTTATCGTTGAGCAAGCCCTCAGGGGCATCATATGTAAACAAAGGGAGTTCTCCTGAAATGTATGGAGCCGAAAAGCGGCTCAGGGGCTTGTTGCAAGGTCCAGAATGTCATCCGGGTGATTGATTATCCAGTCAGCTTCCCAGTCCTCAATAGGCAGGTCGTCAGGAATATAACCCCAACGAACACCAATACTGCCAGCACCGGCTCTACGGGCAGCCTCTATATCCTTGGGATGGTCGCCAACATAGAGTGTATTGCCTGGTGAACAGGCCAGTTTTTCGCAGGCCAGCAGTATTCCCTCTGGATCCGGTTTGCTCTTGGCCAGTTGATCCGCGCAAATAAGCACCTGGCTTTGCTGGAGCCTGTGAAACCTTTCTACCAGCGGCAGGGTGAAACGGCTTGGTTTGTTGGTGACGATTCCCCATGGAATTTCCTGCGCATCAAGTGCGCCAAGGAGGTTATCAATGCCGGGAAACAGCACACACTCTGTCTGGTGGATACGGACATCATAGCGATCGAGTAATTCCTGTAGATGTGCGTCAAAATCGTGATGGGTTTCGTCGACACCAAAACCCAGTTTGACGAGGGCCCGGGCGCCACTGCTCACAGTATTTCTTACCTGCGGCGCCGTTACTGCGGGAAGGCCATGACTGGCCAATTGGCTGTTGAGTATCTGGGTAAAGTCTCGTTCGGTATCGAGTAGAGTACCATCGAGGTCAAACAATACAGTTTTTGTCACGGATAATCCTGTATTCCGGCCTGTCAGGCGGGCTTGGTGAACACCATCAGGTAATTCACATCCACATCATTATCAAGACGGTATTTTCTGGTCAGCGGGTTATAGGTCATTCCTGTCATGTCGAGAAGTTCCAGGCCGTTTTCCCTTGCCATGGCCGATAACTCGGACGGCTTGATGAACTTATTGTAGTCATGGGTTCCCCTGGGCAGCATTCTGAGTATGTATTCTGCGCCCAGAACGGCTAAAAGATAGGCTTTTGGGTTTCTGTTGATCGTTGACAGGAACAGGTAGCCGCCAGGAGCAAGCATGGCGTCACAGGCTTGTACGACTGATGAAGGACGGGGTACATGTTCAAGCATTTCCAGACAGGTAATTACCGAGTACTGCCCCTGATGGTCGGCGGCAAATTCTTCCGCACTGGCCTGCTGATACTCCACTTCAACACCGCTTTCCAGCAGATGAAGCCGGGCTACTGACAGCGGAGCCTCACCCATATCAATACCTGTCACGTGAGCTCCCCGATGAGCCATCGCTTCACTGAGAATGCCTCCACCGCATCCTACATCCAGCACAGACTGACCGGCCAGGTTGATGTGCCGGTCAATAAAGCTCATGCGAAGGGGGTTGATTTCATGCAGGGGTTTGAATTCACTGTTACGGTCCCACCAGCGATTAGCCAGGGCTTCAAATTTTGCAATTTCTGCCTGGTCGATATTGCTGTTAATGGATGTATCGCCTGAGGTCATTTCCTGAATCCTGTGTGATGAGATGCCTGCGGGTCAGGCAATTTTTTCTGCCCAGGCCCGTACCCTGCTTTTCAGAGCCGGAATGTCCATAGAGGTAAGCTGTCCCTGGGCCACCGAAAGCTTGCCGTCTACCCAAACATAATTCACCTGGTTCGCCTGGGTGCTGTAAACCAGGGTTGATACCGGATCATAGACAGGTTGAGTATTCAGGTAGTCCATATCAATGGCGACCATATCGGCCAGTTTACCCACTTCAAGGCTACCCAGGGCGTCTTCGCGGCCAAGGGCTCTGGCACCATTCATGGTGGCCATATTCAGGACATCCCAGGCAGAAACCGCGTTGGCATCATTCGCCTGGATCTTGCCGGCCAGGGCAGCCTGGCGCATTTCATTAATCATATTCAGTTCATTGTTTGATGCTGCACTGTCAGTTCCAAGGCAAAGATTAATGCCGGCATTGAGCAATTCCTTTACCCGGCATTGGCCACTTGCCAGGTTGCCGTTGGAAGCCGGACAGTGGATAACGGTCACACCGGCATCAGCCAATTGCATGATTTCCTGATCTTCCAGCTGGGTGGCATGAACGCATTGCAGCAACTGTGAAAGCAGGCCAAGCTTCTCAAGTCTTTCCAGGGGACGCATGCCGTTATTGTTCACGGCATCCTGGACTTCCTGGGCGTTCTCATGAAGATGAATATGAATGGGTATATCCAGTTCATTGGCAAGGACGGAAATATGCTGTAGCGGAGAATCGGACACCGTGTATGGAGCATGGGGGCCGAATGCCACCTGCACATGCTGGTTGTTCTTGAAACTGTCGTTGAGCTCTGTGGTCTTGCGGATATACTCGTCAGCATCCTGCGCATACATCGTGGGAAAATCGAGTACCGGTGAAGCCAGCTGGACACGGATGTTTGACTCTACCGCGAGTCTGCCTATTTCGTCCGGAAAGAAATACATATCGGTGAAAGCGGTCGTGCCGCCTCTTAGCATTTCGGCAATAGCGAGCGCAGCCCCGTCACGGACAAAGCCCTCGCTTACCCATTTACTTTCAGCGGGCCATATCTTTTCTTCCAGCCAGGGCTGCAGGGGCATGTCGTCCGCATACCCCCTGAAAAGAGTCATCGGACTGTGACAATGTGCGTTAATTAGCCCGGGAATCAGCAGATGGTTGTCCAGGGTCAATTCCTGTTCCGCTTGCCACTGCCTGACCATGCTCTCACGTGGCCCTGTCGCAGCAATCCGGTTGCCCTTAACAGCCACACTGTGCCCCTTAAGAACGAGCCCCTTTTCGGTCATTGGAATGAGCCATTCCGGGTGGATGAGGAAGTCGGCGGAAAGCCCCTCCGGGGAGCTTGCAGAGGTAGACATAATTAACTGATTTTTCGTGGATTATTATAAAAACGCGGAGTATACAGATTATTGCCATAAACCGGTAGTTTTGCTGTTTTTTACAGTCACTTTTTGCTACTATTTCACCCTGTTTCCAGACCCCTGTTAACAGGGGATAAGCAATAACAAAACGGGGAATAGCAGGGGAGCTTCACGGCGTATTTCAGAGACCTGATTACGACAGTGGAAGGCCTTCATAAGCCGAATAACCATACCTTTTTTCTGACGCAGTCGGGCAGGATCCTGGCGATGATTCAGGTAACCTTGTTTGGTAAGTGAAGCCGGCAAATTGACAGAGTATCCAGACACCATTTTTCTGTCATTCCTCATGGGACTATTCAGCCAGGCTGCCAGATTTCCAATTTACCGGCCTGATCCCCTGTTTTGCAGAAACAGACATACCTGTAGCCGATCGATAAATGTCCGTCGCCCATGAGTAATCCGGGCAAATTGGCAAGGGCTTACCGGTAATACTGACAGATTAATGTGACAGGAAAGCAGTTGTATGACAGATCAGCAGGAACCTATCCAGTCGGTCGCGATTGAAAGCGAAATGAAGCAGTCCTACCTGGATTACGCGATGAGTGTAATCGTGGGCCGGGCCCTGCCAGATGTTCGGGATGGTCTCAAACCGGTGCATCGACGCGTACTGTTTGCCATGAATGAACTGTCCAATGACTGGAACAAGCCCTACAAGAAGTCAGCCCGTGTTGTTGGTGATGTAATCGGTAAGTATCACCCCCATGGTGATTCCGCGGTATATGAAACCATTGTCAGGATGGCGCAGGACTTTTCCATGCGCTATACCCTGGTTGACGGGCAGGGCAACTTTGGTTCTGTTGACGGTGATTCAGCCGCGGCCATGCGTTATACCGAAATACGCATGGATAAAATATCCCATGAACTACTGGCCGATCTGGACAAGGAAACTGTCGACTTTACTGAAAACTATGATGGAACCGAGCTTATTCCGGATGTACTGCCTACCCGGGTACCGAACCTTCTTGTCAATGGCTCTTCCGGTATTGCTGTGGGCATGGCGACCAATATTCCACCGCACAATCTGCGTGAAGTAATCAGTGGCTGTACGGCACTAATGGCCAACCCCGATCTCGAAATTGATGACCTGATGGAATATATCCAGGGACCCGACTTTCCCACAGCCGCACAGATTAATGGCAGGGCGGGTATTGTCCAGGCCTATCGTACCGGACGGGGCAAAATCTACATACGTGCCCGTGCGGAAATTGAGGAACATGAGAAGACTGGCCGCCAGACCATCATCATTTCTGAAATTCCCTACCAGTTGAACAAGGCAAAGCTTATCGAACGCATTGCTGAACTGGTCAAGGAAAAGAAAATTGAAGGTATTTCTGAACTGCGCGATGAGTCTGACAAGGATGGTTTGCGTATTGTCATCGAGCTGCGCAAAGGCGAAGTGGGTGATGTCGTCCTGAATAATCTGTATGCACAAACGTCCCTGCAGATGGTGTTTGGCATAAACATGGTAGCCCTGGTTGATGGCGAACCAAGAACACTGAACCTCAAGGAAATGCTTGAAGCCTTTATTCGCCATCGTCGGGAAGTGGTGACCAGAAGGACGACCTATCTTTTACGTAAGGCGAGGGAGCGTGGTCATATCCTTGAAGGATTGGCTGTCGCGCTGGCCAATATCGATGAGGTCATCGAACTCATTAAGTCTTCTCCCAGTTCGGCAGAAGCCAAGGAAAAGTTACTTGCACGTACCTGGGTATCCAGTGGCGTCGAAGAAATGCTGGCTGATGCTGGCCCTGATGCCTGCCGTCCTGATGAGCTCCCCGAGGAATTTGGTCTGCACGATGGGCATTACAAGCTCACGCCTGAACAGGCCCAGGCCATCCTTGAGCTTCGCCTGCATCGCCTCACCGGTCTTGAGCATGACAAGCTCATCAATGATTACAAGGAACTGATCAGGCAGATTGCCGGCTATCTTGAAATTCTTGGAAACCAGGAACGTCTGATGGAAGTGATCAGGGAAGAGCTGGAAGAGATTAATGATGAATATGGTGATGAGAGGCGTACCGAAATCACGGCCTCAAGCCATGACCTGACGGTTGAAGACCTGATTACAGAAGAGGATCGAGTGGTTACCATTTCCAAGGGTGGGTACGCGAAGAGCCAGCCTCTGTCTGACTATCACGCCCAACGCAGGGGCGGTATGGGCAAGGCTGCCGCCTCGGTCAAGGATGAGGACTTTGTTGAACATCTTCTCGTGGCAAGTAGCCATGACACCCTATTGTGCTTTACCAGTTCCGGCAAGGTCTTCTGGGTCAAGGTTTACCAGATTCCCCTGGCAAGTCGGACTTCCAGGGGCAAGCCGATCGTGAATATTCTTCCGCTTGAAGAGGGAGAAAGTATCACGAGCATGCTGCCCATACGTGAGTATGAGGCAGATAAATTCATCTTCATGGCCACTGCCAGTGGTACGGTCAAGAAAACACCTTTGGAAAACTTCTCGCGCCAACGCAGTGTTGGCCTGATAGCCATAGAACTGGTCGAAGGCGACTGGCTGGTGAAGACGGCGATTACCGATGGTTCCAAGGATGTGATGCTTTACTCTTCATCCGGTAAGGTTGTGCGCTTCAGGGAAAGTGATGTCCGTGCCATGGGCAGAACCGCCAGGGGAGTCCGCGGGATTAACCTGGAAAGTGAACATCACATGGTCGATATGATTATTCCGGAAGAAAACGGCCAGATACTTGCTGTCAGTAAAAATGGGTATGGGAAACGCACTGTTGTTACCGAGTTTCCGGTTAAAGGTCGTGGAGGAAAAGGTGTTATAGGAATCCAGACCAGTGATCGCAATGGCGCCGTGGTTGGTGCTGTTCAGGTCTTTGAGGGGGATGAAGTGATGCTCATCAGTGACAAGGGAACCCTTGTCAGGACACGTTGCGACGAGATCTCATCACAAGGTCGTGCTACACAGGGCGTTCGCCTGATCAAACTCAAGGAAGGTGAATCTCTTGTCGGGGTGGAACGGGTCGAAGAGCCTGAAGAAATTCCCGGGGAATTGTCGGATGCTGTGGATGATGTAGAAGGGGGAAATCCAGCGTCTCTATCTACCTCATCTACCTCGACAGATGAGAGGCCAGCAGGGGATGAATCGGGGGAACTCCCGGATAACAAGAACGATGAATGAGTTCCCTGTTCAGGGCAGGGTAGCTTATCTGGGGCCTGAAGGCACTTATTCCCATGCCGCCATGCAGAAGTTCTTTGGACAGCAACAGGCTGGCCAGCCTGTAGATGATATTCCTGCAGTATTTTCCCTGGTGAAGGAGGGGGAGTGTCAGTTTGGGCTTGTGCCCGTGGAAAATTCCAGTGAAGGTTCCGTCACTCAGACACTGGACTGTTTCAGCATGCATCAACTGCATATTTGTGGTGAGGTCATGTTGCGAATTGAACACTGCTTGCTTGTTAACCGAGAAACTGATCCGGAAGAAATACGCCAGATAGTGTCCCACCAGCAGTCCTTGGGCCAGTGTCGACACTGGCTTGAAGATAATTTTTCCCATGTGGACAAACTGTCGGTATCCAGTAACGCCGAAGCAGCCCGTACGGCAGCCAGTGAACTTGGCGTTGCCGCCATTGCAGGACGTTCTGCAGCAATGATTTATGGGTTGGATATTCTTCACGAGAATATTGAGGATATTCATGATAATACGACACGGTTTGCTGTCATCAGCCGTGACGAAACATGGAGTCCCACGGGGCAGGACAAGACGTCCCTGATTATATCCACGAAAAACGAGCCCGGTGCATTGTTTGATGCACTGGAACCATTTAAAAATCATGAAGTGAATCTGATTCGCCTTGAGTCGCGTCCTTCGAGAAAAGAAGCCTGGTCCTATTCTTTTTTCGTGGATATAGAAGGGCATAACCAGGATGCAAACATTCAAGGGGCGCTTGGCGAACTGTCAAATCATTCACTGGAGTTCAGGGTGCTGGGTTCTTACCCGGCTGCCCAGGGCTGATAGCCGTCAAAGGGCGATGAACTTGAGATGAATTCCCTTCTGAATGGAAAAAAGATTGTTATTGTGGGTCTCGGTCTCATAGGTGGTTCTGTCGCCCGTGGATTGTCTGCGTTAAATGCGGATATGGATATAGTTGGTGTCGGGCGCAATTCGTTGACTCTTCAGAATGCTGTTGACGATGGTTCTATTGCCAGTTACAGCACCGATCTGAAAGTTGCCTGTAAAGACGCTGACCTCGTTTTGATTGCGGTTCCAAGTTTATCAGTTGAACAGGTATTTTCTGACTTGAAAGAGGTGGTCACCGATAACATGGTGATTACTGATGCGGCCAGCGTAAAAGAGGTAGTGGTTGGAAGTGCACAAAGAATTTTCGGGCGCATACCACCCGGATTTGTTCCGGGACACCCCATCGCGGGTTCGGAACACAGCGGATACCAGGCTTCATTTCCCGAACTTTACCGTAACAGGAAAGTCATTCTGACTCCCCTGGAAGCATCGGCACCGGAGGCTGTCTCATTGGTTACTGCCATGTGGGGGTCCCTTGGCGCGGAAGTGGTAGAAATGGATGTGGCGCGCCACGATGCTGTACTGGCAGCGACCAGTCACCTGCCTCACCTGCTGGCATTTGCCCTGGTTGATACGCTTTCCCAGCAGGGAGAAAGCGAGGAGATTTTCCGGTATGCCGCCGGAGGTTTCCGTGATTTTACGCGCATAGCTTCGAGTGACCCGCATATGTGGCGGGATATTTTTCTGGCTAACGGTCAGGCTACAGCTAATGTGCTTGATTTGTATATTGAGGATCTTGGCCGGTTGCGTGCAGCAATGCTGGATAAAAATGCAGAAGTTTTGATGGAAACGTTCAGGCGAGCGAAAAAGTCCCGTGACAATTTCATGGCGATGCTCTCTGATAAAGAGGAATAATCACATCACCCTTGATATTTCAGGGTAGAAATTTTAGGTATTCGTTATGTCAGACCTGGTGTTCAACGTCAGTCCTGGTGGCCGTCTTGGCGGTGATTTCAGGGTGCCCGGTGACAAATCCATTTCACACAGATCGATTATCCTTGGCTCTATTGCCGAGGGCACGACAACCGTCGAAGGGTTTCTGGAAGGAGAGGATAGTCTTGCTACACTCAAGGCCTTCCGTGATATGGGGGTTTCAATCAAGGATGTCGTTGATGGTTGCACTGAAATCATGGGGGTCGGTTTGCATGGTCTCTCAGAGCCGTCTGCCCCCTTATATCTCGGTAATTCCGGCACTTCCATGCGACTGCTATGCGGACTCCTCGCTGCCCAGTCATTTCCAAGTACGCTAACCGGTGATAAATCCCTGTCGGGTCGCCCCATGGGCCGAGTCGCCAATCCCCTGATGGAAATGGGGGCCAGAATAAGTCTCCAGGAAGGGGGTGTTGCACCCATAGAGATATTTCCATCCTCTGTGCATCCCATTGTATATGACATGCCGGTAGCCAGTGCCCAAATCAAGTCGTGCCTGCTGCTCGCTTCTCTCTACACGCGTCCCGAAGACGGTCATACCGTAATCTCCGAACCGGCTCCCTGTCGTGATCATACCGAGCGAATGCTTCGTGGATTTGGATATGAGGTTGGTACAGAAGGTGCAAGGATCAGTATAGCCGGCGGAGGGCGTCTGGCGGGATCACACATTGATGTGCCTGCTGATATCAGCTCGGCGGCATTTTTCATGGTGGGGGCGTCAATTGCTGAAGGATCCGATATTCTGTTACGACACGTTGGAATCAACCCCACCAGAATCGGAGTAATCAATATTCTCAAGGCCATGGGGGCTGATATCACACTTGAAAATACCCGTGAAGCAGGTGGCGAACCTGTGGCGGATATTCGGGTTAAACATGCTCCATTACATGGTATAGAAATCCCCGTCGACCAGGTCCCGCTGGCTATAGATGAGTTTCCTGCCATATTTATTGCTGCTGCCTGTGCAAGTGGCACCACGGTTCTGCGAGAAGCAGAAGAGTTGCGCGTCAAGGAGAGTGACCGTATCCAGGTAATGGCCGATGGCCTGACAACGCTTGGTGTTATAAATCAGGTCATGCCCGACGGTATTTCAATCCGTGGAGGGGCTTTGGGTGGTGGCGTCATAGACAGTCATGGAGATCATCGCATTGCAATGGCCTTCACGATGGCTGCACTGAGGGCGACCGGGCCCATTGAAATCCATGATTGTCATAACGTAGCAACTTCTTTTCCCGGCTTTGCAGATCTGGCTCGTCAAACTGGTATCACCCTGGACATAACAGGTGATCAGGGGTTATGAGCGCTGACACTCCGGTTATTGCCATTGATGGACCCAGTGGCACTGGCAAGGGAACAATCAGCCAGCTAGTTGCCAGTCACCTGGGGTGGCATCTGCTAGATAGCGGCGCCTTGTATCGCGTGATTGCAGTAGGTGCTGAACAAAATGATATAAAAACCAATGATATCAATGGGTTGAAAAAATTTGCAGAAGGTATGCAAGTAGCCTTTTCCACTGAATTCGAAGGCTCCATCACTCTTGATAATGACGAAATTTCTCACCAGGTCAGGCTCGAGGAAACGGCAGAAAAAGCTTCTGTCGTTGCTGCAATTCCGGAAATACGTGAGGTCCTGTTGCAGAGGCAGCGAGACTTCCAGCTTCCTCCCGGTCTCGTTGCGGATGGACGGGATATGGGTACTGTTGTGTTCCCTGATTCCAGGTTAAAAATCTACCTTACAGCCAGCCCTGAAGAACGAGCGCAAAGGCGATATAAGCAGTTGATAAATAAGGGGGTTAGTGTTAATCTGCGCGCCCTTTTGCAGGATATCGCCAGCCGGGATGAGCGGGATGCTAACAGAGCAGTTTCTCCACTCAGGCCGGCCGAGGATGCGGTCGTTATCGATACCACCTCACTGACGATCGAGGAAGTCTTCAAAGAAGTCCTTGGCAAGGTCAGTGAACGGTTTCCCAAGACGGCAGTTTAATTCTCACGCCGACATTCCGTAGAAGAACCCCATCAGCCCTGAGTGCCAGTTACACCAGTGCCGTTGGCTTTATAATTTGACCCGTAAGGACTGGACTACGGATAGGCAGATACTGTCGGACAATCAGGTCATGGCACTCTGCAGGATCAGGAAACATCTATGAGCGAAAGTTTCGCAGAGCTCTTTGAGCAGAGCTTGAATGATATCGATATGAAACCCGGTTCCATCGTGACCGGAACTGTTGTTGACGTTGACAGTGACTGGGTAACAGTCAATGCAGGTCTCAAATCAGAGGGAGTCATCTCCCGCCAGGAATTCCTGGATGACAGCGGTGAATTTAATCTGCAGGTTGGTGATGAAGTCAAGGTTGCCCTTGATGCTGTGGAAGATGGTTTCGGGGAAACCAGGCTTTCCAGGGAAAAAGCCAAGCGTGCAGAAACCTGGATGGTGCTTGAGCAGGCCTTTGAGAAAGAAGAGGCTGTTATGGGTGTCATCAATGGTAAGGTGAAAGGCGGTTTCACTGTAGACGTGAACACCATCCGTGCCTTCCTGCCAGGTTCACTGGTTGACGTGCGTCCGGTACGCGAAGTTGATCACCTGATGAACAAGGAACTCGAATTCAAACTGATCAAGCTGGACCAGAAACGCAACAATGTTGTCGTTTCCCGCCGTGCCGTGCTTGAGAGCGTTAATTCAGCAGAACGTGATGAACTGCTCGCTAACCTTCAGGAAGGCCAGAGCGTCAAGGGTGTCGTCAAGAACCTTACTGACTATGGTGCCTTTGTTGATCTGGGCGGCGTAGACGGCCTGCTTCATATCACTGATATGTCCTGGAAGCGTATCAAGCACCCGAGCGAAATCGTCAATGTTGGCGATGAGATTGATGTGAAGGTGCTCAAGTTCGATCGTGAGCGCAACCGAGTATCTCTTGGACTCAAGCAACTGGGTGAAGATCCATGGGTCGATATCAAGAACCGCTATCCGGAAAATACCAGGGTCAAGGCTGTTGTTACCAACCTGACCGATTATGGTTGTTTTGCCGAACTGGAAGAGGGTGTTGAAGGACTGGTTCACGTTTCAGAAATGGACTGGACTAACAAGAATATTCATCCGTCCAAACTGGTTCAACTTGGTGACGAAGTTGAAGTAATGATCCTGGATATCGATCAGGAACGTCGTCGTATTTCCCTTGGTCTGAAGCAGTGTCAGCAGAATCCTTGGGATGCCTTCGCCGAAAAATTCAAGAAAGGTGATCGTATTTCCGGCAACATCAAGTCCATAACCGACTTTGGTATTTTCATCGGCCTTGAAGGTGAAATTGATGGTCTTGTGCATCTGTCTGACATCAGCTGGGATGAGCCCGGTGAGCAGGCTGTACGCGAGTACACCAAAGGTGACAAGCTGGATACAGTAATCCTGTCTGTTGATCCTGAAAGGGAAAGAATCTCTCTGGGTGTCAAACAGCTTTCCGATGATCCATTTGCCAACTTTGCCGGCCAGAACGAAAAGGGTTCCAGGGTTACCGGTAAAGTGAAAGAAGTGGATGCAAAAGAAGCTGTGATTGAGCTTGCTGAAGGCGTTGACGGTGTTCTCAAGGCATCAGAAATCAGCCGTGACCGCGTTGAAGATGCACGCAATGCTATTAGCGAAGGTGAAGAGCTGGAGTTGATGGTTATTGGTGTGGATCGCAAGAACCGTGTTATCAGCCTTTCCATCAAGGCGAAAGAAATTGCCGAAGAAAAGGGTGCTGTTGAAGAGCACAGGAAGCAGAGTGCAACTTCTGCGGCTCCAACCACTGTCGGTGATTTGCTCAAGTCCCAGATGGATAAGGAATAAATCTGCGGCGGGCATGCTGAAACAAGCCCTGTCTGTTAACATTAGTGAAGGATAAGCCATGACCAAATCAGAGCTGATTGACCAGATAGTCTCGAAACAAAGTCAGTTGTCGGCCAAGGATGTCGAATTGGCGGTGAAAGCGATTATCACCTACATGTCTGAAGTATTGGCGGATGGTGGTCGTATAGAAATCAGGGGATTTGGAAGTTTCTCCCTGCATTATCGCTCACCAAGAGTTGGCAGAAATCCAAAAACTGGTGATCCTGTTGAACTGAGTGGCAAATATGTTCCTCATTTCAAACCAGGAAAAGAGTTAAGAGACAGGGTTAACAATAGCATGTTGGCGCAGTTGAATTCTCCGGAGTAAATCCGGTAGCAATTGAAAACGGCAGCTTTTGTTAACAGAAGCTGCCGTTTTTTTATGGGTAAATAAAGGTGAAAGGGTTGTTTCGCTTTATCACGTTTCTGGTCTTTACCGGCATGGTATTGCTGGCATTCCTCTTTGCGGTTAATAACACAACTGAAGTGAGTCTCTGGATAGGGATTGCGCTTGAACCGACCAGTGTTGGTATGCTCGTCATCGGGGCTTTTATTGTCGGCGGTGTACTGGGCCTGATCCTGGGACTGGGTGTTTTCAGGCAATTGAAATACGTCCTCACTATTCGACAACTACGTTCTCAACTGGATAAAACCCGGGATACAGAGAGCACTTCAACGTCAACCAGAGGCCATTGAACTCTTCACTCATGGAAGGATTCGACTCGTCAAATTTCGTTCTTTTTGTGCTGCTCCTGTCTGCAGTGGCATTGGGTTTCTGGATGGGAAACTGGCAATTTCCCGGAAGCAGAAAATCGCCAGGGAAAAAACTCAAGACGCCTCCCGACGATTATTTCATAGGCCTTAATTACCTGCTTAATGACGAGCCTGATGATGCCATAGATATATTTATCGATGCGCTTGAGGTTAATTCTGGCACATTGGAAACCCATATGGCTCTGGGTACTCTTCTGCGGCGAAGAGGTAAGGTCGATCGATCCATTGCTGTCTATCTTGATTTGCTCGGTCAGAGTGGCTTCAACCACAGGCAGGTCAATGAAATAAAAATTAACCTCGTACAGAGCTATATCGCTGCGGGACTGCTTGATAGGGCTGAACATCTCCTGGAGGAACTTAGGCAGGAAAAAGGAGGTATCAAAATAAAGGCCCTTGTTAATTCCGTCCATATTTACCAACAGGAAAAAGAGTGGAATAAAGCCATCGAGGCAGTATCTGAATTGATCAAGGTATGTGCTCCCGTTGATCGATCTCGTTACCAGACACTGGCGTCTCATTTTTATTGTCAGCTGGCAGACGACGAGATCGCCAGGGAACATTTGTCCAAGGCACGGGAATTACTGCAAAAGGCATGGCATACAGACAGGGAGAATGTACGCGTAAGTATCATGCAGGCTCAACTGGAGCAACTGTGTGGAAATTATCGTGAAGCGATAAAGTCCTATGAACTGGTTACCCGGTTGGCTCCCGAATTCAGGGCTGATGTATTTACCGCACTGATTGACTGTTATAAAAAAGCCGGTAAGGAAAAGGGACTGAAAAAATTCATTGAATCATGTAAACAGGAAAGCACGGATACAACTGTACTGCTTGGCGTAGCCGATTGTATGGAGAAAGAGGAAGGGCCGGATCAAGCCCGGACATACCTTGTTGGTATGCTTGAGAAAAAACCTTCCCTGAGACTGCTCCTGAAATCTATCGAACTCGCGGAAGAAACAAGCCCTTCAGAAGGCTGGCAATATGCGACAATTCGTCGTGTGTTGCATGACTATATCGAAAGCAAGGCCCGGTACCAGTGCATAGACTGTGGATTTGAACTTAAAACCCTGCATTGGCATTGCCCAAGTTGTTCAGGGTGGGGGAGTGTCAAACATGTTCGCGGTATTCTGGGAGAATAACACACACAGCGACCGGCGCCCGGTCTGAACCAGAGGAGAAGGTATTAATGAATGCCGATAAGCCCATAATTGTAGCCCTGGATTTTCCAGATGCCGACACCGCGATGACGCTTGTAGATAATCTGGACCCGAATTTATGTCGGGTAAAAGTGGGTAAGGAATTATTTACGCGTGCCGGACCTCATCTGGTGAAGAATTTGGGTAATGCCGGGTTTGATGTTTTTCTGGATCTTAAGTACCACGATATACCAAACACCGTTGCTGGCGCTGTAGCGGCGGCGGCTGATTTGGGCGTGTGGATGGTAAATGTTCATGCCAGTGGTGGCAGGGCCATGATGGAAGCCGCCAGGAAAGCACTGCCCGGAACTGGAGGTCCACTTCTCATAGCCGTGACTGTACTGACCAGTATGGGCGCTGAGGATTTACAGGAAATCAGTGTAACGGTATCACCGGAGGAGCAGGTAATGAAACTGGCCTGCCTGACCAGGGATTGTGGACTGGATGGGGTTGTTTGTTCTGCAAAGGAAACGGGGTTGTTACGTCAGGCACTGGGTAATGATTTTTCCCTGGTAACACCGGGCATAAGACCCGCAGGTGACAGTGTTGATGATCAGAAAAGAGTGATGACCCCGGCAGAGGCTATCAAGAGCGGCAGTAACTATCTGGTAATTGGCAGGCCTGTTACCCAGGCAGAGAATCCTGTCGCAAAACTGCAGATGATTATGGATGAAATAAATAACGCCTGAAATAAACCGGCAAAAAACAAAAACTCTGCTACAGTGATTTCAACAGCATGAAGCTGTTTTATCCACATTAGTGATTCTTAATTGTTGAATGGAGGCAGAGAAATGAAGGCAAGGAAAGTCAAATCACAGTGTTCAATAGAAGCCCTGGCGGGGTTTGCAAAAACCCTGATGTTCAGTCTGATGGTGCTGGTATCATTTGCCAGTATGGCCCAGGACACTCCCCAAACCGTCGACACAGTCGATATCGAAAAAGTGAATATCAACAGGGCAGATGCCAGTACGATTGCCCGGATACTCGAAGGTGTCGGTCAGAGCAGGGCAGAAGCAATAGTTAGTTTTCGGGAGCAGTATGGTGAGTTCACCAGTGAAGAAGACCTGATGATGGTCAGGGGCGTTGGTGAAGTAACCTTACGCAACAATGCGGGCAAGATCGATTACGAATGACACGCCTGGACAAAGGTGATTTCTTCACCTGTTGAGAGTGTCAGCAATGACAAATAAAGGCGCCTGGTTTGATGGCGCCTTTTTTATGTCAAGTGACGATTTTGCGTTTGATGATGAGCATCCTACAATGACGCCTTGCTATTGCAGGGAATGATGTCTGGTTTACCGGAAAGATTATGAAAGAAAACAGTACCCAGGAACCATGAATGGCTGACTACATCCTGCTTGCCATTGTGTTTATTTCTTCATGCCTCGGGACATGGTGCATCATCTGGCTGGCCAGAACACATCATTGGCTGGATAAGCCTGATCATCGCAGCTCACATTCCAATCCCACCCCCACGGGCGGTGGTCTTGCTTTTGTTATGGTTTGCCTGGCAGCATTTGTCTACCTGTTTTCATCAAGAAATCCCGGGTTTAATTACGAAGTGATGGTATGGCTTGCGTTACTGATTGCTGGTCTTGGTGTATTGGATGATGTGTTTAACCTGGGTGTCCTGCCCAGATTTTTTGTGCAACTTGTAGTTGTTTTGGGCACATTATTCTTCTTTCCGCTACCGGATTTTCAAGTGTTTTCCTACTCATTTGAACCCGGCCTGCTGGCTTATCCTTTGCTTGCAATTGTCTATATCTGGTTTATCAACCTGTATAACTTCATGGATGGGATTGACGGTATTGCAGCCAGTGAAGCCCTGTTTGTTTGTGGTGCTGTGTTGCTGCTAACACCTGGCAGTGATAGCTGGGGTGTCAGTATGTTGTTGCTGGTCCTGTGTGTCTCGGTGACCGGGTTTCTGTGTTTCAATTATTCGCCGGCGCGAATTTTCATGGGGGATACAGGCAGTAATTTCCTGGGTTACATGATTGGTATTGCCGCCATAAACAGTACCGCTTCTGAACTCTCAAATGTCTGGGTATGGGGCATTCTTGCCGGTGTGTTTATTGTGGATGCAACCTATACCCTGATAGCCAGGATAAGCAGTAAAGAGCCCTGGTACCAGGCTCATCGTTCCCATGCCTACCAGCTCGCAGCGATGCGTCATTCTAGTCATGGCCGCGTGGTGCTATCAGTCCAGGCGATCAATTTGTGCTGGTTGTTGCCTCTGGCCTGGACTGCACATCACTACCCGGCCTGGGGATTGCTACTGACATGTATTGCCTGGGGTCCTCTGGTCATTATCGTGCACCGTGTCAGAGCTGGTAAAGGATCTTTCACTGCATTACATGGCGACACCAGGTCCTAAGTAAAGGAAAAATTACGGGATAATTATCTGGTGTAATAGAACGCAGTGACTGGAAGCTGGGCAGGTTGGAAAAAGGGCAGAAAAAAGATAGATATCAGACAGAAACAGGGTAGCAAAAGCGTAGAAATAGGATAGTAGAGGTCGACAGGGAGCAAAGAGGGTAGAAAGTTAAGATAGCTCTAGGTAGAAAGAGGGTAGGAATAGACTTATTCGAAATTGGCTGCCCAACCTGGACTCGAACCAGGAACCAAGTGATTAACAGTCACCTACTCTACCATTGAGCTATTGGGCAGCAGCTCGAATTTCAAGAAGGCGCATATTAATGACTGTGGCCTTGCTGGTCAATACTCGGTGAAAAGAAAATTACCGAAAAGGGTAAATCGGTTTTTCACTTTCCCTGCTTTCTCCATACAATAGGAGGTTTAGCCCAGGTCAGACTGTTTTCATGGAAAAATCCTTTCAGCTCAAATCGCGCTTTGATCCCGCCGGGGACCAGCCAGAGGCTATCAGCCAGTTGGTGGAAGGTCTGGAGGATGGTCTCGCAGCCCAGACCCTGCTGGGAGTCACTGGATCCGGAAAGACATTTACCATTGCCAATGTGATCGCCCGGTCCCAGCGTCCTGCGCTGATCATGGCTCCCAACAAGACACTGGCCGCCCAATTATATGGAGAGTACAAGGAGTTCTTTCCCAATAACGCCGTGGAATATTTCGTCTCCTACTATGATTATTATCAGCCCGAGGCCTATGTTCCGTCCTCCGACACCTATATTGAGAAAGATTCCTCTGTAAACGATCACATTGAGCAGATGCGACTGTCCGCTACGAAATCCCTGCTGGAGCGCAAGGATGTCATCGTGGTGGCGACCGTGTCCTCAATTTACGGTCTGGGTGATCCATCCATGTACCTGAACATGGTCTTGCACCTGAATGTGGGTGGAAAGCTGGACCAACGGGTTCTGCTGAGAAGGCTGGCAGAATTGCAGTACAGTCGAAATGACATGGAGCTGCACAGGTCATCCTATCGGGTCAGGGGGGATGTAATAGATATATACCCGGCTGAGTCTGAAACCAACGCCATTCGTATTGAACTGTTTGATGATGAAATTGAAAGCCTTGCCTGGTTTGATCCTCTAACTGGAGAAGTGGTCCAGAGAGTGCCCAGGCTCACAGTGTTCCCCAAGTCCCATTATGTGACGTCCCGTGATCGTCTCCAGAATGCTGTTGAGGAAATCAAGGTTGAGTTACAGGAACGTCTGGCGGTGCTGGAAAAAAATAATCGCCTTGTGGAAGCCCAGCGACTGGCCCAGCGTACCCAGTTTGATCTGGAGATGATCCAGGAACTGGGGTACTGCACTGGCATAGAAAATTACTCAAGATACCTGTCTGGTCGCCTGGAAGGACAGCCACCCCCGACCCTGTTTGATTATCTGCCCGAAGAGGCGTTCGTTGTGGTGGATGAATCCCATGTAGGTATTCCCCAGATTGGTGCCATGTACAAGGGAGACCGGTCAAGAAAGGAAACACTGGTCAATTACGGATTCAGGCTTCCGTCAGCACTGGATAACAGGCCGCTGCGCTTTGAGGAGTGGGAAGGTTTAACCCCACAACTGGTTTTCGTTTCGGCAACTCCCGGGCCCTATGAGGAAGAAAAGCAGGGCCAGCTCGTCAGGCAGGTGGTTCGTCCTACGGGCCTCATTGACCCTGAGCTGGAAGTCCGATCCGCCATGCATCAGGTTGATGACCTGTTATCCGAAGTCAAACAGCGGGTAGAGCAGGAGCAGCGTGTCCTGGTGACCGTGCTGACCAAGCGGATGGCTGAAGACCTGACCGATTACCTGGCAGAAAACGGGATCAGGGTCCGCTACCTGCACTCGGATATAGACACGGTGGAAAGAGTGGAGATTATTCGCGATCTCAGGCTTGGTGAATTCGATGTACTGGTGGGGATTAACCTGCTGCGTGAAGGCCTGGATATCCCTGAGGTTTCCCTTGTGGCTATTCTGGATGCCGATAAGGAAGGGTTTTTACGCTCAGAGCGATCACTGGTGCAGACCATAGGCAGGGCAGCGAGGAACCTGAATGGCAAGGCAATTCTCTATGCTGACCGGGTTACCGGCTCCATGCAGCGAGCCATGGATACAACGGAAGAACGGCGTCGCATCCAGATTGAATTCAACAAGCAACACAATATTACTCCCGCGGGAATCAAGAAAGCCGTTTCCGATATTATGGAAAGCGCCTCCCATACCCCTGGGGTGCCCAAACGGAGCTATAAAGATCTGGCCAGGGTGGCTGAAAAAGGCGGTGATTACCAAGCCAAGCTGGCAGGAATGAACGCGGCGGAACTTCAAAAGGAGATATCCCGCCTGGAAGGAACAATGTACGAGCACGCCAGGAATCTCGAGTTCGAGGAAGCGGCCAGAATCAGGGACCAGATCAATACCATCAATGAGCAGTTTGTGCTTAATGCATAGGCCACTAAAATCGTTTCTAGCTACCTGTAATCCTTGTAGTTTATTAAGCTTGTCACTATAATCGCCTCCTCTTTGCGGGGCTGGATCGACGGATTCGGATTCAGGCAGTCAAGGTTGCCAAAAAATACCGCAATGAGCAGGGAATAAAACCCGCAAAGGGTGTATCTGAACGATCGTAACAGGCGCGTAGCTCAGTTGGTTAGAGCGCTACCTTGACATGGTAGAGGTCACCAGTTCGAATCTGGTCGTGCCTACCAATCCCCTGAATACTGTACAGAAAGGGACGAATGCCTTGATCCTGATGGATATTGTATTTGTTCTGTAAAGACCGAGAGAGCTATGGTTGCCATAACACTGCCCGATGGCAGTCAAAAGACTTTTGATAATCCTGTCACCGTTTTTCAGGTGGCTGAATCTATTGGGCCAGGTCTGGCCAAAGCTGCCCTTGCCGGAAGAGTCAACGGTGAACTGGTAGATGTTTCCCATACCATGGATTCGGATAGCGAGTTATCCATTATTACTGGCAGGGATGAAGATGGCCTGGAGATAATACGTCACTCCTGCGCCCACCTGATGGCCAATGCCGTCCAGAACCTTTTCCCGGAAGCCCAGGTAACTATCGGCCCGGTTATCGAAAATGGTTTCTACTATGACTTCGCCTACGAAAGGCCGTTTACACCGGAAGACCTGCAGGCAATCGAAAAGGAAATGCAGAGACTGGTGAAGGAAAACGTATCGGTAGAGCGGTCTGTGATGTCCCGTCCCGAGGCGGTTGCCCTGTTTGAAGACATGGGTGAGAAGTACAAGGTTGAAATAATCGAGAGCATACCCGGCGACGAAGCATTGTCTTTCTACAAGCAGGGTGAGTTCATTGATTTGTGTCGTGGCCCTCACGTACCTGCTACCGGCGCCATCAAGTCATTCAAGCTGATGTCAGTTGCCGGTGCCTACTGGCGCGGCGATTCCAGCAATGAAATGCTTCAGCGCATTTATGGCACTGCATGGAATGACAAGAAAGACCTGAAAAACTATCTGCATATGCTGGAGGAGGCTGAGCGTCGGGACCACCGCAAGGTTGGTAAACGACTCGAGTTGTTCCATTTTCAGGAAGAAGCACCGGGTATGGTTTTCTGGCATCCCAAAGGTTGGGAAATCTACCAGATTATCAGGGGCTACATGCACCAGCTCTGGAAAGATAATGGTTACCAGGAAATCAATACCCCCCAGCTGGTCGATTACACCCTGTGGGAAAAGTCCGGACATGCTGACAAGTTCTCAGAAGAGATGTTCAGCGTCGAATCTGACAACCGCATGTACGCTATCAAGCCCATGAACTGTCCCTGTCATGTGCAGGTGTTTAACCAGGGTCTGAAGAGTTACCGCGACCTGCCATTAAGGCTGGCAGAATTTGGTTCCTGCCATCGTTATGAACCGTCTGGTGCCATGCATGGACTGATGCGAGTGCGCAGTTTTGTGCAGGATGATGCTCATATTTTTTGTGCACGTAACCAGATCCAGTCTGAGGTTTCCAACTTCATTGAACTGGTTAACAAGGTCTATAACGATTTCGGCTTTGAGGAAGTTCTCCTGAAACTCTCGACTCGTCCAGACAAGCGTGTTGGCTCTGATGAAATATGGGATGAAGCAGAAAAAGCCCTGGAAGTAGCCCTGAACGAAACGGGTAAACCATGGGATTTGCAGCCAGGTGAGGGTGCTTTTTACGGACCAAAAATCGAGTTTACATTAAAGGATTGCATGGGACGTCATATGCAATGCGGTACTATCCAGGTGGACTTCTCCATGCCAGGCCGGCTGGGAGCGGAGTACGTCACAGAAGACAATACCCGTGAAACACCGGTCATGTTGCATCGGGCGATCTTTGGTTCCTTTGAGCGTTTTATCGGTATTTTGATAGAGCATTACGAGGGGGCTTTCCCGACCTGGCTGGCACCAACACAGGCTGTCATTCTCAATATTACGGATAAACAGGCCGAATATTGCGAAAAAGTAGTGAAAACGTTGGAAAACAAGGGCTTCCGAGTCAAAGCTGACTTGAGAAATGAGAAGATCGGCTTTAAAATCCGCGAGCACACGCTACAGAAGGTCCCGTACCTGCTGGTAGTTGGTGATAAAGAGGTCGAAGCGGAATCACTTGCCATTCGTGACAGGTCCGGAAACGACCTGGGAGTAATGAGTATCGAAGAGTTCTCGGTTTTATTGCAACAGGATGTAGAACGACTTGGCAGAGTGGATGAATCCACAGAAACAGCTTAATAGCAAAATGTTAAAGCGGAGAATTTAATTATCAAGCGTGATAACGATAAGTCCAGGAAAGCCCTGGTAAACGAAGACATTACCCAGGATCCTGTACGTTTAATTCTTGCCGATGGTGGGCAGCATGGTGTGGTTTCTCTGGAAGAAGCTCGGGAAGCTGCAGCAAAAGATAAACTTGATCTGGTACTGATTTCTCCAGAAGCAGATCCACCTGTTTGCAAGATCATGGATTATGGCAAGCATGTTTTTGAGCTGAAGAAGCAGAAAGCAGCGAACAAGAAAAAGCAAAAAGTTATTCACGTAAAAGAGATGAAGTTTCGTCCAGGGACGGAAGAAGGAGATTATCAGGTAAAACTACGCAACCTGATACGTTTCCTAAGTGATGGGGATAGGGCCAAGGTGTCATTACGATTCCGCGGCCGTGAGATGGCCCATCAGGAGTTGGGTGCAGAGATGATGCAACGCATCAAGGAAGATCTCGCGGAGTATGGCACTGTTGACCAGGAACCCAAGATGGAAGGTCGGCAGATAGTCATGGTCCTTGCCCCTGTAAAGAAAAAGAAGCAGTAACCATTCCCTTTCGAATTACCGGAATACTCCCGTAGTTCACGGGGGCAGGGAGCTGTTTTCTATTTATTAATTGTATGGGCCCGATTAACGGGTAACCATAAATGCGGAGTATCTAAAGATGCCTAAACAGAAAGTCCATAGCGGCGCGGCCAAGCGTTTCAAGAAAACCGGTGCCGGTATCAAACGCAAAAGTGCTTACAAAAGCCACATCCTCACCAAGATGACTACCAAGCGTAAGCGTCAGCTACGCGGTACCCAGCAGGTTAACCCTGCGGATATGGGTAACGTGAAGCGCATGCTGCGTCTTGATTAATCAATGACAGTTATTAAATAGAGGATTAGAAAATGGCTAGAGTTAAACGTGGCGTTGTAGCACGCCGTAAACATAAAAAAGTATTGAAGCAGGCAAAAGGTTATTACGGTGCGCGTAGCCGGGTCTTTCGTGTTGCCAAGCAGGCTGTCACGAAAGCGGGCCAGTATGCCTACCGTGACCGCCGTGCGAAGAAACGTGTATTTCGTGGTCTGTGGATCACGCGTATCAATGCCCAGGCTCGAGAGCTTGGCATGTCATACAGTCGCCTGATTGATGGTTTGAAAAAAGCAAACATTGAAATGGACCGTCGTGTCCTGGCAGATCTTGCCGTCAATGATAAGGAAGCTTTTGCAGCCGTGGTCGAGCAGGCAAAGGCTGCTTTAGCCTGATAAGCCGTTCATGTGCGGTTGCTTTGCAGCTGCGCATGGCCATCAACCGGCAGTTACAGGTTACGAGCATTCATGGAAAATCTAGACGCACTCACCAGTGAGGCACTGCAGGCAATAGAGCAGGCCGGGGATATCTCTGGCCTGGATCAGCTGCGTGTCCAGTTTCTTGGCAAAAAAGGCTCCTTTACCGGCTTATTGAAAGGGTTGGGTAAACTGGCACCGGAAGAAAGGCCAGCAGCTGGTGCCACCATTAATGCCGCTAAAGTCCTGGTCCAGGAAGCGCTAGAGGCTCGCAAGGCCTTGCTAGGTGCTGAAGAAGCCGCAAACAAGCAGCGTGCCGAGGCTGTGGATGTCACACTACCTGGTCGTCGCCAGAGTGTCGGTGGTTTACACCCGGTCAGTAAAACCTTGCAGCGAATCGAGAATATATTCAGCTCAGCCGGTTTTGATGTAGTCCAGGGACCAGAAATCGAAGACGATTACCACAACTTCGAAGCCCTCAATATTCCTGCCCACCATCCGGCGCGGGCCATGCACGATACCTTTTATTTCGACGGTGGCCTGCTGCTTCGTACCCACACCTCTACTGTGCAGGTGCGTGTCATGGAAAATGGTGAAGCACCTTTCCGTTTTATCTGTCCCGGGCGTGTGTATCGCTGTGACTCCGACCTGACCCATACGCCAATGTTCCACCAGGTGGAAGGTATGCTGGTGGATGAGCATGTCACCATGGCTGACCTTAAAGGACTGCTGGTGAAATTTCTGCAGGTATTTTTCGAAGCTGATCTGGATGTGCGATTCCGACCTTCCTACTTTCCATTCACAGAACCATCCGCAGAAATGGATGTACAGTGTGTTTCCTGCAAAGGGCAGGGTTGCAGGGTCTGTAGTCACACAGGTTGGCTGGAAGTAGGTGGTTGCGGGATGGTACATCCCAACGTACTGAAGTCATCCAATGTGGACCCGGAAAAATATACGGGCTTTGCCTTCGGTATGGGCGTGGACAGATTGGCGATGCTCAGATACCAGATCAACGACCTGCGCCTGTTGTTTGAAAATGACCTGCGTTTCCTGCGCCAGTTCAGCGAGGGGAGCCCCCCTTCATCATGACTATAGTTGGCGTAGAAAAAGGGGCAGGGGTTCAATGCGTGAAGGAGTGTTGTCATGCAATTCAGTGAACAGTGGCTAAGAGAATGGGTAAGTCCTGACATTGATACAGACACTCTTGTTGCCCAGTTAACCATGGCCGGGCTTGAAGTTGACGGTGTTACTCTCGCTGGTGCTGTCTGTTCTGGTGTGATTGTCGGCGAGGTAGTCAGCGTTGAGGCACATCCCGATGCCGACAAATTGCGGGTTTGCCAGGTCAGCAATGGCCAGGAGACTGTCCAGGTTGTCTGTGGAGCCCCCAATGTAGCAGTGGGACAGAAAATCCCGTTTGCGGAAGTAGGCGCTGTCCTGGGTGAAGATTTCAAAATCAAGAAGGCGAAACTGCGTGGAGTAGAATCCCATGGCATGATTTGTTCTGCCGAGGAGCTTGGTCTGGCTGAACAGTCGGATGACATACTGGAACTGCCTGTCGATGCGCCATTGGGGCAGGACATTCGATACTATCTCAACCTTGATGATTCGCTGATTGAAGTGGACCTCACTCCGAACCGGGGTGACTGTCTCAGCATGACCGGTATTGCCCGTGAAGTGGGTGTGCTTAACCAGCTTCCAGTCTCCTGTCCTGATGTGGAGGACGTTCCAGCAGTTATTGAAGAAACATTTCCCGTCGTTCTGGAAAATCCGGAAGGGTGTCCGCGGTACCTGGGCCGGGTTATTCGTAACATTAACCAGCATGCTGAGTCGCCTGCCTGGATGCAGGAAAAATTGCGGCGCAGTGGTATCAAGACCATTGATCCGGTTGTCGATGTGACCAACTACGTGCTGATGGAACTCGGGCAGCCCATGCACGCTTTCGATTATGACAAACTCAACGGCAGGATCCGGGTTCGCTTTGCCAGTGCAAATGAAAAATTGACATTGCTGGACGGCAAGGAAGTGGAACTTACGTCGGATACACTGGTTATTGCCGATGATACGCGGGCCCTTGCAATCGCCGGCGTCATGGGCGGTCTCGACAGCTCCGTGCAGGAAGGTACCAGCCATATTTTTCTTGAAAGCGCCTTCTTCACTCCTATCACAATAGCCGGCAAGGCCCGCTCCTATGGACTGCAGACTGATGCGGCCCACCGATATGAGCGCGGGGTTGATTTCAATATGCCGCGTAAAGCCATGGAAAGGGCTACACAACTGTTACTGGATATTGTTGGTGGTGAAGCTGGACCTGTTATTGAAGCTGTCCAGTCCCTGCCAGAGAGCAGTACAGTGACTCTCAGGAAAGGTCGTATTGATCGAATTCTCGGGATATCCCTGCCAGACACTGATGTGGAAACCATGTTGACGGGCCTGGGACTTACCCTGGCTGGCAGTGACGATGCGTCCTGGACTTTCGATGTGCCTTCCTGGCGTTTTGATATCGCCATTGAAGAGGACCTGATTGAAGAGGTTGCCCGTATTTACGGTTATGACAATCTGCCTGTCACTAAACCTCTGGGGCGTTTTTCCCTGAAACCAAATACAGAAGCTTTTGTTGGAGTGGATGCTGTCAGAGAGCGCCTGACTGCCCTGGGTTACCAGGAAGTCATCACCTACAGTTTTGTCGATAGAAAACTGGAAGAGGTGCTTGGTACAGATGCCCAGGCTATCCTGCCTCTTGCCAACCCGATCTCCCAGGATATGGGCGTCATGCGTACAAGCCACTGGCCTGGCTTGCTTGAGACCCTCAAGCATAATTACCATCGGCAGCAGACCCGTGGCAGAATATTTGAAACTGGATTAGTATTTAGTATAAATAACAGTAATTTAGAGCAAATACCTAAAGTAAGTTCTCTGATATGGGGTGATCAATATCCGGAACAGTGGGGTGCGCAGTCAAGAGTCGTGGACTTTTATGATATCAAGGGTGATGTTGAAGCATTATTGTCACTTACGCTGAATGCAGGCCAAATCCTGTTCCAGGCTGATAAGCATCCTGCGCTGCAGCCAGGGCAGACTGCCCGCATCACCCGCCTTGGTGAAACCCTTGGATGGATAGGTGCATTAGCGTCCAGTGTTCAGGAACACATTGATATTCCCGGGAAAATATATTTGATGGAACTGGACCAGGGAATACTCGAATCGGCCACACTACCTGTGTACAGCCCGCTTTCCCGTTATCCTTCTGTCCGGCGCGACCTGGCCTTTGTCGTGGACGCCAGCCAGGAAACAGGAGTGATCGAAGCCGCTCTGAGGGAAAAAGCCGGGGAATTCCTCACGGATTTCGTCTATTTTGATGTGTATCAGGGCCAAAACATTGAAAAAACTAAAAAAAGTCTTGCTTTGGGCTTGACCTTCCAGCATCCTTCGCGCACTCTTACGGATGAAGAAATAAATACAAGAATTGATAGTTGTATCAATGTCCTAGAAGCACAATTTAATGCAGAATTAAGGATGTGATTCAGCTTGATCCCGACCCGGTTCCCCCAAGAATGGGGTAGTGGTCAACAGGAAGTCAGACTTTACTTCTTCCAGGGATCATTCTTCAGGTTATTTAAAGGTAGGAAATGATGACCGGTGGTGCACTGACAAAAGCAGAAATGGCAGAACGTCTGTTCGACGAAATGGGTCTGAACAAGCGTGAAGCCAAAGAGCTCGTTGAGCAGTTCTTTGAGGAAATCAGGCTTTCCCTGGAGAACAATGAACAGGTAAAACTGTCTGGTTTCGGAAATTTTGATCTGCGTGACAAACGCCAGCGCCCGGGTCGTAACCCGAAAACCGGTGAAGAAATTCCAATCCAGGCCCGTCGTGTAGTGACATTCAGACCGGGCCAGAAGCTGAAATCAAGAGTGGAAGATTATGCTGGAACCAAGTCATAACGCTGAACTGCCGGAGATTCCTGCAAAACGCTACTTTACCATCGGTGAGGTCAGCGAACTCTGTGATGTAAAACCTCATGTTCTGAGATATTGGGAGCAGGAGTTCACCCAGCTGAAACCCGTTAAGCGTCGTGGTAATCGTCGCTATTACCAGCGTCAGGACGTTATGCTGATTCGCCAGATCAGAGAATTGCTTTATGAGCAGGGATTTACGATTGGTGGAGCGAGACAGCGTATGTCAGGTACAGAAATTGAAGATGAGAAACCGGCAGTGAATAAACAGCTGGTGAAAGACCTGATCAGCGATGTGGAAGAAGCACTGAAAGATCTTTCCTGATACAATTCGTACTCGCCAAATTTCAATACAGTTATTTACCGATCAAGTCGGAGTGTAGCGCAGCCTGGTAGCGCACCACACTGGGGGTGTGGTGGTCGTGGGTTCAAATCCCGCCACTCCGACCATTTCCAAACAAAAAATACCGGTTCCCTCACGCAAAGGGGGAGCAGGCATTTTTTAGCTTTGTAAAATCGAGTTTGAGTAAATAAACGCTCAAATAAAGCAGGCCATTGGCCTGCTTTTTTTTGGGGGGGGCTTTCCGGTATCTGATTAGTCTATACCGAGTGCTGTTCTGCTACCCAGAATACCGACTCCACCAAGATTGCTGAAAGTACTGCCACCATCGATTGTAGCCTCCAACGTGAAGCCGGTAGCAAAGCCCTGCACAGAACCTGTTCCAGTGAACACGCCCCCCATATCACCTGACATTGTGGCAATATCATTCAGGGAATAATCAAGATTGGTACCAAGAGTGCTGTTACTGAAGTCATTGACTACAGCAGTAGGGCCGTTAACTGTGCCTGTAAAGTTTGTGAACCAGCGTGTGCTACCGCCCACTAGAGCCTCAAAATTACCATTGATGATGCTTCCGGTGCCAAAGTCAACATCAAAATTCATATCAAGACTGTTGAGTGGTCCATGGGTACCTGAACCTGTGGCATCGATAACAGAGTTGTAATTCCATTGGCCACTAAGCTCCTGCAAATCGGCTTTTTCTGCTGCCAGCCAGTACAACGCTTCAGTGGTATAAGGGGTGATAACACCTTGTGCATCAATAATATCAGCACCACCATCCCATGGGCCCCAGCCCACTTTGAAACCCGCTGCTGCTACTGCCGGACTGGCCACTGACACTGATGAACCATTGCCCACAATTACCGGAAGAGGATCATAGTCATATAAGGCTTCGACAACGTAACCATCGGGATCAATGTTCATGTTGGAGTCTGAAACAGAAGGATCTCCAAACTTTACTGCTGTGCTGGTTGAGGTTGGTAGAAAATGCTTGTCAATGACACCGCTGTTACGTTTCACCAGGAGACCAAGGTTGTCACTCATTGCCCGAAGCTCATTGCCAGTTAAACGTGTTGATAGATGGAATTTTGTTGAAACAACCATAGCTCTTACATGCGTTGCAGGCCTAG
>CAZDCK010000001.1:0-272163 GCA_964503965.1 uncultured Enterobacteriaceae bacterium | reverse complement strand
CAACTGTGTGTTTATTTTTCTCGTGTTATTGCTCAATGCGAGCATTGGTGCCTTTCAGGAGTATGCCGCGCAGAAGGCTGCCCTTGGTCTGGAAAAAATGGTGCCCCGGCGGGCATCGGTGATCAGGGATGGCAAGGTGGTCACCATTGATGCCAGCGAGGTGGTGCCGGGTGACCTGGCACTGTTGGTCTCCGGGGATAAGATCCCCGCTGACATACGACTGCTTGATTCCCATGAGCTGCAGGTGGATGAGTCCATGCTGACAGGAGAATCCATAGCCGTGGATAAGATCGCCGGGGCTGAAAGTGATGGAGCGCTTGCCCCCGGAGACCGCCTAGATATGGCTTTTGCGGGTACCATGATCCTGCGGGGCAGGGCACGAGGCGAGGTGACAGCCACAGGGCTGGAAACCGAAATTGGCCACATTGTTACAGCCGTGTCTGCTGATACTTCCGCGCCTCCACCCCTGATCCAGCGTATGCATGAATTCACCATGCGCGTTACCTACGCCATGATGATTCTCATTGGGCTTATTTTCATAATCACCCTGTGGCGGGGGGATGACCTGCAGACAGTATTCTTCCTGGGAGTTGCTCTGGCGGTTTCAGCTATACCTGAAGGACTGCCCGTGGCGATGACCGTAGCGCTTGCCATCGGTATGCGGCGCATGGCGAAGGTGGGTGTCATCATCAGGAATCTCGTGGCGGTTGAATCCCTGGGTTCCTGCACCCTTATTGCGTCTGACAAGACCGGCACCCTGACTGTCAACGAGATGACCATTCAGCGTATTTGTCTGGCTGAAGGAGATGATTATGAGGTGACCGGTGAAGGACTGGATCTGCACGGCCAGATCAGTGCAAGTGGTCAACAGGTAGATGTTGAGCAGCAGTGTCCTGACAACCTGGCGAAATTCGTTCGCGGCGCAGCGCTGGCCAATGAGGCATATCTGAATATTGATGAAGATGGGGTCAAGGGCAATGGGGATGCGGTGGATTTGGCCTTTCTGGTGCTTGCAGAGAAAGCAGGCATGGTGACCAACACCCTACGGCAGCATTGCCATGAGCTGGCCAATATCTCTTACGAACCCTCCAATGCCTATGCGGCCAGTATTAACCTGGTTGGCGATACCAATATGCTGTATGTGAAGGGCAGTCTGGAAAAACTGGTTGCCATGTGCCCGTCATCAACAGTGACAGAAAGACTGCTCATAAAAGCCAGGCAACTTGCTGAAGAGGGCTACAGGGTGCTTGCAGTGGCCGGACGTGAACTGAATGCGATCCCCGCGGAGCCAACTGCTGCCCTGCAGGGGCTTACCCTGCTCGGTATTGCCGGCATGATGGATCCCATGCGTCCCGAAGCGGCGGAAGCAGTGCGTCTTTGTCAGCAATCTGATATCCGGGTGGCTATGGTTACCGGCGATCATCCTGACACGGCAGCGGTTCTTGCCGGCAGGCTTGGTATATCTGCCGGGCCAGAAGATGGTGTCATGACAGGCATGGATCTGTCATCTCTTTTGGAAAAGGGGGAAGCGGAATTTGATCGCCAGATAAATAATACGTCCGTCTTTGCCCGCGTTGTCCCTACCCAGAAAATGGAAATTGTGCAGAGTTATATTCGCCAGGGGGAATTTGTTGCGGTTACCGGCGACGGAATCAATGATGCCCCGGCACTCAAGCATGCCCATATTGGTATTGCCATGGGAAAACGAGGTACTGACATGGCCCGGGAAAGTGCTGACATGATTCTGACTGATGATAATTTTTCATCCATCGTCCAGGGCATCAAGCAGGGCAGGATTGTCTATAACAATTTTCGCAAAGTGATTTTCCTTTTGATTTCCACGGGAGCGGCAGAGATCACCCTGATCATGCTTTCCATTTTACTGGGTCTGCCATTACCACTGCTGCCCCTGCAGCTGCTCTGGTTAAACCTGGTCACCAATGGCATCCAGGATGTTGCCCTGGTCTTTGAGCCCGAAGAAGGTAACGAGTTGGAGAAACCGCCTAGAAAGCCGGGAGAGACTATTTTCAACCGTCTGATGATTGAACGTGTGATCGTCAATGCCGTAGTCATGGGCTGCCTGGCATTCGCGGTGTTTTACCTGCAGATTGCCTCAGGCGCCTCTGAATACAGTGCCCGTAATGTGACACTTCTGTTGATGGTGCTCTTTGAAAATGTCCATGTTTTCAACAGTCGTTCAGAAACACTGTCCATTTTCAGGCAGCCATTTTTTGGCAATCCCCTTTTACTGTTCGGTATGCTTACAGCGCAGTTTATTCATATCCTGGTCATGCAGTCCCCGCTGTTTCAGCGCGTACTTCAGGTCGAACCCGTATCCATTGAATTGTGGGGGCAGTTGCTTGGAGTGGCGCTGCTACTTGTAGTGGTAGATGAGTTGCATAAATTCTGGCACTACCTCAGGCAAAAGAGCCGTTAAAGCGTTCCTCCAGGAAAGCAGTCACCGAAATCGGGTGGTATGTGGATATAGAGCCTTGTTCCCACGAGACAGGTTTTGGGATGTATCAACAGCCCAGCGTGCAGGGCAACAGGAATGGCCGTGTTCAGGAAAGGAACCCAATGCTGCAATGCTCTGGTTCATAGAGGGGTCCGCCAGCAGATAGTCTTGATCGATCAGCATCCGCATAAAGTAAGTTCAAAGGCCTGTGCTCATTTTTTCGGGTAAAACCTGGAGGCAATGACCAGTGGGTCTATATTGAATCTGAGGATCCACTCATATAAACACACTTCTCACATTTAGATTATGGGCTTTATTTCCGGCATTGTATTTTTACAGTTCGGTGATGTTCAGGAAAATGCAAAAGTATGCATTCTGCAATTGATGGCTTTTGCTGATTAAGCCGTTTATCGGGATTTACTGCCATGCCATGGCAATTCAGAAGTGCTGTCGTAGTCTGACCAGTAACCGGTAAAACTGTTGAAATCCACCGAAAACTGCAAGCGCAGGAAGCCTTCCCCGAATCGGTCCGTCCATTCCCCGGTTATTGTTCGTTCATCTTCAAAAACAATGCTGGAGACGACCCCTTCGTAGGTAAACTGTTCGGCGTCGACACTATAGCTGGCAGTCAGGCGATTGCCTCCTGCCATCCGGAAAACAGTAACGATGGGATCCATGTCGTCACCATTGAAGACTTCCCCGGTGTAGGTGCCAGCAAATGCACCCAGGTCAGCCGGTACATCCTGGGCGAGGAGGTAGACTGGCAGGACCAGGGCTGTCATCAACATGGTTGATGCCAAAAACCAACTGCTCCTGCCCATGTTCCTATTCCCCTTCGGCAGCCATGGCTGCGGCGCGCTGTGCCAGAATGAAGTTCTTGATGGCGTACAGGTCGTCTTCACTGACAAACGCGCCCAGGTTGGGCATACCCAGCCCGGTGTAGGCACCCTGGCGAACGATATTGTCAAAAATGTCATAGGTTGCCGGTGAGGCATAACGCAGGTCGGCAATCATACCGGCACTCACGGCATTGGGACCATGGCAGACAAAACAGCGCTGGCCATAAAGATGTGAGCCCTGGTACTGGATTTCCGGGTCGTCATCATAGGGAATGGCCGTAAGTTCAGGCATTTCGCGGCCTGTAACAGGCTCTATATTCATGTCACCACCCAGCCTGAAGGTCCACAGGCGGCCGGGTGCCTTGTATTCACCGGTATGATTTTCACCCACCAGACCGTTGGTGCCACCCCAGCCGACAAGAACGGAAACGTACTGTACGCCATCGATCATGTAGGTCATGGGAGCCGCCATAATGCCTACGCCCAGGTCTACTTCCCATACCTTGTCACCATTATCAGCACGGTAGGCCATCAGGTGACCGTCACCGATACCCTGGAAGACCAGATTGCCGCCCGTTGTCAGGGTGCCGCCATTGGACAGGATGCCGTAATTGATCTGCCAGCGGGCACGGCGCTGGACCGGGTCCCAGGCAACGAGCACGCCGGGATTTTCAGGGGCGGCAGGTCCGGTGCCTTCTTCATATCCATCATCACCCAGGAAGGGTACACGTTCGAGAGAACCCAGGGCGCTGACCCCGGCATTCCAGGTGCCTGGCTTGTAAGTGAATTCCACATCCACGCCATAGGGGAATGAGTTGCCCTGTTCGGTCGGCAGGTACAACAGACCGGTGTTCGGGTTAAAGGACATGGGATGCCAGTTATGACCACCACCGGGTCCGGGCAGCAGCATTGCAATCTGGTCGTCATAGCGAGCCTGGGTGGTTTCAATGGGGCGCCCGGTTTCAAGGTCTACACCCTTGGCCCAGGTGACCTTGGTATAGGGATCAGCATAAATCAGGTCGCCGGTAATTCTGTCCAGGACATAGAAGAATCCGTTCTTGGGCGCTTGCATCAGTACCTTGCGGGGTACGCCGTTAATAACCAGGTCTGCCAGCATGATCTGCTGGACCGCAGTGTAATCCCAGTTGTCCGCAGGTGTCGTCTGGTAGTACCACTCAACCTTGCCTGTATCCACATCCAGGGCAACGATGGAGCTCAGGTAGAGGTTATCACCAACGCCATTGCTGCGCAGTTCATGCACCCAGGGAGAACCGTTGCCCGTACCGATATAGACCAGGCCGGCCTCATCATCATAGGCAATGGCATCCCAAGAGGTGCCGCCGCCTCCCTGTTCCCACCAGTTACCTTCCCAGGTGGTGGCTGCCAGTTCCACATCCTCATTTTCAAAGCCATCCGCCGGATTGCCCGGGACGACCCAGAAACGCCAGGCCTGGGAGCCATCCTCTGCGTTGTAGGCGGTGACATAACCGCGAACACCCAGTTCAGCACCGCTGTTGCCGATAATGACTTTGCCATCTGCAATGCGTGGAGCCTGCGTGATTGTGTAGGGACGCTCGGTATCGATCAGGGTCTGGACTTCCCAGACCACTGAGCCGTCTGCCGAATCTAGGGCAATCAAACGGCCATCAATGGTGCCAACAAACACTTTTCCATCATGCATGGCGACGCCCCGGTTGACCACATCACAGCAGGCCTTCCAGCCAATGCCTTTGTCTACCATGGGATCAAATGTCCATATCTCCTCGCCGGTGCGGGCATCGACAGCAAACACCCGGCTCCAGGGCAGGGTGCCATACATGATGCCGTTGTGAACCAGGGGAGTGGCTTCCAGGCCACGATAGGTGCCAGGATCATAGGTCCAGGCTACGCCCAGTTCGGCAACGTTCTCAGCGTTGATCTGGTCCAGTGGGCTGTAACGCATCTCCCCGGGGTCACGACCATAGGATAGCCATTCGGCCCCATCCGGTGAGGCGGCAGTAAGGTCTGCATTGGATTGTGCAAAAAGCCCTGTACTGAATAACAGGGAAAACAGGGCAATCGCCCGGACAGGAGTGAATTTCATGGTTTGCTCCGGTGTATTTCTTTATTGTTCTGGATTCTAGAAATCCTTGATCTTGTGACCACTCATGGTGCCGAGCGTATCGTAACAGGCATATTTATAGAGGTCATGCAGGGTAGGGTAGTTAAAGACCGTGGACACCACTTCGTTAACTGTTTTTTCATCGTTGACCAGGGCCATACCGTAGTGAATCAGTTCACTGGCCATGCGGCCCATGATGTGGACGCCGCGAATCACCATATCGTCTTTCGATACCACAATCTAGTGACATGGCTGTACAGGCAGATTCCTGATGCATGCCAGCGACCAGGTAGACTGGTGAGCCATCAATCCGGGCTGTGGCAAGGATACGTGCCTGCGCAGGTGGATCACCCCGACAAAAGGATATACCGGTAGCGGTGGCCACCTGGGTAACGCCACAGAGCACGGCTGCCAGGAACAGGCGCCAGGGAGAATTTGTCAGCGCGAATATTGAATACAGTTTGTGATCAGTTGCGCAATTCATCCGCGTTACCGGAAAACAGTCGTCTGCCGTCTTCCAGCAAGATACCTCGTATGTTGGCGGTTGCGGTACCGTTGCGCGCCTGGAAGCCTTCTACAACGATGGTGGTACCAGCCGGCAGATCGTCGCGACGCCATCCACGGCGGATCAGGTTATTGGCTGCACTGGTTTCCAGAGCCCAGTTGGTCACTGTGCCATCGTCGTTTTCCACATCAATGTAAATCCAGCCATGGGGGTTGGACCACTGCATGCGGGTGACCTGGCCGGTAAGCTTGATGGGTTGGTCGATATCAAACTCGGCGGAAAATGAGTGATGTGCCTGGGTTGATAATGATGTCGAGGCCAGGATAAAAGCAAGTACGATCAGTTTTTTCATAGTGATTCTCCCATTTGTGCGCGATGTTCATCGCGTACATCCCTAAGATGTTCAAGGTCATTATTGTCTTCCAGGCAGGCTACTTCCAGTAATTCCTCGTCCTGCTGGTTGAAGGGCATTTCGATCGTCCATGGCCTGTAATAGGGAATCGGATCGGAGACCGTGGCCCGGTAAATTATCTGGCTGTCTGATACCGGCGTATAGGATTCAATAACGGTCTGGGCATGACTGATAACATCACCGAGTTCATTCAGCCAGGCTTTGCCATTGTAGTTGGCAGATTCAACGATCAGGGTGTCACCTTCCCAGTGGCCCAGTGCATCGCCCATCCAGAGACGAATAGAGTCAGGCAGGTGCTGCTGGCGGTTCAGGTCAATTACACGGTAGGACATCCGTTCATGCAGTATGACGACATAACCCGGTGGCTGCAGAATGAAGAAAGGTGATGGCACATAGTGGGACCTGGGAATCCCCGCCACGAAGCAATGGGCAGTAGGGTCATCGTAACCCCGCCAGGGTTCGCGTCTTTCCACCATTTCATCGCGTGCCCAGTCCTGGTAGGGCAGTACGCCGTCAGGTGGATCGATTACGACCCCTCTTGCCGGAGGAAACATGGCTATGTTTTCCCGACTCTCCAGTCCATAGTTAGCACCGCCGGCATTGGACATGAAATACCCGCTGATATCCGGCGACCCATCGGCCAGGCGGCTGATGTCATCAGGCACAACCGGTAGCGGGAGGGATTCTGTCGTATTGTCGAATGTAGAGTCGAATGCAATATTGTCAGCCGGAACCGGAGCCGGATACCACAGGTTGTCCACCCGTTCGAATGCTCCGTTGTCTTCCTCGACTTCAGCCTGGCACTGATATTCCAGCAGCCGGGTCATGCCTTTCTGACGCACCAGGGGAAAGCGGATGGTCCAGTCCCGCGTAAATACGTCAGGATCATGGAATGTTGCTTCGTATTCAATGGTGTTTTCATCCAGCAGGGTATAGCGTTCCGTGATCTGAAGGGCATTGCTGTGGAAATTACCGGCCGCATCCAGCCAGGTACGGTCGTTAAGATCACGGATTTCCACCACAAAGGTATCATCTTCCCAGTGTCCCCGTGAATCTCCCATCCAGTGTTCAAAGCCCGGATAGTAGGATTCCTGGCCATTGGCATAGATCAGGCGGTATACCTGGGTCCACTCGAAAGTGATGGCTACATGCTCGTCGGTCTGGAAAATCTGGAATGGCCAGTCCATCGCCATGAGTCGCGTAGGACCCGGCAGGTAACATTTGTTCAGGGGATCCAGGGTAGTGCGCTCGGCAAAGTTCTGGTTGCGCTGTGCCAGGGCCCAGTCCTGATAGGGAATAGTGCCGCCCACAACCACACTCCTGCCGGCAGGCATATCATGGCGTGCGACGTGATCTTCCAGGTTAAAGGCCGCCCGGGTTTGCGCTTTCCAGATACCCTGAAGGAAAGGTTGCCCGTTGTCTGTTCGGGGGATGTCCTGGGCAATGACCGGAAAAGCGGTCAGGGCTGCCAGGAGCCAAAGGAGAATCTGCTTATGCATAGAGGGGTTCCCGAAATCAGTGTTGAAAGCAGAATAATGCGCAGGCAGTGGCTTGTCCAACGGCTGCCTGTGGAAAAACCGTGTAAATACGTTCCGGTAAGCTTTCGGCCCTGACAATCAGGGCCGGATAATGTCAACGTCTCTACTGGTCGTTAACGGGTGTCGCCAAAGCTTTCCGGCAATGGGAAATTGCCATAATAGGGAGGCCAGTTGGGAGCAGGATCGTTTGGATCCGGGTAGTAAATCACCGAGTAGATCTGTGATATGGCGTTGTCATCGATATAGAATATCTCGATGAATACACAGCGGCGTTCATGCCCATTGGTATTGCGCATAAAGATTGCCGAAGTGGCAGCAACCTGCTGGACCTCATCCACGGCAAAAAAGCGGCGATGGGAGACCAGGGAAATGTTGAAATTACCGAAGTTGGAGCCGCAGTTGGTCATGCCCCGGTAACCGTCAGTTCTGCCTTCCGCCAGGGGGCGGCCGGTGACCTGGACGCCGTTTTCCAGGCGAAAGCAGTCCGGATGGGCAAGGATAATGCTGCCATCCTCCTCTGTCAGGGCATCAAAATAGCTATTGGCAATGCCTTCCAGGGCAGGACGACTGAGCCGGTCAGCCAGGGGAATATTTCTCACTGGTGGAGGATTGGCGGCCAGGTTTTTCGGATTGAACATGATTTCATTGGTGCCATCTGGCAGGGCAGGGCCCTGCATGCTACCCAGGCCGGGACCACTGAAGAACCATTCGGCTTCGGCAATTTCCTGGTCGATGACCTTGAGCCGTACCATGGCTACTTCCGAGGGATCGCGCATAGTGGTATCTATAATGCCGAACCAGAGTGCCTGTCCGGCGACCGGGTCAAGGTAGAGGCGGGCACCGTCATGAATGCCGGTAACAGTTTCCCAGACGCCGGTACCGACTCTTTTGACATGGGTGTTTTCGGTTTGTCGGTAGCCCGGCATTAACGAGGTGGCGTCTGTATCATTGGCGACCACGGCATTCATATACTGGAGGGTGAGTTCCTGCAGGCATCCCCGGTCGCAATGCTCATTCGCGGCAAATACCGAAGATGTGGTTAAACAGGTGGTCAGCAGTAAAAGTAGAAAGGTGGATCTGATCATGACATGTTTTCCCCTGGGTCCATCATTTTTAGTAAGTTATGTTTTACCATGAAAATCGCAAACAATGGTGCAAGGAATTTAACGAAAATGCTACCAACAAAGTCGTTATACCTGTCGTCGTCAACAAAAGGACCTGGCCCGTTGTTTGGGGCAGGACAGGACTCATGTTGCTGAGCCAAAAGCTACTTTCCCGCTGGCCTCTGGCCGGGCTTGCCCTGGTGCTGGCATGGCTGCCTGCAGGGGCGATTGCGCAGGTGCTGTACCGGGATGTCACCGAAACACGTCTGCCCCCTATTATTGGTCCCTGCATGGATGCGGCAGCTGGCGACGTGGATGGTGACGGTGATCTGGATATCGCCCTGGCCATGGAATTCAGGGCCAATATTCTTCTGCTTAATACCGGTGGAGGGCTGTTTGAACAGGCATCACAACTGGATATGCCACGCACGGTTCATGACAGTGAGGAAGTGGACCTGGTGGATTTTGATGGTGACGGTGATCTGGATATGCTTTTTGTCAGCGAAGACGACCAAACCAATGAGCTGTTTCTGCAGATAGAACCGGGCAGTTTCGTGGATTCATCCTGGCGCCTTTCAGTTACCGATGTGTCAAACACTCATGCCGTGATGGATATCGACAACGATGGAGATCCGGATATTCTTGTTGGCAATATCGGTATGAACCGGGTGCTTATCAATGATGGTAGAGCCAATTTCGTGGATGAGACGCAGGCACGCTGGACTAACGAGGCGAACACGCAGGATATTGAACTGGTGGACGTGGATAATGACGGTGACCTGGATGTCATCATGGCGAACGAAGGCCAGAATGAACTGTTTGTAAATGATGGGCAGGGAAGTCTGTTGCTGGCTGCAGATAATATGCCGGTTCTGGATGATGAAAGCCGGGAGATCCGTGCCGTGGATGTGGATGGCGATCATGACCCGGATCTACTGGTGGCCAATGTACGTTTCGTTTCCCAGAGTGACCAAACGGATTATTTTCTGCTCAACAACGGGCGCGGTGTGTTTACTGAAGTGCCGGCGAATTATTATCCCGCCGGGGAACGTAATCATTTTACGGTCCAGGTGGCTGATCTCGATCACGACGGAGACCAGGATGTAATGCTTCCTCACTCAGAAATTGCCAGGCGGGGAGGAAATACGATGACACTGCTGAACGATGGTCATGGTGTGTTTATAGCAGCCGGTGAAGAAGGACCTTTGCCTTACCCCCTGTATGGAAATACCTTCGATATCGAGGTGGCTGATTTCAATGGTGATGGTGACAACGACCTGTTTTTCTGTAACCGCGCCGCCAACATGCGCTCAGGCAATAATGCCCGGGATGGACAGTCTCGATTGCTGCTTTACTCGCCCTGAGACTTCCCATGCCAATCAATACCTACACGCAATCATTTTTTCGGCTGGCAGATGGATCGGAACTGGCTGCCTATTTTGATATTCCCCGGGTAGGAGATGGATGTCATCCCCTGGCTGTGATTCTGGGTGGTGGATATGGAGATGCTACAGCTGCCAGTAGTGCATTTCGCAACAATGCCGGGGAACTGCTTGATCGCGGTTGGGCGGTGACTGCTCCTGTCTCTCCCAAAGGGGAATCCTTTGGCGGTGATAATATCAGCTTTGTCAGGCAACTGATCGACCTGCTCAAGGGGCGTGGAGACATCCGTGATTCATCTGTGCTACTGCTGGGAATTTCCAGAGGAGCTGTCGCTGCTCTGGAGATGGTCGTCAGGGAACAGGAATTATACAGGGGCCTTATTGCAGCCCCGGCAGTGGTATCCGGGCCATTGCCTACTGGAAGCCTGGAAAAGCTGCCGGTGTATCTGCGCGTGGGAAGAGATGACCCACAGGGATGGGGGGAGCAGTTTCAGGAAACTGTGAGACAACTTAAGCTTGCTGATGCCGACCTTGATGCTGCCTTGCTTGATAATGTCGGGCATACAGTCACCCTGGATTGGGAATCGCTGGATAACTGGCTGGCATCGATAATGATGACTGATTAACAGGTATTTATTATGAAATGATCAGTCCCGCTTTCCCCCGGACTATTTAAGGTTTTTTACCCTTTCCAACCATGCAATACTGCCGCTGTATTTCATCAAGAAAGCGCTTCCATGCACGCTCATGATCATCACCATCATGGCCCGGACAGAATAGGCTGGGCATTTTTCCTCAATGCCGGGTTTACGGTGATTGAATTTATCGGTGGCTATCTGACCAATTCCACCGCGATCATGGCGGATGCAGTCCATGATCTGGGCGACAGTCTGTCCATTGGTTCAGCCTGGATCCTTGATCGCCTGTCACGCAAAGACCCTGATGAAGTATTTACCTATGGGTATCGGCGCCTGTCGCTATTTGGCGCCCTGATTAACAGCATAATCCTGATCGTGGGTTCCATGTGGGTGCTGTTAATGTCCGTACCCAGGCTGTTTGATCCCCAAATGCCCGAAGTGGAAGGAATGATTGTCCTGGCTATTCTGGGCATTAGCGTGAATGGGTATGCTGCTTTCAAACTGAGCGCAGGAAACTCGTTGAATGAAAAAGTCCTGAACTGGCACCTTCTGGAAGATGTGCTCGGCTGGGCAGCCGTTCTGGTTGTGTCCATCACCTTGCTGTTCGTCGACTGGCCGATACTGGATCCCCTGCTGGCAGTGGTTTTTACCGCCTTCATCCTTTTCAATATCTACAAGCATTTCAGGGAAACCCTGAGAATATTTTTCCAGGCAGCGCCAGGGGACCTACTGAGCAGCAAGATCAGTATTGAGTTGAAAACTCTAGCGGATATAGAAGATATACATCATGAACATTGCTGGTCCCTGGACGGAGAGCATCACGTCTATACAGCCCATCTTCTGCTGCGAACCAATCTTGATGCGAGTCAGCAACTGGTGCTGAAACAGAAAGTGGCTGAAAAGCTGGCTCCCTTTTCCCTGACCCATACCACGATCGAACTGGAATTTCCTGAAGAAAACTGTCGCGATGAATAATCCTCTAATGAAAGTAATTCGCACCTTGCATGCATGGGTTGGGCTGACCTTGGGACTGCTTTTTTTGCTGAGCAGTTTTACCGGCACCCTGCTGATCTGGAAGGAAGACTATGTCCGGCTGACCACCCCGGAAGCAAGGGTGGATTTCGATCCTACACCCCAGGCCCTGGCGAGGATCGGTGAAGCTATCGAGGCACGTTTTGATAATAACGATATTCTGGGAATCCAGTTTGCCACCCGGGCATTTCCCCTTACCCGAGTGACCCTGCTGGATACCAACTATGCCTACGTGGATGTTGAAGGCAATGTCGTCGATCAGTGGTATATGAATGATCGCATTGAAGAATGGCTCTACGACCTGCACCATCGCCTTTTGCTGGAAGACCTTGGTCTGACAATAACGGGGCTGGCTGCACTCGCAGGGATTATGCTGGTACTCATGGGACTGCTTACATTCATACCCCTGCGGCGACAATTCAGTCGCCGTCTGGTCCCTGGCAGCATGAAAAGAAGTGTCCTGGTGGCGAGTCACCGCAATCTGGGTATTGTTATCTCCCTGCCGCTGCTTATGACGCTGGTTACCGGTGCCATGCTTGCCTTTCCCTTTGAAGTGGAGGAAATCTTTCTTGATGAGCTGCGCAGGAAACAGGAATACAGTGATGCCATGGTAGTGGGGATCGACTCTGTTTCCGGAGAAGGACAGGGTGACTGGTTACCCGCTCTGGAGCGAACCCGTGCTGTTTTCCCGGAAGGAGAGATTCGTTCAGCGACAGTGCCAGGGGGGTATTCCATCCATCGTGTTATCGGGGTCCAGCAGCAGGGTACCTGGAACCGAACGGGACTCAGCAAGACCTATATTGATGCCGAGCTCGGGTATATGGATCTGCGCATTGATGCACAGGGCTTCCCTCTACTGGAACGAACCATCAATGCCGGTTACCCCCTTCATACGGGCAGGACCGGGAGTCTTGTCTATAAACTCCTGATAACCCTCAGCGGGGCGGGTATTTTTCTCCTGGTTTTTTGCGCTATAACAAGTTTTATAAAAAGCAGGCTGAAGATTGCTTGATTGGCAAGTTCGCCAGGCGTTAACTGTAGATGAAAGGTGTCGATTCTGAAGGAGTGAGAAATGTCTGAATTGGCGGAGATGCAAGTCGTGGATGTGGGTATCAATACCCAGCAGGAACCGATCGGTTATATGCACCAGGACTGCCATATCTGTCGTGCGGAAGGCTTCAGTGCCAACAGCCGCGTTCTGGTGAAAGCGGCCGGACGGGAAGTAATCGTGACGCTGGATGTGGTTGAGAATCATATCCTTCAACCTGGCAATATCGGGTTGTCGAATATTGCTCTGGAGCGCCTGGGCGTCTCTGATGGCACTATCGTGCATATTGATCATGCCCCAGTGGTCCAGTCGCTGGGTTATATGCGCAAGAAAATCTATGGGTATTCGCTCAATGAACCAGAACTGGAAGCTATCGTCTCGGATATCAGTGAGCACCGTTATCGGGATATCGAAATCGCCAGCTTTCTCACGGCCTGTGCCGGTAACCGGATGAATCTGGATGAAATCATCGGCATAACGAAAGCGATGGTTAATACGGGTAAAAAGCTTGAATGGCCCGATCGGCCAAGAATTTTTGACAAACATTGTATTGGCGGCTTGCCGGGTTACAGGACCACACCACTGGTTGTTGCCATTTGCAGTGCAGCCGGGCTGGTCATGCCAAAAACATCTTCGCGGGCCATTACATCTCCCGCAGGCTCGGCAGATACGCTTGAAACCATTTTCAATGTCCAGATAGACACGAAAAAAATGCAGGAGATTGTCAACCAGACCGGGGCCTGTCTGGTGTGGGGGGGCTCTGTCAGTCTCAGTCCAGCCGACGACATCATGGTGCGCATTGAAAAGGAACTGGATATTGACGGGGCAGGCCAGTTGATTGCTTCGGTCCTGTCGAAAAAAATCTCTGCCGGTGCTACCCACTGCATCATTGATATTCCCGTCGGGGAGACTGCAAAGGTCAGGTCTCCAGGTGAAGCGGACTATCTGGCCAGCCTCTTTAACCAGGTGGCGGAGGCATGCGGGCTTTATGTTCGCTGCATTATCACTGATGGCAGTAAACCCGTGGGTGAGGGTATAGGCCCTGTTCAGGAAGCACTGGATCTTCTTGCGGTGCTCCAGTGTGAAAAAGATGCACCGCAGGATCTAAGGCACAGGGCACTTGAGCTGGCAGCAAACCTGCTGGATATGGCCGACGGGGATGGTATGGAAGAAGCCATGATCAAGGCTACACGACTACTGGACAGCGGTCATGCCTGGGAGCAGTTCCAGCGTATTGCAGCAGCCCAGGGTGGGATGAAAAAACCCAAACAGGCTGACTATTCCATCGTCCAGGCAGCTGACAGGGAAGGCATGATCCGGTCCGTGGATAATCGCAAGCTTGCCCGACTGGCTAAACTGGCAGGGGCCCCTGGCGATAAAGCCGCTGGCCTGCGCCTGCATGCCAATGCCGGTAATTGGGTTGGCAAGGATGACCCGCTGTTTACCCTGTACAGTGAAAGTCCGGGTGAGAGGGATTACGCCATGGCCTATTACCGGGAGAATCCGGATATTTTCGATATTGTGGAAAACTGATTTTCAGGAATTTCCACAGATGAACCATGCTTCATGGGAGCTTTAATTATGATGGACAAATTGTCTGTAATCTTCACTCTGCAACCACATCCACTGATGGAGCGGTTATGCCAGACCATGCCGGCAGAAGTTGGAAAAACAGATACAAGGCTGTTTCCGGATGGTGAGTCCTACCTGAAACTGGAGACCGATGTCAGGGGGCGCCATTGTATTATTCTGGCCGACCTGAGTTATCCGGATCCGAAGTTCCTGCCATTATCATTCATGGCGGAAACCATGAAAGAACTTGGTGCATCCTCAGTCGGCCTGGTTGCTCCCTACCTGTGTTACATGCGCCAGGACCGCCGGTTTCATGAGGGAGAAGCGATTACTTCCCGCATCTTTGCCAACCTGGTATCCCGACAGTTTGACTGGATGGTAACTGTGGATCCGCATTTGCATCGTTATGATTCGCTCGATGAGATATACACGATTCCCAGCAAAGTGGTGCAGGGTGAACCAAAACTCGCTGACTGGCTGGCCAATGAGAAAGATATATTTCTCGTGGGTCCTGATGCCGAAAGTGAGCAATGGGTATCAAAAATTGCTGATTACAGTGGACACCCTTTTGTCATCGGTGAAAAAAATCGCCTGGGAGATCGTAATGTGGTCATAACGCTTCCTGACCTGGCTTCATACCAGGGGAAGACAGCAGTGATAATTGATGATGTGATTTCCAGTGGTCACACTGTGCTGGAATGTATGCGTGCCTTACGGGATAAGGGAATAGAGAACGTAGACTGTGCCTGTGTGCATGGCATTTTTTCCGGTGGTATAGATGCGACGTTGAGGGAAAAAGGGCTGCGCCGCCTGGTGACATGTAACACAATCCCACATGACTCGAATTCACTGGATGTCAGTGATCTTCTGGTTCCGGCCATTCATGATCTAGTTCTGGGCATGATAGTGAAATAACTGCTTTGCAAGATTCAGTGGGGCGCATTACCATGAATAAAAAGACACCTGAAAAGGAAATGTACTTGAATAGCAGATATTTTAAACAGTTTTCCCTGGCCATCCTGGCTTTGGTGAGTCTGTGCCTGGCATCTCTACCGGCCCTTGGGCATGGCATGGCAGGCGGTGATGCCGACTATATCCAGCGAATCAGTGGGGTAGCCTTTATTCCCTATATGTATCTGGGTGCCAAGCATATGTTTACCGGCTATGATCATTTGCTGTTCCTGGTCGGCGTCATTTTCTTTCTTTACAAGATGAGAGATGTGGCACTTTATGTGAGCCTGTTTGCCGTGGGTCACAGTATCACCCTGTTACTGGGTGTGCTGGGCGGAATCCGGGCCGATGCCTATATCGTGGATGCCATTATTGGTTTGTCAGTGGTGTACAAGGCCTTTGAAAATATGGGGGGCTTTCAGCGACTGGGGGTTACCATCAATACCCGCCATGCTGTTTTCCTGTTTGGCCTCGCTCATGGCTTTGGTTTGTCCACAAAATTACAGGACCTGACTATTTCCAGTGAGGGGCTTGTACCGAACATGATTGCCTTCAATCTTGGTGTGGAGCTGGGTCAGTTGGCTGCACTCACTATTATGTTGCTAGCTTTTCAGTTCTGGCGAAAGAGCCCCAGCTTTATTCAAGGCGCTTTTACCACCAATCTCATTATCATGACGGCAGGTTTCATGCTCTTTGGTTACCAGCTGGCCGGTTACGTCGTTTCATAACAATTTCAGGAAAAACCGATGAATAATATTGATCCTCCTTCCAGTTCTTCCCTGCTAAAAGCCACACTGATAGCTGTTGTGGCCGCGATCATTCTGCTGGTGCTGATTGTGCTGCCTGCTGAATACGGAATAGATCCCACTGGAGTCGGAGAGGCGACGGGGCTGACTGAGTTGAATGCTGAACCTGTCTATCGCATCGAAATATCTGATGTAATCGGTGGTAACGAAACCATTCGCGAAGTGGAAATTCCAGCCTTCGGGGAACCGACTCCATTGCCGAACCCTGCTGTTTTTCAGGATCAGGAAGCAGCACCCCAGATTATCTCCATGGATGTGACCATTCCCGCGGAGACCCAGACAGAAATAAAAATGGTCATGACCGAAGGCAAGGCTATTGTCTATTCCTGGCAGGTGGATCGTGGGGATATCTATGTGGATTTCCATGGCCACGATGTGTCTTTCGGGCCCGATTTCTTTGTACGCTACAAGGAACAGCAGGAAGGCGCCGGCAACAATGGTTCCCTGACAGCTCCCTTTGACGGGGAGCATGGCTGGTACTGGCTCAATTACAACGAATACGATGTGGTGGTAACCCTGACGATAACCGGGTACTACGATGACATTATCGATTACGGGATATTTTGAGGGATAAAGCCGGGTAAGATGAACTCTTCTCCCGCTTCATTCGGACTACTCTTCTATGGGAGGGTTGCGAATCTCTGACAGCATCTCGTCACTGTCCCATTCATAGGCCCCTGCCCAGGTGGCGACCAGATCGCCGTTCTCATCAAGCAACCAGGAACTCGGTACTGCGCCAATGCCATAGTTGGCGAAATAGCCATTGAGCTTGACGAAATTACCGTCAAATTCCCTTTCTGTCAGAAAATCATTGATTGTTTCCACGTCTTCGTCCGAGACGAAGATAAAATCGAACCCCTCGGATGCCAGGGCTTCTGCAGCCCGGTTGATAGAAGGAATTTCGCGTATGCAGGGAGCGCACCAGGTTGCCCAGAAATTGACAAAAACTTTCTTGCCATTGAGGAATTCCACATCGAAACCCCGTCCATCGAGAGTCTGGAATGTCTTCTCATCGGGTGTGTCATCTGCCGGCAGGGCAGCAAACAGTGTGCTTTCTGTCTGGGCGGCAGAAACAGCTTCTCCGGGTGTCTGGTCTGCAGCATCATTGCCACATGAGATAAGGAGACATCCGGTAATCAGGGTAAGCATGCAGGCACGGAGGTTCATGATGATTCCTTCAATTCAGTGAACTGGCATAGTAGTTTTCGCGTACATGACAGTCAATGTGTTACCGGTTTTCAATCCGTCTTTCCTCAATCATTCCGTATACCCGTGTTTACGGATTTTGAAGAAAATCGGGTATATGGAAAGAAAGTGGCAGGTTACGGGTCATTTCACTTATCGGATTAACCGCTATATCATCAATTCAACAATATTTCCGGATGATTGTCCGGATTTAATATCAATAAGGAGAGAGGGGTAGACAATGATGTATAAACTGATCACTTCAGGCGTTCTGGCCGCAACACTGAGCCTGTCAGCACAGGCAGCACTTGAGACCGGAGCCAAGGCCCCGGATTTTACCGCCCAGGCATCCATGGATGGTGAAGAATTCACCTATTCATTGCAGCAGTCACTGAATCTTGTAGGCCCGACGGTGGTCTATTTCTACCCATCGGCCTATACACAGGGCTGTAACATCCAGGCCCATACCTTTGCCATCAATATGGACAAGTTCAAAGCGGTTGGCGCTACGGTTGTTGGTGTTTCCCTGGACAGCATTGAGCGCCTGAATGATTTTTCCGCTGACCCGGAATACTGTGCTGGAGAGCTGCCCGTCGCCTCTGATGCTGACGGTAGCATTGCTAAATCCTACGACCTGAATGTCCGTGATGGCATGACCGGATTCAAGGATACCCGTGGAGTGGAAATCGATCATGGCTTTACTTCCCGCGACACCTTCGTGGTTAACACAGACGGCACGATCGTAGGGACTGTCGGTGGTGTTTCACCGGAAGAGAATGTCATGCAATCCCTGGAAATCGTTCAGGGCCTCGCTTCCATGTAAGCATCCAGGTGATTGAATAAAAACGGAGCATCATGCTCCGTTTTTTTATGCCTGGAAAAGGCTTAGTGCTTAACCTGTAAGGGTATATCTGCTTTACTTGTGTTTTCAGAATAGACATTGACAAGGCAGCAACAGGTTATGACCACTTTATGTGATGTTTGGGATTATCAGAAACTGGCGAAGCGCCGTGTGCCCAAGATGTTTTTCCAGTATGCAGATTCCGGCTCCTGGACCCAGAGTACCTATCGTCATAATGAAGCCGACTTCAGGGATATTCAGTTTCGGCAGCGTGTAGCGGTGGATATGTCCAACCGTTCCCTGGCCACAACACTGGTAGGACAGGACTACACCATGCCTGTTACCCTGGCGCCTATCGGCATGCTGGGCATGCAGCATGCGAACGGAGAAATTCTGGCGGCAAAAGCCGCAGAGCAGGCCGGTGTGCCATTCACCCTGTCGACGATGAGTATCTGTTCCATTGAAGACGTGGCAGAGAATACGGAAAAACCTTTCTGGTTCCAGTTGTACGTCATGAAAGACAAGGATTTTGCCGGCAGACTTATCGACAGGGCCAAGGCGGCAGGATGCAGCGCACTTGTGCTGACTCTGGACCTGCAGATTCTGGGCCAGCGGCATAACGATATCAGGAACGGGCTCAGTACCCCGCCCCGATTTATCCCTTCCCATATCTGGCAGGTGATGACGCGTCCTCGCTGGGCCTTCGGTATGCTCGGAGCCAAGCGTAAATCCTTCGGCAATATCATGGGACATGTAAAGGGCGTGTCTGACCTGAGTAAACTTTCAGCCTGGACGGCGGAGCAGTTCGATCCCACACTTAACTGGGATGATGTGGCCTGGATCAAGGAACGTTGGGGTGGTCCGCTCATTCTCAAGGGCATCATGGATGTAGAAGATGCGCGCCTTGCAGCCAATTCGGGTGCAGATGCCATAGTTGTGTCCAATCATGGGGGCAGGCAACTTGATGGGGCACCGTCTTCGATTACCATGCTCCCGGAAATTGTGGATGCTGTAGGTAACCGTATGGAAATTCATATGGATGGTGGCGTACGCTGTGGCCAGGATGTAATGCGAGCCGTGTGTATGGGCGCGCAGGGCGTCTGGCTGGGACGCGCTCTGGTTTACGGGCTGGGTGCCCGGGGGCAGCAGGGTGTTACCGAGGTCCTGGAAATAATCCGTAAGGAGCTGGACACTACCATGGCCCTGTGTGGCGAACGGCTTATTGAAAACACAGGACCGCATAATCTGCGCAATCCTGGCTGATTGAAAATCCGGTGAAGCCAACACCGGGTCAAGGTTTGATGTTTGTCATACTCACGGAGTGACGGCCTTGTTATCCTGAAAATTAATCCGCTTTATTCCTGTGTTCAGGAAAGGTATTCGATTGATCCATGAGTGAGAAAACAGGAAACCACACTGACTATATCCTCCAGGCAGAGGACCTTGATTCCCTTGTCCAGGCGGTCCATTCAATGGATCGACCTGGGTAGGCTACCTCTGCAAACGGCCAGTCTTCTTTCACTCACTCCCTCACACTTTGTTTCCGTGTGCCCTCTGTGCAAATACCCATGGGTGTGGCGGTGCACTTTCACTTTTAACAATCTTGATCTGAATTGCAATTGAAAGACATACTGCAGGGGGTAGGCAACCCTTTATGCTTGCCCAAATAAAAAAGCACCTAGCGTATTCCCGCTAAGTGCTTGTTTTATATGGTAGCTACGGGTGGACTTGAACCACCGACCCCAGCATTATGAATGCTGTGCTCTAACCGGCTGAGCTACGTAGCCTTAATTCTCTGTTGCGGCCGCCTATTGTACACAATCTGATTGCGAAAATTTCTGTTTTCCTGCTCAACGTGTGTCTGTATTCGCCTGCGCTAAAAACACAAATTTTCGCACCTATCTTATGCACACTCACACTAGACGCCCTTATGACGTGAATGATTTGTTTCGACCGCCACAAGGGATGCGCATTTTCGTCATAACCCCCTGAAAAGTCAAGAATTAGGGGCAGATATTAAGCCATTATCAAACGTTGAAACGGAAGTGGATAACATCACCATCCTGGACGATGTAATCCTTCCCTTCCAGGCGCCATTTGCCTGCATCCTTGGCTCCCTGTTCACCCTTGTTGGTGATGAAGTCGTCGTATCCGACCACTTCCGCGCGGATAAAGCCTTTTTCAAAGTCCGTATGAATGACCGCAGCGGCTTTGGGGGCGGTCGCACCTACTTTAACTGTCCAGGCCCGTACTTCCTTTTCCCCGGCTGTGAAGTAGGTCTGCAGGCCGAGTAGGGCATATCCGGCGCGAATCACACGATCAAGCCCCGGTTCATTCATGCCCATCTCCTGGAGAAATTCCAGTTTTTCATCGGCAGCAAGTTCCGCAATTTCTGATTCCAGTTTGTTACAGACGACCACGACTTCAGCGCCCTCTACTTCCGCAATTTCCCGAACAACGTCCAGGTGGGAGTTGTTCTCGAAGCCGTCTTCGTCGACGTTGGCGATATACATGGTGGGTTTCACGGTGAGCAGGTGCAAGGTGTAGAGATCTGCCAGTTGGGCCTCATCCAGACCCAGGCTTCGTACAGGGTTACCACCGTCCAGATGGTTCTGGACCATGTCCAGCAGGGCTGCCTGTTTCTGTGCATCCTTATCACCGCTCTTGGCAACACGGACTACCTTGTCATAGGCTTTTTGCACGGTTTCCAGATCTGCCAGAGCGAGTTCCGTGTTGATGATTTCAATATCATTTTTCGGGTCAATGCTGGCAGCCACATGGACTACGTTATCATCTTCAAAGCAGCGGACAACATGGGCAATGGCATCAGTTTCACGGATGTTGGCCAGGAACTGGTTACCCAGGCCTTCTCCCCTGGACGCACCAGCCACCAGACCGGCAATATCGACAAACTCCATGGTGGTGGGAATGGTGTTTTGCGGCTGGACAATTTCTGACAAGGCATCGAGCCTGGGATCAGGAATAGGCACGATACCCGAGTTGGGTTCTATGGTGCAGAAGGGAAAGTTCTCTGCCGCAATACCGGCTTCAGTCAGGGCGTTGAACAACGTGGATTTGCCAACATTTGGCAGTCCCACAATTCCACATTTAATTCCCATCGGTGTTTTCCTTTTTGGTCTCGGCCTTTTCCGGCTTTGTATGTAATTGTCCCATGGCTTTCTGGAAGTCACCTGCCATCAGCATGGGGACCAGGCGAATGGCCTCATCAATATTGTCCTGGATGGCATCTGCTTCCTGTTTGGAAGGTATGCCCAGTACGTAGTCGATACCTTTCCCTCTTGGTCGTCCAATGCCTATGCGAAGGCGATGGAAATCCGGTGAACCCAGTGCCTTGATGATGTCCCTGACACCATTGTGGCCGCCATGGCCACCACCGGTTTTCAGGCGTGTCGTTCCTACAGGGAGATCCAGTTCATCATAGGCCACCAGGATTTGTTCGGGGGGAATGTCAAAATATCGGGCAATAGCGGAGACTGCCTGACCGCTTTTGTTCATGAAGGTTGTCGGAAACAGCAGGCGAATATCGCTGCTGTCGACAATAATCTTGTCGACCAGGCCAAAGAATTTGGAATCAGGTCGCAGTTCACCCCGGTAATCATCGCAGAGAGATTCCACGAACATGGCCCCAGCGTTATGGCGGGTAAAGCGGTATTGTTGGCCCGGATTTCCCAGGCCAACAATCAGTTTGATGCCATTACTCATCACAGGTGCCAAAACACCCGATGATTATTCGCTGGCGTCTTCGTCACCTGAAGTATCATCAGCACCGCTATCGCCTTCACCAGCTTCATCAGCAGCTTCAGGCACCTCAACGGAACGCTCACGAATCTCGGAAACAGAAACGACAGCGTGGTCGTTTTCTTCTCCATGTGATAGCTCAACGCTGGTTACGCCTTCAGGCAGTTTCAGATCGGAGATATGGATGATGTCACCTACATGGATGTCCAGCATGTCCACTTCGATGTACTCGGGCAGGTCTTTTGGCAGACAGCTAACCTGCAGTTCGTTCATGGAGGTGATGATCTGTCCATTTTCCAGCTTCACACCCACACACTTTTCTTCGTTGATGAAGTGGAGCGGGACATTTACTGTCAGGGCAACGTCTGAACGCACGCGAAGAAAGTCAGCGTGGATAAGCAACTGCTTGGCCGGGTGACGCTGAAGGTCTTTCAGTACAACGCTTTCTTTCTTGCCATCAATGACCAGATCAAGGATGGACGAGAAGAATGCTTCATTCTCCAGAGAATGAAACAGGTCATCGTGGCGTAATGTGATGCTAACGGGATCTTTGCCGGCACCGTAAACGATGGCAGGAAGCTCGCCTTCGAGACGACGCAGGCGGCGGCTCGCACCTTTCCCCACATCTGATCTGGATTTGGCTTCCAGGATGAATTCTTGTTTTGACATAATGTAATCCTCGCGGATTAACGATTTGGGAGGGCGGCCGGCTCTTGAAAACCAGGCGTCTTCCTGCTTCGCTTGTTACCGCTATAAGTTGCTATTAAAAAAATATCCCCGAAAACTTGCGACCAGTATCCGGGGAACTCTTGCACTGCTGCGCCTGTTTTAACACCTAGGTGTTGTCAAACATGGCACTCACAGATTCTTCATTGCTGACACGCCTGATGGACTCCCCCAGGAATTTACCCATGGTGAGCTGGCGTATCTTCTTGCATTTCCTTGCTTCCTCGGACAGCGGAATAGTGTCGGTGACTACCAGTGTGTCCAGGGAGGAATTATTGATATTGTCCATGGCATTGCCCGACAGGATCGGGTGAGTACAGTAGGCAATGACCTTTTTGGCACCTTGTGCTTTCAGTGCATCTGCGGCTTTACATAATGTGCCAGCAGTATCGACCATGTCGTCAACGATAAGACACGTGCGGTCTTTTACTTCACCGATCAGGTGCATGACCTGGGATTCGTTGGCCTTAGGACGACGTTTGTCGATGATGGCCAGATCGATATCCAGTTGCTTGGCGAAGGCCCTGGCCCTGACCACACCGCCAATATCCGGTGAGACAACCATCAGGTCCTTGTAATTGTTTCGAATCACTTCATCCACAAGGACGGGTGAGGCATAGACGTTATCAACTGGAACGCGGAAGAAGCCCTGTATCTGTTCAGCATGCAGATCGACAGTCAGTACGCGATCCACACCAACGGCGGTAATCATGTCGGCGACTACCTTGGCGCTGATTGGCACGCGGGCTGAGCGTACACGGCGATCCTGGCGGGCATAGCCGAAATAGGGGATGACAGCGGTAATACGGTTAGCAGAAGAGCGATGGAGAGCATCGGCCATCAATAGCAGTTCCATGAGATTACTATTGGTGGGTGAGCAGGTTGGCTGGATGATAAAGACATCCTGGCCGCGAACATTCTCATTCAGCTCCACGCTGATTTCGCCATCACTGAATTTCTGTACTTCTGCCCGACCCAGAGGGACGCCCAGCCATTTACAGACTTTATCCGCCAGTTCGGGGTTGGCGTTCCCGCTGAATACCATCAGGTTGTTAGGCATAGCTCTATTCCTGGATCTCGCTTTATTACTTGATCGGACTTGTTTATACAGTGTCTCAGGCCTATAAAAATATGGCTGGGGTGGGAGGATTCGAACCTCCGCATGCAAGGATCAAAACCTTGTGCCTTACCACTTGGCGACACCCCAATTAATTCTGCTGTCGCTAAAACCAAAATCATGTCTGGAAAGAGAAAACAAAACCTTGTGCCTGTTAACCTTGCCACTTTTCGACAACCGAAAAGTCTGCTGTCGCTAAAACCAAAATCATGTCTGGAAAGAGAAAACAAAACCTTGTGTCTGTTAACCTTGCCACTTGTCGCCAGCGAAAAACCTGCTGTCGCTTAAACTGAAAAATCGTTACACGAGGTTTTGACAAACCTTGCGCAAAGCTGGGTGAAGGGGAGATTCATTCACTCCTTTTGCGACAAAAGCGGATACATTGCCTGGCCCTGTATCCGCTTCGTTCAGTAATTCTGCTTGTGCCAACACCTGTTGTGCTTCTGCTTCCGTCTCGAAAGCCGCGAAAACACTGGCTCCGGTGCCAGTCATGCGTGCTTCACCAAAGCCGGACAACCAGTTCAGTGCCCTTCTTACTGGTAAATAAAGGCTGCTGACCAGCATTTCGCAGTCATTTTTACTGCCCGAAAACGGAAAGGCGGCTATTTTGATGGGGAGAGTGTTCCTTGTCAATTCCGGATGGGAAAAAACTTCTCCTGTAGAGACATGGCAATCGGGGGTCAGAACCAGATACCAACGCTCCGGTAAATCAATCACTTGCAGGTTTTCACCCACGCCCTCGGCCCAGGCCGAGAAACCCTTTATGAAGACTGGTACATCGGCGCCCAGGGCAAGCCCCAGTCTGGCCAGTTCCTCGATCGTCAGGTCGCCGTTCCAGAGTGAATTCAGGCCGACCAGCGTAGTGGCTGCATCTGAGCTGCCACCACCAACACCGCCTCCCATGGGGAGAATTTTTTCCAGATGTATAAGGGCGCCCCGCTTTGGTCGTAATTCCTCTTCCAGGAGCCGGGCGGCACGCAAAACCAGGTTGTCATCGGCCTGCAGGGCCGGATCGCTGCAGGTAAAACGTATTCCAGTGTATTCCAGCCGTGAGAATTCAAGAGTGTCGCATCGATCAAGAATCTGGAAAACCGTTTGCAGATCATGATAGCCATCGGCCCGGCGACCGGTAATATGCAGGAAGAGGTTGAGTTTGGCCGGGGCCGGCAGTTCCAGGGTATTCACGGAGCCTCCTGGGTGAGGTTCTGCCAGTCCGAGATCAGGAACGTCAGTCGATAGGGCGCTTGCTCCAGGCGGATTCTTCCCGGCAGGATATAACCCTCTACTGTGGTATAGCGGTCATACTGCATTTCCCAGTGCCGTCCGGACGCATCCGCCTGGGACAGCGTGGCTGTAAGTCCCTGGGGATTCAGGCTTATCTCTGGCCGGTTATCGGGTGCCGGCAGGGCACGAATCCAGTAAAGCAGTTCCCTGGCAGGAAAGGCATAGCCAAGGAGTTCATTGCCGAGTGCCTCCAGACTGTCAGCCATCAGCGGTGGTTCACGGCCCTTTTCCACCAGAACGCCTGCATCTGATCCTTTGATATGTACAGCACCCAGGCCCAGGGTACCGCTCAGGTTTATGTCATAGGTTGAGCCGGATTGATCCCAGCTGATATTGATTGTCTCAGCACGGTCTGTGTCGCGGATATTGAGACGGCCGCGCAATGACCATTGCTCCAGTTGCAGCAGGTCCTGCTGGTAACCAGGGACAGGCTCAGGGCCCGAAACCGGTGACAGGTTGCTACAGGCGCCAAGGCCCAGTACCAGGAAAAACGGCACAAGAAGACGGAAGGAGCATGTTGGGAAATAGTCAGCTGCTTGGATCAGAAGTGAGCCGCTCCATGGTACTGCGGATATATTCACTGCCAGGCTGGGAGTCCAGTCCTTCCCGCCAGATTTTCCTGGCGCCGGAACGATCACCCATTACCCAGAGTACTTCGCCCAGATGTGCCGCGACTTCGTGATCAGGGAACAACTCGTAGGCTTTTTCCAGATTTTCCCTGGCATCGTCGAAACGGCCCAGTCGATACTGGACCCAGCCAAGGCTGTCGATTATGGCAGGATCATTAGGGGCCAGTTCTATTGCCCGCGTGATGAGGTTGTAGGCTTCATCATAGCGATTGGTACTGTCGGCGAGGAAATAACCGAGTGTATTGTAGGCAACCGGGTTGTTGGGGTTTAGCTGGATGATTCTGCGCAGGTCATCTTCCATTTGTTCAAGGTCGTTCGTTTCCTGGTTATAGATGGACCGCAGAAACAGTAATTGCAGGTTGTTGGGAAAGGCGCCAACCGCATTGTTGAGAACTGTACCGGCTTCCGTCATAAATCCTTCATCCATGAGCACGTTGGCTTCCATGGTAAGCAGGGCAATGTTGTAGTCAGGATTTCTGAAGCGGATGTTTTGCAGGCGGGATTTGACTTCATTGTAACGCCCGGCCCGAATCATGAGTTCGGTCAGGCTGCGCTGGGCCTGCAGGAAGTTGCCTCCGGAATTCACATTGAAAAAATGATTAATGGCCTCATCGGGTTTGTTTTCCTGGGCATTGATAAATCCAAGATAGTAATGCGCATCATCCAGGCGCTGGGCATTGTCCACCAGGCGCTGGAAGTAGGATCGTGCTTCACTAAGCATGTTGATTTCCATGCTGAGCAGGGCAAGAGAGTAGAGCATGTCATAGTCTTCAGGGTCCTGCTCGACGATGATTTCAAACTGGTCCCGTGCATCCCTGTAGCGCTCTTCATCCACCAGTTTTCGGGCATACTGGAAGCGCAGCTGTTTGTGATTCTCATTGTTGCGCAGGGCCTGTTGCAGGCGTCGACGGGCTTTATCCGGCTCCCCCATCTGTTCCAGTAATTCAACTTCGAGAATAACCACTTCCGGGTTGTTTTCCATCTCTTTGGCCAGTGACCTGACCTGGGTATATGAAGCTTCCACCTGGTCGTTCTGGTGATAGAGGTGTGCCAGGGCCAGCTGTAAAGACTGGTTGTCCGGGTAGCTGGCCAGAAGATTTTCGAAATCCGAGATAAGTGTGTCGATCACAAGACCGGCATTGTTATCCACGGCGGTACGATTGGTTATCAGCCTGAAATCAACGTCCTGGCCAAGGGCGACCAATTTCGTCATATGGCCAAGTGCTTCCCGGTAGCGACCCAGCGTCACCATCTGGAAAGTCAGGGTTCGAAGGGCTTCCTGGGATTCGGGCTCCCTGGTAAGCCAGAGGTTACCCATTTCGATGGCGGCCTGAACGTCACGCAGGAAAGAGGCAATACGCGAAGCCCTCTTGATGATACCCAGGTCATTGGTCTCGCGGGCTAGGGCCAGATAATCGCTCAGTGCTTTCTGGTTATAGCCACGCTGACCTGCCATTTCTGCAATGATGACCCGGGTGAGGACATCTTCAGAAAAGCTGCCGTACGCTATTTCTTCTGCCGGCGGCAGGGCCTGGGCGTCTGAATCTGAAGAGGGGTCAGTTTCCGACGCCATACGTGGCGGCGGTAGAGTCATTGTGTCTGTTTGGGACCCGGCATCTTCTGGTGTCGAGGCACATGAAACCAGCAAGACAGCAAGAGACGCCGCAAGCAGTGTGGATGGTAAGGACGTTGAGGGGATAAATGTTCTGCTCATAATATAGGGATCAGTATATCTAGTTAGTGCTGGGGTGCTCAATGGCTTGTGTTGCCTGGTTTTACGGTCCTCCACGATTTTCAGACCCCCGGAGCCGAAAAATTGTTCCCGCATGGAAAAAGGACTTTGATAGGCACAGAGGTCCGTATTGAGTAAAATAGAATGTTTTTGACCGGGAAACCCTGGATACAGCCCCAAATGACCACCTTCCTCATGGGAATAAACCATAACACCGCCAGCGTTGATGTACGCGAGAAGGTGGCGTTTGCACCCGAAAAAATGCATGACGCATTGCAGCAGGCGTGTGCCGATGTGGGGTTGGATGAAATTGTTATTGTCTCCACCTGTAACAGGACTGAACTGTATTGTGAGCCGGGTCAAGGCAAGGCGGCAGCCGATCCGCTGGAATCTGTTCATGGCCACTTACAGCAGTGGCTGGCCGGATATCATACCCTGGAGCAGAAGCAGCTTGATGAGTGTTTGTATGTATTCACAGACACTGATGCGGTCAGACATGCCATGAAAGTAGCCAGTGGCCTCGATTCCATGGTGCTGGGAGAGCCCCAGATACTTGGGCAGTTGAAATCGGCTTATGCGGTGGCCAGGGAGGCGGGTACGGTTGGCAATAATCTCAGCCGTCTTTTTGAAGAAACCTTTGCTGTGGCCAAGCAGGTGCGCACTGATACCGCCATTGGCGAAAACCCGGTGTCTGTCGCCTTCGCTGCCGTGACACTGGCTGAACATATCTTCAGCGACCTTGGCAGTGCCCGTGCTCTGATGATCGGGGCTGGCCGCACTATTGAACTGGTGGTTCAGCATTTGCAGCGTGCAGGGGTTAGCCAGGTGGCTGTGGCAAACAGAACCCTGGAACGGGCACTGGAGCTGAAAGAGAAGTATGGTGTTGATGAAGTGCTGTTCTCCGATATCCCCGAGGAACTGGAGAAAGCCGATATCGTGGTGAGTTCAACCGCCAGCCAGTTGCCTATTCTTGGCAAGGGGGCTGTTGAGCGAGCGCTGAAAGCGCGTAAGCATAAACCAATTTTTATGGTCGACCTGGCGGTTCCCCGTGATATTGAACCGGAGGTCGGGGAACTGGAGGATATCTATCTTTACAGTGTTGATGACCTGTCCCAGGTCATTGATGCCAACAGGAAATCTCGCGAGGATGCCGCCAGGGAAGCGGAAAGAATCATTGATCAGGGAGTGAATAGCTATGAAGAAAAGCAGCGCACTCTGGGAATAGTCTCTACCCTGAAGAATTTCCGCCAGAAGGCAGAGCAGATTCGCGACACTGAAGTGGAAAAAGCGCTCAGGACACTTGAAAAGGGAGAAGCGCCTGAAAAGGTTCTCGCAAACATGGCCAGGCTACTGACTAACAAGCTGATTCATGCTCCCAGTGTGCAGATGAAAAAAGCCAGTGCGGATGGGCGCAGCGAACTAATCCAGCTGGCAGAAGAGCTATTTGAGCTCGAAGCCAGCAATGAGGATGTCAGCGAGTTTGATCCCGAAGATGAAAAGCGCAATAAAACCTGATCCCGATTCCTTTTTCGCCGAGCCATGACAAGCCATAGTCCAGGTCGGCAATAACAGTAGTAATACACATGAATCCATCTGTTTTCACCAAGCTTGAAAACCTCAAAGACCGTTATGAAGAGCTGGAAGCGTTGCTCAGTGACGCCGAGGTAATCAGTGACCAGGATAAGTTTCGCGAATATTCGAAAGAGTATGCGGAGCTGGAATCCGTAGTGCAGTGCTTTGCGTCTTTCCGGCAAACCCAGTCAGACATGGAGGAAGCCAGGCTTCTGCAGAAAGACAGTGATCCTGATGTCAGGGAAATGGCAGAGGAGGAGTTAAATTCGGCCCAGGCACGACTCGAGTCCCTGGATGCAGAACTGCAAAAACTGTTGTTACCGAAGGACCCCAAGGACAACTGCAATGTCTTTCTGGAAATCCGCGCGGGTACAGGTGGTGACGAAGCCGCGATTTTTTCCGGAGATCTTTTTCGTATGTATTCACGTTATGCGGAAACACAGGGCTGGAACGTGGAAGTGATCAGTGAACGAGCTGGTGAGCATGGGGGATACAAGGAAATTATTGTCAGGCTTGAGGGCAAAAGTGTTTACGGACAGTTGAAGTTTGAGTCCGGCGCCCATCGTGTCCAGCGTGTACCCGAGACAGAAACCCAGGGCAGGGTGCACACGTCTGCATGTACTGTTGCCGTCATGCCTGAGGTGGATGATGTGGAAGAGATTGAGATTAACAAGGCTGATTTACGGGTGGATACATTTCGCGCCAGTGGGGCGGGTGGTCAGCATGTTAACAAGACTGACTCTGCCATCCGGCTTACCCATATACCGACGGGAATCGTGGTTGAGTGCCAGGATGAACGTTCACAGCACAAAAACCGTGCGCGGGCCATGTCGCTGTTACAGGCCAAACTGCAGTCAGCGGCGGAAGCAGAACAACAACAGGAGCAGTCTGATGCGCGGCGCAATCTGGTAGGCAGTGGCGACCGCTCCGAGAAAATTCGTACCTACAATTATCCTGATGGACGGGTCACGGATCATCGCATCAACCTGAAACTCAGCAGGCTGGCAGAGGTCATGGCCGGCGATCTGGGTGAAATAATCCAGTCACTTATCACCGAACACCAGGCTGACCAGCTGGCAGAAATGGCGAGCTGAGACGTCGGGCAAAGGCAATTATGGCAACTGTCAAACAACTGCTTACGGACGGTGAAACAGCACTGGCGGGCAGTGATAGTGGCCGCCTTGATGCCGAGGTATTGCTGGCCTGCTCCCTTAATCGAAATCGAACCTGGCTATACACATGGCCAGAACATATCCCTACCTTGCATGAACAGCATCTATACCTTGAACTTTTGCGCCGCCGACAGGATGGTCAACCCGTTGCCTACCTGACCGGGCGGAGGGAATTCTGGGGACTGCTACTGAAAATTACCCATGATGTATTGATTCCCCGGCCTGAAACGGAACTCCTCATTGAAACCCTGCTGGAAAGAATGGTAGACAGGAATGACGCGATAATAGCTGATCTAGGTACAGGGTCAGGGGCTATTGCGCTGGCTCTGGCCTCTGAAAAGCCGGACTGGAAGTTTGTCGCGACAGATGCGTCTGACAAGGCATTGGCTGTTGCAAAAGAAAATGCAGAAAGACTGGAGCTGGGTAATATCGATTTCCGGCAAGGGGTCAGTGGGGAATGGACAACTCCCCTGGCAGGAATGCTTTTTGATGCCATTGTCAGCAACCCACCATATGTGGAAGAAAAGGATATACACCTGGAGCAGGGGGATGTCCTGTTTGAACCGATCGAGGCGCTGGTTTCCGGACCTCAGGGCCTGGATGACATCAAAAAAATTACCAGTCAGACGGGTCCCTTCCTTCACCCCGGGGGATGGTTGATGGTAGAGCATGGCTATAACCAGGGCGAAGCGGTCCGTAGTATTTTTACAGACAGTGGATTTACTGAAGTGGAAACATTAAGAGACCTTGCTGGCCAGGAAAGGGTGACGGTCGGAAGGAGACGATAAATCAATAAAAGGGTGGGGCTCAGTGTAGGAAACAGGAAGCAGGATGCAGGAGGAATTATTCCGAATTAATGGCGGCCGGTAGAGCGCAGCGTTATTCGGCAAAAACCGAGATTCAGGAGACAGAAGGCTGGATGCGGGAGGAAACAGGCTCATTGATCGAAGTGTCAGATTGATCGATGTTAAAAGTTAATGGTAAGCCTGAATAAATTCCCTTGACTGTCAGTGTGAGGCTAACGGTCCTGCCTTTTATCCTTTATCCTTACCATTATCCCGATATCAACGTTGAACCAGCATACACTTAAATGAACGACGACCAGCTTCTCCGATACTCCCGCCAGATCATGTTGCCGCAAATGGATGTTCGCGGACAGCAGGCTTTGCTTGATGCCCGTGTGCTTATCATCGGGCTGGGTGGCCTGGGATGTCCTGCAGCCATGTATCTTGCCACCAGTGGGGTTGGTCATCTTGTACTTGCCGATGATGATGAAGTCGATCTGAGCAATCTCCAGCGTCAGGTTCTTCATGGGACCAATAGTATCGGTAAACAGAAGGTGGCGTCTGCCAGCCAGTCACTTGCCCGACTGAACGATACCATTCGCGTTGATACCCTGGCCTGCAGGCTGGAAGGGGAACAGTTGGAGGAAGCGGTCAGAGCGGCTGATGTGGTTCTGGATTGTACGGACAATTTCTCTACACGTTTTGCCATCAATGCAGCGACAGTCAAACATAAAGTGCCCCTGGTTTCCGGTGCGGCCATTCGCATGGAAGGACAGGTTAGCGTTTTTGACGGTAGTGATGCCGAGAGTCCCTGTTACCAGTGTCTTTACAGTAAAGGTGACGATATGCAGCTCAGCTGTTCTGAAAGCGGTGTTATGGCACCTCTGGTCGGTATCATTGGTACACTTCAGGCCATGGAAACCATCAAGCTGATCACTGGTATTGGCTCACCCCTGACTGGCAGACTGCTATTCCTGGATGCCGTGACCATGCAGTTCCGGGAAATGAGGCTAAAAAAGAATCCCACCTGCTCCTGCTGCAGCTAAACGCGTATTTTCCAGTACTTGATACAGGTCAACTCACCGGCTAATCCTTCTGTTCCTGCCCCTTGAAGTAATCGCTTGAGCCCCTAGATAACGCATGATGATGGTGTTCATGCTGCTCATGAACGTCAGTTGATCAAGTGGTTAAGCTTACTTTTGAGGAGAGAGACCATGAACAAGATGACAAGACATTCCCCTTTTGGTGCGATGGATTCCTTTTTCAATGACAGTTTTTTTCAGGATCGATTGCCAGCTTTCAGATTGCTGCCCGAGAATCGTGTGGATATTGGCAATATTGCAGTGGACATCCATGAAACTGAAAGTGGTTACAGTGTCAAAGCCGACTTTCCAGGCTTGTCCAGAGATAAAATCGATGTGTCAGTGGACAATAATGTGCTGAGGATCTTGGCAGAGCACAAGGATGAAGCTGAAGAGAAAGACGGTACCCGGCTAATTCGGCAGGAGAGACGTGTTGGTCAGTATTCCAGGAGCTTTAATCTGGGCAAGGATATTGATGAATCAGCCATCGAGGCAGAGTTTGATAACGGGGTGCTGACATTACAGATACCGAAAGGAGATGTAGCCCCGGCCAGAAAGCAGATTCCAATCAAATAGCTGGTTTTTCTTCAGGGCGGATGTGTTATCACATCCGCCTCATGTCTTTGTGATTTCTTCATGGAAACAGGGGGGGCTGATTGACCTGATCATGCTCGCCTGTAAGAATGATTGATCTATTTTTATCCTGGAGTTGTCATGCAGCGAGCGTTCAAGGCTGGTTTTGCCAGCGTCAATAGGGTCCGAATGACCTGTCTGTTTTTGTGTATTTCTTTTTGTGGTTCGGTGTCTGCCGCGAGTGAGAATGATCTTGTCAGTTATACGCTGACCAGGCAGTACGGCAGTGTTCTTTTTCGTGTTATGCAGCAACAATACCTGAACCTGGTTGGTCGTTTTGATAATTATTCCGCAACCCTGCAGATGGATTTTGATGACCTGAGTAATTCAAGGCTTAGTGCCACCGTGCAGATGGGCAGTCTGGATATGGCGGACGGTGATGTGGAGGAGACACTGGTTAACAGTTCTGTCTGGTTCAACGCATCCCTGTATCCAGAAGCGACCTTTACGACGACCAGCGTTGATGTAACTGGCGAAAATGAGGCCGACTTCAATGGCGAATTGTCCTTTGTTGGCACGACAAGACCCTGGACTCTCCATGTGCGTTTTTATGGTGGAACAGATGGGAAATTATCAGGTAGCAGTATTGGTATGCAGGCTACCGGGACATTCAATCGCACAGACTTTGGTCTTGACCAGTATCTGAACATGGCTGAAGACCTTGTAAGCATCGAAGTGAATGCCAAATTCAATCGGGATTGAAATTGACAGGTAAATAAAAGATGAATCATTTTTCGCATATAGCAGGCCTGATTACTGCAATGCTGCTGTTGTCTTCCTGTACCTGGGTGAAGATGACTCCCGAAGGAGAGAATGTCGCTGTCCTTGCACCTGATGAGGTTTCCAGTTGCACACGAACCGGAACCACGACTGTTGAAGTGATGGACAAGGCCATTGTTGACCGTAATCCTGAAAAAGTTGCCCTTGAACTTCGAACGCTGGCCCGAAATCGCGCCGCGGACAGGGGAGATACCATTGTGCCTGCTACACAAGTGAGAGATGGGGAGCAGATGTTTGTAATTTACCGCTGTCGTAACTGATTGGTTATAAATCTGACCGGAAGACCTGGGAATTTATTTTTTTCGGCTGAACCAGATCAGTGGCAGAAGGGCACCAAGAAAGAATATAGGCAGGTGAAAAACAACTACCATTATCCAGGTCAGTAATAACGAACCCCCAAGAGTCAGCCAGAACAGATTCCAGTTGGCTCTGCCCTGGTGGTTGTTGACTGGCTCGCCAAAGGTCTCATCGGCCAGTTTTGTTCCACAATACATACAGTATTTAGCCTGCCAGGGATTGGCGTGTCCGCACTGTTTGCAAGTTTTCATTTTAAGTGTTCTGGCTTTCCGTTATGATACGCCACCAATTATGAATGATGATAAATAAGAAAGCTTTATGGGATCGAATAAGTGACTGAAGAAATTACCGACCCAATCCAGAAAACTGACCAGCCAGAAAATGATGCCAGGACAAAGGCACCGGCAGAAGAAGTAAAAGTTAAATTCCAGGATTTTGATCTTCCGCAGGAGCTGCTCAAGGCAGTAGATGACCTGGGGTTTGAATTCTGTACGCCTATTCAGGCAAAGAGTCTCAAAGTGACCCTTGAAGGTCATGATGTCACCGGCAAGGCACAGACCGGCACCGGTAAAACGGCGGCTTTTCTCACAACTATTATCAATGACTTGTTACGTAATCCTGTCGAGGAAGAGCGCTTTGTGGGAGAGCCGCGTGCACTCATTATTGCCCCGACACGTGAGCTGGTCATGCAGATCGCCAAGGATGCCCATGGGCTCTGCAAATATACCAATTTAAACATTGCAACACTGGTCGGTGGTATCGATTACCAGAAACAGCAGGATGTGCTTGATAACGAGATTGTCGATATTGTTGCCGCAACACCGGGACGGTTACTGGACTTTGTACGAAACCGCAATATCGACCTGGGGATGGTCGAATTACTGGTCCTTGATGAAGCGGATCGCATGCTCGATATGGGGTTTATCCCTCAGGTAAGGCAGGTGGTAGCGGCCACGCCAAAGAAAGAGTGTCGCCAGACCATGCTGTTCAGCGCCACATTCACAGACGACATCATGACCCTGGCTGACCGTTGGGCTGTGGATCCTGTTCAGATAGAGGTGGAAGCTCAGCAACTGACCACTGACAATGTTGACCAAAAAGTTTACCTGGTCACAACAGATGAGAAATATCCTTTGTTGTATAACCTGATCCGGAGCGATGAAGGAGAACGGGTGATTGTTTTCACCAACCGTCGTGACCAGGCTAGACGCCTCGCGGATAACCTGTACCGTAATGAAGTAAGTGTCGGTTTACTCACCGGAGAGATTTCACAGCCCAAACGGGTCAAAACCCTGGAAGCTTTCAAGAGTTATGATATTCAGGTCCTTGTAGCCACCGATGTTGCAGGCCGTGGTTTGCACATTGATGACATCAGCCATGTTGTGAATTACAACCTTCCGGAAGAAGCCGAGGATTATGTACACCGGATTGGTCGAACAGGTCGGGCAGGGGCGATGGGGACTTCAGTCAGTTTCGCCTGTGAAGATGATGCTTTCCTGGTGCCTGAGATTGAAGAAACCATTGGTATGAAATTACCTTGTGAGCACCCGCCAGAGGAAATGCTGCTTAAACCTCCGGCATTTTCACGTCCCTCCAAATTCAAGGCGGAAGGAAAACGTTCCGGTGGCAAGGGCGGTTCTGGCAGGAAGCGTCACTGATCATTATCAGTGGGCGCCAGCCTTTTTCAGTATATCGGCATACTCAGCCGAGTTGCGATGCTCTGACACGATTTTAAGAATAGTCTCACCATGCATGTTGGTCTCATTGAGGTCGCGACCTGCTTCCATAAAAAATCCCACAAAGCGCGAAAACGCTTCCGGTACCATGCCGCGATAGGCTTTTTGCAGGATATGGAAATCCGGGGCTTCGTCCTGGGATGTTTCCAGTTCCAGGAAGGATTTGACTCTTTCATCACTCCACCACTCATCACGAACCGCGGGTTGGGTTCTGTCAGCACCGGTTTTCTTTTCTTTAGTCATTGATGTGTCTCTTGCTGTTACTTGTGTTGTTACTTGTGCGGGTTATCTGAACAGGGTCGGTCGGCCTGCAGTAATTACTGACTCAGCTTCTCTTTCAGCATCTGGTTTACCTGTGCCGGATTGGCCTTGCCCTGTGAGGCTTTCATTATCTGCCCTACGAAGAAACCGATGACCTGCTCCTTACCGTCCCTGAATTGCTGAACCTGGGCCGGGTTGTTGGCAATCACTTCATCAACCATGGCTTCAATAGCCCCGGTATCCGTTACCTGTTTCAGGCCTTTGCTTTCGATAATATCATCGGCAGAACCTTCACCGTCGACCATGGCTTCAAAAACGGTCTTGGCGATTTTCGAGGAGATGGTGTTGTCCTTGATACGCTTGATCAGTCCAGCCAGTGCGCCTGCATCAATGGGGCTTTCGGTAATGACCAGTTCTTCCTTGTTAAGGTAGGCCTGCAGGTCACCCATCACCCAGTTGGCGGACAGTTTGGCATCACCGCAACCGGTTACCACGTCTTCAAAGTAGTTGGCCGTGTCCCGGTCACTGGAAAGCACCATGGCATCGTAGTCACTGAGCCCGTATTCCTCACAAAAACGCCTGTGCTTGACATCGGGCAGTTCCGGAAGGGTTTCACGAACTGCCTCAATAAAGGCATCGTCTATGACAACGGGCAGCAGGTCGGGCTCTGGAAAATAGCGATAGTCATTGGCTACTTCCTTGCTGCGCATGGAACGTGTTTCATTCTTGTCGGAATCATACAGCCGTGTTTCCTGGATGATCCTGCCACCATCCTCGATGATATCGATCTGGCGTTCCACTTCCACGTTGATGGCTTTTTCCACATAGCGAAAAGAGTTGATGTTCTTGATCTCTGTCCGGGTGCCCAGTTCTTCAGACCCTTTTGGGCGAACAGATACATTGGCATCACAGCGCATGGAACCCTGTGACATATCTCCATCGGAGATGCCCAGATAAAGAATGATTGAGTGCAGTTTCTTCAGGTAGGCGACGGCTTCCTTCGCGCTGCGGATATCGGGTTCAGAAACGATTTCAAGCAGGGGAGTCCCGGCGCGGTTAAGGTCTATGCCACTTTTGCCATGGAAATCCTCATGCAGTGACTTGCCAGCATCCTCTTCCATATGGGCACGTGTAACACCTATGGTTTTCTGGGTGCCATCTTCCATGTCGATAACAAGCTGGCCCTTGCCTACAGTTGGATAATCCAGTTGGGAAGTCTGGTACCCCTTTGGCAGATCCGGATAGAAATAATTTTTGCGATCAAAAACAGAGGTCTTGCCAATTTCTGCATCGATGGCCAGTCCGAATTTTACGGCCATCTTGAGTGCTTCCTTGTTCAGCACGGGCAGAGTGCCCGGCATGGCCAGATCATAAATACTTGCCTGGGTGTTTGGTGCAGCACCAAATGCTGTGCTGGTGCCGGAAAATAATTTTGAGGCGGTGGACAATTGCACGTGGACCTCAAGACCGATAACTGTTTCCCATTCCATTTTGTTGTTTAACCTGTATGTCTGTTATGCATTGCCTGGCATTTTGGCGTGCCAATCAGTTGCCTGCTGGAATTTATGGGCAACATTCAATAATTGTGCTTCAGAAAAGTCCTTGCCAACAATCTGGAGACCAATTGGTAATCCATTTACGAGTCCGGCCGGAATGGAGATTCCCGGTAGTCCGGCAAGGTTAACTGCAATCGTGTAGATGTCTTCCAGATACATGGTGACCGGATCATCATTCTTGGAGCCAATATCAAACGCTGTATGCGGAGAGGTTGGTCCCATGATGACATCGACTTCTTCAAAGGCTTTCTGGAAGTCCTGCTTGATCAGGCGGCGGATTTTCTGGGCCTTGATATAGTAGGCATCGTAATATCCTGCAGACAGGGCATAGGTTCCGACCATGATACGACGCTTGACCTCATTGCCGAAACCTTCGCTGCGGGTACGCTTGTACATGTCATCCAGGTCAGACGGATTGTCACAGCGATAGCCATAGCGCACACCGTCATATCGTGACAGGTTCGCGGAAGCTTCTGCTGGTGCAATGACGTAATAGGCGGATACAGACAGATGGCTGTTGTCCAGGCTTATTTCCTTTACAGTTGCACCAAGTTTTTCGTACTCAGCAATGGCTTCGCGAATGACCTTTTCCACATCAGCGTTCAGCCCTTCGGAGAAATGCTGGGTTGGTATGCCGATTCTGAGTCCTTCCAATGGTTTTTCGAGACCGGCGGTATAGTCTTCAGCCGGGATTGCATTACTGGTGGAGTCTTTGTCATCAAGTCCGGCCATGACATTCAGCATCAGGGCCGCATCCTCAGCAGACCGTGTCATGGTACCGGCCTGGTCCAGGCTGGATGCAAACGCAATCATTCCCCAGCGTGAGACACGCCCATAGGTCGGCTTGAGACCGGTAATACCGGTAAAAGAGGCAGGCTGGCGGATTGAGCCGCCTGTATCAGTGGCTGTTGCTCCAGCACACAGTCCTGCAGCTACAGCGGCTGCTGAGCCACCGGAAGATCCGCCGGGAACCTTGGTATGATCCCATGGGTTTTTTACCGGACCATAAAAACTGGTTTCATTGGATGAGCCCATGGCAAATTCATCCATGTTGGTCTTGCCCAGCATGACAGCATTTGCCTGGTTAAAGCGTTCCACAACTGTTGCATCATAGGGGGCAATGAAATTATCGAGCATTTTTGACGCGCAAGAAGTACGAACACCCTGTGTACAAAACAGGTCCTTGTGCGCGATGGGAATTCCGGTGAATGGGCCGGCATTCCCCTGACTGCGAATCTCATCTGCCGTTTTTGCCTGTGCCATGGCCTGTTCTTCACAAACAGTAATGTAGGCATTGAGTGCCGGGTTTTCACTATTAATTTTTTTCAGGTATTCGCCAGTGAGTTCTGTGCTGGAGAATTCCCCTTTGTCGAGTGCCCTGGAAATTTGTGCCAGGCCCAAATCAGTCATTGTCATTTATCCTGATACTGTATTCCGCCATCAACCGGATGAGCGGTGGTTAATCAATAATACTGGGTGATAAATCGGAAGAACTATAAAGTTTTCTAGCGCCGGTCTTATTCGATCACTTTGGGAACAAGGAAGAGTCCGTCTTCCGTTTCAGGCGCAATTTGCTGCAGCTCGTCACGACGATTGGTCTCAGTTACCCTGTCTTCCCGCAAACGTTGAACGGCATCGAAGGCATGGGCTAGTGGTGCGACGTTTTCCGTGTCCACAGACTGCATCTGGTCGATGAGATCAAGTATATTGGACATGCTTTTTGCGGACTCTTCGCGCTCAGCATCAGTCAGCTGCAGGCGGGCAAGGTTCGCAATATTATCCACATCGGTTAGTTCAATTGACATGCAAAAACTCCAGAATCCATGTGCTGTTGCAGGCCTGATTAACGGGGGAACAGGCCTTGGACAAAATATCGGGCAAAAACAGGTATAAAATGTGTCTTAAATCTGACAATCCGGATTTAATTCTTGCTCTAAGTAATTGTGATTGCTAGAGTTGCCCGTGCTCAATCCTGTAATTATACTGGATTATCGAGGATAAGAGCCAATCCCGCCGCTTATAATAATTTTTGAGGGCTACCAGAAGCCATGTTGAAGAAGTTACGTGGTATGTTCTCCAATGATCTGTCCATAGATCTGGGAACAGCCAACACCCTTATTTATGTCCGTGAACAGGGCATTGTACTTAATGAACCGTCTGTTGTTTCCATCCGCATTCACAACGGCCAGAAGACCGTCACTGCCGTGGGTACCGATGCCAAGCGCATGCTGGGTAGAACACCGGGCAATATTACAGCCATTCGACCACTAAAGGACGGTGTCATTGCCGATTTCCAGGTTACGGAAAAGATGCTTCAGCACTTTATTCACAAGGTGCATGAAAATTCATTTATCCGGCCCAGTCCCCGAGTTCTGGTATGTGTTCCCTGTAAATCCACCCAGGTAGAAAGACGCGCTATCCGTGAGTCTGTTATGAGTGCCGGGGCACGCGAGGTGCGATTGATCGAAGAACCCATGGCTGCCGCCATAGGTGCCGGTCTTCCCGTTGACCAGGCCAGTGGCTCCATGGTTGTCGATATCGGTGGTGGTACTACCGAAATTGCCATCATTTCCCTGAACGGTGTTGTTTATTCCGAATCTGTGCGTGTGGGTGGAGACCGCTTCGATGAAGCCATCACGACCCATGTACGTCGCAATTATGGCAGCCTGATTGGTGATGCCACCGCTGAACGTATAAAGAAAGAGATTGGGTACGCCTTTCATAGTAATGAAATTCGCGAAATCGATGTGCGTGGCCGCAACCTGGCAGAGGGGGTCCCTCGCAGCTTTACGCTCAACGGCGATGAAATCCTGGAGGCGCTTCAGGAGCCCCTGTCTTCCATTGTCCAGGCGGTGAAAAGTGCCCTGGAACAGTCTCCACCCGAACTGGCATCCGACATTGCTGAAAGCGGCCTTGTCCTTACCGGGGGAGGCGCTTTGCTGCGCGATCTGGATAAACTGCTCAGTGAAGAGACTGGGCTTCCTGTCATTGTTGCGGATGATCCGCTGACCTGTGTTGCCAGGGGCGGAGGCAAGGCCATGGAACTGATGGACGCCCATGATCTGGATTTGTTGACACTCGAGTAGGCCATCAAGGCCTGCTCATGGCAGGAACTCCTGTTTCTGTCGTCATAACGATAAAAGGAAAAAGGGATAAAGGGCCAGCGGGGCAGGTATATTTATTCTGTCCACTTTAGCCCGGCGCTTCCTTTTATCCTTTTATCCTTTTATCCTTGATCCCGAATTCAAAGTAATTGAATCTCTATTGCAGTAGTAGGGGTCGGTAAACCATTAAATCTTTATTCATACAATCCTCATCCCAGGGCTATCGGTTGCTCGGCCTGGCGTTGCTGTCCATGGTCATGATGCTGGCGGACAGCCGCTTTGACTATCTTTCCCGGGTCCGCTTCTATGCTTCCTACCTCGTGACCCCCTTGCACTGGTTGGCAGATTCTCCCCGATCCATTCAGGATTCTGTCAATGCAAATCTTCAGAGTCGGGGCTACCTGATTGCGGAAAACCAGCGGCTCAAGGAAGAACTGATGACAACCCAGTATCGCCTACAGAAGCTTGAACACCTGGAAGCTGAAAACAAGCGTCTCAACGATTTGCTTAATGCCTCCAGTATTGTTGATGAAACCGGGGTGCTCGCGCAGCTGACCGGTGAGTCTCCCGACCCTTTTATCAAACGCGTGCTTATCAATAAAGGTAAATCTGATGGCGCTTATGTGGGGCAGCCGGTGCTTGATGCCTATGGACTCATGGGGCAGGTAGTCGAAGTTGAACCCTATGACAGTTGGGTGCTGCTGATTACTGATCCCCAGCATTCAACGCCGGTCCAGATCAATCGAAACGGTAACCGGGCCATTGCCACAGGAACGAAGGACAGTCTGCATCGTCTTGTACTGAACAATATTTCTGACACCTTCGATGTCATCAAGGGAGATGTTCTGGTGACATCCGGATTTGGCGGTCGTTTCCCTGCCGGTTATCCTGTCGGTGTAGTCAGCGAAGTTGAACATGATCCGGGCGAACCATTTGCCATCGTCACAGTAGAACCCACTGCATGGCTGGATAACAGCCGGAATGTGCTGTTGTTGTTCAAGGAAAACTAACAGGCTATGGCACCTAAACTTGGCAAACACCATGGAGGCTGGATTATAACGGTGACGTTTCTCCTGGCGGCACTCCTGACAGTGTTACCCCTGCCGGAATGGATGGAATCCTACAGACCCGAGTGGGTCGCTTTAGTGGTGATTTACTGGGTTATGGCCCTGCCTGACAGAATTGGCCTGTTAACCGCATGGGTTAGCGGTTTTTTCCTGGATGTGGTTGAAGGATCATTGCTGGGTATGAATGCCCTGGCACTGGCCCTGGTGGCTTACCTGGCCCTGAGTCTTTACCAGCGAATGCGGATGTTCACCGCTGTCCAGCAAAGCAGCACAGTCCTGATCCTTGTAGGTATACATCAATTGTTGTCTTTCTGGGTACTTACAGCCAACAGCCAGAATACCGCACCGAATCTTATTTTTATGATCTCGGCCCTCTCCAGTGCCATTGTCTGGCCATTCGTTTTCCTGGGACTGCGCTTTCTCAGGAGAACATTCAGGATCACCTGAACAGCGTTTGTGTCTGGAAATACCCGGTAACCCCTCTATATAATCCCAACTTCGACAGAAAAGGCGAAAACTGCCTTCATCAAAGGGGATTCCATGAACAAGTCTGCTTACCACCTCACCATCCTGTTCCTTGCAGCACTGATCAGTGCCTGCGGTCAGGAGTCTGCAGAAACGCCTGAACCGACAGAGACTGCGGCGGTACTGGCAACACCCTCGCCAGCGCCTGTAATGGCCAATCCGCTTGCGGCGGACCCATTGTCTGCGCCTCCTGTGGAAGCCTGGCCGACCAATGGCGGATCTTATACCAACCAGCGTTGGTCACCTCTGGATGAGATCAACCGTGACAATATCGATCAACTGAAAGCTGAGTGGCGTGTTCACCTCAATGGTTCAGGACTGGAAACACGGTATTCCGCTGAAGGCACTCCTGTTTACAAGGAGGGGGTGCTCTACATGTCCACCGGTGACAGTGACGTATTCGCTGTGGATGTGGACAGTGGTGAGATGATTTGGGAATACGATACCGTCTACCCGGAAGAGATGGGAGAAGGTATTTGCTGCGGCTGGGATAATCGCGGTGTTGCCCTGGGAGAGGGTAAAGTCTTCGTTGGTCAACTGGATTCAAGGCTGGTAGCCCTTGATGAAACCACCGGTGAAATTGCCTGGGAAACCCAGAGTGTCCGCTGGCAGGATGGTTACAGTATTACTGGCGCCCCCTTGTATTATGATGGCATGGTGATAACCGGTTATGCCGGTGCGGAGAAAGGGGTACGTGGTCTGGTTGAAGCCTTTGATGCGGAAACCGGAGAGAAGATCTGGACCTTTTATACCATTCCCGGGCCGGGTGAAGTAGGTCATGACACATGGCCTGAAGACAGCAATGCCTGGGAGTTTGGTGGAGGTACGGTTTGGCAGACGCCGGCACTGGACCCTGAACTAGGACTGATATATTTCTCTACGGGCAACCCGGGACCGGACATGAACGGTGCTGTGCGTGAGGGAGATAATCTCTTCACTGATTCCATTGTCGCCATTGATGTACACACCGGTGAGTACCGCTGGCACTTCCAGCAGGTCCACCACGACCTGTGGGACTATGATGCGCCTAATCCCGTTATTCTGTTTGACCTGGAATATGAAGGTGAACAGCGCAAGGCGGTAGCGGAAGCGGGTAAAACCGGCTGGGTCTATATTCTTGACAGGATTACAGGTGAGCCGCTGATTGGTATCGAGGAAAAACCGGTTCCCCAGATAGCAGAACAGCTTACGTCACCCACGCAGCCTCATCCGGTTGGCGATTCCTTTATTCCCCAGTTCATAGATGTGGCGCCGGAAGGCACAAAGCTGGTGAACCAGGGGCGAATTTTCACCCCGTTTCTCTATGAACCCGTGCTGGTGCAGCCAGGACTTGCCGGTGGTGCAAACTGGGCTCCCAGTGCTTATGATCCCTCAAGACAGGTGATGTATGTCTGCGCCTCAGAGTCATCAGTCGCCCTGTTCATGGAAGATACTGAAGTGCCTGAAGAACATGGCACCAAGACCTGGACCGGCGGCAGCTTTGGCTATTCAACCCGACCCACGGTCGGAATCGTGGCAGCCGTGGACATGACCACCAATAAACTTGTCTGGCAGTATCGTTGGCAGGACGCCTGTTATTCCGGTTTCCTGGCTACAGCAGGGGACCTGCTTTTTGTCGGACGCAACGATGGCCGCCTCACGGCCCTGGATATTGATACCGGTATGGAACTGTGGGGTTTCCAGACAGGAGCGGGCATGAATGCGCCTGCCATCAGTTTTGAGCGTGATGGAAAACAGTATATTGCTGCCTATTCCGGCGGAAACCTGTTCCAGGGTTCTGCCCGAGGTGACAGCCTCTGGCTGTTCTCACTGGAGGGCCAGATGGATGAAGCCGAGTATGGCGATACCCTGCCGGGAGTGGCCTCCGTGACGTCCACCGACGCCGGGCAATTCATGATACCCGAAGGGGAAGCGGATTATGCGGCAGGCGAAAGGCTTTACAAGCAGACCTGCCTGCCATGCCATGGTGACGACGGGATGGGTGGGCATAATAATGCCATGCCCCTGAATAATGTTCGGGATCTTGCCCAGGTAACGACGATCGTATCCAATGGCAGAAATAATATGCCGACCTTTTCTGGCGCCCTGACTCCGGAACAGATACGGAATGTCAGTGCCTTTGTGCTTGACAGGTTAATGCAGTAGGCAACACTTTATTTCACTGACCTGAATACTGAATCAAAAGGATGCTGGTTTTTACAGGAAAACCGGCGGTCACTATGAATATACTGCTGATAACTATATTGACGTTGAGTCTTGTGGCGGGATGCTCTCTGGTCGCTCCTGAACTGCAGTGGCCGGAAAATGCCTATCCCAGAGACTATTTTGAAGCTGCCTATGAGGAAGATCAGCTAGTGCAGACGTACCAGACCCAGGATGATTACCTGCTCTGGGTCACCCGCTTTTATACCGGCTACAGTATCGCTCCTGGCTGGCAGAGCCTTACCGAACAGGTGCTCGAACGACTTGAAGAGCCGCATCGCTCAGTTGTGGCGGAGCGGCTGTATCACCTTGGGGGGAGGATCGGGAGTGAATGGGCGAAAGACAATGCCGTTCGACTGCTCAATACCCGTAATGCCTCGGTCTGGCGTGATGCCCTTATAGAATCCCTGGACCAGGGAGAGCTGGACGATTACATCACTCGTGTTGAGGAAGATGTTGAGAGTATCTTTGCCGGTGAACTCGACAAGGAAGATATTTACTTTGAACGGTATTATGTCGATGAATTTGATTTCTAGATAAACACACTGAAGGGCTCTGAGGGGGGATAACTCAGTGGGAAAATGGACAGAGGATACCGTGGCCATATTGCTGGGTTTTGTGATTCTGGCACTGGCTCTGCTGATCTACCTGATTATTCCCTACGATGATATCAATACCTCCTGGGTTAACGGGAGTGCTGTTGCCGGTTTTGACGGGAAGGTTTGGCAGGAAGGTGTGACCGGGCGGACACGAGTAGGCAATGTGGTTTCCCACATGGCAAGCGATTCCAAACCGGGTCGCTGGAACCTTAATCCCCTGTCTTCACTTTCCAGTATTTATTTTCTCCATGCCGCATTTCTGCTGTTAGCTCTTTTTCTTCTACTTTTCTGTACGGGAATGAAATTCACCGGTCAAAAAGTTTTGCCCTTTGCCCGTGGGTTCCTGTTTATATTTGCTGTCGCGGTGACGGCTTACCTGCTGGCTAACCAGAGTGAGTTCCGCAGTATGGGGCTGGGTTATGCCCTGTGGGCAATCCTGCTAGGCCTGGTTATCAGCAATAGTTTTGGTATCCCGGAGTTCGTCCGGCCAGCCCTGCAGCCGGAGCTGTATATTAAAACGGGCCTGGTTATGTTGGGGGCGGAGGTACTGTTTGGCAAGATTCTGGCCATTGGCTTGCCCGGGATTTTTGTGGCCTGGATTGTTACGCCGGTGGTATTGGTCAGCACCTTCTGGTTCGGCCAGAAGGTCCTGAAAATTTCCTCAAAAACACTGAATATTACTATTAGCGCTGACATGTCTGTCTGTGGTGTATCCGCGGCTATTGCCACGGCTGCTGCCTGCAAGGCTAGCAAGGAAGAACTCACCACAGCTGTTGGCCTGTCAATGATTTTTACCTCGATCATGATGATAGCCCTGCCGGCTTTCATCAATGCTGTGGGTATGCCGGAAGTCCTCGGTGGTGCCTGGATCGGGGGGACAGTGGATGCTACCGGGGCGGTTGTTGCTGCAGGCGCATTTCTGGGAGATACCGCACTGAATGTGGCGGCTACGATCAAAATGATCCAGAACATCCTGATCGGTGTGCTGGCTTTTGGTGTCGCTGTTTACTGGACCGCTCGCGTGGATGGCAGTGCTGGTCAGCGCGTGGGTGTTTCTGAAATCTGGCGGCGTTTTCCAAAGTTTGTCCTGGGTTTTCTGGGAGCAAGCATTCTCTTCTCGGTTTTGGTGGAAAGTCTCAACAGTGATGTGGCCGTGGTCCTGGTGGAAAATGGTGTACTCGATTTTACGTCTGACATGCGTGGCTGGCTGTTCTGCCTGGCCTTTGCCAGCATCGGTATGTCAGCCAATTTCAGGGAACTCAGGGCCCAGTTTCACAGGGGTAAACCACTCATCCTTTATATCTGCGGACAAAGCCTTAATCTCTGCCTGACACTGTTCATGGCCTGGATCATGTTTTACAAGGTATTTCCGGATATCACCAACAGCCTGTGATGATAAGAAACTGCTTCTCAATAATTGGATTTTTAACCGCGCTGATCTTTCTCCAGCAGAGTATTGCCTTTTTCATAAATAATGTGGATCACCTGGCGGGTCAGTCCAACATCATCAACCAGAAAGATATAGATCCGTCAGCCCTGTTTTACATGGAAAGTGATCTTGCATTGAAAGCAGAAAAACAGATGCATCAGGCGATGGAGATTTACGGCACACGATGATGCCAGGATATTCTTATTTACCTGATACTTGTTATACCAACTTATCCTGGCTACCGGGAGTTATCCAGTGAATAGCTGGCAACGCTGGATCAAGGCGCCTCATACCACCCGCTTTCGCCGCATTCTTTTCCAGGTTCACCTGTGGATGGGTATCGGGTTGGGACTCTACATACTGGTTATCAGTGTTAGTGGTTCTGCTGTAGTCCTGCGTCCCCAGATCAATCGTGGTTTTATCCATAACGAAGTGGAGGCGGCCGGTCGTGAAGGACTCACCGGGTCGAGACTTGAAGCCGCCATTCTGGATCAATATATGGATTACCAGGTGTTGAATATCATCCCCCCGAACCGTGAGGGAAGGGCGGTTTATGTGTCGCTGGAGAGAAATGGTGAGGAGAGTGGTCGCTATTTTGATCAGTATGATGGCGCAGACCTGGGTTCAAGTTATCCCTGGCAGGTACATACCGTCGAATGGCTAACCCTGTTACATGATGATTTACTGATGGACCGGGCGCTAGGCCGGAAACTGAATGGCTTTGGAGGCATGTTTTTTCTTCTGATGGTTTTCAGCGGAATACTTATCTGGTGGCAGGGGAAGCGACGATGGAAAGAGGGACTTGTCATAAGTGGAAGCAGTCGCCGGGGGTTGTTGTGGCAACTGCATAGTTTTCTCGGTTTCTGGGCCTTGTTGTTTATGCTGGTGTGGGGGGTGACAGCAATCTATTTTGCCTTTCCGCAGCCCTTCGACGCCCTTATTGATGCCATGGACCCGGACCTGGATGACTTTGAACGGCCGGATGGGTGGCTGTTGTTTCTCATCGACCTGCATTTTGGCCGCTTTCGAGGGGCATGGCCGGGATTGCCTTACCTGTGGACCATACTCGGCCTGCTTCCTGCTGTCATGTTTATCAGTGGCTTCATACTCTGGTACCAGCGCGTGCTGAAAAGACAGAGATCTGCAGACAGCAATCCAGCGCAGAAGCAACATCTATAACGTGGCTTTGATGGCTCTTGTCGCGATCAGTACATCGATTAAGCCGGTCAGTGGGTCTCCTTCCCCCATGCTGTCTTCGAGAAATCCCGTCAGAATCAGGCCTGCATCCAGTTGACCCTGAATCTGGTCCTGCAAAGTATGACCAAAACACACTGGCTGGTTTTTACCTGTCAGCAAACTCTCCAGCTCTGCTGCGGGTAAATCTCTGACATCGGAATAGGGAATGCTGTGACGAGTGGTCAGTTTTCCGTTTTCATAGTCTTCAAGATCAAAAATAAAGCCGAATGGGTTGATGAACCCCGCCAGCAGAATCCCGCCCGGTTTTAATACCCGTGATGCTTCCTTCCAGACCTTCAGCACATTTTCCGCAAAGACGTTTGAACAGGGATTCACCACCATGTCGAATGACTCATCAGTGAGCATGCATAAATCCTGCATGTCTGCGCGTATGGTATTCAGGGACAGGTTTTCCCGCTCTGCAATAAATCTGTCCTGGGCAAGCTGTTTTCTGAGTAATCGAGCACGGTTACCCGGGCGCCGGCAGCGGCGAGGATGGGGCCCTGCTGTCCCCCTCCGGCGGCCAGGCAGAGGATATTGAGACCATTGAGGCTGTCAGGAAACCAGTTTCTGGGGGCAGGCTTGACCGAAGTGAGTTGAATGGACCAGTTGCCTTTGCGGGCACGGGCAATGGTGTCGGAATCCACGGGGACAGTCCATCTGTCTTTTTTCTCTGTGAGGGTTTCCCAGGCCTTGCTGTTGTATTCAAGAATATCCATAGCTTTTCCTCATTGCGAACAGTTATGGTAGCACCTGGTAGTGGGATAATGAGGGTCTATCCTGTTACCCGGAGCTGAATTGTCCCCCAGGGCAAAAAGTCGCTACACTTTGTCCGAAGAATCAATCTGAATCCGCTGGTGATGCCAGCTATTTCTGGAAAAGGAATGAGGGCATTTAAAAAACTGCTTATCCTCAGTCATCGGTATATTGGTATACCGGTCAGCTTTCTTTTTGTGGTCTGGTTTCTCTCTGCTTTTGTCATGATTTATGCGGGAGGTATGCCCAGGATTACTGAAGAAATTCGTATTGAAGGCTCCCCACCCCTGGATTTCGAACGGGTCAGGATTTCCCCCTGGCAGGCTGTGGGCCTGCTTGGCTATTCCCCTTTTGAAGCCAGGTTGCGCACGATCATGGGGCGGCCTGTCTATGAGTTTCCGGAACCCCGTTATCCAAGTACTTTTATCTGGGCTGATACCGGGGAATTTCTCTCGGAGCTTAGCCCTCAACAGGGTGCGCAGATTGCCAGTGAATTCCTGGGTACTCCTGTTGAACTTTTCAGCTACGAAGGACTTGTAACCTCACCGGATCAATGGACCATCCCCATTCCCAACGAACTGCCTTTGTTCAGATACCTTGTCGATGATGAATTTGGTACCGAGGTGTATGTCTCTCCGGTTCGTGCTGACGTAGCTGTCTATACCACCAGGCAAAGCCGGACACTGGCCTGGCTGGGGACTATTCCCCACTGGTTTTATTTCGCGGGTCTGCGGGCGAATCAACCCCTGTGGTATGACATCGTGGTCTGGACGGCCGGTGTTGGATGCATCCTTGCCTTGCTTGGACTCTGTCTTGGCGTAATGCAGTTCAGAAAAAAGCTCAGGCCATTTAACCTGAAACGGGCTATTCCTTACCATGGTCTTATGCGCTGGCATTATATACTGGGGTGTATTTTTGGTTTTTTTGCTGTCACCTGGGCGTTCAGTGGCATGCTTTCCATGGAGCCTTTTGCCTGGACCAATGCCCGGGGTCTTGCCGTCGATGAAGGAGTTTACCAGGAAGGGGTTCTCGATCTCGCTGCCTTCCCGGCTTTCGAAGCAGACCAGTGGGAATACGCAGTCGATGGAGAGGTCAAGGAAGTGGAATTTCGATGGCTGGGCAATGCGCCGTATTACCTGGCCCGTTATAGCCAGAGCAGTGGCCTGGATATGAACAAGCGGGATCGTCTCCACCAACCCTACTACATTCTGAACCAGCTGGATGCCAGCAGTGTGCTTATCAGTACAGAGCGTTTTGAGACTATCAGCAGTTTTGATCCGCCTAGTCTTGTCAGCAAGCTTGAGGCCAGTGTCGATGCCGGCGTTACAGACTATGACGTGCTGCAGGAATATGACGATTATTACTATTCACGAAATAACCAGTTACCACTGCCGGTTTTACGCATAAAATTTGATGATCCGGCCCGGAGCTGGGTTTATGTGGATCCGGTAAAAAGTGAATTGCTCAGCCTTATCCACAAATACAGCCGGGTGGAACGCTGGCTTTATAGTGGATTACACAGCCTGGATTTTGCTTTCTGGTATCACAAACGTCCGCTCTGGGACCTTGGCATGATTCTCTTGTTGCTTGGTGGCCTTGCGGTAAGCTGCCTTGGGTTTTATTTCGGGCTCAGGCGTCTAAGACATGACCTTGTGCGGCTGACGGCAAAATTGACCGGAACCGGCAATCTGCGCAAAAGCCGGGATATATCCCATGGGGCATGAGCGCTAAGCAATGGCTCAGAAGGTTTCTATTTCCAGGTGTAGCAGTTTTACCATCCCCTCGAAATTTCCCGTATAAAACGCACCTATCAGGTCACCCTGCAAGCGTTGAATATTTCCATCGTATTCCGGATTCATGGAAAGCCTGAGTGATTTCCCACCTTCCAGAAATTCCACAACGGCGGCTGCAACCTCCTGCGCCAGACTCTGGAGCTGCTGTGGCGCGAACAACACCATTGTCTTAATCTGGGCAAGCAACTGCTGGCGATATTCATCGCTGTCCATGCCAAAACTTTCTCCCTGTACCGCCATCATTGCATCGATGAGGCCAAGGTCTTCCAATGTTATTGACGCAGAAGGGATGTCTCCTTTCATCAGTCCTGCATTCTGCAGGGGGTTTAATGACATGGCACCGGTGATATTGCTGACCTCATCCAGGCTGACGTGGCGCATGACAGATGCAGTGCTTAACGAAAATGATTCAGGCAGCAAAATACTGAAAGCACTGTCCAGTTGCTGGCCCTGCTCAGGGGTATAGTTGTGGCGATAATCAAATTGCAGCGGGAGGTAGTCTGCATCCATGACAATATCCAGATAATCATTGAGAGCACTGTTACCTGTATTGCCAAAGTCAGGAATACCATCAGGGAAACGTATGCCTGTGGCAGATATGGAAAGATATTGGGGGTTATCATTGAAATAATCGAATTCCGGAATATCGATCTGCGAGATTTCATATTCGATTCCGGCTGCATCGCGGATCTGCAGACCAGTCATGTGCATGGAACCGTCAATAGACAGGGAAAAGTCATCGTACGCCAGGGACTGGTAGACACCAGTGTTTACCATGTCAGCCATTTTGGAATCCACAAGGCTGCGGGCCTGGTAATTGGCAAAGCCATAGAAACTGGCGGCCAGCAATACAACGACCAGGGGGAGGACCAGAAGAATTCTTGTTTTTGTATTACCTGGGTGTGTCATGAAGTGACATTGGCTCCGATGCTGTGAAAGACTCAAGATAGAAAACGTAATCATGCCCGATATCTGCCCCATCTGCTAACTGGCCAACCGGTGCAGAGTGACCAGGTGGGTTATAAGTCGATATTCCACAATTACCAGTACAGGACCAGAATGTTCCGGGGTTTAATGAACGAATATTGATATGTGTGAACCGGTTACCTGCATACATGCCCTCAGTTTCCAGATAATCAAAGTAGCCCGGGGGAGTGGTTTTCATGCTTTGGTAATTACCGGCAAGGACAATAACCCGGGCGTTTCCCGAAAGAGTTTCCAGTTCCCTGCCGGTTGCTCTGGCGGAGTTGGGCCGGCTGGACCCTTTTCTGCCATACTGAAAATGCAGCCCAAGCTGACCGGTTGCTTCCCGGGTTATCAGGTACTGCATCAATGCGTACATTGCTCTGGAAGAGCGGCCATCCTCGGTCATCAATGCTGTATCGTCTTGCCATAATGGGGAGTGAAGGTCGCTGGCAGATTCATCCAGTTCAAGTGAGACGATCAGGTTTTCATTTGACTCTTTCAAGGCTTTATCAACAAGGCATTGAACCAGCAGCGGAATTTCCCTGGTGCCATGAATCCCGCCAATGAAAAGGTCATCAAATACCAGCAGTTGGTGTAATTGCTTATCGGCTGGACAGTCGGGTACTTCACCCAGACTGGAAAATGGCAGGATCAAAAGCAGCAGCAGGAGAATCTGCATGAGTATTTTTTCACGTAAAAATGTAAGTGTGATGCCTGACTTGCAGTATGGTTTGAGATCAATATAAGCTCAAGAAACAAAATGCCTGCAAGCCCAGTTTGACGGGACATGCCGCAACGCCAGCTTTTCGGGCTTAATGGATTTATCCGGGTTTGCATAACCATGTTGACCGTGGAAACGGGATATTATTCGCGCTCAGTCGTTTAAATGTATGGATGACGGATGAACATCAGGTTACAGAGTATCGCTCGCCTTAAAAGTGACAATTCCGGAATGGAAGAGCTGTTCGCCGGGGAGATAACGTGGGCAGGGGGATTGCAGGGTGACCAGTCTCCTGCAAGTAAGGATGGGGAGGTCACTGTGCTTAGCAAGGAGTCCTGGGTCAAATGCTGCCATGAAATGGAAACAGAGCTGCCATGGCTGGCCCATGGCGCCAACCTGTTCATCAAGGGGTTCGAGTTTCTGCCTACTGATATTGGCAGGACCCTGCGCATTGGCGAGGCTGAACTGGAAATAGTGCGTGCTATGTATCCCAGTCAAATATTACGGGACAGCGCACCGCAGTTGTGTGACGCTCTCCTCCTTGGCTGGCGCAGCGGTATTGTCTGCAGGGTGCTTCGTGGTGGAAGCGTCCAGACTGGACACGAAGTACACCTGATCTGATCGCTGTGCGTTATTTAAATTTTGCCTGGATAGTATTTTTTCTGCTGGGCTGTGCCTCAGCGTCTGCATCGGAATGCGTGGTGATGTTGCATGGCCTGGCAAGAACACCGGCATCACTGTCAAAAATGGCCAGTATTTTTGAGCGGAGTGGTTATGCCGTAGTTAACCTTGGCTATGATTCTCGGCATGCCCCCATTGAAACGCTGTCAGAACCCACAGTGAAGGAAAGTCTTGAAGCCTGTCCGGCAGAAACCCGTACAATTCATTTTGTCACCCATTCCCTTGGTGGCATCCTTTTACGTTATTACCTGGAGAGAAATGAAATACCGACGCTAGGCAGGGTGGTGATGCTGGCACCACCCAACCAGGGTAGTCGTGTGGTAGACGTGTTCAGGCACCTGCCTGGATACAGGTTACTCAATGGGCCCGCTGGAATACAGCTGGGTACAGGGAAGGACAGCCTGCCATTATCGCTGGGGGCCGTTAATTTCAGCCTCGGAGTTATCGCTGGAAACAGGAGTATCAATATTATTCTGTCACAGTTCCTTGAAAATCCGGATGACGGTAAGGTGTCTGTAGAAAGCACAAAAGTGGAGGGGATGTGCAGTTTTATAGAGCTACCGGTTACACATGCACTTATGATGCGCAGCAGCACCGTGATTGAACAGGTACAACATTATCTTCTAGAAGGACATTTTAGCGGTGAAGCCGCCATTAATGGACTTTGCAGTCCTGGCAGGACTAGCGGAGCAGGCGGGCAGTTGCTGCGTCAGTTTTCCCGGTTAAGGGCGGCTTCAGCGACACTGGCCAATCCTTCGCGGAACGGGTTGGCGGGCAGGCATTCAAGGCATTTCAGGGCAGTGTCTATACATTCCCTGGCTTTACTGCGGGTGTATTCCAGGGCACCGGATTCAATTACCATGCTGACGATGGTATCAAGTTGATCAAGGCCACCGTTGATGATGGCTTTTTCGATAAGTTCCCTTTCCTGGCCTGAACCGTTTCGCATCACATAAATCAGTGGCAGGGTCGGTTTTCCCTCGGCCAGGTCGTCCCCGACATTTTTCCCCATGGTGTCACTGGATCCTGAATAGTCCAGTACGTCATCTATCAACTGGAATGCCAGCCCCACCTGCAGGCCGAATTCATGGAGATTGTCCTGAATATTTCTGTCGGCTTCGGCGAGGATGGCGGCAGATTTACAGGCGGCTGCGAATAGGATCGCCGTCTTGTTGCGAATGACCTGCATGTAATCAGCCTCAGTCGCGGCAGGATTATGCTGGTTTACCAGCTGCAGGACCTCCCCTTCGGAAATTTTATTGGTGGTGCTTGCCATGACGTCCATGATTGGCATATTGCCGATTTTCACCAGCAGTTCAAAAGCCCGGGAGTAAATAAAATCACCGACAAGGACACTGGACGGATTATCCCATTTGATGTTCGCTGTGGGTCTGCCCCGGCGCATTTCAGACATGTCGACAACATCATCATGCAGCAGGGTAGCGGTATGCAGGAATTCGATGACAGTGGCCAGTTCTATATGGGCATCACCGGTGTAGCCAAGGTTTTTACTGCAAAGCAGTGCCAGGACAGGGCGCATGCGCTTTCCACCGGCTTCAGTGATGTAATGGCCGATACTTTCAATAAGAGGGACTTCTGAATGCAGCTGAGCAACCACGGTACGGTTCAGTGCGGCGAAATCCTCTGAGACGATCTGATGTATGTGTGAAACCATAGGTAGCCCTGAAAAGAGTTGTGCATGCTAGTTTTGGGGGGGTATAAAGTCAAGGATTGCGGGGTATACAGGCCTGGAATCGCCCACACAACCTGCAGTCCGTGATGGGGTAAAAAAAGCGTCGATTCTGTTGCGAAAGAGGGTCTGTTCCCGTACAATTCACGCCCTCGAAACGACCGGTCACACCTCCAACTCCAGATTTTGCATTCCAAAAGGGTGCCGGAAGGGGTGTTTTACTCAGTAAAAAGTCCGGGAAACTAGAATTATCCCTAAATAGCAATCGGGCTATTGGAGCAAATTATGTACGCGGTAATTGAAAGCGGTGGCAAGCAGCACAGGGTCACAGAGGGCGAAGTGCTCAAGCTGGAAAAAATTGAAGCCGGCACTGGCGACAAGGTGGATTTTGACAAGGTACTGATGGTTGGCGAAGGTGCTGATGTCCAGATCGGTACGCCCTACGTGGCTTCCGGCAAGGTGACTGCCGAAGTGGTCAGTCATGGTCGTGCTGACAAGGTAAAAATTGTTAAGTTCAACCGCCGTAAGCACCACAAGAAGCAGATGGGTCATCGCCAGTGGTTCACTGAAGTAAAGATCACCGAAATTTCCACTGGTGGCAAAGCCACGGCTGCAAAAGCTGAAGCGAAAGAAGAGGCCCCCAAGAAAGCTGCTCCGAAAAAGGCTGCTGCGCCAAAGAAAGCCGCTGCCAAGAAAGCAGCACCAAAAGCCAAGGCAAAAGCCAAAGCAGATACTGATAGCAAGGAATAATCTGTACCGAATTGGGTTCGGACCAGAATATAACGATTTAACGGGAGACCATCATGGCTCATAAAAAAGCAGGCGGTAGTACTAATAACGGTAGAGATTCCGTATCGAAACGACTTGGAGTCAAGCGTTTCGGTGGTGAAAAAGTCCTGGCCGGTAATATAATCGTCCGTCAGCGTGGAACGCATTTCCATCCGGGAACCAACGTTGGCTGTGGTAAAGACCACACCCTGTTTGCCAAATCAGACGGTGTTGTAAGATTTCAGGTTAAAGGCCCGAAAAACCGTCGTTTTGTCAGCATTGAGACTGAGACGGCGTCTGCCTGAAGCACCAGGTCAAATACGCCCTGAAAAGCCCTGTCTCTGACAGGGCTTTTTTGTTTGTGCCGGATGAGTTTCCCTGGCATAGAATGGCAAGTAGTAACTTAACGAGCATTCAGCATGAAATTTGTAGACGAAGCAGAAATCCTGGTCGAGGCTGGAAAAGGCGGTAACGGCTGCATGAGCTTTCTGCGGGAAAAATTCGTCGAGAAGGGCGGTCCCGATGGCGGAGATGGTGGCGATGGGGGCAGTATTTACCTGGTTGCCGATGAAGCGCTTAACACCCTCGTGGATTTCCGCTTTCAGCCCCGTTACAGGGCGCAAAGCGGAGAACCCGGCCGCGGACGAAATTGCACAGGTGCGGGTGGGGAAGACCTGGAAGTACGCGTTCCTGTTGGCACCAGTGTCTATGCCGTTGATACGGACGAGTTGATGGGTGACCTCGTCGCTGCCGGACAGCGCCTGCTGGTAGCCCAGGGAGGTAAACACGGCCTGGGCAATACCCGTTTCAAGTCCAGCGTAAACAGGGCTCCCAGAAAGACAAGCAATGGCACACCGGGTGAAGCAAGAAAGCTCTTGTTGCAGCTCAAGGTCGTGGCAGATGTCGGATTGCTGGGCATGCCCAATGCCGGTAAATCCACGCTTATCCGTGCTGTCTCATCGGCAACGCCGAAAGTGGCAGATTATCCTTTTACCACCCTGGTGCCGAATCTGGGGGTGGTCCGGGTTGGTGAAGATCACAGTTTTGTCATGGCAGATATTCCAGGTCTTATTGAGGGGGCCTCGGAAGGAGCCGGGCTAGGTATAAGATTCCTGAAACACCTTGCCAGGACGCGCGTATTGCTTCACCTGGTCGATATTTCCCCCCTGGATGGAGCTGATCCCGCTGATGCTGCCCGGGCAATAATTAACGAACTGGAAAGTTTCAGCCCGACCCTGGCATCAAGACCACGCTGGCTGGTTCTGAACAAGACTGACCTGCTTCCTACAGATGAAGCGGAGGTTGTTTGCCAGGCCATTGTCGAGACGCTGGAGTGGGATAAACCGGTTTACAGGATTTCTGCAGTCACAGGCCAGGGAACCAGGGTTCTATGTGATGAGCTTATGCAGGCTATTAATGAAGAGGACCAGCGTCTGTTGGAAGATGCTGGTTATCGCGAGGACAAGGAAGCTGAACAACAGCAGATGGAATTTGAAATTCGTCAAAGCATTGAAGGTGCACGACAGGCCTGGAAAGAAAAGAAAGGTCGCCCCAAAGATGATGATGACGATTACGACGTTGAAGTGGAGTACGTGCGGGAATAATCGTGGATAACAGACAAACACTCAAGAATGCCAGGACATGGGTTATCAAGATTGGCAGCTCTCTGCTTACTGATGATGGCAAAGGCCTGAATCGCGGAAGCATTGCCCGTTGGGTGGAAGATATTGCTGCATTGCGTACCGCGGGACTCAGAGTGGTGCTAGTCTCTTCCGGTGCCGTTGCAGAAGGTGTGTCCCGGCTGGGTATGAAAGGCAGGCCTACAGCTGTCCATGAACAGCAGGCAGCTGCCGCTGTTGGACAGATGGGACTGGTTGAGGCCTATGAGTCCGAGTTCCAGAAATTTGACCTGCATACTGCCCAGGTTCTTTTGACTCATGATGACCTTTCCAATCGCAAACGTTACCTGAATGCACGTTCAACCCTGACAACCCTCCTTGATCTGGGTGTTATTCCTGTTGTTAATGAAAATGACACTGTGGTGACAGACGAGATCTGCTTTGGTGATAACGATACCCTTGCTGGCCTGGTGTCCAACCTGATCAATGCTGATGCCATGGTTATCCTGACTGACCAGGACGGGTTGTTTGATGCTGATCCCCGTACGAATGCGGATGCTTCCCTGATCACTGAAGCCGCCTGTAACGATGATGTCTTGTTTGATTATGCCGGTACCGGACATGGAGAATTGGGCCGTGGTGGTATGCTGACCAAGGTCAGGGCGGCTCGTCTGGCCGCCAGGTCAGGCACTGTTACCTGTATTGCCAACGGGCGAGAATTTTCACTACTGGAAAAACTCCGCAGCGGAAGTGTAATCGGTACCCTGTTGTTGCCGGAAAGTGGCCCTCTGGCGGCTCGCAAACAGTGGCTGGCCAGTCATCTCAAGGTCAAGGGAACGCTTATTCTTGATGAAGGTGCTGTGACAGTGCTGAAGAACTCAGGCAAGAGTCTTTTGCCTGTCGGTATCAAAGCGGCAAAAGGACACTTCAAACGTGGCGATATGGTGAGTTGTGTTGATGAGCAGGGCAAACCCGTAGCCAGGGGGTTGGTGAATTACAACTCTGAAGAAGCCGGCAAGTTACTTGGCAAATCCACGGATCATATTATTGATGTGCTTGGCTATGACGGGGATCATGAATTGATTCACCGGGATAATCTCATCCTGATGTAAGTGCAGTTTCGGTAATGCAGTGGTGTTAGACTGTCACGATTACTGCAAACAATCCATGATGATGACAGGTATCACCATGCTTTTCAGACAAACCCAACATCACTATCACGCCCGTGGCAAAAACATGGCTGTCGGATTCATGAGCCTGTTACTGTTTTTATTCCACTTACCGGTCTACTCCCAGGACTCTGATGCCATCGCCAGGGGGCAGGAAATTCTGATGCCCTTCAAGAAAAGCCTGATGCAGGCATTGCAGAATGGGTTGGAAACAGGGCCACTGGAGGCTCTGGATGCCTGTCACATCCAGGCACCGGCAATTGCCCGGACCCATTCTGCTGACGGGATAAGGGTCGGCAGAACCAGCCATAAATTGCGCAACCCGGATAATGTTTCCCCGGCCTGGGCCGAGGATCTGTTGCAGGAATATGTCGCTAAAACAGGAGGCTGGCAGTCACGGATTGTACAGCTTGGTGAGGAACGAACTGGGTATGTAGAACCGATCGTACTCCAGCCGCTGTGTACTACGTGCCATGGTTCACATCTATCTGAGCCTGTACTTGAGAAGATTCAAACGCTCTATCCTGATGACCAGGCAACCGGGTTTGCACCGGGTGATTTTCGCGGGCTGTTCTGGGTCGAATTTACCGATAAGGAATAACCGGAAGGTCCCTACATGATGAACCCGGGGGCAGGAGTTCCCGTCAGGGTAAAACAGTGTGATCAGTAATTGACAGGATGCTCCTACACTCGCTATGTTTAGCGGGATTCAAACAACTTTCTATTACGATGTTTCCGGGGGGAAGGTCATGGGCAAATCCATTTGCCGCCTATCAATATTAATTCTGGTTTCCCTGCTCAGTTTTTCTGCGTCAGCAGAAAAAAACCTGTCTGGTGTCTGGGTAGGTAATTACAGTGAAGACTATCCTGATCGTTTGCCGGGACCTGAACTTGGTGATTACGGTGGTCTTCCAATCAGTGATGCCGTCAGGATGCGGGCCGAGAGCTGGAGTGCTTCCCTGATTGCCCTGCCTGAATACCAGTGTCGTGTCCATCCCTCGGATTATGCGAGCAGCTTTGCCAATATCAGGATATGGGAAGAACGGGACCCCATTAGTGAAGAATTGGTTGCCATTCGCATACAGCATTTTGCCTGGCAAACGCGACGCACCATCTGGATGGATGGTCGAGAGCATCCGCCGGAATATGCCCGGCACACGTCCATGGGTTTCTCTACGGGAGAATGGGTGGGGCACCAGTTAAAAATCAAGACCACCCATCTCAAGGAAGGGTGGCTTCGTCGTAATGGTGTCACCCGCAGTGATCAGGCCACAGTAACAGAGTACTTTATTCGTCATGGTGATATTCTCACCTGGACTGTCATCATTGATGACCCGGTTTATCTCGAGGAACCTTTTATAAGAAATCGTGATTACATCTATTCTATTGATGACCAGGTGGCCAGTTATCCCTGCGACCCTGTTATTGAGATGGTTCGAGAGCCCGGTTATATCCCTCATCACCTACCAGGAGAAAATACGGACATGCTGATTTATTCCCAGCGTCACGATATTCCCCTGGAAGGGGCCATGGGTGGTCCGATGACTATGTATCCGGAGTACATGGAACGCCTGGAGGAATTACCCAAGCCCAGCGAACTGGACGATGAGGAGTAAGTTGATGATGAAGAAACTGATTGTCCTTTGCTGCCTTTTTATCTCGCCGATGCTGTTTGCCCAGCAGAATTTCGATGAGGTGGAAATCCAGACCCTGAAAGTGCGTGACAACATTTTTATGCTTGTAGGTTCCGGTGGAAATATTACGGTCCAGACCGGTAATGAAGGTGTTTTGATTATTGATACGCAGTATGCGGAGCTGTCAGAGAAAATCCTTTCTGCGATTAGAAAACTGTCCGATAAACCGATCAGACACATAATAAATACTCATCACCACGGGGATCACATTGGAGGTAATGCCAACCTGAGAGCTGCCGGATTTACACCAGTAGGTGGTAATGTCGGTGGTGACCTGAGCGATGCTGGGGAAGGTGCCAGGATTCTGGCCCATGAGAATGTGCTGTTAAACCTGGTGTCGGATGAAAACGTTGACCCAGAGATGTGGCCAACACTTACCTATTTCAATGAAAAGAAAGATTTCTGGTTTAATGATGAAGGCATTCGGGTTATCCATCAGCCCAATGCCCATACCAATGGTGACAGCATTGTCTTTTTCCGCAAATCCGATGTTATTACCACCGGTGATGCCTATATTACGAGTTACTATCCCTATATTGATATGAGCTCAGGTGGTTCCATCCAGGGCTTCATAGATGCAGCAAATAATATTATTGACCTGATTATTCCGGTCTATGGCCAGGATGGGGGCACACTTGTGATCCCGGGACATGGTCGTCTCAGTGATATTGGTGATGTTATCAACTGGCGTGAAATGCTCACTATTGTCCGTGATCGCATCAAGGATCTGAAAGACAAGGGGATGAGCCTTGAGGAAGTCCTCGCTGCGGAGCCCACCCGGGATTATGATCCGCGCTGGGCTGGCCAGGGGATTTTCTCAACCGAGAATTTTGTGACTTCCGTTTACATGACACTGGAAGATTGAGGAGCGGCACATGAGTAAACGATTCATCCACAGCATATTGCCGACTCTGTTCATTCTGGTATCGGCCTGTACAACAGCACAACCACCAGGCAGTGAAACACAGTCTGCCCGCGATGTGGCGCCCATAGACCTGACCGGTTACTGGGTAGCCTTGGTCACTGAGGATTGGCGCTTCCGAATGATGACGGCCCCTGCCGGTGACTATGAAGGTATTGGTCTGACCCCCAAGGGGAGGGAAATTGCCAATGCCTGGGATCCGGAAGAGGATATCGCTAACGGGGATGCCTGTAAGGCCTATGGGGCCGGTGGTCTAATGCGGATACCAACCCGATTACATATCACCTGGGCAGAAGATGATGTTCTTCAGATTGATACCGATGCCGGTATGCAGACTCGACTGCTGAAGTTTGGTGGAGCCCAGGACGGCGAGGGAGCCGGTACGCTGCAGGGTGTGACCAATGCCGGTTGGCTGCTGGAAAGGAACGGCCGCTTTGGTCCTGTGATCTGGGGTAGCATTGAGGCTGAAACCACCAACATGGCTCCAGGATACCTGCGACGCAACGGTGTGCCTTACGGTGAAAATGCCACTCTGACCGAATACTACGAGTTACTGGTTGGGGGAGATGGTACAGAGTACCTGACTGTGATCGGGATTCTTGAAGATGAAGAACACCTGACCCAGTTGTATACGACCAGTACAAATTTCAAGCGTGAGCCTGATGGGAGCAAGTGGGATCCTGCCGAGTGCATGGCTCAATAGTTTTGGTATATCTTTTCAGAAAAGATATCCTGATTTTATTTTATTTGCTTGTGCAAGGAATACTGTAGTTAACCACCTTCAAGAAAAGCGCGCACCCACTCGCTAGGCCATCGGCTTCCCTCACTGCAGGCGTTTTCGGGGATGCTGTAAGCGGCCGACATACTTTAATCGCATACTTTAATCGAAGGTCTGATCTTCGTCGAATCCCCACCCAAAACCGTCAGAGGGACGCATAATGGATTCCATTCTCATACGGTAATCTGTTTTGTCCCTGGAAGGCTGCCCCATAATGACAACTTCGTCACCGGGTTTGAAGGAAGTGCGGGTCAGTCCCTGGCGCATCAGTAGTGTGGCGCCACCCCATTCAACACCCCAGCGTTGCATGTTGCCATTTTCATCGGGCGCCATGACCATGACAGAGGAGTGGGGGTTCCGAAAATTCATCTGGACCAGCTTGCCACGGATTTCGATCATGGAATCCATGTCGTAGGTAGCCTGGAATGAATGATGGGCTGATACTGGTGAGATCAACATCAAACTGGCTACGAAACCGATACATTGTATAAAAACTCTCATGTGAAACTCCCCCGGGTCCGTGCCCCTGCTGGGCACTCTTATCATGATTGATGGGAATGATTATAACTGATGAAAATTCGAGAGGGGTAATTTTTTGGGAAGGCCTGTTCAGCAGACATTAAAAAACCGGCCTAAGCCGGTTTCTTAATTCTTGAACGACTGGATCAGGCTTTCAGGGCCTTTATAGCGCTGTTCAGGCGGCTTTTATGACGAGCGGCCTTGTTGGCGTGGATAATACCTTTGTCAGCCATGCGGTCAATGACCGGAACGGCATTGTTATAGGCCGCAGTGGCCTGATCGTAATCTTTGGATTCAATGGCGGCGTTGACCTTTTTGATATAGGTGCGTACCACTGAACGAGCACTGGCGTTATGCGTGCGCCTTGATTCTGCCTGACGTGCCCTTTTGCGGGCCTGTGGAGAGTTTGCCAAGGGGTTCTCCTCTTAATGTCCTGAGACTTGGTTAATTGTTTGGTTAAATTATGCTTGCTAGCTGAAAAAAGACGCGAATCATGCAGTTTTCGAGGGCTTTTGTCAACTCTGTCTGGCTGTAAAGACAGTGCCAATGCTGTGATATTATGACCGCTACTGGCGAACTCGAGGAGAATTGATCAGCGTGCAGGCAGCAAAGAAGCAGCCGGAACAAACAGCCGTGGCTAAATCCAGCCTGGTGGTCTCCTCGATGACCTTTCTTTCCCGAATTCTCGGCCTATGCCGGGAGATTGTGTTTGCCGCCATTTTTGGTGATGGTGCAGCAGCGGATGCTTTTTTCGTAGCCTTCAAGATTCCCAACTTTCTTCGCCGGCTTTTTGCCGAAGGGGCATTTTCCCAGGCTTTTGTCCCGGTTTTATCTGAATACCGGAAAAAACGTGAATTTGGGGATGTCAAAACCCTGGTGGATCATGTTTTTGGCAGGCTTTCATTGATCCTGGTGATTGTATCGGTAATTGGTGTCATTGCCGCGCCTTTGCTTGCGAGCGTATTTGCCTTTGGCTACCGGGATACTCCGGACAAATTCTCCCAGTTAGTGGAAATGCTCAGGATTACGTTTCCCTATATCCTGCTGATATCCCTGACAGGCTTTGCCGGTTCAGTCCTGAACTCCTATGGTCGGTTTGCAGTACCCGCCATGACCCCGATTTTTCTGAACCTGACGCTGATCAGCTGTGCGTTTCTGCTCAGTCCGTTGCTTGATGAGCCCATTCTTGCCCTGGCCTGGGGAGTGTTGCTGGCCGGTGCTATACAGCTGATGTTTCAGTTGCCTTTTCTTGGTCATCTGAATTTGCTGCCCAGGCCAAAACTCAAGCCAAGGCATGAGGGCGTAGATCGGGTTATAGCCCTCATGATTCCGGTTATGTTCAGTGTATCGGTCGGACAGATTAACCTCCTGCTGGATACCATATTGGCTACCACTATAGATGGCGATGGGGCCGTCAGTTGGCTTTACTATTCAGACAGATTGATGGAATTACCCCTTGGCATATTTGCGATAGCCATTGCTACAGTCATTCTGCCGACGCTGTCTCGCATTTTTGCTGCAGAGGAAGACGGAAAATTTACGGAAACACTGGACTGGAGTCTGCGGGCACTGTTACTGGTGGGGCTTCCAGCAACGCTGGCACTGATCGTACTTTCAGACCCCCTGATAATCACGCTATACCAGCGGGGGGCCTTTTCTCCCGACTCTGTTGTTCCTACCTCCACCAGTCTTAAAGCCTATGCCCTTGGGCTTATGGGCTTCATGAGTATCAAGGTACTGGCAACGGCCTATTTTTCGCGACAGGACACAAATACTCCCGTCAGATTTGCTGTCACTGCCATGGTCTGCAACATGGTGTTTAACCTGCTGCTCATTATTCCGCTTGCCCATGTGGGCCTGGCGCTGGCGACCTCCTTGTCAGCTTTCGTCAATGCAGGATTGCTGTTGTGGGGTATTGTGAAAAATGGCGTTTTCCGGTTTGGAAGGCACTGGTTTGTATACCTGTTCCAGACAGGAGCGGCGACTACAGTAATGGTAATGATACTGGGGCTTTTCTACGGCAGTGATGATATGAGTGCCTGGCTGGCTGCAGATACCATCACCCGAGTTACCCGACTGTCCTTAACCTGCGTGGCTGGTGCAGGAGCCTATATCCTTGTTTTACTTGCCTGCGGTGTACGTCCGAGGCATTTCCGACTCAGCGTGTAGGGGGTGAATTGCACGTGCATTTATCCCCACAGGGACCTGACATATAATGGCCGCCTTTTTTTTAACGAGTTTCTGCCCGGATTTATGACTGTTTTTACTGATTTTGACAGTTTTCAGGCCAGCCATGGTGCCTGTGTTGCCACTATTGGCAAGTATGATGGCCTTCATCTTGGGCACCAGCATGTCCTGGATACCCTGTTAGTCAGGGCAGATAAAGAAGAACTTCCTTCTGTCGTCATCCTCAGTGAGCCGCACCCGGAAGAGTTTTTTGCTGGTGATGCTGCACCGGCCAGGCTGACCTCGTTTGAGGAAAAAGTGGAATTTCTTACCAGTTATGGTGTGGATGCCATATTCCAGATGACCTTCAACAGGCAGTTATGCAACCTTGAAGCTGATGATTTTATTACTCGCTATCTGGTCAATGGCCTGAAAGTCAGGGCCCTTATCGTAGGTGATGATTTCAGGTTTGGAAAAAATAGAAGGGGTGATTTTTCGATGCTGATCGAAAAGGGGGCTGTACTTGGGTTTGATGTGATCAGGGAAGCCCCCTGCGTGCGTAATAGTACATCAGGAGAATTCGAAGAACGTATCAGCAGCACCCTGGTAAGAAAAGCCCTACTCGCAGGAAACTGTGAAAGGGCCCGGGAGATGTTGGGGCGTTTTTACAGTATCAGTGGATATGTAGAAGAAGGCAGGAAATTGGGCCGTGAAATAGGTATCCCCACGGCCAATCTGTCACTGGGTAGCCGCAAGCTTCCGCTACAGGGAATTTTCAGTGTGCTGGTTGAATTAAATGGCCGGATTTTGCAGGGGGTTGCCAGTGTTGGCTTCAATCCTACGGTAGAGACCGGAAATACACTGAAAGTGGAAGTGTACATCTTCGATTTCAGTGAAGATATTTATGGCCAGCATTTGCATGTCAGTTTTGTAAAAAAACTCAGGGACGAAGAAACATTTGCTGACTTGGAGTCACTGACAGAGCAAATGCATCGGGATATCGCTGAAGCGCGATTATCCCTGGCAGCCGTTGCTGCGGGCACATAAAACCATGACATCCCCGAATATGAATGACAGAAAGCTGGCGCAATTATTTACGCTTTATGGTATCGCCGTGGTTGTCCTCGTGCTTGATCAGTTCGCCAAGTATGTATGCAACACCAGCCTGGTGGAAGGCGTACCTGTGACTGTTTTCCCCGGATTCGATCTGTTGCTTGCCTACAACCGTGGGGCAGCATTCAGTTTTCTGGCCAATGCCGGCGGCTGGCAGCGTATTGTACTAACGGGCATTTCGGTTTCAGTTAGTGTGTTTCTGGCAATCTGGATGACCAGGCTCGACAACAGAAACCAGAAACTACTTGGCTGGTCACTGGCTCTTATTCTGGGAGGCGCTGTAGGCAATGGTATTGATCGGGCTTTGACTGGCTACGTTACTGACTTCATCAGCGTATATGCAGGCAGCTACCGGTTTGCGACCTTCAATATTGCCGATTCTGCCATCAGTCTTGGTGCTGGACTCATGATTCTGGATATCTTTCTGGATTATCGACCCAAGACGTCTGATGGGAGAACTTGACTTGGCAGATCGAGAAATGAATGAAGCAACTCAAAATATAATTGCCAGTGATGCATCCACAGCTGTGGTCCCGGAAGAAACAGTGGATGCATCCATGGATTATGAGCCTGGCCAACTGGCTCCTGGCCGGCAGGTCACTTTGCATTTCGAGCTGTCTTTGACAGATGGCAGTATCGTGGACAGTAATTTTGAGGGCAGTCCGGTGACATTTACCGTGGGTGACGGCAACATACTGCCGGGTTTCGAAAAGGCACTCTATGGTATGCGTGCCGGAGATGAAGTGGTTGCAGAAATAGCGGCAGCCAGCGCCTTCGGTGAGCCCAATCCAGAAAATGTCAGACGTTTCCAGAGATTTCGGTTTCCGGCAGATTTGCCCGTGGAAGAGGGCCTGATGATAGACTTTGCAGACAGTGAAGGAAACAGCCAGCCGGGTGTGGTGACTGCTTTTGACGCCAATACCGTAGAAATTGATTTCAACCATCCACTGGCAGGCAAGACAGTACACTTCCGGGTTAAGCTGCTTGCTGTTTCGGAACAACCTGTACAATGAAAGTTATGACTACTGAATCCAACTCCCTGCAGATTAACCTGGCCAACCCCAGAGGTTTCTGCGCTGGTGTTGATCGAGCTATTGATATCGTAAACCGGGCTCTGGACCTATTCGGTCCGCCTATCTATGTGCGCCATGAAGTTGTGCATAACAAGACGGTGGTGGAGTCTCTCAAACAAAGGGGGGCTATTTTTGTTGATGAATTGGAGGATGTCCCGGTAAAGGATGAAAAGGGTGAACCATCCATTGTGATTTTCAGTGCCCATGGTGTTTCGAGGACAGTAAAGGATGAAGCTGAACAACTAGGGCTAAGGGTATTCGATGCCACCTGTCCCCTGGTTACGAAGGTGCATCTTGAAGTCATTAAATATAGTGAGGCAGGGCGCGAATGTATTCTGATTGGTCACCAGTTCCATCCGGAAGTGGAAGGTACCATGGGGCAGTATGACCCAGGTAATGGGGGAGATATCTACCTGGTGGAGTCCGAGCAAGATGTTGAAAATCTACAGGTAAAAAATGAAGATAACCTGGCCTTTGTAACCCAGACTACACTATCCATGGATGATACAGCGCGGATTATTGATGCGCTTTATGAGCGATTTCCGGCTATTGTCGGACCGCGCAAAAAGGATATCTGCTATGCCACACAGAATCGTCAGGATGCGGTGAAGCAACTTGCCCTGGAAAATGACCTGGTCCTTGTTGTGGGGTCCCCCAATTCTTCCAATTCAAACCGCCTGTGTGAACTCGCCCAGCGACTGGGGAGTGAATCTTACCTGATCGATCATGCCGGCGAGATCAAGGAGAGGTGGCTCGAAGGCAAGAGTAATATAGGTGTTACGGCAGGAGCATCGGCTCCTGAAGTTCTGGTCAAGGAAGTCATTACCCGACTCAGGGAACTTGGAGGGAAGGAACCTGTGGAAATGCAGGGTGTTGAGGAAAATATTGTTTTCTCAATGCCCCGCGAGCTCAAAGTCCAGCATGTAGAGTGAACAAGGCCGCTCAGTCTATGCCCAGCTTCTTGAGTCTGTAACGGAAAGAGCGAAACGACATACCCAGTTTTTTTGCTGCAGCAGTCTTGTTCCAGCGTGTCATTTCCAGTGCTTTTTCTATCGTCTCTTTTTCAATGCCCTCCAGATAGGATTCCAGGGAAAACCCCTCTGAAATGAGAGCTGGTTCCATCTCGGCCGGCTGGCTTGTTTCCCCCGGGGGGAGGGGAGGAGATGAGAATGCATGTAAGTCACTTTCCTGAATGCGGTGATCTTCAGCCAGGGCAAGCGCCCGCTGAAGTATGTTTTCCAGTTCACGGACATTCCCGGGAAAATCATGGTTTTCCAATCGGGTAAGCGCATCCTGACTTATTGTCACCTTCTCACTGCCATTTTCCCTTGCCAGCATTTCCAGGAAATAAGTTGTCAGCAGTGGTATATCTTCTTTCCTTTCCCTCAGGCTTGGTACATGTAATTCAATGACGTTTATGCGGTAAAAAAGGTCCTGTCTGAGATTCCCTGCCTCCACTTCGTGAACAAGATTCTTGTGTGTGGCACTGATAATCCTGACGTCGACGGGCACTTCTGATTCTGAACCGACAGGCCGTATGGATTTCTCCTGTATCGCCCTGAGCAGTTTGACTTGCATGTGGAGGGGAAGGTCGGCGATTTCGTCAAGAAACAGGCTGCCCCCCTGGGCGGCCTGGAAAAGGCCTGGTTTGTCACTGGTAGCTCCGGAGAAACTACCCTTTTTATGCCCGAAAAACTCGCTTTCCATCAGTTCAGAAGGAATGGCTCCACAGTTTATGGCGACGAATTCCCGGTCCCGGCGTGGGCCCTGGGCATGAATTGATCGGGCAACGAGTTCCTTCCCGCTGCCGGATTCTCCGCTGATAAAGACGGGAGCCTGGCTTCTGGCGAGTTTGATAATCTGTTCCTTGAGGTGGGTTATCTGGTTGGATTCGCCAATTAACCGGATGGGAGAATCATGTGGCTCCTGTCTCAGATCGGGTAATTCATGCTCCAGTTTCAGAGCGATATTGACCATTTCCCGAAGCTTTGCGAGATCCACTGGTTTGGATACAAAATCAAAGGCTCCGGCCTTGAGGGCACTGATGGCTGTTTCTGTACTGCCATGGGCCGTGATGATGGCCACTGGAATTTGTGGCCATTTCTCCTGTATCTCTTTCACCAGGTCAATCCCAATGCCGTCGGGCAGTTTCATGTCAGTCAGGCAAAGGTGAAAATCATTATTGGCAAGTTGATGGCGTGCCTCTGCCAGATCCTGAGCAGAGGCAGTATCCAGGTCCATCCTGCCGAGAGTGATCTCCAGGAGCTCCCTGATATCGGGTTCGTCATCAACGATCAAAACATTGTGATTCATGCGTGTTACTACGTCATATACCCTTGCGGGCTTGTGAAACTGATAATAAACGTACTCTTGTTCCTGTAGTCAGGCTGGTAGGACAAGCTGGCATAATTAGCGTCGCATATTTCACGGCAGATAAACAGGCCAAGACCGGTGCCTGACTGTTCTGTGGTAAAAAAGGGCTCGAAAATCTGCTCCATGAGTTCCTCTGGTATTCCCTTGCCATCATCAAGCAGGCACAGCCTGGGATTGCCATTTTCCGGATTGATATCCACTTCTATCGCAATATGCGCATTGCCGGTGTTTTTCAAGCTGTAGCGAAGGCCATTCTCACACAGGTTGGTCATCACCTGTTCAAGCTGTCCAGCACTGAATTTGACCGTCAGGCCACTGGGATCAACCTGCCACTGGATATCAACAGTATCACTTGAAGAACTGGTGAATTTTGAGATGAATTGAGGGAGCCATTCACTCAGATTGAGTTCATCAAACTGATCCGGTTTGTTGCGGGACAGATCCAGAATGTTTTCAATAATACGGTTAATCCGATCGGAATGGGTGCCGATGATTTCAAGAAGTCTCTGGTCATTGGCGGCAATTTGGTCCGACTCACTAAGCAGTTGACTGGCGTGGGAAATAGCCCCGAGAGGATTACGCACTTCATGGGCAATACTGGCGGTGAGACGTCCCAGGGACATCAGTTTCATTTGCTGGGCCCTGCTGGTAAGCAGGGAATAGTCTTCTATAAAAATCAGGATATTCGGATCCGGAGATGAACCCGGGTTGAGATAGGTAAAACTGGCCTGAAGGTCCCTGGCGGAATCATTAAGCCTGAAAGGTTCTGCCTTGTAATGATTATCCTGCTGCCATGCTGTTAGCTGATTAACAAGGATATCAGGCAGGGCTACTTCATTGTGATCCTTGACTTGTCCATACAGAAAACTTTTGGCGGCATCGTTGAGAACCAGGATGTCCCCGGACCTGTTTACGACGAGAATTCCGTTATGCATACGACGAATAATCTGGTCATTCATTTCCTGCAGGGACTGGATGTTTTCCGCCTGCCTGCGGGTGAGTAATTCATTCTGCCTTATGCGTACCCCCAGGTATTGAAGCGAGGTGGAAACCGCAAACAGGGTAAGACCCAATAGTCCTGCCTGGACAAAAAAGACGATTCCTTCATCAATGACAAGATACAGGTATAGCTCACTGTAGATGGCAAGAATCGCACCTACAGCGGCGAAAAACGTACTCAGCCTCGAACGAAATATCAGGCTGCCGGAGGCAACCGGGACAATAAGCAGGTTGGCCATGCCGCTACTGACTCCGCCGCAGGTATAGCTGATCAATACCAGGAAAATGATATCCACCAGGATCACACTGATGAATTGTGATACTTCCAGAGTCCTGTTGCTTGGCAGAAAAACACGAAACAACACAATAAAGCTGAAGACGGTATAGACCAATGTGGCCTGCAGGAAAAGTTCCGGATCAATACTGCCCAGGGAAGAAGTGATTGGCTTGAAGTAGAAGCTGATCAGCAGAATAAACGCCAGTACCACCCTGTAGACATTGTAGACATCAAACACCTTCTGGTTTTGCTGGTGCCCGATATCGTCAAACTCTTTTGTCAGTGTGTCAGTGAGTTTAGGCATTGGGTGGGGCTGAATTCCTGATTGGCGAGATCGTTCAGTTCAAGAACGGAAAACCGGATTACGCTGGTCTAATCTTTTCGTGACAGGTATTTGTCACGATGCTTGTCACTGCAGAACCAGTTCTGTTCATGTTGCACTGCCTCATTTTCAGGCACGTGAACGGAACAATACTGGCAGAGCACCATGTTTTTATGCTCCAGGGGCTGTTTTTTGCCATTTTTAACAGTCTGGCTGGCCTTGAATTTCCTGAACAGGCGCAGGAGCATCCAAACCACAAGAACGAGGATAATGAGTCTGATCAAGCCCATAAAAAGTCTTTATAATATTGATTTCGGAACAGACAATACCGTACCTGTATTACAATATCCATAGACATGAAAAGGCCCCTTTCGTGAGTTGTCAGTATGTTGTTCTGTTCATCTCCAATCACCCTTATTACAGGATGCCAGTTTGCCTGACCCGCTAAATTCTTCCGTACAAGGCCCCCTCAGGATCGTCATGGCCCAGGTAAATCCCCTTGTCGGGGATATACCGGGTAACACCGATCTTGTGATCGAGACTATTGAGAACATCCTGTCTGATGGGCGCGCTGACCTTATTGTCTTTCCTGAGCTTGTTCTGACGGCCTATCCACCGGAGGACCTGCTGCTGCGTGAGAGTCTGGATGTCAGGATCGAGGCCGCCTTGCAAAAGATCCGCGAAAAGCAGTTTGAGGCTCACCTGGTTGTTGGTTACCCGGGAAGGGTGGATGGTCATCTCTACAACATGCTCGCTATTATTTATCGTGGTGATGTTGTAGCGACCTATCGCAAGCAGTGCCTGCCCAATTATCAGGTTTTTGATGAGAAGCGCTATTTTCAGGCAGGTAATTCAGCCTGTGTGCTTGATATAAGGGGGATTCCAACCGGATTTACTATTTGCGAGGATCTCTGGCAAAGCGGCCCCATGGCTCAGGCAGCACAAGCCGGAGCGCGGCTGATGATCAATATCAATGGCTCCCCTTTTCATACCGGCAAGCTTGCAGATCGCCAGGCTACCTTGTTGCAAAGACAGCACGAGGCATCAATGCCCATCATCTATGTAAACCAGGTAGGGGGGCAGGATGAGCTTGTATTTGACGGCTTGTCCATGGCCATTGATCTTGAAGGTAACGTGAAGGCATTGGCTCCTGCCTGTGAGGAAAAAACACTTGCTGTTGAGGCAAGCGATGATGGACAGCAGGTGATACTTCATGACAGTGATGTTGCTGATGTAGAAGAAGGGGAAGCCCTGATCTATAAAGTGCTTGTCCTTGGATTGCATGACTATGTCAGGAAAAACGGATTCAGAGGGGTGGTGCTCGGTCTTTCAGGGGGAATTGATTCGGCCCTGACACTGGCTCTGGCCGTGGATGCCCTTGGTAGTGACAGTGTGCATGCTGTCATGATGCCTTTCAAATATACATCGCAGATGAGTGTCGAGGATGCAGCCATGCAGGCCGATAATTTTGGTGTCAATTATCGGGTAATTTCCATTGAGAATAGCTATGAGAGCTTCATGGAGAGCCTTGCGGATGAGTTTGAAGGAACAGAAACCGACCTGACGGAACAGAATCTGCAGGCACGGTGCCGCGGTGTGTTACTAATGGCAATTTCCAACAAAAAGGGATACCTGGTACTGACGACCGGTAATAAAAGCGAGATGGCTGTCGGATATTCCACGCTCTATGGTGATATGGCTGGAGGATTTGATGTGCTCAAGGATGTCCCTAAACTCCTTGTATATTCTCTATCTCGCTATCGCAATACATTGAATGGAAAGGAAATGATTCCTGCCAGGATTATCGAGCGTCCCCCCTCTGCCGAGCTTGCACCTGGACAGGTTGATGAAGATAACCTGCCACCCTATGAGATACTTGACCAGATTCTTGCGCTCTACGTAGAGGAAGACCAGAGTGCCCATGCCATTATTGAAAAAGGTTTCGATGCAGAAACAGTTATGCGAGTATTGAGACTTGTCGACCTTAATGAATATAAAAGGCGCCAGGCCCCGGTTGGTGTCAGGATAAGCAGAAAGGGCTTTGGTCGTGATCGGCGTTATCCGATAACCTCTGGTTGGAAACTGGGGGAATAACGTCGGGAAATTCGGCTATTGCTGTTTAGACCCTGCTGAAAATTGAAAGTCAGTATAATTGCCAAGGCCGTAGGCTGGAGAAATCATGCGCGAAGAAGACAACAAGTACTGGAAGGAAAATATTCGTATCCTGACTGTGCTCCTGAGCATCTGGTTTGTCGTTTCATTTCTTTTGTCCGTGATTTTTGTCGATCAACTGGACACTATTCGAATCGGTGGCTTCAAGCTTGGCTTCTGGATGGCCCAGCAGGGCTCCATCTATGTCTATGTGATACTGATTTTTGTTTACCTGAAACTGATGGATGGCCTTGATCACAAATACCATCATGACGAGAAAGATATTCTTGCCGAAGAAGAGGCGGATGCCCTTGCCTCAGGTAACAAAGAGTGATCAGTCAGCCCCTCATAAAGTGAGCAGGCTGTCCGGGTTAAAATAATAATTATCAAACCGAGCATGCTATGAGTCTGCAAACCCTGACCTATCTATGTGTTGGCCTGAGCTTCATCCTTTATATCGGGATTGCAATCTGGTCCCGTGCTACGTCTACCAAAGAGTTTTATATTGCTGATGCCCACGTACCCCCGCTGGCAAATGGGCTGGCTACAGCTGCGGACTGGATGTCGGCGGCTTCCTTTATCTCAATGGCAGGCATCGTTTCATACATGGGTAGGGATGGCTCCGTTTACCTGATGGGATGGACAGGTGGCTATGTGCTGCTGGCGCTGATGATTGCTCCCTACCTCAGGGATTTTGGTAAATTCACTATTCCTGATTTTATCGGGGATCGTTATTACAGCCAGTTTGCCCGCATGGTGGCAGTGGTATGTGCCATTTTCGTTTCCTTCACCTATGTTGCAGGGCAGATGCGTGGGGTCGGTGTCGTATTTTCCCGTTTTCTTGAAGTGGATATCAATCTGGGTGTACTGATAGGCATGGGTATTGTTTTCTTCTACGCTGTGCTCGGTGGCATGAAGGGGATAACCTACACCCAGGTAGCCCAGTATTGCGTCCTGATTTTTGCCTACATGGTACCGGCAGTTTTTATTTCCATCATGCTAACCGGGAATGCTATCCCACAATTGGGCTTTGGTGACGAACTCAAACCATCCTACGGAGGAGGATACCTTCTGGACAGGCTGGATGGTCTGCATGTAGAACTTGGATTTTCAGCGTATACAGAAGGCGTAAGGAGCACAATAGATGTGCTGTTCATCACTGGTGCCCTGATCATGGGTACGGCGGGTTTGCCCCACGTCATCATACGTTTCTTTACAGTGCCCAGTGTCAGGGCGGCCCGAAAATCAGCTGGCTATGCCTTGTTGTTCATAGCAATTTTGTATACCACAGCACCGGCGATTGCGGCTTTTGCACGCACTAATCTCATCAATACAGTAAATAATGCAGCCTATGCTGAGATGCCCGGCTGGTTCCGGACCTGGGAAAACACCAATCTGATCAGTTTTGAGGACAAGAATTCGGACGGGCTAATCCAGTATGTTGCTGATCCCGAGGTTAATGAACTCAGTGTTGATCGTGACATTATTGTTCTGGCTAATCCGGAGATTGCCCAGTTGCCCAACTGGGTAATTGCACTGGTCGCTGCCGGTGGACTGGCGGCAGCCTTGTCTACAGCAGCAGGGTTGTTACTGGTGATATCCACATCGATTTCTCACGACCTGTTAAAACGTAACCTGATGCCCGGGATTTCTGAAAAGCAGGAATTGCTTTTTGCTCGTATCGCTATATTTTTTGCTGTTTGTATCGCCGGGTATTTCGGTATCAATCCGCCAGGATTCGTCGCGCAGGTAGTAGCATTTGCCTTTGGTCTTGCTGCCTCATCGTTCTTTCCTGCCATTGTGTTGGGTATCTTTTCGATTCGTATGAACCGGGAAGGCGCTATTTCAGGAATGATCGCCGGAATTGCGTTTACAGCGGTATATATCGTCTACTTCAAGTTTCTTAATCCGGCCGCTGACAATGCAGATTCCTGGTGGCTGGGCATATCACCTGAAGGAATAGGTACGTTGGGGATGTGTATCAATTTCGCAGTCGCCCTTGTTGTTTGCCGCTTTACTGCTCCGCCGCCTCAAGCTGTTCAGGACATGGTTCTGGATATTCGCGTGCCCGGCAAACCCGACTAATCCCCCCTATTTTTATTAAAGGGATTCCAGGACTTGTTGCTGTTCATTCAGTTTTTGCTGGAACTGGTCCGAGACTTCCCTGGCCTGTTGGAGAGAATCCTGCATTTCACCCAGTCTTCCTGGTAATACAATGGGGTTTTCTTCTGTACCAATTGCTGCTGTTTCTTCAGTTTGTCCGGTTTGCTGTGGATACAGATTCATCACGGTCGGGGCATCGAGTGTCACTGTTTCTGAAGCCATGCCTGCTGGTGGTGAGTCCGTATAATGCAGGTTTCCGTTTTCAACGCGCCATTTGTAAATCGTTGTTGCGGTGGTGATTTGTCCAGTGATACCTGAAACCGCTATCCCGGACTTTGCCTCTTCGCCTGATCCTTCCAGTAGTACAAATGCGGCGTTGATGGCGTTGGTCACAGGTGTGAAATCAAATGAGGGAACAAGACTGTCCAGGGTTCTGATAAGAGTGCCATCAGGTTTTTTGATGATAAATAGACTTGCATAGCTCATGACTAGGGCAAGAAGCATCAACTTGATGAAAATTTTCATGACGTAGAGCCATATCCCCGGAATAACAGTCAGATGGTAATGCCAAACCTGGCAGAAATAAAATCCCGGGAATCGGGCTCGATGTCCGGAAAGTAGTTATTTCCCGGTTTTTTCCCCGGAAAGGCAATGCAGCCACAGCTGAATAAGCAGCGCGGCAATAATCGCACAGGCTATTTGCACAACAATAGGCATAGGGGTTCCGGTATAGGTTATGGCCAGGAGAGGACCCACCAGCGCACCGGTACTGAAGCGTAAGGTGCGTGCTACCGCTGAAGCAGAACTGGCCTGATTGGGGAATTCCAGAAGTATCAGGGATTCTGCATTCACTGAAATAATACCGAGACTGCCGATGATGATAAAAAAGCAGGCAGCCATCCAGCCAAAAGACAATTCCAGAGACACTACCAGGACCAGGACAATGGCAGCGCTTAAACCGCCAGTCAGTCCAAGGTTCAGCATTTTCTGTGATCCAAGCCTGGAGACATGTCGCACGTTAATGTAGTTGGCAAGAATGAGTGAAGCAGCGGTGGTGGTGAACAGGAGTCCGAAAGCGATTTCAGACAGGTTGAACCAGGTGATGTAGAGAAAGGGGGCTGATGTCAGGTAGGTGAAAAATGCCATTGATGAAAAAAGGAACGTCATCAGGTAGGGGTAAATACTCGGCGTCGAAAATATTGTCAGGTAATTCTGTACAAAAATATTGCGCCCGCTTTCTTTCTCACTCTCACCCTCTTTTTCATCCTCTTTGCGCGGAAGGGTTTCCGGAAGCTTCCAGAGTATCAGCACAAAAACCACGAAGGCATAGACTGCGAGTAAAATAAAAATCGACCGCCATGAACTGAAAGCAAGGAGGACGGATCCAATCAGGGGGGCGACAAGTGGTGCTGTCAACATGATCATGGTGACTGTGGACATCCCCCTGGCGGTGTCTTTCCCAAAGCAGTCCCTGATCATGGCGGGAATGGTTATGGTTGCAGCACTGCCAAGGAGTCCCTGAAAAAAACGGAAGACCAGGAAGGGTATAGCGGAAGGACTCAATGCCAATGCGAAAGATGTCAGGCAGAAACCTGCCAGGCCGAACAGGGCGAGAGGTTTGCGGCCATACTTGTCTGACAGGGGGCCGAACAGCAGCATGCCGAGGCCGAAAGAAACCAGGAATATACTGAGAGAATTCTGAATGGTGCTGATTTGCGTATTCAGGCTCTCTGCCATTCGGGGCATGGCAGGCAGGTACATATCAATGGACAGGGGAGGTAATGCTGATACCGCGGCCATGAGCGGTAAAGGCAGTTTGTCTTTCAGAGGATGCGCTTCGTTCTCCAATGGATTAATCCAGTTCGAGCCAGCGTTGTTTCATGGCACCAGTGATAGCCAGCCGATCACTGAGCTCGGTAAATGCAGCCTCATCTATCCCTCGCCAGCTCAGGTCAGGTTCCTCATCGAAATCCATATCCGTGACGACGGTCGTGAGCAATTTGTTCAGCGGTAGCATTTCCTTGTGGGCATTGACCAGGGCCTGGGTTCGGGTGGCGCCCCGGAATTTCATGGTGGAAATATGCTCTATATTTTCGATGACCTCCTCCACTGAGGGGAATTTCTGGAGCAGCCTGGAGGCGGTTGTTGCCCCGACACCAGGAATACCTGGAATGTTATCTATCTTGTCTCCCATAAGGGCAAGTAGATCGGCAATTTGCCGGGGGCGAACGCCGAAATGTTTTTCTACTCCCCTGTGATTAAGCACATTACCTCGTGCAAAGTCCCACCAGGCGTCTTCTTCTCCAAGCACGAGTTGGGCCAGGTCCTTGTCTGCGCTCACTATGGTTACTGCCATACCCCTGTCGCGCAGGCGCTGGGCCAGGGAGCCTATGATGTCATCGGCTTCATAGCGTTCACTGGCAAATTCAGGGATACCGACCGCCCGGCAAAAATTCCTGCAGTGGTTGAACTGGACCCTGAGTTCCTCGGGGGCAGGCTCCCGGTTTGCCTTATATTCCGGAAACAACTCCTTGCGATATGAGTTTTTCTGGGATGTATCAAAGGCACAGGCAATGTGACTGGGTTGTTTCTGGCGTATCAGTTGGTAGAGAAAATCAGAGAAGCCAAACACCGCATTGCTGGGATTACCCTGACTGTCAGTAATGGAATCATCATAGACATACCATGCACGGAAAATATATATGCTGGAATCTATAAGGTAGGCGCGGGGGAGAGGCATGGCGGGATTTTACAGAGGGGCAGGGGGGAGATAAAGGCCGAAAGGCGAGCAATTCAGGTATGGAGGCGATAAAAAGATACAAGGGAGAAGCATGATGGTTTCCTTGCAGGTCGGCAAGGGCCAGCGGCTGTATCCCGGCAGTTTATTGAGGTTCTACTCCCGAGCGGTATTATCTTCTGGCCGTCAGCATTCACTGCAACTCAAATCCATCGGCATCCATGTGTGCAGGAAAATCCCTGCGCCAGGCATCCAGTCTGGACTTATCCAGTGTCAGGGTTTGGACACACTCGGAACTGTTGCAGTCCAGCAGAATTTCCCCGGCGGGGTCGGTGATCATACTATGGCCCACATAATCTATACCGTTACCGTCCTCTCCGACGCGATTAACGCCGACAGTAAAGGCCAGGTTTTCTATGGCCCGGGCCTGAAGCAGGGTTTGCCAGTGATTGTTTCTTGCCGCTGGCCAGTTTGCCACGTACAGAAGCAGGTCATAGGCCAGTTCCGATGTGTTGCGACTCCAGACCGGAAAGCGCAAGTCGTAGCAGACCAGGGGCAGGATGCGCCATCCTCGCCATATTAACACTGCACGTTCTTCTCCAGCAGCGTAGCGTTTGTGTTCTCCCATCATTCTGAACAGGTGGCGTTTGTCGTAATAGACTACGCCTCCCTCCGGAGATACAAAAACCAGGCGGTTATAGCGCCTGTTATCATCCGTGACAGCAATGCTGCCAGTTACTGCGGCGTTCGACGCAACGGCAATTTCCAGCATCCAGTCGACACTTTCACCAGGCCAGGGTTCAGCAACGGCCCCAGCATCCATGGTGAAGGCGCTGGTGAACATTTCAGGGAGGATAATAAGGTCGGTATCCTGGGCATGGTTTTTCAGCAGGGTGCCGAGAATTTCCCTGTTTTCCGCCGCCTGTTGCCATTGCAGATCTGGCTGTACAAGAGTAAGAGTCAGGGTTTCCATAAAATCCCGGTTTGGAAGCTTGGGGCTGAAGGAAACAAACGCGTTCCTTCAGCCGTGTGCCGCTATCCCCATAACGCAGAAGCGTGGTGGGTTATATGATCCTCAATGAAGGAGGCGATGAAGAAGTAGCTGTGATCATACCCGGCCTGGAAACGCAGGGTCAGCGGATGACCGGCATCCTGGCAGGCTTTCTGCAGCATGAAGGGGTTCAGCTGACCATGCAGGAAATCATCCTCCTGGCCCTGGTCCACCAGTATATGCAGTTTTTCTTGTGCCTTGCCTATTAATTCACAGGCATCGTACTGCTCCCAGTCAGCCTTGTTGTCGCCAATGTAATTGCCCAGGGCTTTCTCACCCCAGGGGCAGTTTATCGGGGAGCAGATCGGTGAAAACGCGGAGACAGCCTTGAACTTGCCCGGGTTTTTCAGGGCAATAGTTAGGGCTCCATGTCCACCCATGGAGTGACCCATGATGGAACAGTTGTCAGTGTCCAGAGGAAGTTCGCTGTCTGCCAGTACGCCCGGTAATTCCTCGGTTACATAGTCATACATGTGGTAATGCTCTGACCAGGGTTCCTGGGTCGCATTCACATAGAAACCGGCACCCAGGCCAAAGTCGTAGGCAGCTTCCGGGTCATCCGGCACACCTTCTCCTCGCGGGCTGGTATCCGGGCAGACGATGGCGACTCCTGCTTCAGCAGCATACTGCTGTGCGCCGGCTTTCTGCACAAAGTTGTCATCTGTACAGGTCAGTCCCGATAGCCAGTAAATCACCGGCACATTGATGCTTTCCGCCTGGGGAGGCAGGTAAACGGAAAAGATCATGTCGCATTTAAGGACACTGGAAGCATGTTTGAGTTTAAGTTGCCTGCCACCGAACATGGCATTGGCACTGACTTGTTCGAGACTCATGAATTTTTTCCTTTTTAACAAAAAGGGGTCAGAACCAAGGTTCTGACCCCGTCTGGTTGATTGATCAGGGATCAGTAAAGAACGACTGAACGAATACTCTCACCGGCATGCATCAGATCAAAGGCTTTATTGATGTCTTCAAGAGGCATTGTGTGGGTAATCAGGTCATCAATATTGATCTTTTTGTCCATATACCAGTCAACAATCTTGGGCACATCAGTACGTCCGCGTGCACCACCGAAGGCAGTTCCTTTCCAGGAGCGGCCTGTCACCAGCTGGAAGGGGCGTGTGGAGATTTCCTGGCCGGCACCGGCAACACCGATGATGTAGGACTCTCCCCAACCCTTGTGGCAGCATTCAAGGGCCTGACGCATGACATTGACGTTACCGATACATTCGAAACTGTAGTCGACTCCACCGGTCATCTGCACAATATGATCAACCACATTCTCAACATCGTTAGGATTGATAAAATCAGTCATACCGAACTGTTTGCCCAGGGCTTCACGGGCTGGATTCAGGTCAATACCGATGATACGGCTGGCACCAGCGAGCTTGGCTCCCTGGATGACATTAAGGCCAATTCCACCCAGTCCGAAAACGGCAACGGTGGATCCGATTTCAACCTTGGCCTGAAAGACCACAGCACCAACACCGGTGGTAACACCACAACCGATATAGCAGATGGTTTCAAAAGGCGCATCTTCACGGACCTTGGCCAGGGAGATTTCCGGCAGCACGGTGTAATTCGAAAAAGTTGAACAACCCATGTAATGCAGAATGGGTTTGCCATCGAGGGAGAAACGACTGGTGCCATCAGGCATAACACCCTGGCCCTGTGTTGACCGAACAGCCTGGCAAAGATTTGTTTTGGGGTGCAGACAGTAATCGCACTCGCGACATTCTGCCGTGTACAGTGGGATCACATGGTCCCCCGGTTTCAGCGACGTGACACCTGCTCCCACTTCTACTACTACGCCGGCCCCCTCATGGCCCAGGATGGCAGGAAATGCCCCTTCAGGGTCATCTCCACTCAGGGTGAAAGCGTCAGTATGGCAGACACCAGTGGCTTTCAGCTCCACCAGGACTTCGCCTGCTTTTGGTCCCTCGAGATCTACTTCGCAGATTTCCAGTGGTTTACCCGCTTCAAAGGCAACGGCTGCTTTTGTCTTCATTAGTCTAATCCTTATTGTTAGTCAATCGGGGATGTTGCCCCTGATTCATGGCATTCAGTTGGGTTATACTGGGAAACCAAATATAGCCCTTTGCCCGTCTGATGTGTAGCCTAAGCCGTCAACCAGACAGTGCAAATCCCATGAAAACTGAGCAGTTTAATGAATAAACCTGTTTGTGTCGTCGTTGGGGCGAGCCATGCCGGTGCCCAGCTGGCAGTAAGTCTCCGGCAGAACGGCTGGTATGGCCGGATACTGGTTATCGGTGATGAACCCCATCTTCCCTACAATCGGCCTCCATTGTCAAAATCTTTCCTGTCCGGTGAAAAGCAGCTTGAAGACCTGTTGATTCGTGCTGAGGCCCAGTACGAAAAAGTCGATATCGAGTTCATGCTTGGGCAGCGTGTCAGCCAGGTGGACCGTCAGTCCAGGTCCCTTGTACTTGCCCAGGGGGAGACGCTCACCTATGACAAACTGGTGCTGGCAACGGGATCCCGTGTCAGGAAGCTGGATATTCCGGGCTCAACGCTTTCAGGTGTGTTTTACCTCAGAGACATCAGTGATGTTGAACAGATGCGTCCTTTTGTCATGGCGGGTCGCAAGGCTGTCATTGTCGGAGGAGGGTACATCGGTCTGGAAACTGCTGGCATGCTCAATGGTTTGGGAATGGATGTAACGATTCTAGAGGCCGGGGACAGGGTGCTTAACCGGGTTACTGCTCCGGAATTATCGGCCTTCTACACACGCATTCATGAGGAAGAGGGGGTGCGCCTTGAAACCGGTGTAGCGGTGACCGGATTCGAGGGAGAAAAGCATGTGGTAGGGGTTAGCTGCGCTGATGGAACCACTTATGCCGTCGACCTCGTGGTTGTCGGGGTGGGAGTCCTGCCTAACACCGAGCTGGCCGAGATCGCTGGCCTGGCAGTCGACAATGGCATAGTGGTTAATGAACACTGTTTCACCGAAGATGCGAATATTGCTGCCATAGGTGACTGCACCAGTCATTTCAATACCTTTTACAATCGCCAGCTCAGGCTGGAAAGTGTGCAAAATGCCACAGACCAGGCGAGAGTGGCGGCGTCCACTTTATGTGGCAAACCAATCCAGTATAATGCGCTGCCATGGTTCTGGTCAGACCAGTATGACCTGAAATTGCAGATTGCAGGACTGTCACAGGGTTATGACGAGCTCGTTCTCAGAGGAGAGCCCCGGGAAGGACGCAAACTGGCCGCGTTCTATTTCAACCGCGGTAAACTGATTGCAGTGGATGCTGTAAACAGTCCCCAGGAATTCATGATTGGCAAACAGCTGATCACCCGCCAGATAAAGGTGGATCGTATTGCGTTGGCTGATCCGGCAGTCCCCATGAAGAGTCTGCTGAACTGATTCTTTCCGGCATACGTAACCGGTGAGAAATTTTTCAATCTGCCATCGATTAATTCACTTAACCATCTAACAAACAGAGGACAGACACAGACATGCCAGTAATAAACTATATCAGTGCTGATGGAGCCATTAATGAAATTGAAGTAGCCAGTGGCTCTTCCGTCATGCAGGGAGCTGTCGATAACATGATTGACGGCATAGTCGCCGAGTGTGGCGGTTCCTGTAGCTGTGCAACCTGCCATTGTTATGTAGATGATGCCTGGATAGAGAAAGTCCCGGCACCCAGTGAAATGGAAAAAGACATGCTGGAATGCGTGCTGGAACCCCAGCCAAACAGCCGTCTGAGTTGTCAGATTGAAGTGACTGACGACCTTGATGGGCTTGTTGTCAGATTGCCTGAGTCGCAGTTCTGATTATTTTTAAACTCGATGGAACTTTTTCCTAAATCCGGGTTCCAAATAGGTGTGTGAGCAAGAATCCCCTTTCTGGTCCTTACACCCCTTGAGATTAAATGATTCAAAACCCGGCTTTGCCGGGTTTTTTTTATCTGCAAAAATTATCATTTTCAGCATCCTGATTTTTCCCCTTCTGGGGGTGTCATCCGGGCTCTAAATTCCTTACTATTGCGGCTACCCAGGTTGAAGCGGGTATCCCGGTGCATACCAGAGCTTGAACTATTTCAGCCATAGCCTTTTTTTTTACGACTACTGGACATTCTGAAGTATGACAATTTTCGGGATTGAGCTCTTCGCCCTGATCGGGTTCCTGCTGGCTGCTTATTCCATCGTGGCCAATGATGCGATTCAAACCCTGGGAACATTCCTTTCCTCCAATTCACACAGGCACTGGACCATACTCTGGCTTTATGCGTGCAGTATTATCCTAGTAGTCATGGCCTATGCCTATTTTGCCGGTGCGGGGGATATGAGTTTTGATCGTCTGAACAGAATTCCTTACCCGGACAATGGCATCAGCTGGTGGCACGCTGTTCCGCCGCTTTTTCTTCTTGTACTCACCCGCTATGGGATTCCTGTTTCTACTACCTTCCTTGTGCTGACTATTTTTGCCCTGACCGGTGGGGCAGGCACTGAGGGTGTCATGCAAAGTATGCTGATCAAGTCCATTATGGGATATGTAGTAGCTATTGTTGCGGGTTGCCTGATTTATGCACTGGTGTCACGAAAGTTTGAGCAATGGATTCACGACACTCCCCGATCCTCACATAACCTGCCATGGACTATTGCCCAATGGGCTTCTACCGCATTTCTATGGTCACAATGGCTGGTACAGGACCTGGCCAATATTTTTGTTTTCCTGCCCAGGCAAACCCTCGAGGCAGATAATGAAACCCAGGTCATTTTTTCCGGGGGTACCGTCATTTTTGCCTCGTTGGTAATGCTGGTATTGCATGCATTTATTTTTGCCACGAGGGGAGGCAAGATTCAGCGCATTGTGCTCAGTAAAACCAATACGACGGACGTGCGCGCCGCTACGCTTGTAGACCTGATATTTGGTGTTGTCCTGATATTCTTCAAGGAGCTTAATGATGTTCCCATGAGCACAACCTGGGTGTTTCTCGGCCTTTTGGCTGGACGTGAGATGGCTATTGCCTATGTGGCCAGGCTCAGGGGGATGAAAGAGGCTTTTCTTGATTGTGCCTTCGATGTGCTCAGAGCGCTTTTGGGTCTGCTGGTCAGTGTCCTGCTGGCCATATTTATCCCGTTTGTGGCAACTGGCCAGTTTCCCGTTTTTTTCTGAGCAATCAGCCTGGAATCTCGTTATTTAATATAACGCATTGTAATTTATATAAATATTCTGGTTTTTAGCCTAGGTGGATTCAGTATGTTTAATTGAGTTTTGTGACTGTTTTAACATTTACTGAATGAAAGCCTGCCTATAATTCAGTCTTCAATACTCCGTAAATCTTCTTGGAGCTTTGGCAGGCGCATGAATCAGGTATCACAGGACAGAAAAAAAGTTGTTGGCCGTATGGCTACCTTCGAAGAGTATGCAGGCCGGGGAGCAGACCGGGGAACTGAGTCCAGGGCTCTGCAGGAAATTATTGATGTCCTCACACATCCCCTGGAGACAGACTATAAATCCTGCGATGGAGTTGGCTTCGTTAGAAGTGGGGAAGAATGCAGGACCTGTTGCGGTTCAGGAAAAGTTCTCAACAGGTTTTACTGCAAGACATGATCAGCGGATACTTTCCGGCGAATCTATATCCCGGATTACTCCTTCATCACCTGTTTCCACGATTTTGCACTTGTCCTGGTGCCGGTCAAGTAGTCTACGTGCCCCCTGGTCACCGGTCATTGCTAGAATTTCCTGGAAATAATGCTTCCTGAAGCCCACCGGATTGCCCCGTTTCCCATTGAATGTCGGCACCACAATATCATTGTCATTGAGTGTTCTTTGTAGGTTTGTATAGGTGTCCGCCTTGATGAAAGGCATATCAGCGAGACCGATCAGGGCGCCTTCCCAGGAGTCAGCGGCTGATATGCCTGTAACAAGGCTACTTGCCATGCCACTGTCCGGATTGCTGGCAAAACAGATTTCCCATGTTTTGCTGAATTGACTGGCCAGAGCATCCTCGCCGGGTTTGAGAACCAGCATCCTGCGTTCTATGATTGCCGGTATGGACGCGAGGGTGGTTTCCAGGAGCGTTTTTCCACCGGGCAGGACTGCCATGCGTTTATCTGAACCAAAGCGTTTTCCGCTGCCGGCGGCCAGAATGATAATGCCAATGGCACTTACGACTGCCTGACTGCTCATTGATTCCTGATTTTTGCTCTTAGGCTGGTGAGCTCTGCCAGGATGGCAATGGCAATTTCCGGTGGCGTCTTGCTGCCAATCGATAACCCCACCGGGGCATGCAGAGTATCGATCTGCTCCTGCGATATATCCAGCTGCAGTAGTCTTTTACACCTTTGCTCCGATGTCCTGACTGAACCCATGGCACCAATATAGAAAGCCTTGCTTTCCTGAAGGGCTTCCATCAGGGCCATGTCATCAATACGCGGATCGTGGCACAGGGCAATCACGGCGGTTTGCTGGTCAAGGTTTTTCGTACGAAGCCAGTCGTCCGGCATGGCATTGATGACAGGTGCATTATCAATAGGGGAATGTTCTACAAGATCCGCGCGTGGGTCACAGACTTCCACCTGGTAATCCAGAGCCTGAGCCATATTGGCCAGGTAATAGGCCACCTGCACAGCCCCGATCAACAGGAGTTGAAAGGCAGGGCCATAGGTATGACGCAGAATATTGTTTTCCAGTGATAGAGGTTGAAAGGAGTCGGTGTTTTCCAGTCGGATATTCCCGGTTTCCAGGTCAACAATCCGAGTCACCAGTTCGCGGGAGGAGATTTTTTCGGCCAGTTCACGATAAAGCACATGCTGTTCAGGAAAAACAGGCTCAATGACCACTTCCAGAGTCCCGCCACAGGGGAGGCCGAGCCGCTGCACATCCTCAACGGCGACGCCATATTTGATTTTCTCCGGTTTGCTGGTAGCCAGCTCCCGACGATTAATACTTTCTCTCAAGTCGTCTTCCACACAGCCGCCGGAAAGTGAGCCGCAGTAGAGTCCATCTTCATTGCAGGCCAGTAGGGACCCGGTGGGGCGAGGTGAGGAACCAAACGTACTGATAATGGTACATAGCCAGCACTGTTTGCCGGCTTCGAGCCATTCACTGAGTTGGACGACAACTTGTTGGTCCAGACTGTTCATATTTTTTTACCGCAAAAACAGGAGGATGGGATTATAGAAAATCCCATAGCTGTGGGAAACCGACTTTTTCGGGAGCGAAAATAATACTGTTACAGCCATACAGGGAAACAGCTATTTACTTCTGCCGACGAGTTGTCGGAAAGGTTCCGGATCAATCACTGTCTCGGCCTGTCTCTGGGCCGGTGATCCGGAATTATGTCGCCTGCAAGTCACAGATGCAGACTGGTTACGTCTTGTCAGTAAGTTTCGTACCGATCAAGCAGGTGTCTGACAAGCCCGCTTCGAACAATATCTGACCGTTCAAATTTATGGACATGGACACCGGGAAGTCCCTGAATGCGCTGGATAGCATCTTCCAGGCCATTGGCTCCGCGAATGTCACTTTGCTTGATGTCACCATTGATGACTACCTTGCAGTCTTCCCCGATGCGAGTCAGGAACATTTTCATCTGCGTCGGTGTCGTGTTCTGGGCTTCATCAAGGATGACGAAGGTATTGTTGTTGAAGGTCTTGCCGCGCATATAGGCCAGGGGAGCTCCAACGATACGGCCATGACGCAGGCAGTAATCCACCACGCCCCTTCCCAGTCGCTCATTAAGGATATCCCTGAAGGCGTCTATATAGACGGCGAACTTGTCCTCGACCTCGCCGGGCAGGAATCCCAGGTTTTCACCCGCTTCTACGGCCGGGCGCGTCAGGATGATGCGCTCGATACGTCCAGACTCCAGTGCCTCAGCGGCCAGTGCACCTGCGCAGTAGGACTTTCCGGTTCCGGCAGGGCCAATACCAAAAGTCAGGCAGTTGTTTTTAATGGCGCTGATGTACTTGTGTTGAGACGTGGTGCGGGCTTCGAGTGGTGTTTTTTTATGGCGGGGGGAGTAGGCAGTCTCAAGCTGGTTGCTGAGAGAGTTGATATCGACGATGTTGGAAGTTTCTTCCTGCTGTCGTCGTCTGTTCTTGGAACGTTTTCCTTCTCTGTGTTTTGAATTGTACGTGTATTGATCTCCCTGATAGCGTGCTTGTCGTTTGGCATTGGATCGTTTAGCCATTCTGAACATTCTCCGAGTAGGTTAAAAAACAATAAACCATGTAGGGATGGAGCTGGTTGATCAGATTTCGGTGGTGACCTTACCCTCCTCGCTGACGAGAAATGCGCGATCAGAGAAAGCAAAGCTGAGAAAGCAGTGGAATCTGGTTAGGCAGATTGCGTTTCTCCGGGGGTCGCAAATATCGCTTGCGCTATATTATTGACGGTAGCTACAGTGTGACACAGTGACACAGTCCTGGCAAATGGGATGTGCGAATTCCCTGAATCATGTATGCCATGGGCCTCTGTCTTTGTATATTCCCCAATCAGGATCCGCTGCCCTGTAAAGTTGTATTCCAATAAATATCATTCTGCTATGCTAGTTTGATGCACTTAACGGGAGGGAATCATGAAAAAATTCTTATGTCTGGCAACTGCCATGTTCAGCGCTTCGTGCGTTGCGCAGCAGGATTTCAGCCAGGTGGACATCGTGCCACATCAACTATCTGACAATATTTATTACCTGCAGGGGAGCGGAGGCAATATCGGGGTTTCCATCGGAGAGGATGGGATCTTCCTGGTGGATGACCAGTTTGCCCCCTTGTCTGCGAAGATCCTGGATGCTCTGGAAGGGCTTTCGGACGCTTCTGTCCGCTTTGTTCTCAATACCCATCATCATCCTGATCATGTTGGGGGGAACCAGAATATGGGGCGTGAAGGAGCGGTGATTGTTGCCCATGAAAATGTGCGCACCATACTCCAGGCCGGCTTTACCGAAGGTGACCTCAACAGGGCGCTGACATCAGAGCAGAAACTTGGTCTGCCTATTGTCACTTTCACGGACTCGGTCAATTTTCATCTCAATGGTGACAGTATCCATGTTTTTCACCATGGACCGGGACATACGAGCGGTGATTCATTTGTCTACTTTATGGAGGACAACATCATTCATACCGGTGATGTATTTCGTACCACCAGCTACCCCAGGGTAGATACCGGTGCTGGTGGTTCCTTCCATGGGATCATCTCATCCTATGAACGATTGCTGGAAATTTCCGACAGCGATACACGCTTTTTACCCGGACATGGCGTTGTCAGTTCCCAGGCGGATGTGCAGGACCAGTTGAATATGTTTTACACAATCCGCAACCGTGTCAGGAATGCCATCAGTGAAGGTATGAGCCTGGAGCAGGTCATGAGTGCCGGGTTGACGTCGGATTATGATGGGCAATGGGGCGATCCTGGTGGGTTCCTGCCGGTGGTCTATAACGAGTTGGCCGGTGACTAGTTGTCCGCTGATATTCTGCAGGTCCAGGCTATAGACAGTATTCAGTGAAATGCCCATGAAATTCAGACCGTGTATAGATCTGCACGACGGCAAGGTTGTGCAGATAGTCGGAGGGTCGCTGCGGGATAACGATACCGATGCCCTGAAAACTAATTTCGTTTCCGCCCAATCACCTGGCGAATTTGCCCGTTTGTACCAGTCTGATGGCCTGGTGGGTGGTCATGTGATTTCCCTGGGAAGTGGTAACCATGATGCTGCTCTTGAGGCACTTAATGCCTATCCGGGCGGGATGCATTATGGTGGGGGCGTCAATCCGGATAATGCCAGGCTATTTCTGGATGCCGGTGCCAGTCATGTCATTGTAACTTCCTGGGTATTCAGTGTTAACAAACTGGATATGGACAAGCTCAATGCCTTGAGTAATGCCGTCGGTAGGGAAAGGCTGGTGCTTGACCTCAGCTGCCGCAAGAAAGGTGATGATTTTTATATTGTCACGAATCGCTGGCAGACCTTTACCGATGAGAAAGTAAATGCCCGCACCCTTGAATCCCTGTCAGCCTGTTGTGCGGAATACCTGGTGCATGGTGTTGATGTGGAAGGCAAAAGCCAGGGTATTCAGGAAGACCTTATTGGCATTCTGGGTGAACATTCACCACTGCCGGTGACTTATGCCGGTGGTGTCGCAAGACTGGCAGACCTGGACCTTGTCAGGAGACTGGGACAGAATCGTGTGGACCTGACTATAGGCAGTGCACTGGATATTTTCGGGGGAAATGTGGCCTATCGGGATGTTCTGAAGTGGGTTGAGAGGAATGGCTAGAAGGGTTGCAGGGATACAAGGCTGACGGTTCAGGGTCAGGATAAACGGAGAAAGGTCCCGGTTTGTCATGCAGGTCAAAAGAGGTCCCGGGGCTGTGATCCGACAATGACAATCAGGATATAGCAGGCGGTAAATTCAACCCTTGACTGGGAAACACGGGAATTAATGCTGTTTTAGCCTTCTGCCCATACTGAGCCTTCAGTTGGTTCCTCCCGTTGGTGCAACACTTCTTTCCAGGAAAGGATCGCAGAATATGTTCCCCGAACTGGCCCCTTTCAGGAATATCTTTTTTCGCATGCCATGAACAAAGTCCGGTGCGCCACACAGGTAGACCCTGGTTTTTGACAGGGTACCCAGATCCAGCTTTTCATCGAGGATTTCTTTCACGCTCCCCGCCTGTATGCCACTTATCCCGGTATCTCCGCCAGGCTCCCTGGCACAGGGGAAATAATGAAAGCGGGGATGTTTTTCCTGCAGTGCCTGGAGCTCCTTGACCAGGTAGAGGTGATCAGAAGTCCGGCCGCCATGGTACAGGCTGATGTCCCCCTGGTGGCCCTGTTTCAGGGCGTCATTGAGTATGGCGTAGAGTGGAGCTAGTCCGGTACCGGTGCCAGCGAGTATAATGGGAAATTCCTCACCGGAGCTGTTGCTGTAAAAACAGTCACCCGAGGGTCCCCGCATATGCAGTTCATCCCCTTCCTTTGCATCATGAAACAACCAGCCTGAAAAAAGCCCCTGTTTTGTTTCGCTGATGTGAAATTCCAGGTGCTGGTCCAGTTCATAGTTATTTGCCACGGAGTAGCTTCGTGCAATACCTTTTGGATTCACCAGGGTGACATACTGCCCCGGTGTATAATGAAACATTAAACTTTTGTCTCTCACATCAAGAACGAGCTTGAGGGTCCGTTTGTTCAGGGGAGTGATTTCCCTGATGCCCAGGGGAACAGAGAACTCCGTTACCGAGGGTAAGGCCACTTGCACGTCCTCTTCTGGAACCCACTGGCAAGCCAGAGTGTACCCACGTTCCTGCAGTGAAGACTTGATCCACTTCTTCGACTCTTCGGTCGCTTCACAATCCACTGCCCTGACCAGGCAAGCCTGGCACATGCCTGCCTTGCAGGCATAGGGAATGTACTGATGGTTCCGCAACAGACATTCCAGCACGGTTTCATATTTCTCAAGATCAAATTCAGTGTTATTGAAGGTAAGTTTTGGCATGGTGGCGCTGCAATGTGAGGTTATGAAGTGATGGATTAATGTTCAGTTATTCTGGGCAGGAGTATAAAGAGTCACCCGGGTGAAAGCCATGTTATGGCAGCGGTGACATTGATAGTTCAGTGCAGATTCATGTGCCCTGATGTATACAAAAGGTGGCATGTATGTGGATGATGCTCGCTACATAAGTCGTGGTTTATGGGTGATAATGTCATGTTTTGTGTGGCAGCTTTCAAAAGAGTTGAGAAGAATGGCTGATATGACAATTTGCCTGGCGTCTGCGTCACCCCGGCGCCGGGAAATTCTTGACCAACTTGGCATTTCATACCAGGTATTGCCCCAGGACGTTGACGAAAGTCATCGTGCTGGCGAGACGCCTGCTGCCTATGTGAAAAGGCTGGCCGCCTGCAAGGCAGAGTCTGCGCTTGCCAGTCACGGTGAAAAACAGGGGATTGCCTGCCTTGGGTCAGACACAACGGTTGTATGTGATGGACAGGTTTTTGAGAAGCCGGCAGACCAGGAAGATGCACATCGTATGCTCTCATCTCTGTCAGGCAAGAGCCATCAGGTACTGACAGCCGTGGCGCTGGCCACAGCTGACTTTACTGAAGTGCTATTATCGGTATCTGAAGTGACATTCAGGGTGCTGGAGGATGATGAGATAAGTGCCTATTGGCAGACAGGGGAACCGGCTGATAAGGCCGGGGGATACGGCATCCAGGGTCTGGGTGCACTTTTCATTGAATCAATGAAAGGAAGTTATAGCGGAATCATGGGTCTACCTGTATTTGAAACAGCTTCCCTGTTACAGAAAATCGACATGCCAGCAGCCAACATACTCGGACAATATCAATGAGTGCTGAAATTCTGATTAATGCGACCCCCATGGAGACGCGTGTAGCGCTTATTGAACAGGGTCTGCTCCAGGAAATTCATATAGAGCGTTGTAACCGGCTTGGTCCGGTTGGCAATATCTACATGGGGAAGGTGATCCGTGTTATGCCGGGAATGCAAGCGGCCTTTGTTGATATAGGCCTGGACAGGGCTGCGTTCATTCATGCCCAGGATATTGCTCCTGTTGATAATGACGGGTATGAAGTCAATGACAGCCAGGAAGTTGAAATTGGCCAGCTGCTGCGTGAAGGACAGGCCATTATTGTCCAGGTTGTTAAAGAACCCATCGCGAGCAAGGGGGCCCGGCTGACAACCCATCTTTCCATAGCTTCCCGCTACCTGGTCAAAATGCCCAGGAGCCGCCATCTCGGTATTTCCCAGCGAATTGAAAATGAGGATGAACGTGAACGTCTCATGGCCTTGCTGCAAGGTTGTGTCGAGCAGGCCGGTTTGTCAGAAAAATCCGGGTTTATACTCAGGACAGCAGCAGAGGGGGTCAAGGAAGAGGAGCTGCTTGCGGATATCCGTTTCCTGCAAAAACTGTGGCATAAGGTTGAGCAGCGCATGCAGGAAGGCAGTGATGTACGTCCACTCTACCGGGATCTTGCGCTGCCGGTGAGATCGCTACGTGATCTTTTTTATCCGGAGATACAGCGTATCCGCGTAGACAGCAGATCCACCTACAAGGAGTTGATGGAGTTCTGCAGTAATTTCATGCCTGAAATTGAAAACCGCATTGAGCTCTACAAGGAAGAGCGTCCACTGTTTGACCTGTGTAGTGTGGATGATGAAATTCAACGGGCCTTGAGCAGAACCGTGAAACTCAAATCTGGTGGCAACCTGGTCATAGACCAGAATGAGGCCATGACAACCATTGACGTCAATACAGGGGCATTTCTTGGATCACGGAACCAGGAGGAAACCATCCTGAAAACCAATCTGGAAGCGGCCAAAGCCAGTGCAAGGCAGCTAAAAGTCAGAAACCTGGGTGGCATTATCATTCTGGACTTTATCGACATGGAAAATGAGGAGCACAGGCGGCAGGTGGTGCGCACACTGCAAAAAGCCCTGGAAAATGATCCGGTGAGAACCATGGTGACAGAGTTGTCCGAACTGGGGCTTGTGGAGATGACCCGCAAACGTAATCGTGAAAGCCTGGAACAGATGTTATGCCATGAATGCCTCACATGCGGCGGCAGGGGGACAGTTAAAACCCCTGAGACAGTCTGCTATGAAGTGTTCCGTGAAATTCTCAGGGTGGCGAAAGCCTATGAAAACGATTCCATCCTGGTGCTTGCATCCCAGGAAGTGGTTGATCGTTTGCTGGATGAAGATTCTGCCACGGTGGCGGATATGGAAGAGCTGGTAGGCAAGAACATTCGTTTCCAGGTGGAGCTGATGTATAACACGGAACAGTTCGACGTTGTGCTGTGTTAAGGCTATGGCTTCCGGATAAAGATGACAGAAGACTCAACAAATTCAGCACCGCCGGAAAGCGCCCATGACAGGCGTATAAAAAAAGCCATGTGGCTGCGATGCCTGAGGTGGTTGATAAGACTGTCCCTGCTTTTACTTGTCGCTACCACAACTGTCCTGACGGCAGGACGACTTCTTATTCCACGGGTATCAGGCCAGCTGACTGCCGTAGAGCAGCAATTGGCTAATATGTTGGGTACGGATGTGGTAGTTGGTCAGTTAACCGGTGACTGGTATCGATTCACACCGGTACTGCTGGTCGATGAGCTTACGATAGTGAATCCTGAGCAACCCGAATCCTCTCACGTAATTAAGTCAATCATCCTGAGGCCGGCACTGCTGTCCAGTCTGCTGGCCAGGCGTCTCATCGTTGAACGAGTTGTTGTCGAAGAGCCGGGACTGGAGCTGGTCCAGAATTCACAAGGCGCCTGGAGCCTCGGTGGTTTGGCGGCCGGTGACACTGATTATACCGACACCATTATTGATTTCCTGCTGTCCACCGGTCAGCTACAGATAGCCGAGGCGGACCTCACACTTAAATGGAATGATGGCAAGGAGCTGCAACTGGAGAATATATACCTGGATATCAGCAATGCCGGCGGTACGCATCTTGCTGTGTTGCAGGCAAGAGTCGAAAGCCAGGCCAGCCCCTTCATGGTGCAGATTGAACTCACAGGAGATCCCCGTACCCAGTACAGTGCCACAGCCCATTTACAAACCAATGGCCTGGATGTAGCAGATCTGGTTAATGTCAGTGACTTCCAGCTGGACAGTGGTCGTTTTGGCGGAGAGCTGTGGGCGTCGATTGAGGATGGAAACATCACGAGTATACAGGGAGTCATGCATGACGTTGCCTTGAGTGGTCAGGGACAAAATGAATTTCCATTGAATTTGCTGGCGCTGAGTAACACCAGTTTCACGTTTGCAGCCAAGGCCCCTGATAAAAATCTCTGGCAATTCTGGCTCCAGAATATTGAGATGGACTGGAATAACCGTCCCTGGGAAACGGGGAATGTGTTCATGGAGCTGGATACGGACGGTGATCAACGCCCATTAAATATTACTGCTGACTCAATTAATCTGGGCATGATGAGTGATGTCTTTGATGACTTGCTGGTCTTGCCCGAGCGTGCGGCGGCTGCCCTGTCAGACCTGTCACCGGAAGGGCGCCTGGTTAATGTGAATCTTCAGACCGATCTTCGCGGTGGTTTTGCTGACCTGTTCCTGTTGCAGGCCAATCTTGAAAATGTAGCCGTCGGAGCCTGGCAGGGCGCTCCTTCCGGAAGGGGGATTCAGGGCTATGTGGAAGCCTCAGCCAGCCGTGGCACAGTAGAGCTGGATTCTTCGGATTTCGAGATTCACCTGCCCAGGCTCTTCAGGGAAAGCTGGCGCTATGATTCTGCAAACAGCCGGGTCCACTGGCAACTGGGTGACGGCAGTGTCCACATAAACAGCAGCATAATTGATGTACGCAATGCGCACATACATGGCCATGTCCAGTTTGACCTCTACAATCACAGGGACAGTGAGGGTGTGCCCCAGTCTGAGCTGACCCTGCTGATCGGTGTCATGGAAATGGATGCTTCCTACAAATCCCTGTACCTGCCAACACTTGAAAAGGTAGAGCCAACAATGAGATGGCTTGAGGAAGCTTTGCTGGCAGGTGATATCAGCCGCAGTGGTTTTGTTTCCCGGACATCAACAAGAGGTGGAGCACCGGAAAATTCAGGCACTATCCTGAGTTTTTATCATGTGGACAATGGTGAACTGGCCTTTGACCCGCAATGGCCGCCACTGGAAGGTATTACAGCCTTCGTGAATGTCGATAACAATCAAGTCGATGTCTTTGCCGAGTCGGCAATGATTGCTGACATGGCCCTAGAAGACGTGAATGCTGCCGTCCGGCCTAATGAGGCCGGTGGGTCATGGATCTCTGTTACCGGGTTTTCTGACACCTCAACAGATCGAGGGCTGGCATTCCTGCGCAACACTCCGGTAAGGAACAGTATCGGGGATTTTCTCGATGACTGGCAGGGTAGCGGGAACATTCATGTCGATATTGGTCTGGGTATACCGTTGAACAATACCTTCCTGAATACGGATGTGGATGTCAAGGTCGTCAGTAATCTCAGCACATTGACCATTCCAGAATATGCCCTGTCCATTGATGATCTGCGCGGCAGTATTGTATATGACAGTGAAGCGGGCCTCTCTGCGAATGCCCTGAGCGGCAGGTTATTCGATTTTCCCATTGCGGCCACCATTGAACCCACGCGAGACACCATAGATAGTGAAATCTCCGGTACCCGTATTGTGGGGAGCGGCAGAGCGTCACGTAATGCCCTGCAAAGCTGGGAAGGGCAGCCGGATTTTGTGCGTGACCTGTTGAATTTTGCCAATGGCGAGATTGATTATCTGGCAGAGATTATGATTCCCTATTCTGATGGCAACAATGAAAATACGACGACTATAAGACTTACTTCTGAACTTCTGGGGCTTTCACTGGATCTGCCTCCACCTTTCAGGAAAAGTATTGATAACATCCGGCCGCTGGAACTTCTCATCAGTTTCGAAGATGCCAGTCAGTGGGTGTCAGCACGATTTGATAATCGTGTCGGGGCTAATATTCTTATACAGAATGATCTCTTCTCTGGTGGGCATGTGGTTTTCGGATCTCCCACTCGGGAAATGAATTTTGGCCCTGTTTTACTTGCCGATGATGGGCTCGTTTTCGACGGTAATCTGGAGCAGTTTGTTTACGAGGACTGGGTCGAGGTTGCTTCACGATTTACTGACATGTCCATGAATCCTGATGCGCAAAGTACGCGCCTTGAAGACTTTCTGTCCCTGGCAGATATTCATGTGGGCACGCTGACAGTGGCCGGGCAGGAACTGGAATCAGTTCAGACGCGGGTTAGCAGGACCGGTTTAATGGATGAAGTCAGTGAGGCCGGAGCCAGTACACAGCCTGATAGCTGGCAGGTCAACCTGGAAAACAGTCTATTGAACGGTGCTTTTGTCTTTCCCGATGATGAAACCCTGCCATGGCGTGTAGACCTGGACTACCTGCGTTTCCCTGATGACAGTGATGGGATTGAAGAAGGCGATGGGGACAATAGTGACGCTGGTGAAGAAGATGTGGATGTGCTTGCCGATGTAAATCCTGCTGAATTACCTGATATGAATTTCAGAACACAGGAGTTGTCACTGGGCGATAAACACCTGGGCGCCTGGGAATTCAATCTCAGGGCCGATGGTAATTCAGCCACAGTCTCTGATCTTAAAATGACAACCAGCGATGCCCGAATCCGGGATGGCAGTGAGGCCGGGGGAGGGGCCAATCTGGATTGGCGCTATAACAACAGCATGCATACCAGCAGCTTTACCGGGGTTTTCAATGCCGGAGATCTTGCCAGGGTATTACCGGAGCTGGGTTATGATGCCAACGTTGAAAGTGACAGTGCCAGATTCGTGAGTAATTTCCAGTGGACAGGTTCACCGGCCTCTTTCAGCCTGGACAAGGTCATTGGTAATGTGGATGTCGATATACGTGATGGCCGCTTTGTGGATATCGATTCAGGCGGCAGTCGTCTTTTCGGGGCTTTCAGTTTTGATTCCCTGGTCAGGCGACTACAGCTGGATTTTTCTGATCTCTACAAGAAGGGCCTGGCCTATGACCGTATAGGTGGCAGCCTGGGCTTTGACAGGGGCATTGTTACCACTGACGGAGAGTTTGTTGTGGAGGCACCGTCCAGCCGGATCACCATAGATGGAGAAATAGACCTGATCAATGAAACCATTGATGCGGATCTGCTCGTCAATGTGCCTCTTGGCCAGAACCTGTCAGTACTGGCCGGCATTCTGGGTGCCTGGCCAATTGCAGTCAGTACCTTCCTTGCCAGCCAGCTTTTCGAGGAGCAGATGGATGATTTCACGACAGTGCTTTATCGCCTTGAAGGCCCCTGGGATGATCCAACCTCCATGTTTGAACCGACTGAAGAACTCCTTGAAAGCAGTGCAGAGCTTGAACTGGAACAGGGGCAGCCGGATAATCCTGCTCCCTGATCATCGCTCCGGAAACTCACAATGGATAAAAGCCTGCTTACCAACCTTATTGCCCTTGTAATTGTGCTGATCGGTTTTTTCATGACCGACTTTCCGGGAACGCTTGTTCTCAATACCGGCTTGTTTGCCCTGTCAGGGGGAATAACCAATTGGCTGGCCGTACACATGCTGTTCGAAAGAGTGCCTGGTTTCTATGGTTCCGGTGTGATCCCGGCACGCTTTGAAGAGTTCAAATCCGGTATCAAACTGCTTGTCATGCAACAGTTTTTCAGCCGGGAAAACCTGGATAGCTTTTTCAGTCAGATTGCTGAAAGCGGGCCTGACAAAGAGGATGAATCCGCTCTGGGTGGAATCATCGATTCAGTGGATCTGAATGCCGCCTTTGATGCCCTGGTAGAGGTCATCATGAACTCATCATTTTCAGGCATGTTGTCGATGTTTGGTGGAGCTGATGCACTTGCGCCCCTGCGAGAACCTTTCGTGGAAAAAATGCGGGATTTCCTGATGGAGGTTGGCGAAGACCAGGAGATACTGGGACGAATACGTGAGGAGTCGGCAGGAAATCTGCTGGCGAAAGTGGAGTTAATTGTCGATAAACGCCTGGATGAACTCACTCCCCACCTGGTGAAGGAAATTATTCAGCAGATGATCAGGCAGCATCTGGGCTGGCTGGTTGTCTGGGGGGGAGTGATTGGCGGGTTGCTTGGGGCGATGGCAACTCTGGTGCTTTTCCGGATCTGAGAAGCAACTACCGGGGGATAAAAATCACCGGATTCTCCACCGGGTCCCCATTTATTTCTTCAAGCGCTTCCCTGTCAAGAAATTCAAATGTCGGTGTGGTTGGCGGAATGCGCATGTCCTGTGAAGGGGAAGGGCGCATTCTGTCAGTATTCCTGGACGATGCAGCCGTTCTAACTGTTGGCAACCATAAACGGGAAGGATTTGCTGCGCTGTGATGAATGAGCTGGCCATTACCTGAGTCGGTGATGGAGGCATCATGCACAGTTTCCAATTCCAGGATGAGTCGGTTGCCGGCACTAAAACGGTAGGCAGTTTGTTTGAGGGCAATATCCATGCGGGTAGCCTGGCCACGGGGAATAGTGACTTTTTCCTGAAGCGCGTACACCGGGGCAAACTCACTGCCTGATCCTGCAAGTCGCGCTCGCGCAGATGCCTTGAGCTGACCGGAAGTCACGGTGACCAGTGTGCTTTTTTCAGCCATGGCATTGTCTGGCAGGTCTGGAGTCGTAAAGCTGGGAAATAACGGGGTAGTCGTGATGGCCTGATAGATCAATTCTTCACTGAGAGTAGCTTTGATGGCCATATCCGTGCCGGATGTTGAGGCATACAACTCGAGCATGACGGGGCCAGTCAGTTCCAGGTCTTCCGTCAGGCGCCGGGAGATGAAGCGTAATGTGTTATCCGTGTTGCCTGCTGGCATTGGGGTGAAGGCAAGGGAGTCTGCTCTTGTCTGTTCCAGGGCGCCATATTCATCAGTGCCTGCAGGATTGAGGAACCAGGCCTTGTGCTCAATGTTGCCCGGTGGCCAGTTACTGTCAGGTCTGGTCGCGTTCTGGCCACGAACCTGGAAACGAATACGCGGGCGTTCAACAAAGGAAGCATCCGGGCTTCTTTCATTGAAGCACCATTCATAGAAGGGCAGCAGTTCCGTGGCCAGGAGAGGAATATCCTGTTGCAGGGAAGCGTTTTCCGGAGGGTTGGTGATCAGTATTTTGCTGGTGACATTGAGCTGTTCCAGGGCATCGATGGTCAGTGCCAGGGAAGGTTGCTGGAGTCTCTGGCTCCAGTTGAAAAGTACAAATACGGGGACATCAATCTGGTTGATCAGCCCCATGCTGCTGCGTATCTGCCAGAATTCGCCGGCGCCAGGGTTGGCCAGTTGGGAAAGTCGCAAATCCAGGGAAACAAGCCTAGGGGCTTCTTGTGAATAGGCGTTGGCCAGCCTGACTCTCCTGTCATACCAGTCATTGATAAATTCATGGTTTGCCAATCCACCCGGATACACCCATTCCCGCAGGGGATCTGTGACACCATTGATTGGGGCGATACATGACAGGTGGGGGGGATTCTGAATGGCCATCTGCCATTGGGCAGCCGCATAATAACCTGCACCGGTCCCTGCCACCTGGCCGTCAGACCATGGCTGGCCGGCTATCCATTCGACAATTTCGTAATGATCCTGTTGTTCTTCCAGGGCAAGGAAGCCGTAATCACCACCCGACAGCCCTGTGCCACGCAGACTGGCAAGCACCACGGCGTAACCCTGGCTGGCAAACCAGGCAATCGGGCCCGCTTCAGCGTTGGGATCCGTTAGGATAGTTTGGTTGTGGGGGTAGGGGCCTGCGGCATACAGCGTTGAAAACCGTTCACCACTTTCCGGCAGGTAAATGTCCAGGGAGAGAACGACATCATCGCGAAGTGTCACGGGAATGTCACTGGCTGCCATAACCGGACCATAGGGTGTATCAACCAGTTCAAAAACAGCAGAGGAATCTCCGTCTGTTTCCTGCTGCGCTGCCTGGGCGATAACGCTGACAGAAGTGACTATAAGCAACAGTATCAACGCAGGATGGATCAGACATGAGAAACTGGGTTTTTGGTAGTGCATCCGGTTTAATAAATCAGAGCTGATATTGAATTTAACCTGAAATTATACCTGTTATTACCTGGACTGCCTAAAAGACGAAATCGGGCGGGAATACTGAGCGTCACTCAAGTAATGGACTTTGCATTCAAGACGTACAGGATTTTTTCCTGAAATCACCGAAATGCCCACCAGAGTGGAAAAATCAGGATGATTAACTGGTTAGCTTAAATCAGATGTACTAGAATGCGTCCGTTTTTTCGCTGGCAAGCTTGGGGTTCTACTGGTTTGTATGACTTCATGGAGTGTGCCAGCTTTATTGACAGATATTAATCAGTAAATAATTGAGGTTGGAAATTACGATATGGCCAGACCTGTAGAGTTTGATAAAGATACCGTTTTGACTAATGCGATGGAGCAGTTCTGGAGGGAAGGCTATGAAGCAAGTTCTGTTCAAAAATTGCTTGATGCCACAGATATAAACAGGGGCACCCTGTACAATTCATTCGGAGACAAGGACACTTTTTTCAAGTCCTGCGTTGAAAAGTATAATGAAATCATCAAGGCAGATATAGAGGTTACGCTCGGCAATTTAAAACTGAATCCCTGGAAAGCCATTGAAGCCTATTTTGATACAGCCATTATTTCTGCGCCTGCGAAGCAGCGCTCACTTGGCTGCCTGCTGGTCAACTCCGTATGCGAAAGCATCAACTGGGATAAGGAAATCCAGAAAATCATCAAGAGCTCCCTTAATGTGATCCGAAAGGCGCTTTTAGGCAGGACCAGGGAACTTGAAAAATCACGTCAGCTGGTACGGGGTGTCAGGGCAGATATGGCTGCTGATATCCTCATGAACCAGTACATCAGCCTCAGGGTTGGTGGGCGTAACGGGAAGGGCCCGCGTCAGTTGGCTGATATGCTTTCATTCACACTGGGATCAATCAAAAAATAGCTTATATTTCAATTAGTTATGATTTTGAAAGAGGGCGGTGGCCCTCTTTTTTTTGTCTGGCTTTTAGTATGTATTGATCGTGGTCTGGAGATTCTGTTGTGCTCGCCCCTGAAGGTGATATACTCGCCTATCTTGCAGGAGGACGCCGGCATTAACTGTTCGGTTTATCCATATAAAAATGAGCCTCCGATAACGCCAAAACAAGTATTTACGGGGTATTTAATGAAAACTGTAGCCGGTTCAGTCATCAAGAAGAAAAAAGACGAAACCAATATCGACCTGACACCCATGCTCGATGTGGTCTTCATCCTCCTTATTTTCTTCGTAGTAACGGCCTCTTTCCTCAAAGAAAACGCCATGGATATCGAAGGACAGGATCCGAACAATAATCCTCCGCCTCCTTCTGCAGATACACCACAGAACGTCTTGATCCAGATTGACTCCAGAAACCAGGTGTTCCTGAACCAGGAGCGTATAGACATTTCGGCCGTGCGTGCCAGGGTTGCTTCTGCACTGGCAGAGAATCCTTCTGCTTCTGTGATTATTCGCCCAGACAAGCAGTCCAGTGCCAATATTCTTGTAGAGTCCATGAACTCTGCCAGAGAGGCGGGTGTTACTGCGATTTCAGTCATGGAATAATCCAGCGCTACTGGATAAACAAACTTCTGCAGCCCGGGTATATCCCGGGTTGCTTGTTTCTGGGTCTCAACAATCAGACAATATAGGGAGAAAACATTATGAACCTGGTGATAATCGTCATCGTTCTGGCAATTATGGAATACATCTTTTTTTCCATGCAGGTGGGGTATGCCAGAGTCAAATATGGTGTTAATGCCCCTGCGGTTTCCGGAAACCCGGAGTTTGAAAAAGCGTATCGTGTCCAGATGAATACCCTGGAACAACTGGTTGCCTTTATTCCCGCGATGCTGGCTTTTTCCTGGTCTGCTGAAAATATTGGCTGGCCGGGTTACGGGATTGCGTCAGCTCTTGGTGTCGTCTGGCTTATAGGGCGCTTTGTCTATGCGACAAGCTATGTTCGGGACCCGGCTTCCCGGGGAGCCGGCTTTATGATGAGCTTTGTCCCAACGGCCCTGATGCTCCTGGGGACCCTGGTTGCCATTCTGATATCCCTGGTCTGAGATATTTCCATGAAAAGCCGTTGGCAAAAAAGTGAGGCTCTTGCCGTCTCTGATTCCGATCTTGATACCCGTGTTTATACATCCCGGTTGCTGGGCCAGGATGCAGATCTTGTCCTGCATGGGGGGGGTAATACGTCAGTCAAAAGCGGTGCCAGGGATATTTTTGGTCATACGATAGAAGCGCTTTATGTGAAAGGCTCCGGCTGGGATCTGAAAACCATTGAAGCCCCCGGATTTTCTCCCTGTGACCTGGCTTACCTGCAGAAACTTGCACAGCTGGAGTCGATGACTGATAGCGAAATGATGCAGCAGCTGCGTTTGTCCTTGCTTGATCCTGGAGCGCCGACTCCCTCCGTCGAGGCGATACTTCACGCGATTATCCCGTTCAAATTCGTTGATCATACGCATACTGATGCTGTGGTGGCGGTAAGTAATACGCCGCAGGGTGAATCGTATCTCCGTGAAATATTTGCCGAAGATGTCCTGATTCTTCCCTACATCATGCCCGGATTTGTGCTGGCCCGTCAGGTCTATCAGCAGACGAAAGGACTGGACTGGTCTTCCATCAAGGGTATTTTCCTGATGCATCACGGTCTGTTCACGTTTGCTGATGACGCCAGGATCAGCTATGAAAATATGATTTCGCTTGTCAGTCGTGTAGAAGCATTTCTGCATAGAAGGAATATCCTTGAAAATCTTGCTGCAGGTCTTTTTACCAGTGCGCCACAGACTCATGAACAGCTGGCAGCAATGCGCAGGCAGGTTTCCCGGCTTGCAGGCAGGCCCATGCTGGCCATGCTTGATAACAGTGCTCCAGCGACCGGATTCGCCAGTCTTGGCAACGTCGGTGAAATAGCAACACGTGGCCCGATCACACCGGACCACACGATTCATACCAAGGTAAAACCGGCCTTGATCGGTGAGTCTCCGGCATCGGATATCGATCGATATGCTGATGAATACCGGGCCTATTTCAATCGCAATGCCACTGGGAAAGGAGATGGCAACCTCACATGCCTGGATCCAGCACCCCGATTTGCGATCTGGAAAAATCATGGCGTTGTCAGCTTTGGCCCCAATATAAAACGCCTTGGGGTAGTCAGGGATATCAGTCAGCATACCCTCAAGGCGATTCAGTGGGGAGAAGCTCTCGGCGGCTGGCAGGCCCTGCCTGAGGCTGATCTTTTTGATGTAGAGTACTGGGAGCTTGAACAGGCAAAATTGAAGAAGGGTGGCAGTTCTCCAGAAATGGAAGGGAAGGTAGTGCTGGTGACAGGAGCAGCTTCAGGTATAGGCAAGGCCTGTGTAGAGGCATTTTCCGCGGAAGGTGCCTGCGTGATTGCCCTGGACATCAACCCGGACATTACCAGTCAGTTTGAGTCTGCGGCAGTGCTGGGTCTTACCTGTGATGTGACTGATGGGGACGCGCTCAATGAGGCTGTAAGGCAGGGTGTTCTTGCCTTTGGCGGGCTCGACATACTGGTCAGTAATGTAGGCAGGTTTACACCCAGTGAAAATCTTGACCGTATGTCGGAAGCAAACTGGCAGGTGAGCCTTGAGCTCAACCTGACCGCTCATATGAGGCTGTTAAGGTGCACACTGCCTTTCCTGAAGCAGGGCATTGATCCCGCTGTCGTTGTTATAGCCTCCAAGAATGTTCCAGCCCCCGGCCCCGGTGCGGCGGCTTACTCCAGTGCCAAGGCTGCATTGACCCAGATGGCCCGGGTTGCGGCACTGGAACTGGGGGAGGACGGGATTCGCGTTAATGTCCTGCATCCCAATGCTGTATTTGATACAGGGGTCTGGGATGAAGAAACGTTGATGGCCAGGGCAAAACACTATGGCCTGTCTGTAGAAGAGTACAAGCAGAATAATCTGCTATGCCGTGAAGTAACCAGTCGTGATGTCGCCGTGATGGCCCGGTTATTTGCCGGCAATGCAGCACGGTCTACAACGGGTGCCCAGATCCCGGTTGATGGCGGTAATGACAGGGTTGTTTAAAATGCCATGAACGTTGACGGCATCCCTTATCGCAGCATCTGGTTCGATGATGAAAACCACTCGGTTAACGTCATTGACCAGACCCTGCTTCCACATTTTTTTGAAACCATCACGCTGAACTCCTTACAGGAAGCCTGTCTTGCCATTACCAGTATGCAGGTACGTGGTGCTCCCCTGATAGGAGCCACCGCCGCCTTTGGAATGTACCTGGCCCTGCGGGAGGATCATGTTGACCTGAATGAAGCTGCCAGGCGGCTTGTGGATACACGGCCGACAGCGGTTAACCTGCAGTGGGCAGTGCAGCGTGTAAAAAGCGCCATTGACCATAAGCAGTCCAGGGAGGTACAGGTCAGTTCCGCCCTGGATGTTGCGAAAACCATTTGCGAGGAAGATGTAGCCAACTGCAAGGCCATTGGTAATCATGGTGTGGAGTTGATCCGGCAATTATCACTGCAACATCAACGAACGATTCATGTGCTTACCCATTGCAATGCCGGATGGCTTGCTACTGTCGACCGGGGGACGGCCCTGGCGCCCGTCTATGAAGCTTGGGAAGAAGGGATTGATATTCATGTCTGGGTTGATGAAACACGCCCCCGTAACCAGGGAGCGAGCCTCACGGCCTGGGAGTTATTGCACCAGGATATCCCCCATACGGTTATCAGTGACAACACCGGTGGGCACCTCATGCAGCAGGGCCAGGTCGATCTTTGCCTGGTGGGGAGTGATCGAACCAGCTACAAGGGCAATGTCTGTAACAAGATCGGTACTTACCTGAAAGCACTGGCTGCTTATGATAATAATGTACTTTTCTATGCGGCGGTGCCTTTATCTAGTGTGGACTGGGATGCTGATGAATTTCCCATTGAAGAGCGCGACGGTGGAGAAATTAGTGTAATTCGTGGTCTCAATACCCAGGGGGAACTGGATTCAGTAAGATTGCTTCCGAAAGACAGCCCTGTGCTGAACGTTGCCTTTGATGTGACGCCGGCCAGGCTGGTAAGTGGCATCATTACAGAGAAGGGTATTTTTGAGGCGTCCCTGGAAGGGATGGAACAGCTACGGTCAAAGATACTGGAATAAAGGCATTGCAGGATAAAAGGATAAAGGTCTTGTTCAGTTTGCCAGAGGGTGGGAATAAATAACTGAACGTCATTCAGGATTGAAGAAGCAGAAAAAAGTATGAGAGATAGGTGCCAGCAGAAAAGAACATACAGATATACGGATAAAATGAATCGCCACCTTTATCCTTTATCTATCATCCTTTATCCATTCTTTTATATTCTATTAACGTGTTCGGTACACGCTGCCGAAAATGTTCCCGTTCATAACATCGAAGTCCTGAATACCTTCCCCCATGACCCCAACGCCTTCACCCAGGGGTTGGCATTTCATGACGGGCAGCTTTATGAAGGTACCGGTCGGAACGGGCAGTCCAGTTTGCGCCTGGTGGACCTTGAATCTGGTGAGCTGCTGAAACGACATAACCTCAGTGCCCGTTATTTCGGTGAAGGTATCACCATTCGTCATGACAGGATTTACCAGCTTACCTGGCGATCCCATGTTGGCTTTGTGTATGACCTGGCGACATTCAATCAGGAAAGATCCTTTTTCATTGCCGGCGAAGGGTGGGGCATCACACATAATGAAGATGCCCTGATTATCAGTGATGGGAGTTCTGAACTGCGATTTCTGGATCCCGATTCCCTCCAGGAAATGAGACGGATCAGTGTGACACTCAACGGCAAGCCTGTGGAATACCTCAATGAACTGGAATTTATAAATGGGGAAGTCTGGGCCAATGTCTGGTATCAGGACGTCATTCTCAGAATTGATCCGGAAAATGGCAGTGTGAAAAGCATCGTCGACCTTACCTCTCTTTACCAGGACCGAGACTCCAGGGAAAAAGTGCTCAATGGCATCGCCTGGGATGAACAGGGGCAGCGTCTTTTTGTCACCGGCAAACTTTGGCCCAATCTGTTTGAGATAGAAGTTCTGGAATGAGCTGGTTCCAGAAAACAATCACACTCAAGGTCCGTCCCAGAGGTTTTCATCTGGTGACTCGGGAAATCGTTGAACAGTTGCCAGAGCTCAGGGATATACGTGTTGGTCAGGCACATTTTTTCCTGCAGCATACGTCTGCTTCCCTGAGTATCAATGAAAATTGTGATACATCTGTAAGGGAGGATCTGGAAAGCCATTTCAATGAACTGGCTCCGGAAAATGCCCCGTACTATGTCCATACTTATGAGGGCCCTGATGATATGCCAGCCCACATCAAGTCAGGCATGCTCGGCTGTGAATTCACGATCCCTGTAACCAATGGTGAACTTGCCCTGGGTACCTGGCAGGGAATCATGCTGGGTGAACATCGTGACAGGGGCAGACCCCGGATGGTGGTGGTGACTATATCAGGTGAAAAGGGTTAGCCTGGTATGACAAGGAATAGCCTCATTATTCTGGGGATGTTACTGCTGGCAGGGTGTGAAACGGTTCACTATTACACTCAGGCTGTGCATGGGCAGTTCAGCATCCTGACCCACCGTCGCAGTATTGAAAAAGTGGTGGAAGATCCTCGCACAGAGGAGACACTGAGATCCCAGCTGGAATCCGTGCTGGAAATTCGTGAGTTTGCTCAAACCCGTCTGCAGTTGCCTGTGGAGGATAACTTTTCCACATACGTTGACCTTGAGCAACCCTTTGTCGTCTGGAATGTCTTTGCAGCACCGGAATTTTCACTGAATGCCAGGCAATGGTGTTATCCCATTGCCGGCTGCGTCACATACCGTGGGTATTTTTCAGACAGCCAGGCCAGGCGTTATGCCCAGGGGCTAAAGGAAGAAGGATTGGATGTCTATGTTGGGGGAGTAGCGGCATACTCCACACTCGGGTGGTTCTCTGATCCTGTGCTGAACACCATTGTCAGCAGGGAAGAGCACCGCCTGGCATCACTATTGTTTCATGAACTGGCACATCAGTTGGTCTATGTACCCGGTGATACAGAATTCAATGAGAGCTTTGCCACAGCCGTTGAACTGGAAGGACTCAGGCGTTGGCTTGAGGCATCAGGCGATGCCAGTGAAGCGGCAGAAATAGTCCAGCAGGCTACCCAGGAAAAAGTCTGGCGACAGGAATTTGTTGGTCTTGTCCAGGCAACAATCGCCGAGCTGGATACGCTCTATAAAAGTGACCAGCCTGACAACCTGAAACGTGAAGACAAATCGCGGCTGATTGAGGAATTGCGTGTCCGGTATCAGGAGGCGCGGGCTGGCTGGAATGGATACGATGCCTACGATAACTGGTTTTCAACAACAATCAATAATGCCAAGCTGAGAACCGTTTCCACCTATTTCAACCTTGTACCTGCCTTTGACGCCTTGCTGGAAGACGTAGAATTTGATTTACCTGAATTTTACGCGCAGGTGGAATTGCTGGGTCGCCTGCCGAGAAAGGAAAGAAGGGCTGCCCTGGCCGCATTGACGCCCTGAGCAGTAACGCCTTGTGCTAATATTCCCTTTAATAAAAATACATACCAATTACCAGGAAATATCATCATGATTATTAAACCCCGTGTCCGCGGCTTCATGTGTATTACTACTCATCCGACTGGCTGTGATGCCAATGTAAAACGCCAGATCGACTATGTGAAAGCCAATGGACCAATTGACAATGGACCCAAAAACGTCCTGGTGATAGGTGCGTCCACCGGCTATGGGCTTGCCTCGCGAATCAGTGCGGCTTTTGGCAGTGGTGCGTCTACCTTGGGGGTTTTCTTTGAAAAGGAAGGGACAGAGAAAAAGCCCGGATCGGCGGGCTGGTATAACTCTGCAGCCTTTCACAAATATGCCGAAGCAGAAGGATTGTATGCGAAAAGCATTAATGGTGATGCCTTTTCCGACGAGATCAAACAGAAAGCAATAGACACTATCAAGGCGGATCTTGGCCAGGTGGACCTGGTGGTTTACTCACTGGCATCCCCCCGCCGAACCCACCCGAAAACCGGAGTAGTTCATAACTCGACCCTGAAGCCAATCGGTAAGGACATCACCATGCGTGGGATCAATACCGACAAGGAAGAGATCCAGGAAATGTCCGTCGAGGCGGCCAGCGATGAGGAAATTGCCAATACGGTGGCTGTCATGGGTGGTGAAGACTGGCAGATGTGGATGGATGCACTCAGGGAAGCTGGTGTGCTTGCCGAAGGATGTAAAACGACGGCCTATACATACCTGGGAGCTGAGCTGACCTGGGATATCTACTGGAATGGCACCATTGGTGAAGCCAAGAAAGACCTGGACAGGAAAGCGGAAGCGATTAATGCCTCTCTGGAGGACCTTGGTGGAGAAGGCCGGGTTTCCGTACTAAAGGCCGTAGTGACGCAGGCAAGTTCTGCCATACCAGTCATGCCACTCTACCTGTCACTGCTATTCAAGGTCATGAAAGAGAAAGGGACTCATGAAGGATGTATTGAGCAGGTAGACCTGCTGTTTCGTGAAAGCCTCTATGGTGAATCTCCTCGCCTCGATGGAGATGGGCGCTGGCGTGCCGATTACAAGGAGCTGGAACCGGAAGTCCAGAGCGCTGTCGCAGAATTATGGTCACAGGTAGAGACGGACAATATCGATTCCCTGACAGACTTCAAGGGATATAAAACCGAATTCCTGCAGTTGTTCGGTTTTGAGGTCCCGGGAGTGGATTACGAAACAGAAGTTGATCCCTTAGTACCCATCAATCACATGGTCTGAATCCGGATAACAATGGCACAGGAGAAAGCAGAGAATGAAACTGGACCCGCAATTATTGAATGAAATCCTGTTGCTGATGATGTTTGACCCGCGCAATCCCCAGGAAGGCATTAAAGTGCACAGTGATGCCGAGCCTGAAAAAATTGCGGCAGTCAAACGATTGCATGAGCTGGGAATACTGACCTTGAGCGATGGGGGCTACCTGACGCCGAGAGGGCAGGAAGCAGCAGAGCATGCAGAAGCGCTGGTTAACCTGCTGCACGCGAGGCTGCACTAACAAACAGATCAAGCATGGCCTTATTCATTTTTTGGCAAGTCAGACCAAAAACAATAAACACACGCTGAATTGTTCTTGGCTTCATACATGGCGATGTCGGCATTTCTTTCCAGGGTATCCAGATCCTCGCCATCGCCCGGATAGAGTGCTATCCCAATACTCAGGGGTGATTCCACCCTCTCTCCATTGATATCGAAAGGCTGATTGACGGCTTCATCTATGCGTCTGACTACTTTTTCCGCTTCAAAAGTCGTGTCGATTACGGGTGTGGGTAACAAGGAAAAACCCTATGATGAGGAAGATGTGGAAAGTGTCATGGTGTTGGCGGAGTTGATCTGGTCAATCACTAAGCAGCGGCGAGCTGAGGAGGTAATTGAGAAATATGCCTTTGAGGATGGATTGACCCGTTTATCCAATCGCCGCCGCTATAACGCTGCCATTGAGGATGAATGGAATCGTCACCGCAGAAGCCAGACACCTATCAGCCTGATCATGTTTGATATTGATTTTTTCAAGCAGTACAACGATCACTACGGACATGACAAGGGAGATCAGTTGCTGGTGATCATAGCTGAAATCCTGAAAAACGCGTTTCGCCGAAGTGGTGAACTGGTCAGTAGATATGGGGGTGAGGAATTCATGGTGCTCATGCCCAACACCAACCTTGATGAGGCCAGAAAACGTGCCGAGCATGCCCGTTGCCTGATCATGGAGGCGAAGATTTCCCATGAACAATCAACGGCCAGTCAATATGTTTCTATCAGTGGTGGCGTGGCAACTACGACTCCAGTTGATGGGGTTTATCATGCCCTGGAAAAGTATGCCGATGAAAACCTTTACAGGGCTAAAGACCAGGGGCTTAACCGCATCGTTTAAGCTGTTTACGGGGCTGATACCCAGTGGTACATAGATAGACAGTTAAGGGCAGTGTCTGTTTTTTACTTCAAGAGATAACGTATCCCCTTTCATTCCCTGGCAGGGGTATTCATGCGGACATAAATCCAACTCATAAAAATCCATAATAATCCATCAAAAAAGCCCGCGCACTGCGGGCTTTTTTGATGTTTCAGTTTGTATTGCCTAACCAATCATCACCGTGCGCGGGAACTGGGCATAGTTCTCCCATCTTGTCGGCTTTTCCGGCATTTCATCCTGGGTGGCCTGGACTTCACCGGTGACATCCGTGACACGTGAGACAATGGTGTGCTCACCTGGTTTGGCATTGCGCCAGTTGAAGTTGAACAGTTTCCAGGAGTACTTGGAATTACGTGGATCCAGTTCTGCCTGCTGCCAGGGACCGCCGTCTATACTGACTTCCACGCTTTGCAGTGGCGTACCGTCATTTAGGACAAAGCCCATGATGTTATGATCGCTGCCCTGTTTGGTGACACGGATGATGGAGGACTTCAGGCGGATCTTGGTCACGGAACGTTCCTCCCAGCGTTCAATACCACCGACATTACGCTTGGCCAGGGTAACGTAATCCCGTCCCATGAAACGTCCCATGTAGCGGCGATCCTGGATGTGAATCTGGCTCAGCCATTTCACATTGGACACGCCGTACCAGCCGGGAACAATGACACGCAATGGAGCGCCGTGGAAAAGAGGCAGGGGTTCGCCGTTCATTTCATGGGCCAGCAGAATATCGGGGTTCAGGGCATCATCAATATGCATGCTGCGACCGAAATTCTGTTCCACTTCCAGGTCGAGGTCGATGCGGGTTTTTTCCATGCCGGTATCGGCGCCATAAAAAACCACCTCGATACCTTCCCGGTCGAGACCGGCGGCATCCAGGACATCAACGAGGCGCACACCACCCCAGCGAGCATTGCCAATCAGGCCCTGGAACAGGCGGGGAGAGTTACCCCCGCATTCAAAGCCGGCATCAATCTCGTATTTCTGGAATTTCTTCAGGTCATCCATGGACAGGGATAGTTCCTTATTGACCAGCCCTGTCACACCGAGACTGAAGTTGCTGGCCTCTATTTCAGGCTGGTTGTAATGCTGGATGATGTAGAACTCGCCATAGGGGGTGTAAAAGTCGTCGAGCTTGGAGGTGTCATTGTAATGAATGCCGCCAGCCTGTACCGGTGGTACTGTGTAGCCTTCAGGCATGTCAGTAAAAGGAACCAGTTCTTCCCCCTGTGCCATGGCGATTTGTGACCAGAAGGGCATGCTCGCCGTTGCGGCCATGCCGCCCAGGGCGACCCCATTTTTCAGGATGGTGCGGCGGCCTTCACTGGTTTCTGCTGATGGTTTTTTTTCGTTTTCTGACATCATATCCCCCGGTCAAACTGTATGATTCTTTTTTACATGTCTAAAGAGAATTGATTATTCACCGCTCTTGGGATGGTGTCAATTTGGATTGTACGCCTTGATCAGCTCCGCGGAGTGTCATAGGCTGGTTAAAAGGATACAAGGATACAAGGATACAAAGCTATAAGGGTATAAGGGTATAAGGGTATAAGGGTATAAGGGGAAGGTAAGCTTATGTGTAAATTTGAATTTTCATTGATGCCGTCATGGGTGAGGTTGGGACTGTTCATGACAGTCATGCTGTCAGCTGCTTGTACGCAGGTCTCAGTTCCGGCCGATTCTGCAACAGAAACCTTGCGTGTGGATCATTATGTGCCTGTTGTTTCCCGTGTCCCATCCATGACCGGATCGGTTTCCCAAGTCTATGTCAGGGAGAGAGTACTCGACAGAGTCAGAAACAGCCAGGATCTGGAAGGTGAGGTGGTTCTTTTCATTCATGGCGCCGGTACACCGGCAGAAGTGGCCTTTGATGTGCCTGTGGCCGGATACAGCTGGATGGCTTACCTGGCCGAAAAAGGGATGGATGTCTTTTCCATGGACATGACCGGGTATGGGCGTTCGACCCGTCCGCTTGTCCTGAATGATCGCTGTAATCTTTCGGATACCCAGCAGGAACAGTTGTTCGGCGATACCTGTCCGGCAAGTTACCCGTTTGCCACCACCTCCATGGATTCGGACTGGCATGATATCAATGCCGTAGTAAATTATCTGAAGGCCCTGCGTGGTGTGAACAAGATTCATCTTATAGGCTGGTCCCAGGGTGGACCCAGGGCGGGCGGGTATGCTGCCCAATTCCCGGACAATGTGGCCAATGTGGTTTTGCTGGCTCCGGCCTATCGTCGTACGGTACCGGCAACGCTGGATGAGGCCAGTTTTGCCGGGCCTGCAATGACCAAGCAGTCCCATGATGATTTTGTAAATAACTGGGACAGGCAGGTAGGTTGTCGTGATCAGTATGATGAAGAAGTCAGTAATGCTGTCTGGGCAGAAATGCTGGCATCTGATCCGGTTGGTGCCACCTGGGGTAGCGGTGTGCGCCGGGCGCCGAGAGCCGTAACATTTGGCTGGAACAGGGAAATGGTAGCAGGGCAGCAGACTCCAATGCTTATGGTGGCAGGCGCGCAGGATGCCCAGGTGGATCCCCAACTGGTGAAAAATCTGTATGCCGATTATGGTGGCCCGAAACTCTACCTGGAAATGGGGTGTTCTTCCCATAATGCCATGTGGGAGAGAGACGCAGACATGTTGTTTGATGCCAGCTGGCAATGGCTGACCGGGACTTCCTGGAACGGTAATGACAGCGGCATGCATTTGCAGGAATAATCTGACTATGATGACAGGAGAGATATATGAAAACTGAAGGTGGGTGCTATTGCGGTAATGTCCGTTATGCCATTGACGGTGATTTTGTATTCAAGGGTGAATGCTGTTGCCGGGAGTGCCAGTACATTAGTGGAGGAAATCCGAATGTCGTGGTCGGCGTGCCTGATGCCCTGTTTTCCTATACGAAAGGAAAGCCCACGGAATACCGCCGCAGTGATCTCGAGAACCCGGTAACCCGTGAGTTTTGTCCGGATTGTGGAACCCATATGGTGACCCGGGCACCTGGTGCTCCAGGTATTACTATCGTTAAAGTAGGTACCCTGGATGATCCGTCCCTGTACGATAAACCGGATCACATCATCTGGACGTCGGAAAAGCAGGCGTTTCACCAGTTAATGGATGGCGTGCCGACTTTTGAGCAGTTTCCGGTTCACGATTAATTCGTGAATCGATTATCAACCAGGATTTAATATTTCATGCTGGCTTATTCGTCCAACACTCATGCGCAGGATGTCCCCGACAATTTTATCTACCTCAAAGAGGTGATACCCCATATGCATTTTGACCTGCGCTATTTCTCCGATGACAATTTTATTGGTCAGCGGATTCCCGGCTATGAGAGTAATGTTTTTATCGTGACCCTGCAGGCGGCCATGGCCCTGAAAAAAGTTGAGCAGGAGTTGTCCTATGCTCATTTGGCCCTGAAATATTTTGATGGTTACCGGCCCCAATGTGCCGTGGATCATTTTATTCGCTGGGCCAACGATGCTGATGACACGCGCATGAAAGAGATCTACTACCCGAATGTGGACAAGAGTGAGCTGATACCTCGAGGTTTCATTGTCGAAAAGTCCAGTCATTCACGGGGTAGCACAGTGGATGTAACCATTATCGCCCTGGATACCGGTGAGGAACTGGATATGGGGACCCCTTTTGACCTGTTTGACCAGAAATCCTGGCCCAGTGATACGCAGGTGACAGTTCAGCAGCGGTCCAACCGCATGCTCCTGAGAACAGCCATGATGAAGCATGGATTTCTTGGCCTGGAAGAGGAGTGGTGGCATTTCACCCTCAGGGATGAACCCTATCCCGATACCTATTTTGATTTTCCGGTGAAGTAGCCCCTGCGATGATTGAATTCAGCAAGGAAGAAAAACAGGCGCTGGTTGAAAAGATCAGGACCTACATGAATGATGAACTGGACCAGGAGATAGGGCAGTTTGATGCGGAATTCCTGCTGGATTTCTTTTCCGACAATATCGGGAAATTTTATTACAACCGTGGCCTGTATGACGCCCAGGCAATCCTGGAGGGACGCCTGGACGCCATCACTGAAGCCATCGCGGAGCTTGAGAAACCGGTCGAGTGATCGGGTGTTCAACTGGTAATAGAGGTTTCCTGGTTACTGTTGCCCGCCAGACCCCAGCCAACAAATACTGCCGTCATCAAGACCGCCAGCCAGCCGATCAGGCCATCACCGGTCTCCTCCAGCGTGAAATAACCCAGCTGTACATCAAAGGCAATGAGCACAAAGAGCAGAGGCACTGATACCACCCATGGATTACGTCCCATGTCACGGACGCGCCTGATCAACAGGATGAAAAGGGGGTAGGTAAGGACCAGCATACAGAAGTCGGCTGTCCTGCCCGGCACGAAGTAGCCAAAGAATGCCATGGCAGCCAGCACAGTAATCAGTGCCGGAATAAAGTCAGCCTTACCGGTTGTTCCATAGGGGCTGACAAAGAGATTGTCATAACTGCTGCTGTGTTCCTCTCCGGCAGCCATGGAGAATCGTTCCAGCGTTCCCTTGAAACAGGGCAGGTAGGCAAGCATTAACAGTCCGTTAACGGCGAACATGGCCAGGCTGAGTACAGCCAGTAGCGGGGTCTGGTTCAGAAAAACAGCCCAGAAAAGGCCGTTGCTGGTGATGATCATCAGTATGGTGAGCGCCAGTGGGACAAGCATGCCTGCCAGCAATAAAACACCAGCAAGAATTTGCATAATCGAGGCTACCTGCAGGAGCCGGGAGTTATCCAGTGAACTCATCAACTGGGCTGCCAGGGGCTGTGTGCTTTGCGGTGCACCGGAGATGAACAGGATGTTTACAGCAAAGAGGACAGCGGCTAGGCCCAGCACGATACGGCCGATCATGACCGGTTGTACTCTTTCAGTAACCTCGGTTCTCAGGGTGAAGATGGATTGATAGCTCTTGTAGTACGCAAGGCAGAGAACGGCATTACAGAATAATGTGGCATAGCCGTAACGGGCTGCCCCTGAAGTCCAGCCTTCCAGCGGCGCATCCCAGTAAAACACCCCGAAAGAAACCGGCAGGCATATCAGCAGGGACAGGGGGGTGAATATGCCGAATAGCACGCCCAGACCAGCGATCAGTTCGACTCCCTTGACGAGATCGAAGAGGTGACTGTCGAGCAGGGCAACAATCAGCTCCATACTCAGGGGCTGATTGCCCATGGGTTGTGGAAAAATAGGCACAAAGTGATTGAGGCCAGCAGGAATCATCCAGGCCGCAAAAAGCAGGCGCACAAACCAGATACCGTATTTCATATTATCCCCCCCAGGAAAATCCTGAATCAGTAATGATTATTATTGACCGGATGGTGCCGGTTTTTTTTACAGGCCGTTCAAACTAGCACCTGGACCTTGCGCATGCAAACCCGCTCCAGGGGTAACTTAAGCCGGATGCTGTATGCCATGAAGATAGGAAAGCACACTGCCGCCCAGGACATCCAGGTTATACCCCCCTTCAAGTACCGATAGCAGCCTGCCGTCACAAAGGGTATTGGCGCTTTGCTTCAGGGTGGCCCCAAGCCACTGGTAGGTATCATCAGTGAGTGCCATTCCAGCCAGGGGGTCGAGTTTATGGGCATCAAATCCGGCAGAGACCAGGATAAGGTCAGGATTGTAGTTTTCCAGGGCGGGCAGGACGTATTCCTGAAAGGCCCCAAGATAAGTAGTGTGACCGGTTCCTCCATGCAGGGGAACATTGAGTATGTTGAAGTCGACGTTATCGGATTCATAACCGGTGCCCGGGTATAAGGGACTTTGGTGCGTGGAAATATAGAAGACACCTTCCCGGCCCCGCATGATGTCCTGGGTGCCGTTGCCATGATGGACATCAAAATCCACGATGGCGACACGGTCAAGATTGTACTGTTGCCTGGAATAAAGAGCGGCGATGGCTACGTGATTAAAAAGGCAGAATCCCATGGCATGGGTTGGGGTGGCATGGTGTCCCGGTGGGCGCGTGGCACAGAACACGGTTTGTACGTCATCGCGCAACAGGTCATCGACGCCCTGGCAGGCTGCGCCAACGGCCCGTAAAGCAGCATTCAGTGAATCCGGTGACATATGGGTATCTGCATCCAGTGACGTCTCCCCTGATGCGGGCACTGAACTGTTGATATGTCGCCAGTGGTCTTCCGTGTGGGCCAGCAAGATCTGTGCCTGGGTGCCCATCGGGGCATCCACAAGATCAATATCGGGCTGTGGCAATACAGCATTCAGTTGGGCAAGAATTCTGGCGAGTCGCTCCGGGTTTTCAGGGTGACCCGAACCGGGTCTGTGGTCCAGACAGTCATTGTGTGTATAGATGCGAATACTCATAGTGCTGTTGTTCACCAATTTTTGTGATGAAATTATGACATTCCTGGCATGCCTGTGTCGTGCCCTCAATGGTGCGATTTCATTGAGCCGCATTTATTGTAAATTGTCAGTCTGCACTCTATGATCAGGTGAACGTTTATCCTGGATTCGCTCACTTTTATGGACGCATTTCTGACTTTTCTTCGCACGCCTGTTTTCACCTATGGTGAACAGACCTATACGGTGCTGCAGCTGGCTCTGGTCCCGTTTCTTATCCTGTTGGCCTGGATTATTTACCGGCAAAGCACGCGCTACCTGATACACAGGCTGGAAAAATCCGCACTGCCTGCAGACATGAAACTGTTGATTCGTCGAATCTGGATGATCTGCAGCCTGATTGTACTGGTACTGGTAATCCTGACATTGTTACGAGTGCCCTTGGGGGCCTTCGCTTTTGTTTCCGGTGCTGTAGCTATCGGTGTTGGTTTCGGCGCCCAGAATATCATCAATAATTTTATTTCAGGCTGGATCCTGATGTGGGAGCGTCCGATACGCATTGGTGATTTTCTGGAAATTGGTGGTGACAGTTCCATCAAAGGGACAGTGGAAACCATCAGTACCCGTTCGACGAGGGTACGGCGTGTGGATGGTGTTCATCTTCTGATTCCCAACAGTCATTTGTTGGAAAATATGGTGGTCAACTGGACCCTGGTCGATAAAAAAGTGCGTTGTGTTTTGCGTGTCGGCGTTGCTTATGGCTCGCCAGTACGGGAAGTGGAATCGCTCATTATGCAGGCGGTGGATGATCATCCGGAAACCATGGATGACCCGAAGCCGATGGTTTTCTTTGAAGATTTTGGCGACAGTGCCCTGATTTTTGATTCCTATTTCTGGATTGATTCCTTCGGTGAACGTGATTTGCGCAAGGTCAAATCAGATATCCGATACAGGATAGATGAACTGTTCAATGAGGCAGGCATTGTGATTGCCTTCCCCCAACAGGATGTTCACATGGACGGGGAACTCAGGATAGTCAAGGACAGCGATCCTGGCGGGAGCTAGAACCACTTCCTGTATTTGAAGTAGGCCAGGATTCCAGCCACGATAGTCGCCATGGAGACGGCAACAAGGAAGAATGCTGAAGGCTCTTCGATGCCTGGTAATCCGCCGACATTCATGCCAAACAGTCCTGTGACAAAGGAGATGGGCAGAAATATGGCCGCGATGATGGACAACACATACATGCGGGAGTTTTGCTCCTGGGCAATACGGTTCATCAGTTCCTCCTGCAATACAAGGCAGCGTTCCCTGACCAGGTCAAGATCTTCCACATAGCGAATGATGCGGTCTGTCTGGGTGTGCAGCTCAAAGGCCAGATCATCTGCCAGCATTTCCCGGCATTGTCGGTAAAAGGCATCCAGGGCTTCTCTCTGTGGAGCCAGGAAACGGCGGACAGTGGCAGACTCCCTGCGCAGGGAGGACACGGCTATTCTGATGGCATTGGAATTGGACGTCTCAATGGTGTCTTCAAATTCACCGACACGTTCTTCGATACTGTCCACGTATTCAGAAATCCGGTCGGCCAGGCGTTCCACAATAGTCATGAACAGGTCTCCGATTCCTGCAGGTCCCTTACCCACCAGTAACTCCTTGCGGATATCCTGAATGGAAAATACCCGTCGTTGGCGTATGGTAATGAGTCGGTCTTTTTCAAACCATATTCTCAATGACACCATGTCATCAGGATCATCCCCGGGATTCAGGTTCACTGCCCTGAGGAAGATGATAAAACCGTTTTTCTCAGCGATGGTCTGCGGGCGCGTATTGGTGCGCACCAGGCTTTCTATGACATAGTCATCCAGGCCGAGATCGCGCAGAACATCGGCACAATCCTTATGGGAATAATCGAGATGTATCCAGACAGGTTTGTCAGTGAGAAAAGGATTCGCATCTTCCAGCCCGGAACCATCACCATTGAGAGTGACACAGTGAACAAAACAGTCAGCATTCATAATGTCGTAATTCATGGGGGCAGGCATACCTCAAGGAAGGTTAAACCCGAGAGTAGTCAGTTTTTATAGAGCAGTCAAAAACTGTTTCAGGCAATTTATATAGAGTTGTGGTTCTGTGGCCTGGACTTTCTTTCGCAGGGTCTCCAGGGTGTCATCCTTTGTGACCTGGACATGGGACTGCCCGATTATGGGTCCGTCATCATAAGTGGCATTCACAATATGCACAGTCGCCCCTGATTCGGATTCTCCGGCATCAAGGACAGCCTTGTGGACATGATCGCCAAACATGCCAGCACCACCATGTCTGGGAAGCAGTGCCGGGTGGATATTAAGGATTCTGTTTTTAAAGGCCTTCAGTGTCTGTTGGCCGATTTTTTTCATATAACCGGAACAGACAACGATATCTGTCCCGGAGTCTTTCAGCAGATGAGTGATTTGATTGTCAACCTGGTCCTCGCCACCTGCTGTAAGAGAGGAGACATGATGGACGGGAAAATCATTTTCCCTGCACCACTGATAGATCCCTGAATCCCTGTTATTGGTCACCAGAATCCCGGTTTCAGCATTCAGTGCGCCACTATTAATTGCGGCAATAATAGCCCTGGCGGATGAGCCGCCATGTGATGCCAGAAAACTAATTTTCATAGACTTTCTTTTCCCTGGATCTGAATAGCCCCTTTATCATCCCGGTGGTCAGGGCGATGCCCACAAGGATCAGGGTTGCTCCCATTGTCATGCTCAGTGTAATTCGCTCCTGCAGGAAGAGATATCCCCAGAACATACCGAAGACAGGAATCATGTAGGTCACTATGACTGTTCTGGCTACACCAATATTTTTCAGCAGGTAAAAATACAGGATAAAGGCGATGCCGGTACACAGCATGCCCATCAGGAAGGCAAACCCCCAGGCTTCTCCGGGAATCGCATGATCCGGCCAGTACATAAGACCTGGTGGCAGCAGGAAAATAGCTGAAAATACCTGGCAGCCTGTGGCCTGGGTGATTGGTGGAATGCCCTGGATGAACTTGCGAGAGTAATTACCGGTCAGTGCGTAGAAGAATGCCGCTCCAAGGCCAGCGAGTACGGGAAGAAAAATAACATCTGCCGAGATGGACTGTGTGTCCGTAATCATAATGAGCACACCACCAAAACTCAGGCCGATACCGATAATGGCAGGTATGGACAGGGTTTCCTTGAGCCAGACCCAGGCGATGCCGGCACTGAGAATAGGTGTCAGGGAATTGAGAATGGAGGCAAATCCTGCAGTTGAATACTGGGTGGCCAGGGTGATCAGTGAAAAGGGCAGTGCCGTACTGATCAGCCCAAGGACGATGAAGTGCTTCCAGTTGGCCAGGAAAGGACGCCATTGGCGGTACCAGAGCATGATTGGCAACAGGGTCAGGGAAGCCACGACGGAGCGAACGGCATTGAGTGCGAGTACACCGAAGGGTTCAACGGTCAGGCGGGCGAACATGAAGGAGGAACCCCAGATGGCAGCCAGGACTACCATGGTCGCAAAATATCGGAATTTCAAAACGCAGTTGTCTCAGCGGTAAAGGGATTCAGAGCCATGCCTGATTTCCATTCCCTGCCTTGTCTTGCGGGGCAGGCTTTTGACGACAAGTGTATAGGAATTGTCGATCATGCGCTCGATTTCACCGTTGGGTAATTCGCCGTCCAGGTGAACTGTATTCCAGTGTTTCTTGTTCATGTGATAGCCCGGGACCACTTCCCTGAAAAGGTCTCTTAGCATTATGGCTTCTTCAGGGTTGCATTTGAGGTTGCTGTAGGCCCCTGCCTCATTTTCTGACAGCGTCGCAAACATCCTGCTATTCACCTTGAAGACAGCGGTATCAGGTCCGAAAGGATACTCAAGGACTGATTCAGGTTTGCCGAGCAGGTATTTTCTGGTTTCTTCAAAGGTCATACTCATAGAGCCATGAGGATCAGAACAACAAGAATAATGCCTGCATATGCGATGAGCCAGCAATAGCCCTTGCGCCAGCGCTGATTGCCAAGGTTGTCACCTTCATCATGAAAGTGCCAGGTGTATTCGCTCACATCCTTCAGGCAGGGCAGTGCCAGACTCAGTATCAGGCCGGTGACGGCCGTGACCAGGAAACCAAATACATTCCACCAGAGCCATGACAGCCCAGGCAATGCCCACCAGCAGTAAAGATTAAAAAGGAAACCTGCCAGCAAGCCACTGACAGCTGCTGTTCTGGATACCCGTTGTGTCAGTAATCCCATGGCAAATACCGCCAGGATGGGACCGTTGACCAGGGAGCCAATAATGTTGATGGCTTCCAGGACTGTGTCCGCAATGTCGCCAACAAAAAATGCAAAGATGAGTGTGATACTGCCCCAGATAAGGGTAATCAGACGGGATATCCATAATTCTTTTTTCTCACTCCAGGTACCCTGATGAAAACGGAAGACAAAATCCTCCATGGTGACAGCACTCAGTGAGTTGATGACGGAGTCCAGTGATGACATGGCCGCTGCAAAAAGAGCAACCAGGGCGAACCCAAGTACACCTGGTGGTAGGGTCAGTGCCATGTACTGGGGTACTGCCAGATTGTAGTTTGGCGCACCATTTTCAGTCGGGAGACTGGTCAGCAACCCGGGGTTTTCGAAGGAATAGGCTGCCAGTCCGACACCAACCAGGCAGTACAGAAGAACCAGTGGAAATCGTAAAACACCATTGAGGAAAAGGGCTTTTTTTCCGTCATCCATGGAATGGGCGCACAATTCCCGCAGTACCTGGCTCTGGTCACAGCCATAGTAGGACACGTACAGGAAAAACCCACCAATGAGCATAGGCCAGAAAGCAAACACTTCCCCATCGCCGAGACCATGGGCTGAAAAATCCAGGGTCTGCCGACGGTCACCGGATAAATTGTCAAACATGAGAAAAAGGCCACCTATATCGTCGACCAGGAGAACAAGCAGGCCAACAAGAACTACTGTCAGGATGATCAACTGCAAAACATCACTGTAAATCACCCCCTTGATGCCACCGAGCGTGTCATAGACCAGGGTGATTGCCCCGATGATCAATACCGACCAGAAAAATCCCAGACCGGTAATCAATTCGACGACGATGGCAATACTGTAAACGGTCACAGCCGTGGCGAATGCCCGCACAAACTGAAAGAGGATGCTCAGCACCAGTCGGGTTTTCAGGTCAAAACGGCTTTCGAGATAGGCATAGACAGAAATTAACTGAAGCTTGAAGAAAACCGGAAACAGGAAAATCATGATGGCGATCATGGCCAGGGGAACAGCCATTTCATACTGGAGCCAGATGAGTCCCCCGCCTGCTGCAAAAGCCACAAACGCCGGTGCGCCAAGAATACTGTTGGTGGAGCACTGGGTTGCCATGGTAGAGATAGCAATTGGCCAGGGGCCAATAGCATGATGGCCCACATAATAATCTTCACGGGAAAACTGCTTGCGTGACAGATACAGGCTGAACAGGATCAGGCCGGCCAGGTATATCCCGATGACCCACCAGTCCAGAGTTTGAATGGCTTCAGACATTGGAGAATGGTAGCGGATTTAACCAAGAGTCTCTAATCCGTTTCCAGGCTCCCGGGATCTGTCCCGTGTCAGCAGAAAATCATCCAGACGTGATAGAATCGGCTTTCATTTATTAAAAAATACGGGAAAAACAGTATGTCTAAAGAATTTACCACTATCGATGAACGTGCCAGCTACGGGATAGGCCGCCAGGTTGGGGAACAGTTGGCAAGGCAGCCTTTTGACGGAATGTCACCCAAAGCGGTTGTTGCCGGCATCGCAGATGTACTGGAAGGTAAGGCCAGCCAGGTGAGTGATGCCGACCTCAAGGAAGCCATAGACGAAGTAAATGAGCGAATCCGCAAGGAACAGAATGCTGCCGCTGGTGAAGTTGCTGCTGCCGGAGAGGCTTTCCTTGATGAAAATGCCAAGCGTGATGAGGTCAATGTCACTGAGAGCGGTCTGCAATATGAAGTGCTGGCCTCGGGTGACGGCGCTATGCCGGAAGCCTCCTCACGCGTCCGGGTGCATTATCACGGCACCCTCGTTGATGGCACGGTGTTTGACAGTTCTGTGGAACGTGGTGAGCCCATCGAGTTTGACGTGGGTGGTGTCATAGCCGGATGGACAGAAGCGCTGCAGTTAATGAAATCCGGTGACAAATGGAAGCTCTATATACCCCATGAGCTGGCCTATGGTGCTAACGGCGCTGGTGGTGTGATCGGACCTTACCAGGCACTGATCTTTGAAGTTGAGCTTATCGACGTCCTCTAGGAGGCTGATAAATCATGGCGACCGTACTTCCATTCTGCGGACTGCGGCCGCCAGCTGAGTTGGCAGCAAAAGTCGCAGCACCTCCCTATGATGTGGTTTCCACCGGGGAAGCCCGGGAGCTTGCTGCCGCTAACCCCACCAGTTTTCTTCATATCAACAAGCCGGAAATCGACCTGTCCCCGGATACGGATGTGCACAGCCAGGCTGTGTATGATCGAGGCCGGTTGAACCTGGATAACTTCATTTCATCGGGCATACTGGTGCAGGACAACGCACCAATGTTCTATCTTTACCGGCAAAGCCTTGGTGAACACAGCCAGACTGGATTGGTGGCACTGGTCAGTGCTGATGAGTATGAAAACGGTATCATCAAGAAACACGAGTTGACCCGACCCGCAAAAGAGAACGACAGGGTCGAACATATGCGTGCCCTGGCTGCACAGACGGGGCCGGTATTTCTGACCTACCAGGCCGACCAGGCACTCAAGACCCTGCAGGCCGAATGTACGAAAGTGCTGCCGACAAATGATTTTATGGCAGAGGGCGTGCGTCACCAGCTGTGGGTGATTCCTGACCAGCAGTACCTACAGAAAATTATCCATGCCTTTTCGCATATACCGTCGCTGTTTGTGGCCGATGGCCATCACCGTTCAGCTGCGGCAGTGCGTTACAGGGCGCTGTGCCGTGATGCCAATCCATCCCACAGCGGAGATGAGCCGTACAATTATTTCATGGCTGTACTTTTCCCCCATGATGAGCTCAATATCCTCGGGTATCATCGCGTGGTGCGCGATCTGGGTGGGTATGATGAGGCAGGTTTCCTCAAGGCTCTTCAAGAGGATTTTGATACCGAACCAGTGGAAGGTGACCCCATCCCAAGGGGCCCGGGAGAATTCGGGCTGTACATGGGAGGCAGCTGGACTCGCCTGGTAGCAAGGAATGTTGCCAACAGCAGTGAAATTGTGGAGAGTTTGGATGTCTCTGTTCTACAGAAAACAGTTTTTTCACCATTGCTGGATATTCAGGATGTCAGGACTGATCCACGTGTGGATTTCATTGGTGGTATTCGTGGCAGGAGTGGTTTGGAAACGGCAGTTGACAGCGGTAGTTTCAGGGCGGCATTTGCCTGTTATCCGGTCCGGATACAGCAGTTGATGGCTATTGCCGAGGCGGGAAAGTTGATGCCCCCCAAATCAACCTGGTTTGAACCAAAGCTGAAATCAGGCCTAGTTGTCCATGCCATGGACTGAATCGGGAATCGTTGGCTAAACATCAGGAGGACAGATTACGTGGAACCGGGAGCCAGTGAAACCAACGAGGGGATTCGCGAAGCGAGCCTGTTCGATGCCCTCTGGCCGGTCTTGTTTCTGGTTATTTCCCTGTACTTTTCCCTGCGTTTTTTTGGTGAGGATTCCTCTTATGGTCCCAACCAGATTGCCTTGCTGTTAGCCGCCTGTGTTGCCTTGCTGGTCGGGGTAAAGAATGGTCATTCCTGGATTTCCCTGGAACGCGGTGTTTACAAGGGCATGTCGATAATCTTTGCCCCCTGTTTCATTCTTTTGGCCGTAGGCATCATGATTGCCGCCTGGATTACCGGCGGCGTTGTGCCTTCGATGATCTACTTTGGCCTGAAACTGATGAATCCCGGTATTTTCTATGCCGCTACCTGCCTGATCTGTGCCATTGTTTCCCTGAGTATCGGCAGCTCCTGGACCACAGCGGCCAGTATTGGCGTGGCCATGATCGGCACAGCCGTCGGGCTTGGACTCTCACCGGCCATTTGTGCAGGGGCTATTATTTCCGGTGCCTATTTTGGTGACAAGATGTCGCCATTGTCAGATACCACGAACCTGGCACCGGCTGTTGCCGGTGTCGATCTGTTTTCCCATATCAGGCATATGGCCTGGACCGGTGTACCGTCACTGTTTATTTCTCTTGTTATTTTCACACTGATAGGCCTGTCGGCAGAAACAGCGCCGGCTGGTACCGACCTGGATGTCACCCTGGCGACCTTGGAAGCCAATTACACCATCGGCTGGTACTTGATGCTGCCCCTGGTAGCCCTGTTCATTCTGGCCTGGAATAAGGTCCCGCCGTTGCCAGCTATTCTCCTTGCAGCCTTGATGGGGGTTGTCTGTGCCCTGGCATTCCAGGACACGATCCAGGCCGAAGAAGGGAGTCTTGCGCTGTTTGCCAGTCTGTGGGAAATCCTGTTTGCCGGTTATACGGCGGACACCGGAGATGCCATCCTTGATGACCTGCTCAGCGGGGGTGGGGCTGCCAATATGCTCAACACGATCTGGCTGATCATGTGTGCCGTGTTCTTTGGCGGGACCATGGAGGAAACCGGTTTGCTCAGCAAATTGCTCAGGGAAGTTTTGAAGCGTGCCAGAAGCTCCGCCGCGATAATCACATCGACCATCCTGACCTGTATCGGAACCAATATCATTGCCGGTGACCAGTTCATTAGTATTGTTCTCCCGGGCAGAATGTACAAGATGGCGTTTCGGCAACTGGGCCTGGCACCGGTTAATTTGAGTCGCGCCATAGAAGACTCAGCTACGGTTACCTCGGCCCTGATTCCCTGGAACACCTGCGGCGCATTCATGGCGGCTTCCCTGGGAGTTCCGACGCTGGTGTACCTGCCTTTTTGTTTTTTCAATCTGTCCATGCCGGTTATCTCGGCACTGTATGGCATTATCAATTTCAGGATTTTGCCGCTTGATGACGATGAAGCGCCAAGTACAATGCAGGAAGCTGCCTGACAGCTCCGATACAAGCATCCATTTCCGGGGGAATTGACATGAGCTATCCCGCTCTCGATGAAATCAAGACCATGTTACGTGATGGCCCATTGAGCCTGTCCATGCCGCCCGAGGAAAGTCGGGCGATTTTTAATGCCATGTTTGCCGAGGTGCCTAATCCTGAGGGAGTGATTTATGAAGTCGCACAGGTTGGCGGGGTTGAAGGTACCTGGGCGCGACCATCTGGCGCACCAACAGACCAGGCCATTCTTTATGCCCATGGCGGTGCCTATGTCATTGGTAGTCCGGATACCTATGCCGCGACAATTGGCCATCTGGCCCTGTTTTCAGGCCTGAATATTTTTGCACCCAATTATCGCAAAGCCCCTGAAAATCCCTATCCTGTTCCAGTCCAGGACGTGGTAGATGCATACAGGGGACTGCTGGATTCGGGTGTCAGGCAGGTTGTGGCTGCCGGGGATTCAGCCGGTGGGGGACTGACCATGTCCTTGCTATTAACCTGCAAGGCTGAAGGGCTCACCATGCCCGTGGCAGGGGTTCTCTGGTCGCCATGGGTCAACCTGGCCTGTGATTCTGAATCCTGTACCTTCAATGCCGAGGATGATCCCAGCCTGGATGTGACAGGACTCGTGGAAAGTGCCCGGCACTATCTTGGTGACAATATTCCCGATGATGATGTCCTGCATCCATTGAGAGCTGACCTGTCGGGACTGCCTCCCCTGCTGATTCATGTGGGTTCCATAGAGATTCTGCTGGATGATGCGACTGAACTGGCCGCCGAAGCCGGTGCCGCTGGTGTCAGGGTGAGCCTGGATATCTATCCGGACATGCCCCATGTTTTTCAGAGTTTTTACCCGGCCCTGATAGAATCCGGCGAAGCGCTTGAAGCAACAGCCGCTTTTATCAAGTCCAACCTCAAGGCAGGGCAGGAATAAGGTATGACCGATCAGCGGGATGTCATTATTATCGGCGCCGGATTTGCCGGTCTCTATGCCCTTCACAAAATCCGTAAGCTTGGCCTGAATGTCATTGTAGTCGAGGCTGCCGATGATATAGGCGGTACCTGGCACTGGAATTCCTATCCCGGAGCGCGCTGTGATGTGGAAAGTTTCCAGTATTCCTACTCCTTTGATGATGATTTGCAGCAGGAATGGGAGTGGAGTGAACGGTATGCGTCACAACCGGAGATTCTGGATTACCTGAAACATGTTGCCGGGCGTTATGACCTGGCCAGGGATATCCGGTTGAACACGCGGGTAGAGTCGGCTGTATTTGATGAAGACTCTGGCCAGTGGCAGGTACATACCGACCAGGGCATCATCCAGGCCAGATTCCTGATTTCAGCCGTTGGCTGCCTGTCCAAACCCAACATGCCAAACATTCCAGGCCTGGACAATTTTCAGGGGCAATGGGTTCACACGGGCCAATGGCCTGAAGAGGGAATTGATCTCAGGGGTAAGAAGGTCGGTGTTATTGGTACCGGATCCAGTGGGGTTCAGGTCATTGCCGAGATAGCACCCGAAGTCGATAAGTTGACGGTTTTTCAGAGAACGCCCCACTGGGTAGCCAGGGCCGGGAATTACAGGCTTTCCGAGTTTGAAAAGCAGGAAACAAAAGCCAATTATGCCCGCATGCGCGACTTCATGAAAAATTCCCTGCTGGGCATGAATGTTGCCCCCGGCGATCGTTCCGCCCTGGACGTGGAGGAGGCCGAACGTCGACAAATTTACGAGGCTGCCTGGGATGTAGGTGGACCTGCCCTGTTGATGTCTTTTAGCGACCTCCTGGTGAGCCCGGAATCCAATCGAACCTGCAGTGATTTCGTTGCGGACAAGATTCGAGAGATTGTTGATGATCCGGATACAGCCGAAGCACTGATCCCTGATCCGGACAAGTACCCCGTAGGAGGCCGTCGTATGGTCCAGGATGATCGTTATTATGCGACTTATAACCGGGACAACGTGGCGCTGGTCAATGCACTTGAGGAACCCATTGAGTCCATCACTGCCCATGGTATTCAAACGGCAGCGCATGACTATGATCTTGATGTCATTATTTTTGCCACCGGCTTTGATGCAGTGACCGGGACACTTCTCAACCTGGATATACGAGGGCGTAACAATACCAGCCTGAAAGAAAAGTGGCAGGACGGTGCAGTCAGCTACCTGGGTGTGGCAGTGGAGTCTTTCCCGAATCTGTTCATTGTCACCGGTCCGGGTAGTCCATCCGTGTTAAGTAATATGGTGTTGTCTATTGAACAGCATGTTGACTGGATTACTGATGCCATTGGATGGATGCAGACGGAGGGCAAGGTAATCATGGAAGCTGCACCTGACGCTGAAGCACATTGGGTTGAACATGTCGTTGAAGCGGCACGGCCGACCGTACTGTTCAACACAACTTCCTGGTATCACGGGGCCAATGTGGATGGAAAGCCAAAAGTCTTCCTGCCATACCTCGGGGGTGTAGGTTCGTACAGGGAGGAATGCAATCGTGTTGCCCGGGAGGGATACGCAGGTTTCAAACTGCTTTAATAGAGGGTATCCCGGGGATATTTTTTCAGGAATGCATAAGCCAGGCCCAGCAACAGGACACTGGCAACGGCGTTTTGGATAGAGTCCACACCCGTAGACAGGCTGCCAATTCCGCACACGAGCATGACTACCCTGAGGCCAGCGGGTAACTTGCATACGAAATAGCCGGCGAGCCCTGCCGAAAGAAACACAATCCCCGTTACTGATGCAATCACCACGCTGATCATTTCATATACTGTACCCTGCAGCAGGAATGATTGGTTGAACACGAAAAAGAAAGGGAGTACGTAGGCCACAATGGCCAGACGCATGGCGAAAAATGCGGTTTGCATGACGTTTGACTGTGCCAGAGCGGCAGCTACAAATACCGAGATACACACAGGCGGTGTCAGGAAGGACAACGTACCGAAATAAAAGAGGAACATATGGGCCGCCAGTTCCGGTATCCCCAGGGAGACGAGGGCAGGGCCAATCAGAATCACCAGGATGATGTAGGTAGCAGTTACCGGTACGCCCATCCCGAGAATAATGCTGCCGACGGCGGCCAGTAAAAGAAGCAGCCAGACTTCTCCTCCGGCCAGGGATACCAGCGCCTGTGACAAGTTGACTCCAAGACCTGTTAGGCCCAGACAACCGATGATAAGCCCTGCCATGGCGCAGATAATCGTGATGGAGACGATGGCTTCACCGGCTGATACCACGGCTTTCAGATAATCCTTCAATGTTTGGCGCATGCCGGGTAGGCAAAGGCTAACCAGCAGGGTAGCCACCGTGGCGAAGAGCGCAGATGTTTCAGGACTGCGGTACAGAACAAACAGCGTGAACAACAAGACGCCAACGGGTATAGCGACAGGTGCCACTTTTTTAAGGCTTTGCCGCAGAGGAGGCATCCGGTTGTCCGGTAGTCCGGTAATGCCATTGGCAGCAGCTTCCATGTCTATCTGCAGAAACAGGCAAAGGTAGTACAACAGGGCTGGCAGTAGAGCTGCCAGGGCAACTTCTGCATAGGGAATACCGAGGAATTCCGCCATGATGAAGCCCGTTGCGGCCATGATTGGCGGCAGAATCAGTCCACCAGTGGAAGCCACAGCTTCTATGGCAGCAGCCTTGTGGGCCTGATATCCGGCTTCCCTGATCATGGGAATAGTAATCATGCCTGTCGTGGCTACATTGGCAGAGGCACTCCCCGAAAGTGAGCCGAAAAGCCCGCTTGCCACGATACTGACCTTCGCTGGTCCTCCCCTGTATTTTCCCATCAGCGCAAATCCGAAATCTGAAATAGCCTGACCGCCGCCGGTAGTGAACAGCATCTGCCCAAACAGCATGAAGGCAGTGACGATGGTGCCGGCCACGAAAAGCGGGGTACCGTGAATGGCATCCTGACCCAGGTAGTTGTAAATCATCAGGCGGTCAAGGCGTATGACACGTGTTTCCAGAATGCCTCCAAGATGATTGCCAAAATAGCTGTAGAGCAGAGCAACCAGCCCCAGGCAGACCATGGTCCAGCCAAGATGCCGGCGTGTGGCTTCCAGCAGGAGAATAATGCCAGCCGAGGAGGCGACTACCTTGTCCAGGGTGAGTAGTCCGATTTCAGGAAGCAGAATGTGGTACCAGAAAGTCACGTAGCCGCCTGCTAAAAGCGTTATCAGCAACAGAATGACGTCATACCAGGGTACGGTAGTTTCCGGTTCCCTATTTTTGGACAGTGGCACCAGAATGAAGGTCAGGAGCAGGGAAAGGGTCAGGAACCACATCAGGAACTGTTCCTTGTAAATCACAATACCCAGCGTGGGGAGAACCTGCAGCACATAGAGGATGGTCGAAAGAGGAAGCAGTACAGACAGGCTGGTAGCGGCGATTTGCCAGAGTCCATTGAGGTTGCGGCGGTATTCAATCATAGCCAGGCACCCGCTTGGCCTTATTCAAGCCGTTGCTTCAGGGCATTGTTATGCGCTTCCATGGCATCGGTCCAGACTCCTTGCTCCTTGTAGAACTTCACCGCACCCGGATGATAGGGAAGCACTGCCTGGGTACTGACAAAACGATCAGGCGTCCATGTTTCCATGGGGGCATAAATGTCTCCGAGCTGCTCATGATGATTCCAGAGGGTTTTTACGAAGTCATAGACACTGTCCGCATCCATGCTCGGTCGAACAATGATGGGTATGTCATAGGCTATCACCCAGGTGCTTTCCGCTGCGCCAGGTTGACCACCAGCGAGTCTGTAGGGATAAAAGGCGGGACCGAGTTTTCTGATGACCTGTTGCGCGGCGAAATTGTTGTTTACCTCCAGGAAGCGGGCCCCGCGGCTCGCCTCGAGTTCCCGGATAATGCTGCTGCCCACTGAGCCAGTGGATGCGACGGCGCGGCCTTCAATGACTGCACGCACACCTTCCGGGTAGGAAGAGACAGTCACTACCTCTACATCATCAAGGTCGAGCCCGGCTGTAGCAAGAACTATTTTCGCCGTCAGCCCGGCACTGGCAAAAGCGCCATAATCAGCAACAACGGGTTGTCCGGCAAGATCCGATACCGAACGTATACCGCTACTTTCAGCGGCCACAAGGGAAAGTCCTATAGGGGAGCCCAGCATAACGGTCTGCATGGAAAATCCCTGTCCCCTGGATGATCGTTCGTAGGGGGCTTCACCCTTGCGTGCACTCAGGGCATCCATTGGGTTTACTAGGGCAAAGTCGACCTCCTCGGTTTGCAGCATGGGGTACAGCACACTGCCACCCTGGGGCAAAACATCAACGCGCATATCTGAATTTTCTGTGATGACAGCACTGATGGCCTGGGATATCGGGTATAGCTGACTCCCCTGGGGATTGCCACCAAGAACGATACGTTGCTGGGCCAGGAGGGTATTGCAGAACAGGAGCAGCAGAATCCAGGTAAATACCGGTTTCAGGGCCTGCATCTGATTGTTAAGGCTTTTAATGCAAGCCTTCATAGGCATGGGCCCTGGTGATGCCGCTGGTTTCATGGACCGGGCTCGCATCAGCCTCAAAATATGGCTTTTCACCGATGACGGCCACGCGCTCCATTCGTCGACGATTTGGCCAGTAATCATTGGAGGCATAATGCTGTGTGGAGGCATTGTCCCACATGCAGATGGTGTCCGGCTCCCAGCTTAAGCGGAACTGGTATTCCGGCGTTTTACTTTGTTGATACAAGAGGCCGAGAATGGCATCACTTTCCTGGACCGACATGTCAAGAATGCGCACCGTAAACTGGGGGTTCACGTACAACACTTTTTCAAGAGTGTCGGGGTGGGTTCTTACTACCGGATGGGTTGGTTGCGGATACAGCTTGCGCATCTCCATGAGTTTCTTCTGGCCTTCCTCATCGTTGCCGTAAAGGAGGCTGAAGTTCTTGAAATCATGCAGTGCATCCAGGCCGGTAATCATGTCTTTTACCGGTTTGCTTAGCCCCTGGTAGGTCGCAGTCATGTCAGCCCACAGGGTGTCACCACCCAGTTCCGGCATGATGACGCAGCGCAAAATGGAAAAACGGGTCGGACCTTCCCGGAAGGTTGTATCAGCATGCCAGATATCCGTCGACAGTACCTTGTTATCCCTGTCATTGTCGAGGACTACCATTTCGGGAATGTCAGGCAGATCCGGGCGGAAAGGGTGTACTTCAAGATCACCAAACTGGTTGCCAAAAGCTACCTGCTGCCGGGCAGTGATTTTCTGGTTACGAAAGTAGATGACCTTGTATGTGATCAGTGCCGCATACAGGGCATCAAATGTTACCTGATCCAGTGGTTTCCCCAGGTCGATGTCACTGATTTCTGCACCGATAGTTGGTCCAGCGCGACGAATGGTGAACGGTGCATTTCTTAGCAGCTCTTCACTGTTTTCAGCAATGTTGATGCGTGGTGTGGTCATGGTTTCTGATTACTGCAGGAAATTATTACAGGGCAGCAGCATCTTTACTGGAGGTGATCCCCATCTCCAGCCACTTTTCCCAACGGGTGACGCTTTCAGGGTCCCGTGATCCGCAGCCGCCATCGGCCGGTTTTACGTAGGAACCATCTGGTAGCTTGACCCAGCACATGGCCCCACCCGGGCGGCCATCGGCCAGTGGGCTGAACATGATGGTTACTTCATCGCCGGGTTTGAAGGTGCGACCATTTATACCCTGCCTGACCAGTTGGGGAGGGGCGCCGCCCTCAAAGCCCCATTCCACTTCTTCACCATTCTCATCCATGACGTCAATATAAAGCCAGGCGTGGGGGTTGTTGAATGCCCAGCGATCCACTTTACCGATCAGGACCATCTCAGTGTCACGGTCGAACATGGAGAATGAATGATGGGCCAGCACTCCGGCAGATGCGAGAGACAGGATGCAGGATGCAAGGCCTATCCGGAAGATTCCTGTGAAATTTGTCATGGAGATTCCTCGTCTATTTTTTATTCGGTTGATAAAGCCGGATCACCCAGAGGATCCGGTGTCTGTCCCGGCAGGTCAGCAAACAGGGAAGAGGCACGTGGATCCCTGTACCCTTCCTCTCCCGGCAGGTAAAAATTGGTCATGCCGTTTTCATCCAGATAGGAGTTGCTGCTGGCCTCGCATTCCCAGTGCTGTACGCGATAACCGATCTCTTCAAGGTCATCCGCCTGGCGGAAGGAGTACACAAAGTTGATCGGTTTAACAAAAGCATGTTTGTCATACATGGTGACCTGAACGACCAGGCGCGGATAATCCTCGAATTCCTGCAGTTCCCAGGTTTCCACCAGTTCCAGCTGATTGCTGGTCATGGGAGACCAACGGGTAAAGTCTGCAGGCATCAGGTATTTCGTGTGAGTGATGAGTTTGTCGCCATCCCAGAAACCAACTGTGTCGCCAAACCAGGAATGAGAACCATTCATCTCGGCGAGGTTGGTGTGTTCCTTGTTGATGTAGATGCGGCGAATACCATTGGCAAAGTCATTAATGAACCAGGACTGGTCTGGCGTATTGATGAATTCATGATTGTAGGGTTCAAGCAACCAGCGGGGCATGCCGGCAGGTTCACAGTGCGTAAGGCGGTCATAACGAACCTGGCCTTCCTCCTGTTGCTGACGCCAGCGTTCCTTATAGGCTGTCTCATAGGCAGGGGTCAGGACTCCCTCCTTGACTGTACCGCCCTGCAGGCCACCTTCTATAAAGGGGTCCATATGGTTGTTGCCGGCGGTGTACCAGAGTCCATCCCAGCGGGGAAGAGTATCCCAGGTATGTTTTGTTCCTCCGTTCGCCTTGTTCAGCAGGTACTGGTAATGTTCATCAGAGGTAGCAAATTCGCGATCCGGGGGAACCACTTCAATCTCCTGGCCCGAGAAACCCGCAATCTGGGAAAAGGCCGTTGCAGAGATCAGGAAAGAGGAGGCCAGCAACAAGGCCCTACACAAAACGCGTTGTCCAGGTAAACGCAACACCATGATACCCCCAAAAAAGAATTGTCATTGTAATCTTATTGTTTCAGCCAAGGGTAAACAGGAACCGGAAAGCTGTCTACCCCTCTGGCCGGACATGCACTTTTTATTCGAAATTGAAGATATCCTCTTTTTCAGGGCGTTGCATGCCTTCTTCATGGTAACGCTCCCAGATGTCAGCCCAGGGCCTCCCGGGAATGTTAGGCATGATGTACTCCAGTTCACTGCCCGGGGTCATGGGGGTAGTCTGGCCCTCAATGGGAAAGGTATGCGCTACGCATTCCATATAGAGAAAAGGGTCATCCTCGTTCAGTTCACTGGTCTTGTCCATGATATTCACGATGCGCAGGGGGTCGGCGAAGGCTTCGTCATCATAGAGAATAACTTCGTGCTTGATACCGCTGTGGTTGCCGTTATCATCAGTAATCGGAGTATAGATTTCGATGGACTGGAATTTGTTACTGAACTCAAAAGCCCCGTGGGATATCCAGCCCTGAACATTGGAGGTCCAGGTGATCAGGGCTTCGCCATCCCAGAAACCAATGGTGTCTCCAAACCATTGAGCAACATCCGCTCCCAGCCTGGGTACTACCCCGCTTTCATTGAACTCCCGTCCTACATGAATCTGGGTGATGAGGGTCTTGGCGGCGTTGCGGATATCCAGAATTAGCTCCGGCGTCATGATGAAATTGATAGAACCACCACCATACTGGGCCAACCGGCGCATGAAACCTTCGGGCCAACAGTAGGAGCCAGGCCACTGCGGGGCACTGCTGCCGGCATAGTGATACATCTGCTGGACAAATCTGTGCTGGTATTCAGGGGTAAGCAGGGAAAGGTAGGTGGGTATCTGCAAAATGGCACCATAAAACCAGGTGGCGGTCTTGTGACGACGACGCTGGTATGAGCCGTTCCAGTCAGGCAGGGTGGCCTGGTTATACACTGTTGGGCCACCTTTCTGTTTAGCCTCTTCAATCAGGGCGTCGTAATGGGCCTTGGCTGATCTGAATGGGTAGGGGCTGATAATTTCTTCCCTGGGATAGTCCCGGTCGCAATATCCCCAGGCCGCTGTCTCGGGGGGATTGTCTCCCACCATGGGTACTTCATAGGCTCCCCAGATCTGTTCCAGCCCGGAAGGGGAATTGCAGCGATAGTAACGCCTGTCAAACCAGAACTGCTCATCCAGATAAAAATCAGACGTTGAGAAAATGTCGCGAGGCAATGGAGTAATACCTTCAGGAATATCACCGTCTTTGGTGGCATAAATGGGCGGATAGCCTTCCGGAACACCGGCGCCCGCCCACATACCCTTGGTTTCAACCCCCACAACCACATCGGGTTCATAAGGATCTGGTGCGCCACGCCCGATGTTTTGTTGGGCCCATCCCAGGGACATAAAACAACTGGATGTCGCAGCTATTACCACTACTCGAAGAAAGTGAAACATTATCCCCAGATCCCCTTGTTGGTATTTTTGATTGAGGTTCAGGTAGTATAAAAGGCTCTTTGATTGAATACCAATGCGCTATAGATGCTTCGAAAACAGGTGTTTACATTTCTGCTATTCCTGCTCCCGGTAATGCCTGTCCTGGCAGGTGAAGTGTCTGTTGCTGTCGCTGCCAATTTCCTGCGTCCTTTGGAAGCCATTGTGGAACTGTTTGAGAAAGAATCCGGGCATACCGTGGTGCTTTCTTCCGGTTCCTCTGGGCGGTTGTATGCCCAGATCGTCAATGGAGCACCCTATGATGTCTTTCTCTCAGCTGACCAGGAAAAACCCTTGTTATTGTCTGATAAAGGGCTCACTGATCCGGCCAGCCAGTTTACCTATGCCACCGGTACACTCGTGTTATGGTCGCTGAATGAAAATACTGATCCTTACGAATCACTGCGTGATGCCGGTATCAACCGGCTAGCAGTCGCCAATTCCCGTCTGGCTCCCTATGGAAAAGCTGCCATGCAGGTACTAAACAATCTTGGTTTTTATACCGTGTATTCAAATAAGCTGGTCACGGGTGAAAACATTAACCAGGTTTACCAATTTGTCATGACAGGAAATACAGATGCTGGCTTCATCGCTCTATCCCAAATGACCGCTAATGATGAATTACCTCCAGGAAGGGGGTGGATAGTTCCTCAACAACTCCATGAGCCAATTCGCCAGGATGCTGTGCTTATCGATGGAGCGAATCCGACAGCCCGGCAATTTTTTGAATTCCTGAAGAGCCAAACAGTGAAATCCATCGTAATACGGTTCGGATACAAAACTGACTAAGATGTAAAATAAGGTATAATTCACAGCCTTGATGTAACATCAGCATTTGAGATATTAGCTCAGTTGGGTGAGGGCGAGCGTTTTCAAAGCGCCAGCTTTGAGCGATGACTGAACGACGCAAACTATGCTTGCGGCCGGGATGGGCACAGGCCCGCAGGGCCCGCTCTGAACACGTGAAGATTTAACTGTAATGGGTAGATAACAAAGAAGAATTTGGGACATTAGCTCAGTTGGTAGAGCACCGGACTCTTAATCCGATGGTCGTAGGTTCGATCCCTACATGTCCCACCAAATTTAGAACCAGGCTTCGGCCTGGTTTTTTAGTTGGGATGTTTGCAAATCGGACGTGCCAGTTACAAACTGCCTGTCTTTTTTCAGCAACAGTCAGAAAGGAATCCAACTAGTAAACAATTAATGCAAAATCGGTGAGAATGAAAGTAATATTTGGAGTTAGAAAAAACCGGACATTCGCCCGGTTTTTTTTGTTTATCTAGTTTCTGTCAGTTGACTTTGATGGTTATCGCTTTTGGTGCATATATAAATTTTGACCCCCTTGAATACGCAAGGACGACCCTGAATGTCCCGGCAAGCAAAGTTCCGCTACTGATTGTAATGACATAGCTGTCACTTAAAGTGTCTGTGCTTATGTGGGCGCCCAGGCCAGGTAAGGTCTGATCCCAGCTCTCATAATTACCATCCTCATTCATAAAGGATAGTGAAACACCCTCGGTTGTTGCTGAAAGTAAAGCCACATATATATCACCAGGCATGCCCTGATCTTCCGGATCAATATTTATTGTGCCGACAATGGTGACATTGTCGGAGGTGGTGAAATTGGTGCCAGAGGTTGTACCGCCGTCTGCTGAAGCACCGCTTTCAAAACTTGCATCAGAAGCAGAACCATTAGCAGTTCGCACTCTTTCTACACTTGTCTGGGTAATTTGTTCAGCAACTGAAAAGGCATTTCCAAGATCAAGTCGAAGTGTGTATACAATAGTCTGGTCAAACAATTCTCCATCTGCACCAAGCGTGGCCTCGATCCAGATAGCATCTTTGTAGAATTCACCACTGAATGTATTTCGAAAATTTTCAAAACTTGCCACTGTTGTTTCATTCTCGCCTTAGAATAAAGTAGGGTCGTCTGCATCAAAAGGCGCGGTAAAATTCAACCAGTGACCGGAAACATCTGCAGAGACGGTTATTTCATCCTGAGTAAACGAAATTTTCGCATTTTCCGGAGGGGGGGGTTACACAGCATTCATGATTTGCCGGATCATCTACAGCAGCAGCGAATACTCCAGCTTCCGGAATCAACGAAACATCATTTTATCCCTGTATTCGCTCTACTCCGCTTTCAGGCCATGACTGAGGATCTTCCCACTCGTCTGTTTCCAACCATATTTGTGAAAAAATCAACCCTGAATAAAACGTTGATATAAAAATAAAGCATAATTTGATGCATTTTTTCATAAAAGTCTCCCTACCATTTATCCCAAAAAGGGCAAAATTTACTTAACTTCTTGTTACAGTTTTTGTTGATACCTCACTGGTCTCAACACCATATGTCCCACCGCCGTATTTGACGCGGGTACATGGTAGAACCTTAAAGTTCTTCCACTTTTTCCCCCAGTGCCCCGCGCATGGCCAGCCACATGATCAGTTCAATCCCTTCCGTACCGGCTTTCTGGATGTATTCCAGTCGGGTAATTTTGCGCAGTTCACTGGGATAATCCGCAATTCGATCAAGAAAGGCATTGTCAAATTCCGGGTTGATAAGACCGGCACGATGTCCCAGCAACTGGTGACTCATACCGCCGGTTCCCCAGATCTGTACATTCAGGTCCTGGGGGAAACTCTCAACGGCATCGGCAATGGCTTCGCCAAGAGAGAAACAGCGATTGCCTGATGGCGTAGAGAATTGTGTTGTATTGAAGGCTATGGGTATAACCCGTACCGGCCAGGCGTCAACCTTGCCAAATACCAGTGACAGCGGCACGGTCAGGCCATGGTCCACATCAATATCATTCATGATGGTGATATCGAATTCATCAATGATCAGTTGTTCCGTGATATGGCCGGCCAGTTACGGAAATCCGGGAACGATGGGCACCTGGCGGGCACCCCAGCCTTCATCCGCAGGCTTGAACTCTTCCGCAAACCCGATGGCAAAGGTCGGTACTATATCGAGCATCATGGAAGAGGTATGGTCGTTGTAACACAGAATCACCACGTCCGGCTTTTCATCTGTTATCCATTTCTTTACCCATTCATATCCGTCGAAAACCGGTTTCCAGTAGTCTTCCCGGGTTTTACCCAGATCAAATGCGGCGCCCATGGCCGGTATATGACTGGTGGCGATTCCTGCGGTGATTGTTGCCATTGCCCTGACTCCTGAACGGGTTAATCTTGATCTGGTGTGCGTCCGCCGGCCAGCATCATGGCGGCGTACTCATCCGGCGTCATGCCGGTCATCGAGCTTACTGCCTTGACCGTACTCCAGCCATCGGTATTGGAAAGTTTTACCAGAAAATAGATGTTGCCGCCCAGTTCAATCAGGCGGGTAAAGTCCCGGTCGAGAACGGCCTGCTTCTGATCCTCGCTCATCAGGAAGCGATCAAGATATTCTTTCTCATTTTGCTTGAACTCCTCCCGTTTGGCTTCTTCCATCAGGGTCATGCAGAACTTGTGCAGATGATAGGCTTCCCGTTAGCGCCTGGCATTGAATACAGTTGTGCCGGGAATTTTTTCCAGTTCCTCGAGAGAATACAGTCGGTCACGCATTGTTTATCCCAAGTCTGTTGAGGGTTGAATGTCAAACTAGCAAAGCCCCTTGATATATGCCACTGAATTCGGCAGTCAAGGGGGAAGGGTCGGTTACCATTTCATCAGGTGGTAAAAATTATTCTTCCTGTGGATCGGGCAATTTTCCAGCCGTCGGCAGTCAGTGCAAAGTCCATATCAAATTCTCCCATCAACTGAGAGGCATTGGCCTTCACGCCAAACCTTGCCTGTTCGGCGTCTATAGGTGCCATGAACAGCGTGGCATAGCAGCTTCCCCTGGCACGCTCGGCATCAATGGGGTTAATGATTATGTTGCTAATGATGTGCCGGGCAATTCTGTCATTGGGCTTGGCCTCATAGGCAGCAAGGATATTATCCCTCCCCACGGTGAAGTTTTCCGGATCCGTAGGCCGGGCAAAGGCGCCATCTACAGTAAACAACGCGCTGGCGGCCTTGAAGTCGAGGGTGTCATTGTAATGGTAATAGAGATTAACCAGCTTCGAGCAGGCCAGTTCAATGGATTGTTGTTGGTGCATGTCCATGGATGGAGTTCCTGTAGGGGTGGATTGCTAAAGACCGCCAAAAGCACTGGGAATCAGCTATCAAGAAACAGGGTCCCGAGTATAGGCCCTGTGGTCCGGTTTTTCCAAGTACACGAGCTGACTTAATATTAAGGTATTATCCGGCAACGATTTATTGAACAGGTTTTGATGCCCCTGGCTCCAATAGTCTCCTGGTAACCAGTCCCGCTGTGACTGAGCCATTCACATTGAGGGCCGTTCTTGCCATGTCGATCAGCGGTTCAATGGAAATCAGCAGGGCGACTATTGTCACCGGCATACCCATGGCAGGTAGTACCACCAGTGCCGCATTGGTGGCACCGCCCCCGACACCGGCAATACCAAATGAACCGATGGCAATAATAAGTACAAGCGTGGCAATAAACTGAAAATCAATGTCAATACCGATCGTCGGGGCGACCATCACTGCAAGCATGGCGGGATAGATACCGGCACAACCATTCTGGCCAATGGTGGCGCCAAATGAGGCGGCTATATTGGCGATGGGGGCGGGAATATTGAGTTCTTCAACCTGTGTCCGAATGGACAGGGGGATGGAGGCTGCAGAGCTGCGGGTGGTGAAGGCAAAGGTGAGCAGTGGCCAGACCGTTTTGAAATAAGGGCCCAGTGGGTTGCCAGCCAGGCGGATGATCAGGGCATGGACACCAAACATAAGAAGGATCGCAAGATAGGAGGCGATCACGAAACTGATCAGTGTCAGGATGGCATTGCCGTCCGAAGCGGCAATAACCCGCGTCATCAGAGCAAGCACACCATAGGGGGTGAGTGAGATCACCAGTTTTACGAAGCGCATGACCACGGCCTGGGTTGTCATGACAAAAGCGCGAATACTCTCGCCCTGCTCAGGATTTTCTTCGGCAACCAGCATGGCAGCAACACCAAACAAGAGGCCAAAGAACACCACGGCAATAATGGAGACATCCCGTGAACCTGTCAGGTCAGCGAAAATGTTGGTTGGGAAAAAACTTACCAGTAACTCCGGTATACCAAGACTGGTTACTCCCTGGGGGCGGGAGGCCAGCTCTTCGGCCCTGGCCAGTTCCGCTGCACCCTCCGTGAGTCCTTCTGCGGTCAGCCCGAACACGCCCGCCATGACTATGCCCAGCAGAGCCGCAATCATGGTTGTTAGCATAAGTACGATCAGGATTGAGCCACCGATACTGCCAAGGGTCTTGATAGTTTCCACCCTCAGGACAGAAGCAATCATGGTGATCAATACCAGCGGCATGATAATCAGGCGGAGCAGATTAACGTAGCCGTTAGCGACAACATTGGTCCAGGCCAGGGTTTGCTGGACGACCGGCGTATCGAAACCGTAGGTAAACTGCAGGAAAAAGCCGAATATTATGCCGAGAAGAAGTCCTGCCAGTACCCGGCGGGACAGGGGCATTTCTGTGCCACTTAGCCGGAACAGGAAATACAGTCCCAGCAGGAACAGACAAAGATTAAGAAGGATAGAGTAAGTCACGTTATGTCATCCGGTGAAAACTGTTTGTCATGAATATGCCCGGATTGCCTTTGTGAATATCACTGTGTATCAAGCTGGCTGGCAGAGATGGTCTGGAAAATTGTATTACCTTCAAAGACGGTACTGGCGACACCCGTGGGATAAAGCACGTTGACGAAATTGGTCATGTCAGGCCAGTGATTGCGAAGCATAAGATGGCGGATCCGAAGCTCATGGGGGATGGAGGGTAATGCGGCTTCCTGGTATACATAGAAGAACTCGCCGTCGAGTTCTGCCCCCACGAGCTCAAGATTAACTTCCTCGTCTTTTGTCCAAAGCGTGAAGGCCGCGGTCAATTCCAGGGCCAGCCTGGCCTGTGCCTCCAGATTGTCCAGCCCTCCCCGGGCCTGAAGCTGGTTGCCCAGGGTGTGTTCAACATCATGGGCATAACTACGGTGAATGATTTCAACCATGCCTGTGCGTGCATTATGCTGAATCGTGGTAAACAGGGTTTTTTCCCTGTGGGCAAGCGCCAGTACCGGAGTTACTCCCGTTGGAAGTACTGCTGCCAACAGCAATAGCCGGCGGCGAAGCATGCCTTTATTCACCGGCGGGCTCTAACGGCATATCCTCGCCGGCATCAATATCCTCGCCGGTTTCCGCAGACTTGAGTTCCACCAGCATATCGGCCATCAGGTCACGCCGACTGCGATCGCTCTTGTACAACTCTATGCGGGAGGGTTCGATGCGCTGCGGAAAGTAGTTGTTGCCGGAGTCTGCATCGGCAATCTGCTCCAGCGGATCCACCTGGAATGACGTGATCGTACGCTCTCGGATCAGCATCGTGGTGACGGCATCCGGAGTCCGGCGCCATGTTTCCGCTGGTAGCATCACGTCCTCGGTACTGCCATCCTCGTACGTAAGGCGAAGTGGTATGGGCATCACCAGGCCGCCGTGGTTTTCGAAATCAAGAAAGTAAATCCGGTGATTATCTTCAAGGGCCTTGTCCAGTACCGTTTTTTCCCAGTCTTCCAGGCCCTCTATAAAACTGCTGTAGTCGTTAAGGTCCTTGTTAGACACGGTGAACTCATCGTTCTTATTATAAAAGTCATTCAGTTCCGGGTAGCGGTCAACGCGTTTTTCAATGTCAGCGTTGCGCAGTTGGGTCAGTGAAATCGGTTCCTGTTCGGCCTCTTCACGATCCAGTGGGAATTCCACTTCCGGATCCTGGGTGGAAATGCGGAATTCGCGCACATCAGTAAGGGCGATGTCCACATGATCTGTGGAATAGAACCAGCCACGCCAGAACCAGTCCAGGTCTACGGCCGAAGCATCTTCCAGGGTCCGGAAAAGATCCGAGGGTGTCGGCCGCTTGAACATCCAGCGGTTGGCATATTCACGAAAGGCAAAGTCAAACAACTGACGTCCCATGACTGTCTCACGAAGGACAACGAGCGCTGTAGCAGGCTTGCCATAGGCATTGTTCCCAAACTGGAGGATGGATTCGGAATTGGTCATGATCGGCACCTGATTCTGGCTGATCATGTAATCCACCATATTGGCGGGGTCACCGCGGCTGGCGGGGAAATCATCTTCCCATTCCCGTTCTGCCAGAAATTGCAGGAAGGTATTGATACCCTCATCCATCCAGGTCCACTGGCGCTCATCGGAATTCACGGTCATGGGAAAATAGATATGCCCGATCTCATGGATGATTACCCCGATCAGGCCATACTTGGTACGCCTTGAATAGGTACGTTCCCCGGTTTCCTCATCCTCCACCGGGCGGTAACCATTGAAGGTAATCATCGGGTATTCCATGCCGCCGCTTTCCCAGGCATTCACAGAAATTGCAACCGGGTAGGGATAGGCAAAGGAAAACTTCGAATAGACATCCATGGTGTGGATCACGGAATGCGTGGAGTACTGTGACCAGAGCGGCTCCGCTTCCGGTGGGTAGAAGGACATGGCCATTACCGTTTCCTGCTCTGCATCGGGCTGGGTGTGAGCCATGGCATCCCAGATATATTTACGTGACGATGCCCACGCGAAATCCCGTACATTTTCCGCTTCAAAACGCCAGGTGCTGGTCTCTTCAGTACCTTCCTTCTGGTTTGCCAGGGCTTCCTCTTCGGTGACGATGAAAACGGGGCTCTCTGAAGTCTCTGCCTCTTCAAGGCGCTGCCGCTGGACAGGAGTAAGGACCTGATTCGGATTTCGCAGAATACCGGTGGAAGCCACGATATGATCGGCTGGCACTGTCAGGGAAACTTCGTAATCACCAAACTCAAGGGTGAACTCACCGCGGCCAATGAACTGTTTGTGCTGCCAGCCGGCATAGTCTGTATAGGCGGCTACCCGTGGGTACCATTGGGCCAGTGCAAACTGGTAGGTGTCAGTGTCCGGGAAGTATTCATATCCGCCACGACCACCCAGTATATCCGAGTCAATAATGTTGTGTTCCCAGTCGATATCAATGGTGATGGAGTCGCCGTTTTCCAGTGGATCCGGCAGATCAATTCGCATCATGGTGTCATTGATGACACGGGGCAGGTCATCACCGCGACTGGCGACCCGGCTAATCTGGAAACCCCCTTCAAAAGTCTGCAGGGTCTGTTCACGCCGCATGGCAGCAAAACTGATACGGTCCTGACCCGAGGTTTCACTCATTCTACCCAGGGAGTCGGTCCTGAAGCGGTTCTGGTCAAGCTGGATCCACAGGTAGCGCAGGGTATCCGGGGAGTTATTGGTGTAGGTGATACTTTCACTGCCAATGATTCTCCGGTTTTCTTCATCCAGGGTGGCGTCAATTTTATAGTCAGCTTGTTGCTGCCAGTAGTCATGGCCAGGGGCACCGGAGGCTGTCCGGTAATTGTTGGCCGTGGGCAGTATTTCGTCCAGTTGCCGGAACTTGTCCACAAAGGAGCCCTTGGTTTGGGAGACCTGGCCAAAGGTCTGGGTGATCATCAGCGTTGAGCACAACGCCAGGAAAAGGGCTCTTGCAGTCAGACTGCTTTTTACTGGAAGTGTTTTCATACTCAGATGCTGGAAATCCGGAAAATTGGACAGTGCCTGCCATTCTAACAACCTGCCGGGAGGATGAAACAGTGAAAATGACGTAGTTGGCGATACAAAGGCTGCCCCAGTATGGCAAGAGCACGTTGTACCCTGAAATAGCAGAGATATCTTCAGGGGAATCATGGAAATTAGTCGAATGATACGAATAGGGGTCCAAGGAGATTTTTGTTATGAGCGGAAGTGTGAAAAGCCAAACCCCTGGCTGAAAAGACCAGATGTGATCGCGCCCTGTTTGGATAATCTAGGCTAAAACCTTAGTGCTGTAATAAATAAAAAGGTAGCTGATAGGTTGGGTGTATGGGCGATACCCTTGCAAACTGTTGAAAAATAAAGATAAAAAATTAACTATTAGGTAGTTATGCTTCAGGAAAAGTAGTTTGCGGCTACAAAAAAAATTTAGAGTCCTATATAATGCAGGGCCATCCCCAAACAACAACAAGACAAGAAATTATGTTTCGAAAAAAACGACTCTGCATGGCTGTCGCTATTGCCTCTATTCATACTTTGCCTGCCCAGGCCCAGATCGAAGAAATAGTGGTCACCGCGACCAAGCGTGAAGAAAGCCTGCAGGACGTTCCTGTAGCCGTTTCTGCCCTGACCGGTGAGTACATCGACCAGAACGGAATTACCAATTTCGAGGATTACCTGATCAACCTGCCGGGTGTCACTGCCGGTGGCAGCGGGCCAGGACAGAACACCATTTATATACGCGGCGTGGCATCCACGACACCAAACCTGACTACGGCAGGGGTAGCGGGACTGGCTCCAAACGTAGCGTTGTATCTGGATGAACAGCCTCTTGCCCAGCCAGGTCGAAACCTGGACGTCTATACGGCTGACCTGCAACGCGTTGAAACATTGGCTGGCCCACAGGGTACCCTCTTCGGTGCCAGTTCACAGGCGGGGACAGTTCGCCTGATCACCAACAAGCCTGATATGAGTGACACCTTCGGCCGCGTGAAGATGGGCAGTGCCTTCATGTCTGAAGGTGAAATGAGCAGCAATGTGGAAGGGGTAATGAATATTCCGCTTGCAGATAATTTCGCAGTCCGGGGTGTTGTCTATGTGGACAACAAGGGCGGATATATTGATAACGTTCAGGGGACACGGACTGCTCGCGAATCTGCTCGCTTCCGTGAGGCCGGAACGGTGCGTGAGAATGGTGTACCGGTATCTACCAGAAGGGCTGGGGTTCAGAGCGTCTCAGGTTCCCAGACCGCTCTTGATAAGGGAGATACCTTTTGGAGCAACCGCCTGATTGGTGTCACTGCCGATGGTCAGCTTGACCTGTCAAACGTCAACTTTATTGAGGCCAACAATAGCGGTCTTGTAGAAGAAGATATTAATGAAACCACTTACAGTGGTTTTCGCCTTAGTGCATTGTGGGATATCAATACGGATTGGAGCCTGCTTGTAGCGCATAGCAGTCAGGACATTGATTCCGAGGGTGTATTCTTTGCTGATCCAGATCTTGGTGATCTGGAAATCCAGCGTTTCAATGATGATTACCTGGAAGACAAATTCAGCAATACCAACTGGACTCTGACGGGAATGCTGGGAGAGCTTGAGCTGGTTTACACCGGTGCCTTTACCGATCGTGAAGCAGATCAGCAAGTGGACTATACGGATTACCTGTTCGTTGGTCAGTATCTGCCGTATTACATTTGTGATTCCACGGTCAGCTATCCTGAGTACAACTATTATTATGAAACAGAAGGATTTGTGAACGGCCTGGCTCAGGGAACATGTCAGTCGCCTTCCATGTATGTCAACAGCCATACTGAAACCGAAGTCTTCACGCATGAATTCCGTTTGACGACTGATGCTACACGCCGCCTTCGAGCTACGGCTGGAGCATTTTACAGTGATCTGACCCTGGAAGAGCGCAATGACTTCACTTACCCGGGCTCCCGGGAAGCGATCATTTATCCCGGCTTTGGTAATCCTCAGCAGGGTTTTGCCCCCAGTTATCCATTTACAACCGGCTATTACTCAGAGCCGGGTCCATTCCCACCTGATGTGATATTTCGCAATGATGTTCAACGTACAGATGAGCAGTTAGGGGCCTTTGGTGAGTTGACCTTTGATGTCAGTGACCAGCTAGCTGTGACTGTCGGTGCCCGCTGGTACGATATTGAGGTGGATTTTGAGGGTGGAGCCAATGCCAGTTTCTGTAATGGTTGGGCAGGTAATGGTACTGACGTTGATCGCTTCGGGACGGATATTTCCGATCTATACAATGGCGATGGTCGGTACACCTACCTGGCCGATTGTACCGGTGGAGCGGGTATCACATTTACCCAGGGACAGAGCTTCCAGGAAATCTCGGACATAATCCAGGCCGCAGACCCTTACAGTTTTAGTCGTGGCCGATTTACCAATGCCTATAACGCCATCAGCGATGCAGAAATCCAGGGTATCGTAAATGCACTCAATGCCCCGGACAAGGCGGCAATCGATGGAGCGATATTTAAAGGTAGTCTCACCTGGACGCCAACTGGTAATCAGTTGTATTACGCAACCTGGTCGGAAGGTTTCCGCCCCGGGCTGCTTAACAGGCCTGGTGGTGCAGTAGGACCGGGCGGCTACACCGTCCCGTTTGAATTACAGACGGACGAAATGACCAACATCGAACTGGGTTGGAAATCCAGTTACCTGGATAACAGTCTTATTTTCAACGGTGCGGTTTTCTTCTCAGATATCGACAAGCTGCAGACCACGATATTCGATCCGAGCATTGTGAACCTGTTCTTCTCGGATAATGCCGCCAATGCTGAAGTCAAAGGTATTGAGGGTAATTTCATCTGGTCTCCCTACTCCATTGAAGGGCTGACTGTAACCGGTGCATTCTCCTTCCTGGACAGTGAAATCACAGAAGTGCTGATTCCGACGGATGATGTTCGTCTCGGTGATGAGCTGGCATTTGCCCCAGAATTCCAGGGTAATTTACAGGCCCGCTATGAGTGGGATCTCAATAACGGTATGCGGGCTCATGTTATGCCAAGCATCAGTTATTCTGCCGAGTCCTACAGTGACATCATCCGGATCAACCGATCCAGGGTTGACAGCTGGCTCATGGGATCTGTCACCATGGGGGTCAGCACAGACCAGTGGTCTGCAGAACTGTACGTCAATAATATTTCAGACGAAAGAGCAGAGATTTCAAGAAATTTCGTCTTTGACCAGCATCGTGTGAACTATGCGCGTCCACGCACTGTGGGTTTGCGAGTCTCCTATGATTTTGGTGGCTAAGTTCAACTGATTAGTAAAATTATCAACGCGCCCCTTTCAGGGGCGCTGCTTTTTGTGAGGAACGAACTTGCAACCCGAAGAAATAGAGAACTTTCTCAAGTCGGTACAGCAGAAGATTGTTTCCGGGCACTTCGATGAGGCCTTATCGGATCTGGGCGCTTTTCAATCCTCTCAAGCCTTTAATCCCGAAGCCGTCTACATGACAGCGGTATGTCATCGTTATTCCGGTGATTACACGCAATCTCTTGAAACCCTGGAAGTGCTGAAAAACCGTGTTCCGGATCATGGTCGTGCCCACCAGGAAGAGGGGCATACCTTGCGTAAGATGGGGAAGGATGAGTCTGCCCTGGCCGCCTTTGAGCGAGCCACTTCACTGAATCCGGCTTTAACCGCAAGCTGGAAGGCCCAGATCGAGATTGCCCGTGCGACCGGTTTGCATCCGAAAGCCAGGTATGCCGAAAGCCAACTGAAAAGAATGCAGGCCATGCCGAAAGTATTACTGGCCGTTGTTGATCTCATTGCCCAGGGCAAACTCCTCAAGGCCGAAGATATTTGCCGCCAGTTTCTCCAGAAAGTGCCCCATCATGTTGAGGCAATGCGTCTGCTGGCAACCATTGGGACGAAATTGGGAATCTACGATGATGCCGAATTGCTTCTCAAGGGAGCTGTTCAGCTGGAACCCGAGAATGACCAACTGCGAATTGAATTTATTCAGGCCTTAAGGAAGCGTCAGAATTATGCGGCCGCCACTGAACAGGCTCGTCTATTGTTGGAAAAGGACCCGGAAAATCCCCAGTTCCAGTCACTCTATGCTGTTGATTGTATGCAGACAGGCCACTTTGAAGAGGCACTTGATTATTTTGACCGAATTCTTGAGACACTTCCGGAAGATTCGCTGACCCTGACCTCAAGAGGGCATGCCTTTAAAACCCTGGGTAATCTCGAGGCCTCCATAGACTCTTTTCACAGGGCCATCAGGCACCAACCGGGCTATGGTGAGGCTTATTATTCTCTGGCTAATCTGAAAACCTATAAATTCGATAATAATGAAATCGAGGCCATGTTGGACCAGGAAAGTAACAGCAACCTGAGCTATATGGACAGGGTGTATGTGAATTTTGCTCTGGGAAAAGCGTTTGAAGACAGCCATGACTATGACCGTTCTTTCAGGTATTACGAGCAGGGCAATGCGCTGAAGAAAAACCAGAGCCGATACCGTGCTGAGCCTATGACTGAAGATTTGCAGGCACAGCAGCAAGTTTGTACACAGGCTTTGTTTGAGAGCAAGGGTTCAGCAGGATGTGATGCCCCCGATCCCATATTTATTCTGGGTTTACCCCGGGCAGGATCAACCCTGCTGGAACAGATTCTTTCGTCTCATAGCCAGGTGGATGGCACATTGGAACTTCCGAATATTCTGTCTTTATCACAGCGCCTGCGCAGACGATCCAGAACGTCCGGTAACAAACCCTATCCACAGATTCTTGAAGAGCTGACATCAGAAGAATTACAGGAAATGGGCGAAGAGTTTATTCGAGATACACGGTTCCATCGTCAGCAGGCCCCATTTTTTATTGACAAGATGCCCAATAATTTCAGGCATATCGGTCTGATAAAGCTGATTTTACCTAACGCAAAAATCATTGATGCCAGACGAAATGCCATGGACTGCTGTTTCAGTGGATTCAAGCAATTATTTGCCGAGGGCCAGGAGTTCAGTTATTCACTGGAAGATATAGGGACCTATTATCGTGACTACGTGACATTGATGGCGCATTGGGATGAGGTGCTTCCCGGGGCTGTTCTGCAGGTAAACAATGAAGATGTAATTGATGATCTGGAGGGGCAGGTTCGGCGCATACTGGATTTCTGCAATCTTTCGTTTGAAGAGACCTGTCTGCGATATTACGAGACAAAAAGGCACATACGTACGCCCAGTTCAGAGCAGGTACGCAAACCTGTAAACCGGTCAGGGGTTGGTCAGTGGAAACACTATGCCGCACACCTGCAGCCACTCATTAAAACATTGGGTCCACTGTCCGGGCAGGATGTATCCAGGAGTTCATGACAACTTGTCGTGAGGCAACGATCCAGTCACAAGTAGAGGCAAAAAATGAATAACGACGAGAACCAGGAAGCCCCAACTGGCGATAGCAGCAGTCTTATCAGTAAGCCGGTTTTTTTTACTTCTGCCGGCCTGATTATGGCAGTGTGCCTGTTTGGCGGCCTTTTTACCGAGCAAGCCAATGTAGTATTCAGTGCAGTTCAGTCCTGGCTGATCAACAATGTCGGCTGGTTCTATATGGCTGCCGTTGCGGTATTTTTTGTTTTCGTGATTTACCTGGCCTTCAGTCGTTTTGCCTGCATTAAACTGGGGCCGGATGACTCTGAGCCTGACTATACCTACCTGAGCTGGTTTGCCATGCTTTTCAGTGCCGGCATGGGTATTGGGCTTCTGTTTTTTGGCGTTGCCGAACCGATTACCCATTTCATGACACCCCCGCTTGGCGCAGGTGGCGATATCGAGGCAGCCCGTCGCGCCATGCAGATCACGTTCTTCCATTGGGGACTCCAGGCCTGGGCTATCTATATCGTAGTGGGTCTTTCCCTGGCCTATTTTGCGTTTCGCCATGACCTGCCGCTGACCATTCGTTCCACCCTGTATCCATTGATCGGTGACCGTATTCACGGACCTATTGGTCATGCTGTGGATGTCTTTGCCGTCCTTGGCACCATGTTTGGTGTGGCCACTTCACTGGGGCTTGGGGTTATGCAGGTGAACGCCGGATTAAGCTATATGTTCGGTGTTCCGGTCAGTCCCACTGTCCAGGTCCTGCTCATTTGTGCAATTACGGGAATGGCCACCGTGTCAGTGGTAGCCGGGCTGGATGCCGGTATTCGGCGCCTCAGTGAATGCAACCTCATACTGGCGCTGGTCCTGATGCTGTTTATGCTGGTTGCCGGTCCAACCGTGTTGTTGCTGAGTAGCTATATCCAGAATATCGGTATGTACCTGTCAAATATGGTAGAGATGACCCTGACACTATATGCCTATGAACCCACCGAGTGGATGGGTGACTGGACACTGTTTTACTGGGCATGGTGGATTTCCTGGTCTCCTTTTGTGGGAATGTTTATTGCCCGTATCTCGAGAGGACGAACTATCAGGGAGTTCATTACCGGTGTTTTGCTGGTGCCAAGTGGATTCACATTCATGTGGCTGACATTTTTTGGGAATACCGCGCTGCACATGGAACTGGCCGGCACAGGCGCGGGGATTGTGGAGGCAGTACAACAGGATATGCCAACGGCCATCTTCGTGCTGCTTGAACAGATGCCCCTGGCGGCCATTACGACACTGGTTACCACGGTCCTGGTTATAACATTTTTTGTGACGTCTTCAGATTCCGGTTCACTGGTTATCGATATCATCACATCCGGAGGAGCGGAAGAGCCTCCTGTCTGGCAGCGCATTTTCTGGGCGGTTTCCGAAGGGGTTGTGGCGGCCGTCCTCCTGGTAGCCGGAGGATTGACGGCGTTGCAGACTGCCGCCCTGACAAGTGCATTGCCGTTTTCCATCGTTATCCTGGTGATATGTTATGGACTCTACAAGGGGCTGAAGATGGAAGGACATCAACGGTTGCCTGTCATGCCTGTGGCGAATGCGCCCATGCAGCAGGGCCAGGTGGGTGAAAAGGTCTGGCAGAACCGCCTGAAAGCCCTGTTGGGCAGGCACAAGCGTCAGGATGTTATGGATTACGTGACCAATACGGCCCAGCCTGCAATACAGTCTGTTGCTGAGCAGTTAAGGCAACAGCAGCTTGAGGTTTCCATAGACGAACAGGCAGACAGTATTCAACTGAGTGTTGATTCTGCGGGCGAGCAGATCTTCCTGTACAAAATAAAGTTGCGCAAGTATGCAGCTGCTTCCGTGGCCTTCCCGGAATTGCCGGGCCGCGGTAAAGAGGGTACTTACTGGCGGGCCGAGGTTTTCCTTGCATCAGGACCCCAGCACTACGATGTGGCGGGCTATACCAGAGAGCAGTTAATGAACGATATCCTGGCCCAGTTCCAGCTGCATGTTCAGTTCATGCATGTGGAGTTGTAGTGCATTAAAGAGAGTATCTCAAGCGGTAATATATGTGCTTGTGTTCGTGGCCTTAAGTAATACAATCATTGACGCTTTAATTAACAATACACACCAGGTTCAGGACAACTGATGGATCTGGACCCATATCCACAACAAGGGAAATAATAATGGCTATTTTTACTCACGTTACACTTGGTACGAATGACTTTGATCAGGCGGTGAAATTCTATGATGCGGCTCTCGGTGCGCTGGGCATCGACAATCTGGGGAACCTCCACCCAACAGCCATGATGTATGGAAAAGGAAGCCCGGAATTCGTTATCCTGACACCTTCCGATGGTAATCCAGCCTGTAATGCCAACGGTGGTACTATCGGGTTTGCTGCTGAAAGCCGTGACCAGGTACACAAATTTCATGAAGCCGGACTGGCCAATGGTGGATCGGATGCTGGTGAACCAGGTCCACGCAGCTTTGCACCGAATGCGTATGCTTCCTACCTGCGCGATCCTGATGGCAACAAGATTTGTGCCTACTGCTTTGCTGAAGAATAATAATTTCTTCAAGTGACAAAAAAAGGCTGGTCAAATGACCGGCCTTTTTTTGTCTGATCCTTCCGGAAAGCTATCCATTCTTCGTACACCATGTACGCCATAATTCACGGTAAACAGCCTCCAGTTCGCGGGTAAAACCCAGGGAGTCCAGAAGAGATGATGACTCCATTTTCTGTCGTATCCCCGATTTCAGGGTTTTCAGGCCTTCTCTGTCATTCGCCAGTGAAACAGCCAGAGCAACTATGTCCGGTTCGCTGTCAGCAATAAGTTGTTCCAGTCCGATCTGCCTGAGTATTCCGGTACTCATTCTTGAACGGGATTCATTTCTGGCCAGCGTAACAACCGGTACACCCATCCACAGCGCTTCACAGGTAGTAGTGCAGCCACTATAGGGAAGGGTGTCCAGGGCAATATCCACCTGGTTGTACTGAGCGAGGTGATCATCCATGGACGCCGTCCATTGAGCAGTCTCCAAGCGGTCAGCGTCTACGCCATTTTCCCTAAAATAATGCTCAAGTCGGGCAACAGTACCGGGATCGGCGAGTGACTTCGATTTCAGCAGCAGCTTGGAACCGGGAACCTGTAAAAGAATTTTTGACCACAAGGCAATGACCTGGGGCGAGAGCTTGGCTGTGTTGTTGAATGAGCCAAAGGTGATATGTGCCTTTTCAGTATCTTCGCCGGCCGGCAGTTTTACGCTGGGTGGTCTGAAACATAAAGACCCTTTGGGCAGGCGCACAATCTTCTCTGTGTGGAAAGCTTCTGACATGCCTGGTGGATCCAGCCATTCGTCACTGAGACGATAGTCCATGGCAGCCATGCCCGTGGTGGACGGATATCCCAGGTACGTAATCTGTACCGGGGCGGGTTTCATGGCAAAGACTGGTAAGCGGTTGCCGGCCATATGACCGGAGAGGTCAACAAGGATATCAATACCATCCTTTCTGATCAGTTCGGCCACCCTCTCATCGCTTTTACCCAGTATGGGACGCCAGTGGTCCGCCAGAGCCTGAAAGCGCTGGGTCAGCGCATCCTGAACAGAACCGTTGTAGTAACAGAATATTTCGAAGGCCTGTTTGTTATGGGTTCCCAGTATAGGCTCAATGAAACTGGCAACCGGGTGGCGGTAAAAATCTGCTGAGACATAGCCGATTCTCAGTCTTTTTGCGGGCTCTGGAGAATTGTTAAATACGGAAGAGGCCGCCCCTAAGCCAGCAGCCTGTGTCTCATTGAACATCTGGTGTGCCTCAAACAGCATACGGGCGTCGACATTCGCGTCGTAATTCATGGACAACAGCAGATTGGAGTGGGCCCGGGCATTGCCCGGTTGCAGTGCGAGCACATGCCGGTAACAGGACTGTGCTTCATCAATACGTCCCTGGGCTTCCAGGGTATTGCCGATATTATTGTGGGCTTCGGCAAAATCCGGCTCAATGGTCGTGGCCTGTTGCAGGGCGGCGAGTGCTTCATCCAGGCGGCCAAGCTTATGTAATGTGACTCCCCGGCTATTGTGCGCATTGGTATGGTCCGGATTGATGGTAATGGCTTTTTCATAGCTGGCCAGAGCCGGTTCAAGGTTACCCAGGAGTTCCTGGCTGATACCCAGGTTACAGCAGGCGTCCGCGTACCCGGAATCAAGGTCGATGGCCTGCTGGTAAAGCATGGCGGCTTGCTGGATATTACCCTGGGCCTGTAAAACCAGTCCGAGATTGTTATAGAAAGGAGCCTGTTCGCCATCCTTGAGAATGGCATGGGAAATCAGTTGAGAGGCTGCTTCATATTGACCGACCTGGTAGGCCAGCATCCCCATCAGGTGAATCGCCTCAGCATGGTCCGGATCGACGGCCAGGATCTGGCGATAAAGCTGTTCCGCCTGCTGCAGATCGCCTGACTGGTGACGTTCGCGGGCATTGCGAAGCAATTCAGCAGTATCAATTGATGGAGTATTCACAAAAGGGCGGTTACTTGGTGCGTCTGGATTTTACGGAATCTGCCAGTTCGCACAGCAGTCCTTCCGTGTCACTCCAGCTCATGCACGCATCAGTAATACTCTGCCCATAGGTGAGCTCCTGTCCGGGAATCACTTTCTGGTTACCGGCCACCAGATGACTTTCCAGCATGAGACCCTTGATATTATTCTGGCCTCCGGCCACCTGGTGGGCTACATCTTTGCATACGATTACCTGGCGATCGGGATCCTTACCGGAATTGGCATGGCTGCAATCGATAATGATGTTCTGGGGCAGGTTGGCCTTGTCCAGCTTCTCGCTGACATCACGGACATTCTCCGGATCATAGTTGGTGTGTTTATGTCCACCTCGCAAAATGATATGGCAGTCAGGATTACCCGCTGTCTGGAATATGGCGGAATGGCCTTCCTTGGTGACTGACAGAAAATGATGCGGGTGGGATGCGGACCCGATGGCATCAATGGCAATCTGTACATCCCCGGTAGTTCCGTTTTTGAATCCAACTGGACAGCTCAGGCCACTGGCCAGTTCGCGGTGACACTGGGATTCGGTGGTCCGCGCACCAATGGCGCCCCAGGCAATGAGATCGGCCACGTACTGGGGACTGATCAGGTCCAGGTATTCAGTGCCTGCCGGTACACCTTTGTTGGCCAGTTCAAGGAGAAGACTTCTGGCTTTCCTGAGGCCTTCATTGATCTGGAAGCTGTCGTCCAGATGGGGATCATTAATCAACCCTTTCCAACCGACAGTAGTGCGTGGCTTTTCAAAATAGACACGCATGACAATCAGTAGTTCGTCCTTCAGTGCTTCCATGGGGCCGGCAAGTTTCTCAGCGTATTCAAGAGCCGCTTTTGGGTCATGGATGGAACATGGGCCGGTAATGACAAACAAGCGATCATCCTTGCCACTGAGAATGTCCTGAATGCCACGGCGGGCGTTAAAAACAGTTTCAGACGCTGTTTCAGCAATAGGGTATTCAGCCAGAAGTGCCTCGGGAGAGAGGAGTTCCTTCATGGCCTTGATTCTGAGGTCGTCTGTAGATTGCAGTGTCATGGCAAGTTCTCGTGTAATCAAAAAAATCCGCTGTGCGTTATTGGATCGAACATGGGCGAAGCCCGTCATTCGATATGGCGTCTATGAGACACCCCTGTTACCCGGATTAACCGGCTTTTTCTATATTAATTACTAATACGTTACCGTCCACATCAAAGCTATGCGCGGAGGCATTGCCTGATTCAAAGTGTGAGCAGAGGGTTTCCCGGGCAATATAGTCGCCATGTTTTTCAATGGCCGAGGCCAGCCTCTTATCTGCCGTATAGCTGATGGCAATGCGATCAGTCACATTAAGTCCTATATCCTTGCGGGTTTTCTGGATGCGGTTGACTACTTCACGGGCCAGTCCTTCATCGATCAGGTCATCGTTCAAGGTGACATCCATATCGATAGAGATGAAACGGTTGGAGAGGGCTTCAGTCCCTTCCTTGGCTTCACGGAAAACGAGGATATCTTCCGTGCTGAAGGTCTCACCTTCCAGGGTGATGCTTCCTGCTTCCTGTAACTGATTCAACGCTTTGGCATCCAGATCCTGAATCAACTGGCGGTATTTGTTCAGCTCCCTGCCCAGGCGTTTTCCCAGTACTGGCAAGTTGGGTTTGGCGAAGAGATTGATATATCGCTCCTCTTCCGTGGAGTACTCGATGGACTTCACATTCAGCTCACCTGAGACATATTCCTCCAGGCGGCCTATTTCCTCCAGCATTTCCCGGCTTTCATGGATGATGGTAAGGCGACTCAGTGGCATCTTGGTCTTGATACGAACCTGTTCGCGTTTCTGACGGCCCAGCAGGATGATGTTCTGCATACGAGAAACGGCCTGCTCCAGGACCGGCTGAATAAGGTCTTTTTCTGCGGTGGGGTAGTGGCACAGGTGCACCGATTTGTGACGTGTGGCGGTATCGCCGGCAAAAGCGCCCAGTTCCTGGTAAATATACTCGGAAAGGAAGGGAGCAAAAGGGGCCATGCAGATGGTCAGTTCATTGAGGGTTGTATACAGGGTCTGGTAGGCCGCATGTTTGTCCGTAGTCATTTCTTCCACCCAGAACCGCGAACGGTTAAGCCGGATATACCAGTTGGTGAGATCCTCGATAAATTCAAACAGGGCAGGGACTACATTGTAGAGTTTGTATTCGGCCATTTCCCGGGCAACATTGGCTTTCAGGGTCTGCAAACGGGACAGTATCCACTGATCGGTAATGTTTTCCGGTTTGACGTGGTGATTGTCTGCTTTCCAGTGATCTATGGCGGCATAGGTCTTCAGGAACTTGAAGGAGTTGTACCAGGGAAGCAGGGCGCGGCGTACCATGTCCTTTACACCACTATCAGTAAAGCGCTGCTCCTCCGCCTTCACCAGGCCTGAATTGATCAGGTAGAGGCGCAGGGCATCGGCGCCATATTCTTCCATCAGGATATCAGGCGGCGTGTAATTCTGCAGACGCTTGGACATCTTCTTGCCGTCCTCGGCCATGACTATCCCGTTGACGATGACGTTCCTGAATGCCGGCTTGTCGAACAGGGCTGTGCTGAGTACCAACAGGGTATAGAACCAGCCGCGGGTCTGGTCCAGCCCTTCGGCGATATATTCGGCAGGAAAACCTGCTTCAAACATGGTCTGGTTTTCAAAGGGATAATGCAGCTGGGCATAGGGCATGGAGCCGGATTCAAACCAGCAGTCCAGCACTTCCTCAATGCGCCGGTATGTGCCTTCTTCCCCGTCGATGGTAAAGGTCAGGTCGTCGACATTCTCTCGGTGAAGATCATTCACACGAACATCGGTGTACTGTTCCAGCTCATCGATAGAACCAATACAGACCTTGCTGTCCGTGGTGTCATTAATCCAGATGGGCAGGGGGGTACCCCAGTAGCGGTTTCTTGAAATGCACCAGTCAATGGCATTATCCAGCCAATTCCCCATGCGCCCGTCACGAATATGATCAGGAACCCAGTTGATCTGCTGGTTGTTCGCCGCAATCCTTTCCTTGATCTGTTCCACCTTCACATACCAGGAGGGAATAGTGCGGTAGATGATCGGGGTATCCGAGCGCGGACAGAATGGATAGCTGTGCTGGTATACCTCCTGGATATAGAGTTTGTTTTCATCCTTGAGGGTGCGAATGATGTCCTTGTCGGCATCCTTAACATAGGAACCCTCAAAGTCGCTGACTTCCAGGGTAAATTTTCCTTCAAGATCAACAGGGCAAACAATGGCGGTGATCCTGTTGTTTCTCATCACCCGGAAGTCATCCTCACCAAAGGCAGGAGCCAGATGGACAACTCCGGTACCGGCTTCAGTTGTCACGTAGTCATCAGCGAGTATCTGGAATGCTCCGAGGGATTCCTGGTCGGCAAAATAGGGGAAAAGCGGCTCATAGCGCCTGCCCACCAGTTCACTGCCGGCAAGCTCAGCGAGCACCTCAAGATTTTTCCCCTTGCCGACGGCATCAAGACGGTCCTTGGCCAGGTAGATATTCCTGTCCATGTCATTGTCATGCACTTTCACATACGTGATGTTTTCGTTAACACACAATCCGAGATTTGCAGGTAGGGTCCAGGGTGTTGTGGTCCATGCGCTCATCCATGCGTCTTCATCCTTGAGTTTGAACAGGACGGTGATGGCGGGGTCCTGAACATCCTGGTAGTTGGAGCCGGCTTCAAAATTCGACAATACGGTACCCAATGCCGTTGAGAAGGGAACAACCTTTACGCCTCGGTACACAAGATCTTTTTCCCACAACTGCTTCATGACCCACCAGACGGACTCCATGAAAGACGGGTCCATGGTCTTGTAGTCATTATCGAAATCGACCCAACGCCCGATACGGGTGATGGTCTTGCGCCATTCAGCAGTGTAGCGTTGAACGATACCGCGACACTCATCGTTATAACCCTTGATTCCAAGTTTCTCGACGGCTTCAATGGCGGACATGCCCAGGGATTTGTCGATTTCATGTTCAATCGGCAGGCCATGACAGTCCCAGCCAAATCGGCGCTGCACGTAATGCCCCTTCATGGTGTAGTAACGGGGAATAATGTCCTTGAGTGTAGATCCTACAAGGTGACCATGATGTGGCAGTCCGGTAGCGAAGGGAGGGCCATCGTAAAAAATGTAAGGGGGGTTGTCCTTCGACATCTCAAGCGAGTCCTGGAAGATATCTTCCTTCTCCCAGAAGTCGAGTACGTCATGTTCCGCCTTTACGAAAGAAAAGCTTTCGTTGCCAGTGTCGTTGGTGTCAGTCACGTTATTGTCTGCCTTTACTGGGGGATTGTGGCTTTTCAAATGAAAAGTCACTGTCCCCAAAAAGAAAAACCCGCCTGGTGGCGGGTTTTTCAAACTTTTCTCAAAGATTTACTCTTCATCCGCCCCGGTCAGCGCCGAATAATGTAAATAATAAAAGAGTTGATGAGTGCATTTTTCATGGCCGTGAAGGATAGACTTTTATGCTGATATGTCAAGTACTTGCGGCTTATTCAGGCGTTATTGTGCAAATAATCAGGAAAATGCTGGCTGGTACCCCGCATATTCGGATCAAAGCTGTCAGCCATGATTTCTTTTGGATGAAACTGGGATATATTTTAAGCCTGAATAAGACCAGGGCACCTGACAACAAGCGGGGGAAATCATTTCATGAAGCAATTGTTGTTTCTTTGCATTATATCCATTCTGTGGCAGGCAAATGTCCAGGCCCAGGAAGGCTATCCACTGGATGGCACCTGGCGAGGCCAATGGCAACAGGCCAGCGGGGAGCAGGCTATGGCGGTCATAGTCATGAACTGGGATGGTGAGACTATCAATGGTCGAATCAATCCTGGTCGTAATATGATTTTCTTTGAGGAAGCCAGCTTGGACCCAGAGAACTGGATGGTCCGTTTCAGTAGTACCTCCCGGGAGGGAGAGTCCATAGAGTTTGAGGGCGCTCTGGAAAATATCGGCTCCTACAACCGGACGATTTCTGGCACCTGGGTCATTGGCGATGTAAGTACAGCGCTGGTGCTTACGCGCGAGTAAGCGGAGACAAGATGCAAGATACAAGAGGCAAATATTCAGTGGCACTTCCAATTATTGCTAAAAAATCATGCGTGGCCGTAATTTTTCTTGCGGTTACTGGCTGTGGTGAGCCGGACAACTCAACGTCTGATATTAATCAGGCAGAAGGCGTGTCAGCTGTTTCGGAAACAGTCAGGGAAACTCCGCGTTTCGAGGATGGCATGGTTCGTCTAGATCGGGTCCCCGGTGAGCTTGGCTACTGGGGCAGTCCATCGAAACATTCACTGGTTGAGGACTCCGTGGATATCAGTATGGATGAAAACGGGTTGCTTACAGATATCGCCAATGCGGAAAAAGTGGCTCCCTTCAAGCCCTGGGCACTGGCTCTTTACAAATATCGCCAGGGTAACGGCCTGGCTGATGATCCAGTAAATGCCTGTATTTCACCTGCAGGTCCCCGTCATCTTCATGACCAGGGTGGTTTTCGAATTATCCAGGATAGAAATTATGATCGTATCTATATAATTTTCGGTGGAGGAAACAGGGGGTGGCGACTGATTCACATGGATGGTCGGCAACCGCCAAATCCTGATGAGGTAGCTGGCACTTATTACGGACATTCTGCTGGTCATTGGGAGGGGGATACGCTGGTTGTTGAGTCCAGCGGTTTCAATGATCGCTTCTGGTTTTCCAATGGTGGACTACCCCACACCCCGGCACTGTCATTAGTGGAAAGATTCAGTCGACCGGATTACCAGACCTTACAATATGAAGTGGAAATCAATGATCCCCGGACCTACACAAGAACGTGGACCTCATCCTGGACTCTGGACTGGATGGATGGGGACATTGAGGAGAATTTCTGTGAAGAGGTTGAAGCCATGGACCAGTACACAGGGAACCGGGGATAAAGGGATTAACAGCCAAAGTACTGAATAATCAGAGACATAAAAGCGGGCTGTAAAATGATGTTATGCAGGTCAGATACGAGGAACAGGCGATGAAATTACTCAGGAATTCACTATTTATAGTTACATTTTTCAGCATCTGGTTGGGCGTCAGCCAGGTCCAGGCCCATCATTCATTTGCGGCCCAGTATGATTCAAACAAACCGGTGACTTTGCAGGGCTATGTCACCAAAGTGGAGTGGTATAACCCCCATGTCTATTTCTATATTGATGTGGAAAATGCAGAAAGTGGCGAATGGGAAAACTGGGGCATAGAAATGGGCCCTCCCCACATGCTGCAAAACAGGGGGTGGAAAAAAAATGATATGCAGATAGGTGATGAACTGCTGGTGGAAGCTACCCGTGCCCGGGATGGCAGTCTCACCGCCAATGCTCGTTCCGTGAAGCTGGTTGCCCAGGATAAGTTACTGGGTGCTGCATCCAGCGAGGACCAGACGCTAACCGGTGGCGGTAATGACTGAGCGGTATGACGGATAATGGCTGAAGGTCGGAATCAGGTTAACGGTAGGGGACAGGTTATGCATGGTACATTCAAGAAATTGGCGCTGAAGTCAGCAGTCGGGCTGCTTTTACCTTTTATCTTTTTTCCCTTGTCGACTCTTGCCCAGCAGGAGCCTGAATTCGATGCTATGCCTGTTCCACGCAATGAGTTCGGTCATCCCAGTTTTACTGGTACATCAGACAGGGTAGGTAACTGGCAGGGACTTCTGGGAACACTTGCAAACACGCGACCCAATTCCCGTGATTTCAATATCCCGGAGGCTCTGGATTATGACGAGGTACCTTTCCTGCCCTGGGCAGCAGAGCTGCATGCAGAACGTCGTGAAAAAGGCGGTGCCTATGATCCCCACACGCGCTGTAAACCATCAGGTGGCGCGAGGATGTTTCATACTCCTTATGGAATGGAATTTCTGGATCTGGGAGAAGAGATGATCATCATCAATGTAGGGGCTCCCCATTCCTGGCGCCGAATCTGGGTGGATGACCGGGAGTTCCCTGAAACAATCGAGCCGAGCTGGTATGGATATTCCATAGGGCACTGGGAAAATGACACATTGGTAGTTGAAACCAGGGGATTCAATACGGGTTTCTGGATCAGCCGCGGCGGGTATCCCCATACTGAGCAACTCACAACGCTAGAAAAATTTTCCCGTCCCGACTGGGGGCGCCTGCGCTACGAAATCACCATTGATGATCCTGGTGCCTATACGCAACCATGGACAGGTGGCTGGTTCCTTACCTGGGGAGACGGTGTAGAGCCTTTTGATTATCTATGCCAGGAAAACAACCTGGATCCCGACAGAATGCTGGGAATTGACCAGTAATATCAGAACAGGTCCTTAATCATTTCCTGGTGCAGGCTATCCTTGAGGTAGATTGCATGGAAATTGATGGCAGGAAGTCTTTTTAGTGATAGTTTTCCCAGGATGGCGTTCTTTACATCTTCCTGAACACCGACTTCCGGAATCATGACAAGTCCTTCTCCCGAGTTGGCAAAAAAACGCAGCAGAGAAATATCATCAGTTTCCAATCGGGGATTGATTCGCAGTTTCATGCGTTTTTCCAGCACATCTTTCACTATGTCCCTTTCAAAAGGATGTTTGAAATTATATAGATCCAGTGCTTTATCATTTCCCCCTCTTTTAGCCAGGTTGATGAGTCGTTTTTTTCCGGCCAGGCACAAGGCACTGTTACCTATGGTGCTGTAGGCAAAAGTCCCGAGATCTTTTTTCTGCGGTACTTCAAAGGAAATAATCAGATCAAGTTCATAGGTGCGCAGGAGATAGATAAGCTCTTCATAGGCGCCACTTATCACATCAATCTTTGTATCCGGGTTTTGACCAAGAATTTTCGAGAGGCTGCGAAAAACAAAGTTTCTTGATATGCCGCCAACCATGCCGACATTGAGGCTTTTGGGTGCACCTATGTCCTGTTTATCGCGGATAACCTGGTTTATTTCACGGCTCTGGCTAAAAATGGACTCAGCATATTTCATCAGGTCGCTGCCGACTTTTGTGAGTTTTACTGATCGGGTCGTCCGATCAAACAATTTTTCCTCAAAATAATCTTCCAGCTGTGCAACATGATCACTGATCGCTGACTGGGAGACAAACATCCTGTTGGCGGCGTTCTGGAAACCGCCATGCTTGCATACCATCCAGAATGCATACAGCTGTCTGAAATTGATCCATTCCATACAAGGCGACCCCAAATTTTATATATAAGTAAAATAGATATATAACATATATATTATATATTTTACATATGTATTGCCATACCCCTAAACTGCGCGCCGATTCAAACAATAATGTTGAACAACTGACATCGAGTGGAGTAGATGATGAGCGATAAGATTACGGTAGCGTATGGCGATGGAATTGGGCCTGAAATCATGGATGCCTGTTTGCAGATCATGGATGCGGCAGGGGCTGAACTTGAGTACGACACCATAGAAACTGGTGAGCAGTGTTATCTGTCAGGTCATACGTCTGGTATTCGACCAGAAGACTGGGACAAGATCGTCAATAACAAGGTCATTTACAAGGCACCTATCACCACGCCACAGGGCGGTGGATACAAAAGCCTGAATGTCACTATCCGTAAGACGCTTGGTTTATTCTCAAATATTCGTCCGGTGAAATCCTACTCTCCCTTTATCAAGACAAAGCACCCGGAACTGGATCTGGTGGTTATTCGTGAAAACGAGGAGGACCTGTATGCAGGCATAGAGCATAGACAGACCCAGGAAGTGTACCAGTGCCTGAAACTCATGAGTCGCTCCGGGTGTGAACGTATCATCCGCTATGCTTTTGAATACGCTCGGCATCATGGTCGTAAAAAAGTTACCTGCATGACCAAGGACAACATCATGAAAATGACTGATGGTCTGTTCCGCAAGGTCTTTCTTGACCTGCTTGTCGTAGCGAAAGGGAAATTTTTCAAACTGTGCATCAAGAAAAAAGTCGAAAGGATTGATAACAGTCATGTCCGCTATCACTTCCACATCAAGAATGAGTTTGCGTGACTTCTCGGGAAAAACGAGTCTGGCAAGGTGGTTGGCAAAAGGGTCCTGCTACCAGTTGATGAAGTGGTTTTCAGGCTCTACTTTCAAGGAATATGAATTAATCGGCGTTCGACAATGTGGCGCCGGACGCAGTCTTACCACATGGGGGAGAATATCGGTAAGACGGTCAAAATGATATTCAGTGTGGTGTTTTATCGCGATCTTGATTGTCATAGTGTCGGAGCCTGAATGCTACTGTTGCCTGTTTGGTTGACTATCATGCTTTTTGCACAGTCATAATTTTTGCCGCATTTTTTTGGGAGACATTTCAAATGTAAAAAATATTTTTCTAGCCCTTGAAATAGTTCAAAAAGAACATATGTGATTGAATAATGACGATGAATCAGTTTTGAAAATTTCACGTTTAAATCGATATAGCCAGTTTGATTGTCTGGACTGGCCTGTGAATACACTATATAAACCAAGGTAACTGACAAATCCTGAATTATCGAGCCGGAGGTCCGGTCTTTTCCATGAAGATTGATTGGAAATCATATCATCCAGGTGATTTTTATGACGAGTTAATTGCGTCACCAGGAAAACCCCGTAAAGCCGCCAGGGCACTGGCCAGGTATCTTGCCTCCCTTTCCCCCGAAGAACTGCAACACAGGAACCAGTCTGTTGCTGCTGCTATCAAGACCATGGGAATTTCCTTCACGGTCTATAGTGATGCAGGAAATATAGACAGGGAATGGCCCTTCGATATTATTCCCCGGATTATTACGGCCACTGAGTGGGAAAAAACCAGTCGTGGGCTCGAGCAGCGCTTGCGTGCCCTTAACTGCTTCATTAATGACATATACAACGATGGCAAGATCCTCAGGGATAAAGTAGTTCCACGGGAGCTGATATACGATTCGGGTAATTTTCGAAAGGAATGCCGGGGAATCAATCCCCTACATGGTGTATGGGCTCATGTCTGTGGAACAGACCTGATTCGTGGCGATGACGGTCTTTTCTATGTGCTTGAGGATAATCTCCGGGTACCTTCCGGTGTGTCTTACATGCTTGAGAACCGCACAGTTACAAAACGGGTGTTTCCGGAACTGTTCGAGAACTACGATATCCACCCTATTACAGAGTATCCAGACAAACTTTTCGACACGCTGGCTGACATTTCGCCTACACCCAAGGATTACCCGGAGGTGGTTGTCCTGACTCCGGGAATATATAACTCGGCCTATTTTGAACACTCCTATCTTGCCCAGCGCATGGGAGCTGAACTCGTACAGGGAAGTGACCTTGTGGTTGAAAATGATCACGTGTTCATGAAAAACATCAGTGGTCTTGCTCCTGTTGATGTGATCTATCGCCGTATCGACGACATGTTCCTGGATCCCGAAGTCTTCAATCCGGATTCAGCCCTGGGTGTAAAAGGACTGATGCGTGCCTGGCTCAAAGGCAATGTGGGCCTGGCCAATGCACCGGGAGCCGGTGTGGCTGATGACAAGATTATCTATACTTACGTTCCCCAGATCATCAAATATTATCTTGGTGAAGACCCGATTCTGTCGAATGTCCCCAGCTATATATGCAGTGACAAGTTGCAACGCCAGCATGTACTGGAAAATCTCGACAAGCTGGTTGTCAAACCTGCCAATGAGTCCGGTGGTTACGGCATGTTGATGGGACCTCAGGCCAGTAAAAAGGAACGGGAAGCTTTCGCCAGGAAGATCAAGGCAAATCCCCGCAACTACATGGCCCAGCCCCTGATATCGTTGTCGACGGCACCAGTCATGGGGGATAAAAATGCAGAGCCTCGACATATCGATCTGCGACCATTCATTCTGCAAGGCAAGAACAGCTATGTAACTGCCGGTGGTTTGACTCGAGTTGCCATGATCAAGGGATCCTATGTGGTGAATTCATCCCAGGGCGGGGGCAGCAAGGATACGTGGATTGTTGAGGATTAGCTTGAGGATACAAGTTGGAGATGAGACCAATATATTGCGAAAACCTCCTATCCATCTCCTTTTCTTTGGCTTTTTATTCTAACCAATCATTTGAGGCAGGAATAAACCTAAAATAATTTTATGTTATCGAGTGTTGCAGAAAGAGTGTACTGGCTGGGCCGCTATGTAGAACGGGTAGAGAATTCTGCCCGCCTGATGGATGTTTATTCCTCCATGCTTTTCGATTTGCCGCGTGATTCCAATATCGGCTGGGGAATACTGCTGGATATTACGGGCAGTAACGAGACGTACAACGAAAAGTACAATGCCGTCACTGAAACCAATGTTGTCAGGTATCTGCTTGCTGATCAGGATAATCCCTCATCCATTATCAGCTGCCTGAAAATGCTCCGTGAAAATGGCAGAACCACCCGGGAAATAATTCCTTCGGAAGCCTGGGAGCAGATCAATGCGCTTTATCTCCAGTCAAAAGAATCCATCGCCTCCGGAGTGGGACGCAAGTCCCGCCGTGAGTTGTTCCATGTGATGATTGCCGATTGTCAGCGCCTTGCCGGAATGTTGTCAGGCAGTATGGCCCATAATACTGCCTATACGTTTATTCAGCTCGGTCGCATGCTGGAAAGGGCTGACATGACAACCCGCATTGTGGATGTCGGGTCCTTTTCACTGTTGCCCGCCTTCGCTAAATTCCGCAAAAAAAGTAACTTCCTCGAGCCCTTTGAGAATGTTATCTGGATGAATATCCTGCGCAGTCTCAGTGGTTACCAGGCCTATCGCCAGAATGTGGCGAACCGTGTTGGTGGAGAAGGTGTCGTGCGTTTCATGCTGCAGGATAATGAGTTCCCCAAGGCGGTTAATTATTGCCTGGATGCCGTCAGTAGCAACCTTGAACAATTGCCCAACCATGACGATGTGCAGATGGCTGTTGATCGGGTAAAACGGATTACCTCCGAAGCGAATGTCTTCCACCTGCTTGAAAACGGGCTACTGGAATTCATTGATGAACTCCAGATTTCCATTGCAGATGTCCATGATGAGCTGAGTCGGACCTGGTTCGGTGTCGAGGGCAATGAGGAAGCCCAGCAAAGCAGTCAATCTTTAGCTGAAACGGATACGCCGGTACTCCCACTGGGCAATAGTCAGCGGACAAGCCGGACAACGCCGGGAAACAGCAAGGGTAGCAGCAAGGGTAAAGCCAAAGGTGCGTTGAAAGGTGCGAAAGCTTCGAAGGTCAGTCCAAAGAAGAAGGCAGCAAAGAAAGCCGTGAAACCGTCTGGCAAGAAGGCGCCTGCTAAAAAATCCGTTGCCAGCTCTCCAGCCCGGGCTAAATCAAAGGCCAAGGCCAAAGTGGCCGCTAAAAGCAAGGCAAAAGCCAGGCCGAAGCTGAAAAAATAACAAGATAGTCCGGCTCGACTTCCAACCCAATAATACCGTTTAAATTAAAAGAATCAGGATTGCTGTGAAATGACTTCCTAAGCTTAAGTGCTTTTGTGTTTTGCAGCGCTATTTGGAGTAAAAGGAATTAGCGCGTTTAAGCTGAACAGGTTCTTGCGTGGCGAATCTGCTCAGTACACACCATTATTGCCGTCAGCAATTTTTTTCCAGTTAGCAGCCCAGGCCAGTGGGGGTAACTGATGAAAGGCTTCTTTCAGGCGGGTGTCCCAGCTCTTCTTGAGCTCTCTGAGATAATCATCCCCATCCTCAAAACGGTGATAGTTTTGCAGAGTGAAGGAATCTGCATGATAGATCATCATTTCGATGGGTGGTCCGACGGTTAGGTTACTGCGCATTGTGGAATCCATGGACACAAGTGCGCAAAGTGCCGCAGTCTCAAGGGTGGTATCCAGCTGGATGATCCGGTCGAGGATCGGCTTGCCATATTTACTCTCACCAATCTGCAGGTACGGTGTGTCCTTGGAACTGGTGATGTGATTGCCTTCAGGGTAGATCATCACCACCCTGTGGTGGGACCCGCCAATCTGTCCGCCCAGTATAAAGCTGGCTTCATAGTTGGGGCCTGAGATGGAATGTTTTTCCTGCTGGGCACGACTGACTTCGCCAACATAGTCAGCGGCTTCACCAATCGTGGTAACCGTCTGGAGGCTGAGTTCCGCCCCCTGGCGAATATCTTTTTTCAACTGTGCCAGGGTGGCCTGGGTAGTTGCCAGGTTGCCGGCAGCAAGGACGATGAACTGGCGATCTGGTCCAAGTTCAAATTTGAACATCTTGCTGTAGGTACTGACCTGGTCAACACCGGCATTGGTTCTCGAATCAGAACAGAAAACAATTCCAGCACTGACTGATATAGCGCAACAATATGTCATAACCTATTGATCTTAATGTGATAACTTCTTCATGCAGAATGGGATTACGGCACGAAGCGTACTGCAGGGAAACCCATTCTACCCGAAAAGAGAAATTTAACCAGCGTTTAGAAATGTGGTCATTGGTCGTTGGCCAGTCGCCTCTGTAGAAACAAAAGTTGTTCCTTGAGATGGGGTGGCAGAGGCTTGTCCTCAATGATTTCCTGTTCGCTGAGTCCGATCAGTTCGTGGGGAAACACCAGCCAGTCTTCAGCCTTGTGAAGATAGAAATCCGGTTCCCGTTCCGTTTGATTATTGGCCGGTTTGTAATAAGGCGTGGCGACCCGGTATTCCGGTGGACTGTGTTTGTAAAAATTGTTCAGCTCCCTGATGACAGCGTCAATACTCAGGCCGGTATCAAAGACATCGTCGATAAGCAGTAATTTGTCTCCGGAAGTCATATGCTTTTCCAGGTAATCAAGACCATCTACCTTGACCGTGCTGCGCTGGCCGATACTTGAATAGGAAGAGGTTCTTATCGCTATATGGTCACTATTGATACCGACCATTTCCATGATCTCCTGCACAGCTATTCCAACGGGTGTGCCTCCACGCCAGATTCCGACAATCAAGTCAGGTTTGAAACCGCTATCTATGATCCTGAAGGCCAGCTCGATGGAGTCCGCCAGCAACTGGTTAGCTGTGATATATTGTTTTTCCATAATCACTAAGATAGCGCGGGAGAGAGTGAGTGAAAAGTTTTAACAGTTTTTTGCTGTCACTGGATGGTTACCTGGGAGCCTCACCATGGTTTCCCTTTGTTCTACTCGGGGTAGGTCTCTTTTTCACTGTATATCTGCGCTTTCCCCAGTTCCGGTATTTTTCCCATGCATGGCAGGTGCTGAGGGGAAAATATGAAAAACCGGATGACCCTGGTGATACCAGTCACTTTCAGGCACTCAGTACGGCCCTGTCAGGGACAGTAGGCACTGGCAATATCGGTGGTGTCGGGCTGGCTATCTATATTGGTGGTCCGGCTGCACTGTTCTGGATGTGGATGACGGCTTTTCTCGGCATGGCCACAAAGTTTGTTGAAGTCACGCTTTCCCATGAATATCGCGTGAAGGCTGCCAATGGCACCATGTCCGGTGGCCCCATGTACTATATGAAACATGGCTTGAAGATGCACTGGCTGGCAATTTTCTTTGCAGTAGCCACGGTGATCTGCTCTTTCGGTACCGGCAACCTGCCTCAGATAAATAATATTGCCATCAGTGTGGAAACCAGTTTCGGAATCAGGCCCATGTTGACCGGTGCAGTGTTGTCCGTACTGCTGTTCCTGGTCATTGTGGGTGGTATCAAGCGTATCGCGAAAGTGGCGTCAGCCATTGTGCCAACCATGGGCACGCTGTATGTCCTTGGCGCGCTGTCTGTCATCGCCATGAATTACCAGAATATCATTCCTTCTTTTGTCAGCATTTTCAGTGATCTGTTCACCGGTTCCTCGGCTACCGGAGGATTTCTGGGGGCCAGTTTTGCCTATGCCTTCAACAGGGGGGTGAACCGTGGACTGTTTTCCAATGAAGCGGGGCAGGGTTCAGCACCCATTGCGCATGCCTCTGCCAGGGCTGATGAGCATGTTTCTGAAGGCATGGTTTCCCTGCTGGAACCGTTTATCGATACGATCCTGATTTGTACTATCACCGGGCTGGTGATTCTTTCATCCGGTGTGTGGACCCAGAAATTTGATAATGAGTTTCAGAGTTCTGATATGACGATTGTTGAGGGGGTTTACAATGATGTCAGCGAGCAAGATCGGGAAATACTGTTTGATTACCTGGTAAATGGCAACATGAGCGCGGTGACACCAGTCAATGGCTCCATCAATGTGACCAGTGGGATGGCCGATCGGCAGGATTTTACAGTGATCCATGCCCGGTCTGTGGCAGAGGGCGTAGCCTTTTTCAGGGCTGGTGAGCTTTATACCGGGTCGGTGGAGATCGTGGACGGATTACCTGTGGATCCGGACATTACCTTGCGAGGCAAATCACTGATTCATTCTGCGGCCCTGACGACAATGGCCTTTACCTATGGTCTGGCAGGCCAGGCCGGACAGTATGTGGTGTCCCTGTCCCTGATACTTTTTGCCTTCTCCACGGCCATTGCCTGGTCCTATTATGGAGACCGTGCCGTGATTTACCTGGTGGGTTTCAAGTATGTGTTGCCTTACAGGGTTTTGTATTGTGTGGCTTTCTTTGTCGCCTCATTCACGGATACGACCATTGTATGGAACTTTGCTTCGGTGGCGATTGTGTTGATGACTTTACCCAACCTGCTCGGGATCATCCTTATGCGTAAGAATATGAAACGGCATGTTGATGAATACTGGAAGAATTATTAGACAGTCCTGCAGCTACTGCGTATTTCACGCCCGGCTCTTTCTTTGCCTTGTCTGGACAGCCCTTGCTGTTCAGCCTGCGCCTCAATAAAAACCTGCAAAAATGTACATTTTTAATGAGGCTTTTACTGACAGGAAAAGTGGATTACTGCTGGGACTCTTCTGCTTCTCCGTCGGAACCGGGATCGCCAAGGACGCCAAGCGTTATGACATTCAGCAGTGAGCGTGGGCGTTCGGCTTCAGGTAGGACAAATTCTTCCTGACCGGCGATGCGATTGGGTCGGCGCGTAGGGGCCAGCTGGGTATCTTTCTTGTTGGAACCCAGCAGGCCGAAACTCACTGAGTAGAGGAAGGAAGGATCCGTGATCTGGGTGTTGACGATAAAGCCGCCTTCAGGGGTGAGCTGGTCGCTATCCGGATAATTCAGGGCGAGAATTTCCAGGCTCTGGTCTGCCAGGTCGTTGAGCCCCATGCGCAGATACATTTCCACGGTAATCTCCAGCGCTCTGGGTATGGAAGATGTGCCCTGAAAGTTTTCGACAACAAAGCGGGCCCGGTTGAGGGCCGATAGATAGGCCTGTCTTTCAATATAGAATTCGGCTACATGAATCTCATAGGCTGCCAGCAGGTTTTTCAGATAGACCATCCTGGCTCTGGCATCATTGGCATAGGGACTGTTTGGAAAGAAGTTGAGCAACTGGGCGAAGTCAGCAAATGATTCCCGCGCCTTGCCGGGATCGCGTTTACTGGGGTCCGTAGGCAGGTAGCGCCCCAGAATGCGGGCATCCTCACTGTAGTAGGCCATCCCCTTCATGTAATAGGCATAATCCAGGTTGTCACTGTCAGGGTACAGGCGTATGAATCGGTCAGCGGCGGCTCTGGCCGCTTCGGGTTCGGCATTGCTGTAATAGGCATAAATCAGCTCCAGCTGTGATTGCTCTGCATAGGCGCCGAAAGGGAACTGGGCTTCAAGCTGTTGCCAGATAGTAATGGCCCTTGGCCACATGCTGGAATTCATCGACCGCATGCCCTCGTTGTACAGGAAATCCTCCCCGGAATTGGCGAAATTTTCATCATTGGATGAGCAGCCGGCCAGTACCGCTGCCATGATGACCAGGAATGGAATGAGGACTTTTCTAACCACAGTATGTCTTGAAAATAACCCGAAATTAGCTCAAACATGGTGTCAGCAGAGGTCGCTGACTAAACAAGCCACGCAGTGTACTATGAACAGCGACGATCTAAAACGCCTTGAACCGATTTACCTTCAATAGACAGTGATATGACAGAAAAGTTTGCTAAAACTGCACCGGCGGAAAACGGAGAGGAAACTGGGCTGGATGTGGAGGTCCCCGCAAATCTGGCTGGCCAACGCCTGGACCAGGTGGCAGCCCGGCTTTTTCCTGAATTTTCCCGGGCCAGGCTCCAGGGGTGGATAAAGGATGGCAATCTGCAGCTGGATGGCCGGCAGGCCAAGACCCGGTCAAAAATCCTGGGGGGAGAGGTGCTGACACTCAAGGCTGAAGTGGAAGACCAGGATCAATGGCAGCCTGAGGCGATTCCCCTGCAAATTGTCCATGAAGACGATGATATTCTGGTGGTTAACAAGCCGGTTGGCCTGGTGGTGCATCCGGCGGCTGGCAACCGTTCCGGAACACTGCTCAATGGTTTACTTCATCATTGTCCGGGGCTTGCGCAGGTACCCCGTGCCGGTATCGTGCACAGGCTGGATAAGGACACCAGTGGGCTGATGGTGGTGGCCAAGACACTGGAAAGCCATCTGGATCTGGTTGAGCAATTGCGTGAAAGATCTGTGCACAGGGTCTACCAGGCCGTTGTTTACGGGCTGGTTACTGCTGGCGGCACAGTCGACGAGCCGCTGGGACGTCACGCTGTTCACAGGCTCAAGCGGGCGGTCTCCCATGGCGCGGATTCCCGGGATGCCGTGACGCATTACCGTGTACTTGAACGTTTCCGCAGTCATACCCTCGTGCAATGTGAACTGGAAACAGGGCGTACTCACCAGATCAGGGTGCATATGGCCTATATCGGATATCCTCTTGTGGGGGATCCACTTTATGGGGGGCGCCCCCGAATTCCAAAGGGCGCCGATCCGGCAATCATTGAAATGCTCGAATCTTTCAGGCGACAGGCTCTGCATGCCTGGCAACTGGGACTGATTCATCCGCAGACAGGGGAGGAAATGGCCTGGGAAGCTGAAATTCCCGATGACATGCAGCAACTGCTTGTGTTACTGGAGAAGGATAATGGAACCTGAGCATCTCATTATTCCGGACTGGCCAGCACCGGGAAACATCAAAGCCCTGATTACCACACGGGAAGGCGGAATCAGTGAACCTCCTTTTGACAGATTCAATCTGGGCGTCCATGTTGGTGATGAAGAGTATGCGGTCCACCATAATCGAAAAATGCTGACCGAACATCTGGGTAGTGGGGTTCAAAACCAGTGGCTAAGTCAGGTGCATGGCAGTAATGTACTTGTTCTGGATAATGGTCTGGTGGATGAAGGTACACAGGCCGATAGCCTCTATACACAGGCAAGCGGCATTGCCTGTGGTGTGCTAACGGCTGATTGCCTGTCTGTGTTCTTCTGTGATAAATCCGGACGTGAAATAGCGGTCGCGCATGCTGGCTGGCGCAGTCTTGCGGGGGGTATCCTTCAAAAGACCATGGAAAAATTTGAGGCGGAACCATCCGATATTCTGGTCTACCTTGGACCGGCTATCGGTCCCTGTCATTTTGAAGTGGGCAGTCAAGTGAGGGACGCGTTCCTGGATATGGATATCGATGAAATCTTAAATGAAGCTACCATCCTGTTTCAGGAAAGTGAAAATCCCGGCAAGTTTATGGCAGACCTGTATGGACTGGCCAGGATTATTCTTGAAACCAAAGGTGTGAAACTGGTTTATGGAGAACCTGTCTGTACCTACTGTGAATTTGACCGCTTCTTTTCCTATCGCCGGGACGGCAAGACTGGCCGATTCGCCAGCCTGATCTGGAAAGAATAGAGGTTAAAGGAACGCTTTTCCGGAAATTTCTGGCAGTGTGCAGCCTCCTCTCACCATAAAAAACACAATTGATATTAATCAAGTCTTGCCGTGACAGGTAACGGTCCAACTTGAATCATCCTGATTTAACCCCACATAGGTAGCATATGAAATTATTACGGCGTGGGTAAAAAATCATGCGAATGGACAAATTAACCAGTAAGTTACAAATGGCGCTCTCCGATGCGCAGTCGCTTGCCGTGGGCAAGGATCACAACTTTATTGAACCGGCACATCTGGTTTCCGTACTGGTAGACCAGAAGGGCGGATCTATCCGTCCGTTGTTAATGCAGACCGGTTTTGATATTCCGGCTTTGCGTAACGGACTGAAAAAACTCATTGAGGAACTTCCTGTCGTCAAGGATGGTGGTGGTGATGTCCAGGTCTCACCAGAGCTTGGCAAACTGCTGAACATGTCTGACAAGATAAGTCAGCAACGTGGTGACCAGTATATTTCCAGTGAGAATGTCCTGCTTGCAGCCATGGACGATAAGGGAGCTCTGGGCAAGTTACTCAATTCCTTTTCCGTGTCGAAACAGGCCCTGGAAAACGCTATCAGTAATCTGCGCGGCGGTGCCAGTGTTGATAACCCTGAAGCGGAAGAAAATTACCAGGCCCTGGAAAAATTCACTGTTGATGTCACCCAGAAAGCAGAACAGGGTGAACTTGATCCGGTGATTGGCCGTGATGATGAAATCCGTCGGACTATCCAGGTGCTTCAGAGACGCACAAAGAATAATCCGGTACTTATCGGTGAGCCTGGCGTGGGCAAAACAGCTATCGTTGATGGTCTGGCCCAGCGGATTGTAAACGGTGAGGTCCCGGAAGGACTCAAGGATAAACGTATCCTTTCTCTTGATATGGGGGCGTTAATCGCCGGTGCAAAATTCCGGGGTGAATTTGAGGAACGCCTAAAAGCAGTGCTCAATGAACTATCCAAGCAGCAGGGCCAGGTCATCCTGTTTATTGATGAAATTCACACCATGGTCGGTGCCGGTAAAGCAGAAGGGGCCATGGATGCGGGTAATATGCTGAAGCCAGCGCTGGCCCGTGGTGAACTGCATTGTGTGGGTGCTACTACCCTGGATGAATACCGCCAGTACATTGAAAAGGATGCTGCACTGGAACGCCGCTTCCAGAAAGTGCTCGTGGATGAACCCACCGAGGAAGATACTGTGGCCATACTGCGTGGATTAAAAGAGCGTTACGAGGTTCATCACGGGGTTAATATCACGGATTCGGCAATCATCGCCGCTGCAAAATTATCCCAGCGTTATATCACGGATCGCCAACTACCTGACAAGGCCATTGACCTGATCGATGAAGCGGCTTCTTTAATTCGCATGGAAATCGATTCCAAACCGGAAGAGATGGATCGCCTTGAGCGCCGCCTTATCCAGTTGAAAATGGAACGCGAGGCAGTAAAGAAAGAAACTGATGAGGCATCAAAAAAACGTCTGGAAAAAATTGAAGAGGAAATTGATGAGCTCGATCGCGAATTTTCGGATTTGGAAGAAATTCTTAAAGCCGAAAAAGCGGTTGTCCATGGAGCAACAAAAATCAAGAGTGATCTGGAACAGGCGAGAATTGACCTGGAGCAGGCCCGTCGTGCATCGGATCTTTCCCGGATGAGTGAACTTCAGTACGGCGTGATTCCGGAACTGGAAAAGCATCTGAAACAGGCTGAGGAAGCTGATACTAACGAAATGAAACTCCTTCGTGACAAGGTTACTGAGGAAGAGATTGCCGATGTGGTCAGTCGTGCTACCGGTATTCCTGTTTCCAGGATGCTGGAAGGTGAAAAACAGAAACTGTTGCGTATGGAGGATGAACTGCACAAGCGGGTCATTGGCCAGGCCGAAGCGGTTGATGCCGTCGCCAATGCAGTCCGTCGGTCACGTTCAGGTTTGTCTGACCCCAATCGTCCGAATGGATCTTTCCTGTTCCTTGGGCCGACTGGTGTCGGTAAAACCGAACTCTGTAAATCCCTGGCCCAGTTCCTGTTTGATACAGAAGAAGCCATGGTGCGTGTGGATATGTCGGAGTTCATGGAACAGCATTCTGTAGCCCGTCTGATAGGTGCGCCTCCCGGCTACGTGGGTTATGAAGAAGGCGGTTACCTCACAGAAGCGGTTCGCCGCCGACCCTATGCGGTATTGTTGCTGGATGAAGTGGAGAAAGCCCATCCGGATGTTTTCAATATTCTGCTGCAGGTTCTTGATGACGGACGCCTGACCGATGGCCATGGCCGTACCGTAGACTTCAGAAATACTGTCGTGGTCATGACGTCCAACCTGGGTTCGGATCGTATCCAGGAAATGATGAGTGCGGACACCGCCTATGATGCGTCTTATGCCTCGGTGAAGAATGCCGTCATGGAGGTGGTGAGCAAGCACTTCCGGCCGGAGTTCCTTAACCGGATAGATGAAACCGTAGTCTTCCATCCTCTGGCAGCGGAGCAGGTGCGCGGTATCGCCGAGATCCAGATCCAGCTGCTGCAGAAGCGTCTGGATGACAACGATCTGCACCTGCACCTGGGTGATGGCGTGCTGGACAAGATTGCGGAACTGGGTTTCGACCCGGTTTATGGTGCAAGACCGCTGAAACGTGCCATCCAGCAGTGGATTGAAAACCCGCTGGCCCAGAAAGTTCTTGGTGGCAGCTATGCACCAGGAGATGCTATTAATATAGACCTTGAAGACGGAGAGATCGTGTTCTCATAATCAAAAAAGGACCACCTTTGGGGTGGTCCTTTTTTTTCTGTCTGCCTTATTTATTCCAGAGCCTCAACAGCGCTGTTCTCCAGATCCCCGGCAAAATTCATGACGTGAAAGATTACGTTTTGTTCGATGACCCCGCTAAGCAGGTGTGCACCCGGGCCGATGGCATAGATGGCGACATCTTCACCGCCATGGGTTTCCCCACCGGTGGGCACAAGGGCTTCCTGGTGAAAGCCGGGTCTTGTCGTGTCAACGGCTGAAAGATCATGGCGACCGGGTGCAGGCGCTCCACCGCGTTTATCTGCATCCGTCTCGTCACCATTGTCTATAAATCCCGCCCCATTGGCATAGCCAAGTGTTGTGTAGGGCAGGCCGTCAGTGGCGAGCAGTGGAGTGCTCTGGGGATTACCTGCACTGTCATTGGTAATGACTTTGCCAAGAATAGGGTTGCCGCGGGTGGGATAACCACTAAAGGTCAGGGTGTGGCTGTGGTCTGCCGTAACGATAATCAGCGTTTCATTGGTATCCACAGCATTCACGGCAGCATCCACGGCCCGGGACAGTTCCACGGCATCATTCAGGGCATTGAATGCATTGCCAGCATGATGGGCATGATCGATACGCCCGGCTTCCACCATGAGGAAAAAACCATCGTCATCATTACCCAGAAGATCAATGGCTTTCAGTGTCATTTCCGTCAGGGAAGGCTCGCCGGCTGAATCATTGGCACGATCTGCCTCATAGTGCAGATGGGAGGGATCAAACAGTCCCAGCACATTCCTGGACTCACTGGCGCTGATCGCATCAAAGCCTGCCTGGTCCATGACATAGAGGCCATGACTATTCTGCCATTCGGTTATGAGGTTGCGACCATCATTACGTCGGCCTTCACCGGGATTTTCTGCAAATCCGGCAAGGGAGGCGGGGTCCTCTCCAAAAAATGCCCGACGTCCACCACCAAAGGCCACATCGATGCCATCGATATTTGGATGGTCATTACCACGGTTTACCCAGGCTTCCAGGTTGCTTTCAAAATCTATCAGCTGCTGGGCAATATCTCGACAGCCCATATCCCTCTCTTCATTACTCAGGTTTTCACTGGATTCCCAGTTTCTTTCCGGGGCTTTGGCATAGGTGGCTGCCGGTGTGGCATGGGTGAGTCGGGCTGTGGAGACAATGCCGGTGGCTTTCCCGGCAATCTCTGCCAATTCCAGGACCGTGATCAGATCATTGCCCTCTGACAGGTAGCTGCTGCAATCGCCTCGCCGGGATTTTTCATCCACACTGATTACTCCAGCCCTGGTCTTGATGCCTGTCATCATCGCCGTCATGGTGCCTGCAGAGTCTGAAGTCTGCTGGTTGGTATTGTAGGTTTTGGACAGTCCTGTCCAGGGAAACTTCTCGAAACTGAGTTGATACTCCTCACCCTGGAGGCCCTGCTGTTGACCGGCATGGATACGGGCTGCAGTAACTGTGGATACACCCATGCCATCGCCTACGAACAGGATGATATTTTTTGCCGCCCCAGGTCTGTTGTTGTACGCACGGCGGCTGGCATTATCAACGGCGGCAGCACCCTGCGCATACCAGTCTGAGTCTGCAGTAATTCGTGCCAGGCCATTCTGTGCATGAACGCCCTGGTTCATCAGTGCTGTCAGGCAGGACGTGAGTAGAATAAGTTCAGGTGTACGTGGGAAAAAAGTGTTGCGTAGTTTGGAATTTATCATGCCAGAGACCAGTTTGGTTTGAATGATATTATTATAGGAAGACAACAGGGGTTTTTGTATAAAGAAAAACCGGAGGATTTATTAACAGTCATTTATAATCACAATCGCTACCTGCGGAAGCGCTACGATTCCAGAGCGGTGGTGGATACAGATGGCTGTAATATTATATGACAAATGACTCTCCCTATTTTGCTGCCGTGGACCTGGGATCAAACAGTTTTCACATGATCATTGCCAGGGTTCAGGAAGGGCAGGTGGAGATAGTGGACCGGGAAAAGGAAATGGTCCAGCTGGCCCGGGGCATAAAGCCGGATGGTCATCTGTCCATGGATGCCCAGAAAAGGGCCCTGGATTGCCTGCAGCGCTTTGCGGAAAGACTCCGGGATATTCCCGCTGAACATATCCGTGCCGTGGGCACCAAGTCACTGCGTTCTGCCAAGCAGTCATTTCGTTTCCTGCGACAGGCTGAGAAAGTCCTTGGTACGCCAATTCACATCATTTCCGGCTATGAAGAAGCCAGGCTGGTTTATGTCGGGCTCTCTCATTCAGTGGTTAATGACCAGAATCATCGACTGGTCATTGATATTGGCGGGGGTAGTACAGAATTTATCATTGGCCAGGACTATGAGCCCATGATCATGGAAAGCCTGAGCATGGGTTGTGTCACGTTCACGCGGAAATTTGTCACCAGTAAAGGCAGACCCTCGGGCAGGGAAATGGACAGGGCCTATCTGGCTGCCTGTTCCGAGATTGAGGTTATCCGACAGGTCTACCTGCGCATGGGATGGCGGATTGTTTATGGTACGTCAGGAACTGCCCGGGCCATTGCCGACCTGCTTGTGGACAAGGATGGCGGTGCAGTGATCAGGAAAGCCTCACTGGAGTGGTTATTCCGTGAAGTGCAGGTCAGCAAATCCATCCTCTCCAGTGTCTCCGAGCCCAGGGCTTCAGTATTACCAGCGGGGATAGCCGTACTCATGGCCGTATTTGACCAGCTTAAAATTGATGTCATGCATGTCAGTGACTATGCGCTAAAAGAAGGATTGCTTTATGACACCGTTGGTCGACTGAGTGACAAGGATTCCAGGGCAAGGACAGTCAGGAAGCTGCAGGAGCAGTACAAGGTCGATACTGATCAGGCCACGCGAGTGGCCAATACAGCGGAAACCCTGTGGAAACAGGTGCGTGGCCCTGTGTTACCCGGAGTGTCACGGACCAAGATTCTGCGCTGGGCTGCGCAGCTTCATGAAATTGGCCTGAGTATTTCCCATTCCAGTCACCACCATCATGGGTACTACCTGATTCGACATGCGGATCTCGCTGGTTTTGGCCGCTATGAGCAGTACATCCTCGCCAACCTGATCCGCTCTCATCGCAAGGGGCTATATCCGACCAAATTCGAGGATATGGATGAAACTGCCGTGGCGGCATTTGTCCCCTTGCTGGTCTGTCTCCGACTAGCGGCTGTTATTCATCGTCGTCGTGAGGATATCCAGGAAGAGGACCTTCCCACACTGACTGAAAATAACAACACTTACATGCTGAACTTTCCCAGGGGATTCCTGAAAAATCATCCCCTGACACTGGCCAGTCTTGAGGCGGAGAAGGAACAGTATGACCGGATAGGGGTGGCCCTTGATGTCAAGTGAACTCTCGGTTCGCAGGGAATAATCAGGAGCAGGGAATAATCAGGAGCAGGGATTAAAGTGGTTTGCGGCTTCCCGACGATTGAGGTGGAATAAACCAGCCTGATTACTTCGTATTCAGGCTGAAATAAAACCGGATGAGGTAAATATGATATCCGGTACCATACTGTGCAGAGCGGATCAGATCATCCCGGTCCTCAAAACCTGATTCCCTGGCCATAATGTCGGTAATGTCATCCAGGTTGATTTCACGAATGGAGGTCACAACGACTTCACCATCTGCCAGTGGATAATGGCCACCCGCCATGACCTGGGGAAATTTCCAGAATTTCACCGAAGCTGTTATTTCTCCGTTCCTGACTTTGTTGCTGACGTGTCTTGAAAATTGCATCTTTTGCAGGAATGCCCCGGAGCTATACTCAATAGAGGCCTGAGTATAACGGATGGTATGAAAAATGCCTTTCAGCAAAGGAGTAAAAATCATTTTTCTTTGCAGATTCCGGCGATGCCAAGGCCAGGGACTATGCATATAATCTGGACAATTATCAGGCAGTTGTTTGTTCAGGGTCGACGCAGTAAGAGGTCACCAGCACTGCCAGATACAAGCATAATAAAAATAGCGGAGACTAATCAGGCAGTCATGTTGTTCACTACTTTGTTGTCAGGCTTGCGATTGAAAACGCTGCTTTCCACAACGCCGATCTTAATCTTCACGTTGTCTCTTTTGGTATCAGGCAGTCCTGTCCATGCCCAGCTAACGGCGGGTAGTGATGGTGGCAAGACCATTGAAATTCCCAAATTGGCTGAACGTGCCCGGATTGATGGAGTGCTGGATGAAGATGTCTGGTCACAGGCACTGTTGATTAATGATTTTCATCAGTATGAACCCGTTGAATACGCCGAACCCTCCCAGAAAACAGAAGTCTGGATCTACTACACGGAAGAGGCCCTCTATATTGGTCATCACTTCTGGGAAACAGATCCTGACTTGATCAGTGCCAATATCCTGCGCCAGGGTCAGGGACTTCAGGCAGACGATATTCTGGCCGTCATTCTCGATCCCTATCTTGACCGTCGAAATGGCTATCGTTTTGAAGTCAATGCCAATGGAGTCCGTTGGGAAGGCCTGTTCCAGAACATCACGAATATCGAAAGCAGCTGGGATGGAATCTGGCAAGCGAATGCCAGTCGGGATGATACTGGATGGTATGGAGAAATGCGCATTCCATTTCAGACTATCTCCTTCAATCCTGACTCCGATTCATGGGGAATAAATTTCCGCCGGGCCATCCGGCGCGATAATGAAAGCATAGCCTGGGTATCTCGTAACCGGCAGGTGAACCCAAGTATCGCTGGCACGATTACCGGCCTTGAGGGGCTGCGCCAGGGCAAGGGACTGGATATTGTGCCTTCCATGGTGATGCGCCAGGACCGTGTTATCGGACCGGCAGGCAGCACTGACAGCAGTTTTGAACCCCAGCTGGATATGTTCTACAAGATTACGCCTCAACTTAATGCGGCCCTGACCATCAATACGGATTTCTCGGCCACAGAAGTGGATTCACGACAGGTTAACCTGACACGCTTTAGCCTGTTTTTTCCAGAGCGGCGGGACTTTTTTATACGTGATTCAGATATCTTTGAGTTCGGCCAGATTGGTAATGGCGGGTTTGATCAGAGTGCCGGGGCAGGTAACCCGGCTGTACCCAATGCGGCTACACAGAATGCCCGGCCATTCTTTTCACGTCGTATCGGGTTGAGCACCTCCGGTGCGCCAGTGGATATTAATGCAGGCGTCAAGGTTAGCGGCAGGGTGGGGGACTGGAATGTAGGCTCCCTGCTCATCAGCCAGGGCGAGGATGTGCTGTCTGGCGTGGATTCCAAGGAAGTGTTTGTTGGGCGAGCGGCACTGAATGTCCTGGCAGAATCGCAGCTTGGCCTTATAGCCACCAGTGGTGATCCACAATCTAACCTGGACAACAACCTGGTCGGCATGGATTTTCGTTACCGTAACTCTCGCCTGCCGGGAGGGAGGACTCTCTCAGGTTTTGCTTTTTACCAGCAAACCGGCACGGATGGTAAAAACGGAGATGATGCTTCTTATGGGTTTGGCATAGGTTATCCGAACAACCAGGGTTGGCGTGCCGGATACAATTATAAAAGGGTGGAAGAAAATTTTGATCCAGCCGTGGGTTTTGTCAGTCGAACTGACATGGAAGACCATGCCCTGGATTTTGGTTATCGCCACTTTTTCCGTCCCGGCGGCTACATGCGCTCAATCTATTTTGGTTACGACGGCTACCAGTCCTATGACCTGTCCGATGGCAAGGCGATTTCCTATAACGGCGGGCTTCGTATAACAACCAACAACAATTCCGGCGATGGCGCCTTTGCCCGCATCATGAAAAGCCGGGAAGTACTGCGCCGGGATTTTGTTATCAACCGATCATCTGATGGCAGTCGTGAAGTGGTCATCCCTGCCGGGGATTACAGTTTTTATGAAAACCTGGTCGGCTTGCAGCTTGGCAACCAGCGTAAAATATCCGGGAGAATCACAACCCGATTCGGAGATTACTATAATGGTAAGCGCTGGCAACGCGGTGCTGGTCTGAACTGGCGGCCAACACGTAACTACGATATTGGTGTAAATTATACGGAGACTGAAATTGACCTGCCCGCTGGCAATTTCAATGTCAGGCTCTTCACGCTGAATACCCGGATTGCGTTTTCGTCCACCCTGTCCTGGAGTAACCTGTTGCAGTATGACAATGTCTCCGAGGTGATGGGTTTCAATTCCCGTCTGCACTGGATTCCTGAGGCTGGCAGACAGGCCTTCCTGGTCTTCAACTATGGACTTCAGGACTTTGACAAGGACAATGATTTTGTCTCAACCGGGTCAGATGTCTCCCTGAAATTCAATTACACCTTCAGATTCTAGAGTCATCCGCTCGAGTTTTATTTATCCGAAGAGTGGTTTATATTGGAACAAATACCCGGTATCCGGGTCTTAATCACCCATGGAGACGCCTGTTATCCGTACAATTCCCATGACCCTCGTTCTGACACTGCTGGTTTACTTCCTGTCGGTAGCGGAAACTTTTGCCCAGGGCTCGATGACAGTTAATCCCCGGATTACCGGCAATGTGCCCAACGATATTGATGGTTCAGAATTTCATTTCGCCCGTTTGCAGTACCAGGGAAACGGCATGGGTGGCCGGGGAGGCTGGGGACGTGGTTCCTGGACCACTGACTGGCCGGAAGCCGAACATTTCCTAACCGAAGGTATCTCCCGGTTGACCAATGTGGATGTTACCGAGGTGGCGCTTTATAACGGTGAAGGTGGAGAGCGGATAAACCTGTCAGAAGAGACCGTGTTTGACTATCCCTGGCTATACGGGGTGGAGGTTGGTCGATGGGCGCTCAGCCAGGAAGAAGCCTCGACACTGAGGGAATATCTGTTGCGGGGTGGTTTTCTGATGGTGGATGATTTCCATGGTTCCTATGAGTGGAGCCAGTTCGAGGCCGGTATGCAGCGAGTCTTTCCGGACCGGCCTATTCGTGATATTCCCGATAATGATGAAGTATTTCATGTGCTCTATGACCTGGACCAGAAAATTCAGATTCCTGGGCTGGGTGCCTTCTATCGCGGGGTAACCTATGAACAGGATGGTTACGATCCCCACTGGCGTGGTGTGTATGATGATAATGGTCGCCTGATGGTGGCAATCAACCATAATATGGACCTGGGGGATGCGTGGGAACATGCAGATACACCGGGCTATCCCGAACCCATGACGGCTTTGGCATACAGGTTTGCCGTCAATTACGTCATCTACTCGATGACCCATTGATCTTTGTAAGGGCGCTTGTCCTTTTTCTGCCATAGGGCCTTGTTTTTGTGCTCGTTCATTCATGTACAGGCTTATAAACTTCGTCTCTGTGCGCAAGTCTTACCTGGCGAAATTTACTGCGCGCCGGGGAAGTCGTGAAATACTCGTTTGAGGACAAAAATTCCTGGTGCTTGTAAAATCTGGTCAATGCATCCAGAGAATTGCCGAGGTATCAAAATGATTGTCACACTGAGAAATTTACTTCTTGCATGCTGCATCCTGCTTCCTGCACCGATCTTCGCTGCCAGCGAGCAGGATCTTCTGGAACGCGCTCATGAAATCCATGACCGTGTCATGACCCTGGATACACACGTGGACATCCCTTTCAGTTTTGCTACCAGTGAGCATGATCCTGCGGTGGCTGAGGCCCAGGTCAATCTGGACGGGATGGAAGAGGGGGGACTCGATGCCGCTTTCTTCATTGTATACGTTGGCCAGCAGCCGAGGAACGAGGAGGCTTACCGTTTGGCTACTGCGGATGCGGTCGCCAAGTTCGATGCCATACATCGTATGACCGAATATATGTACCCGGAACGTATCGGGTTGGCACAGACGGCCGCTGAAGCCAGGGCGCTGCACGCCGAGGGCAAACTGGTAGCCCTGATCGGTATTGAAAACGGCTTTGTGATAGGTCAGGACCTTTCCCTGCTTGAGGATTTCAGAAACCGTGGTGCCCGTTATATGACCCTTGTGCATAACGGTCACAATGATATTGGCGATTCTGCCCAGCCCCGTCCACAATTTGGTGACCAGGGGCCGGAAGAGCATGGTGGACTCAGTGACTTTGGTTTTGATGTCGTAGCCGAGCTTAACCGTTTGGGTATTCTGGTGGATATAAGCCATGTTTCCCGCCAGACCATGCTGGACGCCACCGCGCATTCCAGAGCACCGGTCATTGCCTCACATTCCAGTGTTACCGGGGTAGCAGATCATCCCCGAAACCTGAATGATGAACAGCTTCTTGCCCTGAAAGACAATGGTGGTGTGGTTCAGATTGTGGCTTTTCATCCCTATGTGCGTGAAGGGGGGGATGCGACAGTCCAGATGCTCGTTGATCATATTGACTATGCGGTAGACCTGATCGGAATTGATCATGTGGGAATTTCCTCTGACTTTGGTGGAGGAGGAGGCATTCATGGCTGGAATAACGCCCTGGAAACCTTCAATGTGACCCTGGAATTGGTCAGGAGAGGCTATACGGAGACGGATATCGGCAAACTCTGGAGTGGTAATGTCCTGCGAATACTGGAGCAGGCCGAGCGCATTGCTGATGAACTGCAAGCGTACTGAACAGTGGCAATGGCCCGGGGAGGTAAAGCTTGGAAAGTCGGGTTTCATTCGGCAGGGCATTTGAAGAAGGACTGCAGAACCTCAAGGTCAATTTCTGGCCATGCATTCTTGTCATAATCATTCTTGCCATTGTTGAATCGTTCAGTAACGGTGCTTTTATCGGCAATGGGAAGATTTGGAATCCAGCCAGTGCAGGCATGCTGGCTTTTCTGGTCAGCACGTTCATCAAGCCGATTTTTGATTACGGTGCCAAACTGACTTTTGTCCGGGTTAACCGGGGCGAAAGCATGGATGCAGGCTGCCTTGTGGAGGGGTTCAGATCCAGGCACCTGTATATCGATATTATTCTCACCAATGCCATTCTTGTAATGATTATTCTACTGGGCTTTATCGCATTGATCCTGCCTGGTATCTATATTCTGTGCAGGACTGTTCTTGCTCCCTACCTGGTGATTGACAAGGGACTTGGTCCCAAACAGGCGGTTAGTGCCAGTTGGGAATTGATGCGTGATTTCTGGCCCCAGGTCATTGTCATGGGCATAATTTCCTCATTTCTGTTTCTTGTGGGCCTGGTGGCATTCATCGTGGGAATTTTTCCGGCTTTTGCCTGGATCAAGGCGATGTTTGCCTCTTTTTACCAGCAGGTCATTGATGTTCATGACGAGGAATTCCTTGATTCCATGGGCATCGAACCTTGACTGATATGCCGTAATCCCATAAAGTGCGCGCTAACTTGGTGGACGGGCTGACAGGTGATCCCATGTTCAGCCGCCAGGACCAATCGATCCTAAATGGATGTTGGTTGACCCCCAGAGACCGGCTTTTATCAAACCACTGAACTTGGAACGGGTTCAGAACATGTAAAGCCAACCGGCGCTTATCTCGTGCCGGACCTCTAATGGTTCAACCCGAACCTGGCCAAAGCAAGACAGATACAGGATCAAAGAGACCCGTGGAATGCGGCTGTCTTTGAATTTTGTGTTGTGGCGCCTGCCTGATGGTGCGCCTGATCAATTGAGCTGAATTTTTCTGGAGAAATCCAGAGATCACTATAGAGGACAGAACAGTGGAAATGCTTTCCGGTGGAGACATGCTCATTCGTGCCCTGCATGATGAAGGTGTCGATTTGATTTTCGGGTACCCCGGTGGTGCCGCCCTGCATATCTATGATGCTATTTTTAACCAGGACAAGGTAGAACACATCCTGGTTCGCCATGAACAGGCAGCGACTCATGCTGCTGATGGCTACGCCCGCGCGACAGGCAAACCCGGTGTGGTACTGGTCACATCAGGACCCGGAGCCACCAATGCGGTTACCGGAATTGCCACGGCATTCATGGATTCCATCCCAATGGTAGTGATATCCGGGCAGGTTACTCTGGACTCCATTGGTTCTGATGCATTCCAGGAAACGGACATGATCGGTGTCTCCCGCCCGATCGTTAAGCACAGCTTCATGGTACAGAATCCGGAAGATATTCCGCGTATTGTCAAAGAGGCCTTTCATATTGCCACCACTGGCAGACCTGGCCCTGTCGTTATTGATATTCCTAAAGATGTCACCGACCCTGGCCAGACCTATCCCTATGAATACCCGGATACCGTCAAAATCCGTTCGTATACGCCCCCAACAAAGGGACACAGCGGACAGATCAAGAAAGCGGTTGAGATTCTCATGCAGGCGAAAAAGCCCGTAATCTATACTGGTGGTGGAGTCATCCAGGGGGAGGGGGCTGAGCTATTGACGCAGCTTGTCCGGACACTTGGTTACCCCATAACCAATACCCTGATGGGGCTTGGTGCATACCCGGCCACTGATAAACAGTTTCTTGGCATGCTGGGGATGCATGGCACCTATGAAGCCAATATGGCCATGCATGAAGCTGATGTGATCCTGGCAATCGGCGCCCGTTTTGATGACCGTGTGACCAATTCCGATGTCTCCAAATTCTGTCCGGATGCGACAATCCTGCACGTGGACATTGATCCGGCTTCCATTTCCAAGACGGTGACTGCTCATGTCCCGATAGTCGGTCCGGTTGAGCCGGTCCTCAAGGAAATGATTGAACTGGTCGGTTCATCAAAACTGGAGATTGATGCCGATGCCCTTGACGCCTGGTGGAAAAAAATCAGTCATTGGCGTGAACGTGAATGCCTTGCCGTCGAGTCCGCTGAAGGAGATGTTATTAAACCCCAGCAGGCTATCCAGGCCCTATACAAGGCCACCAATGGTGATGCCTATATCACTTCCGATGTAGGCCAGCACCAGATGTTTGCAGCCCAGTACTACCATTTTGACCTGCCCCGACGCTGGATCAACTCCGGTGGTCTTGGCACCATGGGATTCGGTTTGCCATCTGCCATGGGTGTTCAGTTGGCTTTTCCGGAGGCGATCGTCGCCTGCGTTACCGGTGAGGGCAGTATCCAGATGAATATTCAGGAACTGGCCACCTGCAAGCAGTGTGCGCTACCCATCAAGATTGTGAATCTGAACAACAAGGCACTTGGTATGGTCAAGCAGTGGCAGGACATGCAGTACGGTGGCCGCCATTCTCAGAGCACCTATGCCGATTCATTGCCAGATTTTATCGCGCTTGCTGAATCCTATGGCCATGTTGGTGTAAGGATCGATAAGCTCAGTGAACTGGATGAAAAAATGGCTGAGGCCATGGCTATGAAAGACAAGCTTGTCTTCATCGATATTGCCGTCGATCCAAACGAGCATGTATATCCCATGGCGATCCGTGGCGGGTACATGAGTGAAATGTTTTTGAGCAAGACAGAGAGGACCTGAGATCATGAGACGTATCGTATCTATATTGCTGGAAAACCAGCCAGGTGCCCTGTCACGTGTTGTTGGCCTGTTCTCGCAGCGCAATTACAACATCAATTCATTAACGGTGGCTCCGACAGAAGATCCCACGTTGTCACGCCTGACGCTGACTACTATTGGTGATGATCGCAAAATTGAACAGATCATCAAACACCTGAACAAGGTGGTGGATGTGGCCAAGCTGGTTGACCTGACCGAAGGCGCCCATATTGAGCGGGAGCTTATGTTGATCAAGGTGAAAGCCACTGGAGCCCAGCGTGCTGAAGTAAAACGGGTTGCTGATATATTCCGTGGAGATGTAGTGGACGTAACGCCAACCATGTACACGATTCAGCTGACCGGTACCAGCGAGAAACTGGACGGCTTTATCCAGGCCCTCGCTGGAACCACCATTCTTGAAGTGGCAAGAACCGGTGTGTCGGGTGTAGCCAGGGGCGAGAAAGTGCTTAGCCTCTAGTGCTTTACTTGAAAGCTGGACGACAAAATAAAACCGGGCATTGCCCGGTTTTTTTTAAACCAGGGGTTATCCATCATGAAGAAGCAATTTCTTCACGATGACTACTGTCGCCGGTTCAACAGACATTCTGCTTTCCTTGTGCATCCTGAAATGATGGTTTCACGCTCTGGTGATATGTGCCAATATCGCCATATGGAAAACTGCATTGATTGACCTCTTTGGGTCATTTCTTGATGAAATGGGGGAAATAAATGATTGGTGGAAGAGCCAGAGTGATGAAGTGGTCAGGCAACGTCCTCTTTTTTTTGACAAGCGTTCTACTGGGTTTACCGGTTGTAGCGGCTGATTTACCGCAATTTGATGAGCTGCCTGACTGGAGCGGCACCTGGTCCCGACGTGGAGATACTGTATTCGATCACGGGACCTGGACGCTTAACGGTGTGCCAGCTGATCCCAATTCACCTGGTGCTGGTGTCAGTGCTCCTGGTACACGCGCCAATCCTCCCTACAATGACGAATGGGAGGCCATTTATCGTGAACACCTGGCCCTGCGTGATGCAGGTCTGTTCCCGGATCCATTAACCCGCTGTATTTCCCACGGATTTCCCCGAATTTTTAATGCCCTGGCTCCGGTGGAGTTTGTCGTCCGTCCAGAACAAACGTGGATTTTGGCTGAACATACCCGGGCTACCATGCGAATCTATACGGATGGGTCAGACCATCCTCCAGTGGATCAGCGCTGGCATAATTTCTATGGCCATTCAGTGGGTCACTGGGAAGGCGATACGCTGGTATTCACCACGGTAGCCCTCAAGGGTTGGCGCGATCATGACAGCGTGCTGGATAGAAGCGGGCTGGTATTGAGTGACCAGGCTCATGCCACAACGCGTATACGCCGAACGGATGAAGAAGGTGAGGATATGCTGCTGGTTGAAATTACGCTTGAAGACCCTCTCGCATTAACCGAGCCATGGGTAGTACAAAAGCGTTTTTACAAGCAGGCGGCAGGTACCCGGATATTTGATTATGAATGCAATGAATACAATAGAGCCATAGTAGATGAAGAAGGTCGTAGCCTGATCCTGGATGAAGAAGGTAAGGTGCTTCAGTACTGATCATGTGGGGGGAATAATGAAAACAGTAAACAAACTGATTATTGTTGCCATTTTGCTGATGGCAAAACAGGTAATGGCACATCACTCAACTGTGGGGCAGATTGAGGAGTTTTCCATTGAGATTGAAGGTGTCGTCAAGGAGTTCCAGTTCAAGAATCCTCATTCCTGGATACAGGTCATGGTAGCTGATGAAGATGGCGTTGAAACAGAATGGAGTGTGGAATGGCTTATACCGAATATCCTCATGCGCCAGGGGTATAACCCGGGTACGTTCAAGCCAGGTGATGAAGTAAAGGTGCGTTTGCGTCAGCATGTCAGTGGCTCGCCCATGGGCGAGTTTGACGGAGCAATGAAGAGCGATGGAAGTATTGTCGGTAAGTGGCAGGATTGAGAGGCCCTTCGGTTACGCAGCTACCGGAAATAATTGTTGAGCGGTGTTTTCAAGCTGAAAAAAAAACCGGGCAATGCCCGGTTTTTTTATGGTTATGGTCGACTTACAGGTTACAACGTGAATTATACAACCTTCTTCATGGCAGTCATGTGACCACGCAGTACTGCACCAACCGCTTCAATGGGATGGTTACGAATCGCTGAATTTACCTCTATCAGTTCGCGGTCATCCACGCCATTATCTTTAGCCTGGATTCCTTTGCCAATCACATCCGTATCGATGCTTTTCATGAAGTCTTTCAGCATGGGAACTGCTGCATGGGAGAACAGGTAGCAGCCATATTCGGCAGTATCGGAAATCACGGCATTCATTTCGTACAATTTCTTGCGGCCGATCAGGTTGGCGATCAGCGGTACTTCGTGCAGTGATTCATAATAAGCAGACTCGGCAATTACACCGGCAGCTGTGAGGGTTTCAAAGCACAGTTCTACACCAGACTTGATCATGGCGACCATCAGGATGCCATTATCATAGAATTCCTGTTCACTGATTTCCGGCGCACCATCGGTGGAAGAAAGTTCAAATGCTGTCTTCCCGGTATCTTCTCGCCAGCCCAGAAGTTTCGCATCATCATTAGCCCAGTCTTCCATCATGCCGGAGGAGAAGCGCCCTTCCATGATGTCATCCATATGTTTTTCAAACAGGGGACGCAGGATGTCCTTGAGTTCTTCACTGATCTGATGTGCCTTGATCTTGGCAGGGTTGGACAGTCGATCCATCATGTTGGTGATGCCTCCCTGTTTGAGTCCTTCAGAGACAGTCTCCCAACCGTACTGAAGAAGTTTGGAGGCATAGGCAGAATCAATGCCCAGTTCAAGCATTCTTTCATAGGCCAGTACGGAGCCAGTCTGCAGTGTACCGCAAAGAATGGTCTGCTCACCCATGAGGTCTGATTTTACTTCCGCGATAAAGCTGGACTCGAGGACACCAGCGCGATGTCCGCCAGTGGCAGCTGCATAGGCTTTGGCGATGTCCAGGCCATCGCCGTTGGGATCATTTTCGCGATGGACAGCGATCAGGGTGGGGACACCGAAACCGCGTTTGTATTCTTCGCGTACTTCTGTGCCGGGACATTTTGGGGCGACCATGATAACAGTCAGATCGTCGCGAATCTGCATACCTTCCTCAACAATGTTGAAACCGTGGGAATAGGCCAGGCAGGCGCCTTTTTGCATCAGGGGCATTACTGCCTCGATGACCGGGGTGTGCTGTTTGTCCGGAGTCAGGTTCAGGACCAGGTCGGCAGTTGGGACCAGTTCTTCGAAGGTGCCAACGTTAAAACTGTTCTCGGTAGCATTTTTCCAGGACTGTCTTTTTTCAGCGATGGCAGCTTCACGCAGGGCATAGGATATATCCAGGCCGCTGTCACGCATGTTCAGACCCTGGTTCAGGCCCTGTGCGCCACAGCCGAGAATGACGACTTTTTTGCCTTTGAGTTTGTCGACACCGTCAGCAAATTCCGACGAATCCATAAAACGGCATTTGCCGAGCTCTTCCAGCTGCAGACGCAGCGGCAGGGTGTTGAAATAGTTCATGTAAGACTCCAGGGGTTTCCGGGGGTGTAAAAGGCGGCCATATTAGGCGAAAACTTTTGTTGCGTAAAATGATATATTTGCAATTAAGTATTTCAAAATATGCAACTTGCTATGAATGATCGCGACCTGGAGCTTTTTCTCCACCTCTCACGCACCCTGAACTTCAGTCGAACCAGTGAAGCCTGCCATGTCAGTCCATCCAGTTTGACCCGCGTAATTAAGCGTCTGGAGGAAAGGGTTGGGCAGCCCCTCTTTGAACGGGATAATCGCCGTGTAAGGATCACACCAGCCGGTCAGCAATTCCGGGAGTATGCGGAGCAATCCCTTAACCAGTGGGAGGCCCTGCGTGTGCAACTGGCTAGGCAAAAGGGGAACCTGACGGGTGAAATCAGTATTTTCTGCTCGGTAACTGCCAGTTACAGTTTCCTTTATGACCTGCTGAGTGAATTTCGCCGGGAATATACCCAGGTGGAGATCAAGCTTCACACCGGTGATACGGCTATAGCCATCGAGCGGGTGCGCCAGGAAATGGAAGATGTCTGCATTGCTGCCTTGCCTCCGCATGTTCCTTCCAACCTGACTGTCCAGGAAATTACCCAGACGCCTCTGGTGTTCATCAAGCCCAGGGACGACCAGCATCTGCAGCATGCCATCGACAGTAATGGAGAGATTCGGTGGGAACAAATGCCCATGATCCTGTCGGAAACCGGTCTGGCGCGCCAGGAAGTAGAGCAGTGGTTCCGTACCAAAAAGATTGCGCCTGTAATCTATGCCCAGGTAGCTGGTAATGAGGCTATTGTCAGCATGGTAAGCCTGGGATTCGGCGTGGGACTGGTTCCCAGACTGGTAGCTGAAAACAGTCCATTGCTGGACAAAATAGAGTTTGTCAGTTCCAGTCCATCACTCACCCCTTTCTCAGTCGGCCTGTGTACCCTGCAACGTAAATTATCCAACCCCACCATCAGGGCTTTCTGGGACCTGGCAGCACGATCGCTTGGCGAACGGGGGTAAACGTGGTGGGGGCGCAGAAAAATTCCCAAACCAGTATAATCACCTGTACGACTTCGGAGAAAGCCAATGGCAGAGCAGGATACAGAAAGCAGTGATTCACAGATCCCCGTGGACGAGGAGACAGAGATCTCGCTCAACACGGAAGAGTCTGATGAGCTTGGTGATTCGATTCTTCTGATAGATGACCATGAGGAAGTGGTTTCTGAAGGCGGCCGCAAGGTGCGTCGTCGCGGTATTTATTTACTACCGAACCTGCTGACTACAGGCGCCATGTTTGCCGGTTTCTATGCAATCATTGCCGGTATGGGTGGTGATTTCGGGCATGCCTGCGTGGCCATAATTGTCGCGATGTTCCTTGATGGCCTCGACGGCCGCGTTGCCCGCATGACCAATACCCAGAGCGCCTTCGGGGCAGAATATGACTCCCTGTCAGACCTCATTGCCTTTGGTGTTGCACCAGCACTGATCAGTTTCAGTTGGGCCCTGCAAATCCTTGGCAAGGTAGGCTGGACAGTATGTTTTATCTATGTAGCCTGTGCAGCACTCAGGCTGGCCCGCTTCAATGTCCAGCTGGGTACTACGGATAAACGCTTTTTCGTAGGACTGGCCAGTCCATCGGCGGCCGGACTGGTTGTTTTCATGGTCTGGGCGCTATATGAGAACCAGGTTGAACCAACCGGCATCATAGCTACGCTGGCAGCTATTATTACCTTCACAGCTGGCGCCCTGATGGTATTGAATATCCGGTATCACAGTTTCAAGGACCTGGACATGAAAAACCGGGTGCCTTTTATTGTGATGATTCTTGTCGTGCTGGTTTTCGTTATTGTTTCCTGGGATCCCCCCATTGTTCTGTTTACCATGGCTATCATGTATGCCGCCTCCGGACCCTTGCTGGTAGTGTATAACCGCCGTGACAGTATTCTCGGAAAACACACACCAAAAGAGTTCGCTGCGGCGTATAATGAAGACCCCCTTGATGATGAAGATGGGTCTGTACAAGCCGGGAAAAAAAACGGCACACAGTAAAAGAAAACTTTTCCGGCAATCCCGGTCAGTATTTTCCAGAGGCTGAATACCAGAAGAAAGATTTCAATATTGCTTTTTAGCGGCAGCGTAAGCATGTAGCTTGCCTTAACGAACTGAACGTCAAGTCACCAGAAAAAAGAGAGAGTTGAGCGATGATCATAAAAACCCGGAAAGCCATTCCTTCTTCAGAAATAACCCCTGAAAATGTGTACCGGAACCGCCGAAAGTTTCTCAAGGACTCAGCCAATATTGCCCTGGGGGCTGCGGGAGCTGGCATGTTGTCTCCGGCAGCCATGGCACAAACCGGTGATGCCCTTTTTGCCAGAGCGCCTGCTGATATCAATCTGGCGTCCAAGCCGCAATGGCTGGTGGAAAAGGTAGCCGCCAGAACAGATGCCCCGGCTTCGGGTCCATACAATACGGATGAGGCTCTGACGCCTTTCGAGGATGTCACCACCTATAATAATTTTTACGAATTCGGTACCGGTAAGGGAGACCCATCCTCCAATGCCCGTGACTTCCAGGTTGAACCCTGGACTGTTGAGGTTGCCGGTGAATGTGCCAAGCCGGGTAGCTATACCCTGGAAGATATTCTCAAACCCCATACCTTTGAGGAAAGGGTTTACCGCATGCGTTGTGTGGAAGCCTGGTCCATGGTGGTGCCCTGGATAGGGTTTTCCCTGGGAGATCTTTTAGGCCGGTTTGAACCCAATGGCAATGCACGGTATGTGGCATTCCAGACGCTGGTTGACCCGGACCAGATGCCTGCCCAGCGTTCCCGTTTTGCGTCTATCGACTGGCCTTACCAGGAAGGATTGCGCATGGATGAAGCCATGCATCCATTGACCCTGATGGCGACAGGTTTATACGATGAGGTCTTGCCTGCCCAGAACGGGGCCCCACTGAGGCTAGTGGTGCCCTGGAAGTATGGTTTCAAGAACATCAAATCCATTGTGCGTATTGAATTTACGCGTGATATGCCCAACAACACCTGGAACGATCTGCAGCCAAGTGAATATGGCTTCTATGCCAATGTGAACCCGCGGGTCAGCCACCCCCGCTGGAGCCAGGCCAGTGAGCGTCGCCTGCCAACCAGCCTCTTCAACCCTCGCCGTATTGATACTCAAATGTTCAATGGCTATGCAGATGAAGTGGAAAGACTGTATGCAGGCATGGATCTGAGGCGGTGGTATTGATCAGAATTGATAAAGGACTGAAGGGATAAAGGGCCTGGGCAGGCAAGATTTGGAATGCACAGGATCATATTCAGGAACGCGCAAAGGATCAATCCTGATAATTCGTCTTCAGAGAGTGTGAAAGTAGGTACCCTTTATGAGAGTGGCATACCAGACAAGCATTTATCCCTTGATCCCTTCACTTTTTTAATATCCTCTTTTACGTGAAACTACTTCTCAAACCTTTCGTTTTTATTCTTTGCCTGGGTCCTGCTGCCTACCTGACCTATGCCGTCTATCTGGCCTTCAGCGGGGGTGAAAACCTGCTTGGGCCTGATCCTGCCTCATTTCTGGCTCTGGAAACCGGTGAGTGGGCGATACGACTATTGATACTGTCCCTGGCCATAACCCCCCTGCGTTACCTGCTCAATATACCGTCACTTTTTCGCTTCAGGCGCATGATTGGTCTGTATGGCTATTTCTATGTAAGCCTTCATCTGCTGGTTTTCCTGTGGTTCCTGCTTGGCTGGGAGTTCTCTGCCATTGGCCGGGAGATCGTGGAGCGACCCTACATTACTATCGGTTTCAGCGCCTTTGTACTGCTTACACCGCTGGCAGCCACTTCATTCAATGGAGCCCAGCGAAAACTTGGACGGAAATGGAAGTCTCTTCACAGACTGACCTATGCCTGCGCCATACTGGGTGTGATGCATGTGGTATGGATTGTTCGCTCGAGCTACTTCGATGCGGTGTTATATGGCAGCCTTGTCTTTGTCCTGCTGGGGTACCGTGTGTTGAGGAAATACAACAAGACAGCGCGAATGTTTACCTTTTTTCCGGCTACACAACAAAATCGCTAAACCCCTTGTCTGGAAAGCCGTTATCAGTATAATGCGCGTTTCGTTTTTCAAGGCTTCCTGCCTTGGGGAACTGGTTCTGTAGCTCAGGGAGCGTTAGAGCGCACCCCAGAGTAGTTGTAAAGAACAGGGTGAGGTCGGTGAAGGCTTTGCCTGCAGGTCGGCAGGACAAAAATTGGGTCTGTAGCTCAGGTGGTTAGAGCGCACCCCTGATAAGGGTGAGGTCGGTGGTTCGAGTCCACCCAGACCCACCAATTTTTGTCGCGGCTCCTATTCATCAATTTATGATCGGATACTACCAGTAGAGCGCACCCCTGTCTCCTCATGAAGGGAAGGGTGAGGCCGGTAATCCGTTCGAGTCCACCCAGACCCACCAATTTTTGTCCTTCACCACGGCAATTCCAGCTACCGATGCTGTGATCCAGCGGGATCATATTTTCATTTCTCCACTTGATCATGATGCTGGCCATCCCAGTTGATCGATTATCAGCTTAATCCGGAAACTTGCTTCCGGAATTATGCTAATGTTCCAGTTTGACGCTTTTTACACTAACGAGTCTCAGTGACTATGGAAAAACGACGCCTGGGTAATACCTCACTGGAAGTAGCACCATTGGCATTCGGTGGCAACGTGCTTGGCTGGACTGCAGATGAAGCAGCATCATTCGGGCTGTTGGACAGGTTCATAGAGGGCGGTTTCAACCTGGTGGATTCTGCCAATGTCTATTCTGCCTGGGTACCTGGTCATCAAGGTGGCGAATCAGAAACGGTCATCGGTAACTGGCTTAAACGTGGCACTGTCAGGCGGGAAGATGTGGTCATTGTCACCAAGGTCGGTATCAGCATGACCGATTCATTCGATATGGATAAAGCCTCCCTCAGAAGAGACAAAATTATTGAGGGTATAGAAGACTCTCTGCGTCGTTTACAAACTGATTATGTGGATCTTTACCTGTCCCATATTGATGATGGCAAAACACCCCTGGAAGAAACGCTGGCGGCCCATGATGCGTTGGTCAGCGCAGGCAAGGTGCGGTTCATCGGTGCTTCCAATTACAGCAAATCCCGGTTGGAGGAGGCCCTGTCGGTCAGTGCTGACAGGGATCTTGCAGCCTATGCTGTGTTGCAACCTCATTACAATCTCTACCATCGTCAGGATTATGAAGGCGAACTGCAGGACTTCTGTGTTGCCAGGAATATCGGGGTAATCACTTATTTCTCCCTGGCCAATGGCTTCCTGACAGGGAAATACCGCAGTGCACAAGATCTGGAGGGCAGTTCCCGCGGACATCATGTAAAGGATATGCTCAACGAGCGGGGTTTTCGTATTCTTGCAGCCCTGGACAAGGTGGCGGCTGAATTGGATGCCAGGCCATCCCAGGTAGCTCTGGCATGGTTGGCAGCGCAACCTGGCGTCGTCGCCCCCATAGCCAGTGCCACCAGCCTTGAACAGCTTAATGAAATCATGGGGTGTACTGAATTGTCTTTAAGTGATGATCAGATTCAATGCCTGAATCAAAGCGGTCAAAAATGAAATTTCGCCTAGCGAGTGTGTTCCTTGGCCTGCTGCCTTTTGTGGTGTATGCGCATCACGGCAACTTTACCTATGATGGTTCAAGAGTCATCACACTGGAAGGCGAGGTGCTTGAGTTTCTCTGGACTAATCCACACAGTGTGCTGCGGATTCGTACTGATGATGGAAATGAAGTAGATATTGAAACTGACGGGCCATCTCTCATTGGTCCCATGGGGACTACACCGGATTCTTTATTACCCGGCGAACGCATTTTTGCCTATGTCAGCCCCAGCAACCGTGGCCGGGATGATGAGTTTCTGGGCAGGGAGGTAACCAAGGCGGATGGGACTCTGGTTCGTGTGTCAGTTGCATTCGCCAGAAGGCAGGAAAGAACAGATTTACCTGTTTCAGATTCTGTCATTGGCACCTGGGTTCCTGACCGTACCAATCTATTTGCCCATGTGGCCTCCAGTGAAAGCTGGTCACTGACTGGCGCAGGGCAGGCTTCTTTCGATGCCTACGATACTGACAGGCCTTTTGCCCAGACAAACTGCATAGCCGCGACGGCTCCTACATTGATGATGTACCCCACTGCCAATATCCTGACACAACGGAATGGTTATATAGAAATCAATGCTGACTGGATGGGTGCTGTCAGGACCATCTACATGGATGGCCGCGCTCATCCCGATGAGGAAACACGTTTTCTGCAGGGACATTCCACCGGTTACTGGGAAGATGGTGCCCTGGTCATTGAGACCACGAATTTTACAGATAACCCTATCGGGAATGTATTCAGCATTGCTTCGGGTGAATCAAAACGTGTACTGGAGCGTCTGGAGCTGGCGGAAAATGGTCAATCCCTGGCCTACACCTTCACCCTGAAAGATCCGGAATTCCTGGTTGAACCTGTAACAGCCAGCTACCTTTGGCATTACCGGCCTGATGTCTCTGCCAGTGCTCAACCCTGTGATCCTTCTGCTGCCAGTCGTTACCTGGAGGACTGAAGGAGGAAACTTCCAGGAATAAAGGCTTTTCAATAATGTGTCTGTCGCTTTTCTGACAGAGTGAGCCGCTGGTCCTGGTGTCAGGGATGGCTCATCAGAACCGGGAATTCCGGATTACATGGTGAGCAACACCATCGAGTCAAATTTGGATATATAAAGGATTCCAGTGCAGTCAGGTTTACTCAGGATAAACGCCAGTGATATAACAAAGTGTTTGCCATAAAGGTCCCGGTCAGGGGCCAGAGAAAAGTTGACATCATGAGAGTAAATATTATGAGAAAACTGGTCAAGTCGATTGTCATTGCCGGAGTGTTGGTGGCGGGAAACTCGCTGCTGGCGCAGCCTGCAGAGGATGAAAGCCCCAGGACGCCGACTCCTCGTCGGGCTGACGGCACAGTGGAGCTAGGAGGGGATGGTGTCTGGAATCTCCCTTATATCACCAATTTCGCCCAGAGAATGGTGAACCGGGATTATGAAGCGGGAGAACGGCCTCCCTTCCTGCCATGGGCCCAGTCCATGTGGGAATATAATCGTTCCAACCTGGTGAAATATGATCCGGAAGGATTCTGCCTGCCGCCTGGTGGACCACGTTCCATGGGGACTCCCTATCCAGCAGAAATTATCCAGGATCGCGATCGTATCATTATCATTTTTGAAGGCGGTGGCCATGTCTGGCGGGAGATTCATATGGATGGTCGTGAACATCCGCCAATGGAAGACCTGAATCCAACCTACTTTGGACATTCAGTAGGTCACTGGGAAGGTGATACCCTGGTGGTTGATACTGTCGGGTATAACGAAAAAACCTGGATTGATTTTAATGGCCACCCGAAAACAGGCCAGCTTCACACAGTGGAGTACTTCTCACGCCCCTACAAGGAAGTTCTGCATTATGAAGCAGTAATTGATGATCCCGGAGCCTATTCAGAACCCTGGCGTGTTGCCTGGGATATCAACTGGATCGAAGGGCAGGAACTGCAGGATTATGTCTGCCAGGAAAACAACCGCTTTCTCCTGGACCTGACAGATGACTATGGCAATCCCTTCTTTGAAAAGACCCATGGTTTGTAGGACCTGGATTGATTTTACTTCCACGTATACAAAAAGGCCTGCAAACGCAGGCCTTTTTTATTGGGGAGGCACTTTTTCATAGATATCCGGCGGCACACCCAGGTCGTCAAAGATCAGCCTTCCGCACATCATTGGACCTGAATTCAACACCTGGCCGACTTTCCGGCCAATGAAGGTAACGGTTAGTTCAGCTTTGACAGCTGCTCCAAGAATATTGCCTGTATCACTGCATAGACCGGAAGGAATGTCGACAGCCACGACCGGCTTGTCCAGTGAGTTAACGGACTCTATCGCTTCCAGGTAATTGCCACGGACACTGCCGGTCAGACCGGTGCCAAGCATGGCATCCACAATCACCGTGTTCGCAGGGATATTCTCCAGGGAAAGGTTCTGGAAAGGTATTACCGTGACCTTGCTTTCGATGGCCAGATTGAAAGCCATGCGGGCATCCCCCCTGAGGTTTTCAGGATTACCAATCGCTATGACCGTTGCATCCAGTCCCCTTTTCCTTGCCAGGGCAGCAATTACGTATCCATCCCCACCGTTATTGCCATTGCCACAAAAACACAAAAGGTTTTTGCAATCCGGCCAGGAGCTTACAAGTGCGTCAAAGGTCGCTTCACCTGCCCGTTGCATGAGGGTGAAACCGGGAATGCCTTTTTCCTCAATGGCTAAATGGTCCAGGGTGCGGACATCGGCTGCCAGGTAGTGGTTGTGTTTTATTGCCATGGTCAGGGTGATAACAGGGCCCTGGCATTGACCGTGACACTTACCTGACTTTCCCCGGGTTGAGCAACGGGTACGTTCATCGCCATGCTGTCCATGGACCTGGCTTCCGCCATCATGACGCGCTCCCCGAAATAGGGCTGGCTGCCATTAAGAGTGACTTCCACTAGTTGGGCATCATCCTTGCCCAGGGTTTTTGCGACACGCTCCGCACGGGCCTGGAGTTTTGCCAGGGCAGCATCGAGCAGGGAATCCGATATTTCTTCGTGTCTGTCCCGGGACAGGCTGTAATACATATTGCTAACTGTCAGCCCGGCTTCCTGCAAGCGAGCAGTTACGACCAGCAAGGCTTCACTGTTGAGACTATGCATCTGGATACCCTGCTGGGCACGCCAGGCCGGGTTATCGAGATCCCGGCGGGATTGCCCCTGCTGGATCATGTAGACATGGTATTGCTGGATAGAGAAATCAATATTGTCCGTTTTCTCGAGAATATCCCTGGCGTTCCTCATCACCGCATTAACTTCATTCTGTATGACGGCGCTGTCCCGTCCCTGGACGGTGAACTGCATGCTGATGTTAAGTGTGTCCTGCTCAACATTAACCTGTTCGGTGGCATTAAGATTAAGCAAAAGTTCTCCCTCATCCAGGTCATCCAGATCGAAGGTGTTCTGGGCAGAAACAGGCAGTGTCAATAAGGTCAGTCCCAGTATGCAGATGATGGAGCTAAGTAAAGAATTAATCTGGGTTGCCATCTTGGTCTCCGGATAGTCGTTATGTATCTATTGCTCTTTTAGACACTTTATCAGGGAATGGATGAATATTAACTTAATCAGAGCGTCCTTGATGCTGTAGAGGTTCCGAACTATAAATCCGGACAAAAAAAGAGCCGGAAAACCGGCTCTTTTACAAGTCAGTATCTATCGGAATCTTACTTCATGCGAAGGATGAAAATGTCATCGTTTCGTGAAGGGTCGGTGGCATTACGTACTTCAGTGACCTGGGCTGTGCTGACAGTACTGGCATTGTGTCCCCAGGCAGAGCCTATATAAGTGATGACATCCGCGATCTGGTCATCACTGAGTAGTTGTCGGAAGTAGGGCATGTCATTGACATCGGGGCCTTCATCAGCAATCACGCGCAGTGAGCCATTAAGGGTGATATTGATGAGTGAGCTTGGATCCGGATCCATGATTACCGGGTTGCCAGCCAGAGGTGGTTGATAGGGGTAGTATCCCTGACCGTTGGTGCCGTGGCAGTTGGAGCAGTATTCGTAATAGACCTGTGAACCGGGTTCACTGAAGTCGAGGCTCAGCAGCTGTTCGGTGTCGCTGTTGCTGTAGCTCCATTCTTCAGCATTAACTTCCGCTACCGGAGGCAGGGACTTCAGGTACACAGCCATTCCGTGAAGATCAGCTTCACTCATATGCTGGGTGCTGTTATTGACCACCTCGACCATTGTGCCAAAGGCCGTGCCAAAACGGTTGTGGCCGGAACCCAGGAACTCGGCAACATCGTCTTCTGTCCAGCGGCCGAGACCGCTGTTGATATCACCATTAAGGCTTGAGGCTGACCAGTGGTCCAGTGGCGCCCCGGCCAGATAGGCTGAGTCACCTTCATCAAGGCCTTTTTCCTGCATCAGCAGGCCACGAGGGGTATGGCAAGCACCACAATGGCCAAGACCCTGTACCAGATAAGCACCGCGATTCCAGTCATCGCTCTGGCTGGTATCAGGTTCGTAGGGGTCATAATCCATAGTGAGCAGATTCCAAACACCCATTCCCATTCTGGCCATGTCTTTCCAACCAGGTATTTCTGCCGGCTGGTTGGGCTGGTTTACCGGTTCTACCTCATTCATGATGAAATCGTAGAGTGCCCGCATGTCCTGTTCAGACATCTTGGCGTAGGAAGGATAGGGCATTGCAGGATACATACGCTCGCCGTCTTTCTTGATACCAAAGCGCATGGCAGCATCAAATTCATCGAATGTATAGCCACCAATGCCGGTAGTCGGATCCGGCGTAATGTTTGTTGTATAGATACTTCCCATCATCGGGACCGCCATTTTCAGGCCGCCTGCGAGTGGTTCGCCTTCCGGTGTGGAATGACAGGCTACGCAATTACCCAGACGAGCCACATATTCACCATGCGACACGCCTGCTGCAGCAGCCTGCGATGCACTGTCTGTTGCATAAGTGGATTCGGTAGTGACAGCGCCAGAATCACAACCTGCTATAAAGGCTGTCACAAAGCAGGCTGTCAGCAACTTTCTGTATTCCATAGTATTCCCCTGAGATATTTTTGTTATGCGTACCAAATGAGGGGAGATTACCATCATCAGCAAAAAAATAACATCTTTGGGAGCTCCACAGTCCAAGCATTGGAGGTTTCTACTGAAGACTATTTCTTCTATGCTAGGTACAGGTTAAAACACTCAAGCCAATTCAGGGAGTTGTAAGTGGATAAACCAACAGTTCTGATCACGCGCCGCTGGCCAGAGGCAGTGGAAAAAGCCATGACCAGCAATTTCGATGTCACACTTAACGAGAAAGATACCCCAATGTCTGCCGAGCAGTTGCAAAAAGCCCTGCAGGAATACGATGCAATCTGTCCCTGCGTAACGGATCAGATGCCGGCGGAGTTATTCAGAGGCGACAACATCAAATCCAGAATTATTGGCAACTATGGGGTTGGCTACAATCACATCGCTATTGATGAGGCTAAGGCCCGGGGACTGGTGGTGACCAATACTCCGGATGTGCTGACCGATGCAACCGCTGACCTGGCCATGACCCTCATGCTCATGATTGCCCGCCGGGCCGGAGAAGGGGAAAAGCAGTTACGCGATGGACAGTGGTCCGGCTGGTACCCCACTCACCTAATGGGAACGGATATTACCGGCAAGACACTGGGCATTGTCGGTATGGGGCGTATTGGCCAGGCGATGGCTGAAAAAGCCCATTTCGGTTTTGGTATGCGTATTCTGTATCACAATCGCAAACCCATTCCGGATACAGATGCGAGGCGTCTGCAGGCCGAATATTGCACTGAGTTGACCTGGTTGATGAGCAAGTCGGATTTTGTGGCGATTCATTGCCCCAGCAGCCCTCTGACACGCTATATGATCAATGAGAAAACTCTGGCCTACATGCGACCTGATGCCTACCTGATCAACACATCACGAGGCGATGTCGTGGAGGAAAAAGCGCTGATCAAGTTCCTCCAGAAAGGGCTTATTGCCGGTGCCGGACTTGATGTATATGAGCAGGAACCTTCCGTTCCGGAGGAGCTATTGTCTTTGGAGAATGTTGTTCTGCTGCCACATCTGGGCAGTGCGACAGAGGAGACTCGGGTGGCCATGGGCATGCGTGTGCTCGGCAACCTGAATGCTTTCTTTAATGGGGACACACCACCTGATCAACTCTGATCAGAAAAATAGTTCTTCCAGGAAGAATTTCATGGCAGCCCAGGAACGTCGGTCGGCATCAGGATTATAGGCCATACCATTCTCCGGCATGTTTGCCTGCGGATTGGTAAAGGCGTGGCTGGTATTACCATAAGCATGTATTTGCCAGTCCACGCCGGCCCCGGTCATTTCGGTTTCCAGTGACAGCACGCTTTCCGGCGGGACCATGGGGTCGTCATGTCCATGTAGAGCCATTACTTTGGCTGTGATTTTTTCGTTGTCCAGGTTCCCGGGGGCGTCAAAAAGGCCATGAAAACTCACCACTCCCTTGATGTCAGCACCACTGCGGGCAAGGTCAAGTACACATAAACCACCAAAACAGTACCCTATGGCTGCGATTCTGTTGTTATCAACCATGTCGAGTTTGCCAAGGGCATCGAGGCCGGCAAGCAGTCGTGTACGCAGCATGGCCCGGTCCTGAATAAACGGGGTCATCAGGGCCTGGTTCTCTTCCATGGTCTGGCCAAACACGCCTTTGCCATAGTTGTCGATGGCAAAACCCACATAACCCATTTGAGCAAGTTCCCTGGCCTTGCTGCATTCAAATTCACTACGCCCTCCCCAGGCATGGGCAATCAGTACAGCAGGCTTCCTGTCCGTGCTGCCGTCATGGGCCAGAAATCCCTCAAGCAGCGTGTCCCCATCGTGATATTCGATCAATGCCGTTTTCATGCTTACCTCATATGTGACTCAAATTCACCATTATAAACAGCGCAGGCAGGTCAGTCGCAAGCATCGTATTTGTTGTTATAGCTTATGTTGAATTCCCCATGGCACTGGTTTACATTCGATGTACCTGGTGTTCTTTCACCGGGATAATAATTAAAGCATTATGCCATTCCGACTCAAGAGGGCCAGCCAATGGCGCAAGAAGAAATCCCGGTCATCAATCATGAATATGCGTTTTCTGTTCGTATTGAAAGCGGCGGGCAAATAGAATTTCAGGGAGAAATGCGCAGTCGAACCTTTGAACCTGCAACCGGGGGAGAAATCTGGGGACCCAGGTTACAGGGCAGGGTAGTCCCACAAAGTGGGGCAGACTTCGCCAGCAATGGTCTGACAGATGCGCATATGATGCTGCAGGCCAGGGACGGAACCTGGATCTACATGAATCTAGTAGGTTACGAACATAACGTCACCGAAGACGGTAGTCCCTATTTTTGTGTAGCCCCTTATTTTGACAGTCCAGCTGGTCCCCATGAATGGCTGGCGAAGACTGTTTTCATCGGACTGGGAGAGCGGCATATGAATCCTGACCACACGATCATTCATTTTCACGAAATCCTGTAACCGGTTTCCAGCGAGAGAGGAGTCAAACATGGCTGAATTACAAATCCCTGGACTGGAACTGGAATACGCGTTCTCAGTAACCATGCATTTTGCTGAAAGAATAGATTTTACAGGGCCTCGTGGTGGCAAGGGGTATGTGCCTCCGGCAAGCGGTGAAGTCTATGGTCCCTTGTTACAGGGACGGGTGGTACCTTACAGCGGTGCTGATTACGCCATATTCAGGAATCTGGGTGAAGGTATCAAGGTCAATACCCATTACATGCTTGAAAGCCATGATGGCCACTGGATCTATATTAATAACAAGGGTTACCTGCATCGCTCGCCAGATCCTGAAAACCCGGGACAAACCAAGCTGTATTTTCGCTTCACGCCCTTTTTTGAAGCGCCGGACGGTCCCTATGAATGGATGTCCCGCACGATGATTGTAGGCACCGGCGAGCGCCTCACTAACCCTGATCGCTCCCAGTTTACCTATTACCGGGTACTGTAATGAATCACGATACATACCGCCGAAAATTACTCAGGCTAACCGCAACATTGCCAGTCAGTTTGCCGGTATTCTCCATGCAAACTCAGGGTGCTGGTCACACCAGGATGATTTATCCCCTGAATTCCCCGGCAGGCATGTCAACTGCACACTATGGCTCAGTCGTACTGGCTGATACCGCCGTAAATAAATTCAGGGGGGATGGTTTTTATCTTTATCCTGACTGGGGAAGCCCGGTTGTCTATGAGGTGAAACAGCGCGGCAACAGGCTATTCTTTCATTATCCTGGCAAGGCAAAATGTCTCTGGCAGATAAGTCCGTCCAGCCAGGAGGCCAGATTCTGTGGCCTGGTTACCGGTATTCTGGATAAGTCCGTTTATGCCATTGAGGAAGCTGATAATCTGCAACTGCTTCATGTTCCCGAACGGCCAAACGGCTGACCTCCCTTTTTGATTTTTGATGTAAATCCTGCAAGAGTAATATGGTAAGCCGAACTCTGGACAACCTGCTGACAGAGATCAGGCAATGCCGTCAGTGTGAACCCGAACTCGCTTTGGGTGCACGACCGGTGTTGAGTGTTTCCGAATCAGCAAAAATCCTTGTCATAGGCCAGGCCCCCGGGACGCGTGTGCATGCCAGCGGTATACCCTGGAATGATCCGTCGGGAGATCGTCTGCGCTCCTGGATGGCGGTGGATCGGGAAACCTTTTACGATTCTACACGCATCGCCATTATGCCGATGGGATTCTGTTATCCCGGAAAAGGAAAAAGTGGCGATCTTCCCCCACGTAAAGAGTGTGCTCCCCTGTGGCACAAGCGTGTGCTCTCGTATCTGCCACACCTGGAGCTCACGCTGCTTGTAGGCAGTTATGCGCAGCACTATTACCTTGATAATCGCCATAAAACGCTGACTTCCCGCGTGAGAGCTTGGGAGCAATACCTGCCAGACTATATCCCACTTGTTCACCCGTCCCCCCGAAACACTTACTGGCTGCAGCAGAATCCCTGGTTTGAAAAATCCCTTGTCCCGGCAATGCAACTCAGGGTGCATGTCCTGTTGTAAATATGTGGTTTATTGTTTTTTTCCTGTAAACCGCAACGGTTCTCCTGCGTTTAGACTCTCTAAGAGAGTAAGCGCCAGAGGATATTGCCAATCATGGCTACTATTACCGGGCAAAGTAACAGCTATTTAGTGCTAGGATATGATGATTCCAGTAATCAGGGGCAGACCGGGAGCAGGACGCTGGACAATAACCATGCGTTGGACAGATTTCTTTCTTCTGTTGAGAAACGAGCCTATCGAATAGCCCAGATTGCTACCAGTAATTCTGATGAGGCTTTTGATATTGTGCAGGATGCCATGTTTAAACTGGTGGAAAAATACGCTGACAGGCCGGAGCCGGAGTGGCAGGCACTTTTTCACAAGATACTCCAGAGTCGCATCCGGGACTGGTACCGCAGAAATACTGTACGAAACCGCTTTCGAAGCTGGCTGGGGATCACGCAGGAGGATGAAGACCCGATTCAGACGGCAGAGGATGAGCGGGGCAGAAGTCCTGAATTACAGCTCCAGACAGGACAGGGCATTGAGGCATTAGAGAAAGCTTTGTCTAAGTTACCCTTGCGCCAGCAGCAGGCTTTCATGCTCAGGGCCTGGGAGGGGCTGGATGTGAAAGAGACTGCCCGGGCAATGTCCTGTGCCGAGGGGAGCGTAAAAACCCATTATTCGAGGGCTATTCATAGCCTGAGAGAGACACTTGGTAAATATTGGTATGACTAGCGACCAGGACAAGCAACATTCTGAACAGGCTTTTCTGGACAAGGCCAGGCAGGAGCTGGACAGCAGCTGTGAAGGCCTTGACGGGCAGACCCTTTCCCGCCTTAACCGTATTCGACATGAAGCCCTCGAACGGGATAGTCATCCGGGCAGGGCATTACTGGCACCCTTTGGGGGGCTGGTCACCGCCTGTGTCCTGGTTCTGTTGGTATCAGTGTACTACCCCGGGCAGAACACTTACACAACAGTGCCTGTCCAGGAGTCAGCCTCTGCAGTGGAGGATCTGGATATTCTGATATCGCCGGAAAGTATCGACTTCTTCGAGAATCTGGAATTTTACCAGTGGCTGGAAGAGAATGAATCGGCGGTCTAGATTCCTGTTATGCCTTCTTGCCCTGGTATCAGTCCAGTGTCATGGACAGGAAGCTGCCGGTGAAGGCAATGATGTAGTCAGTGATGCTGAAAGCCGTTTTCTGTTTATCAACTTTCTTGAATTTCTTGGTGAATTTGAAACTGAAGATGGTGACTGGATAAATCCTGACTTACTGGATGACGAGGCACTCATGGTTCTGGATGATCAGCAAGATGGCAGCAGCATCGTAAGCGGACGTACTGCTTTGCCACCCAACTCAACACAGGATTAAGGGGAACAGGCTAATGCTAAATGGAATCCGGAATTTGACAGCAATCTCAACCATGTCCAGGTTTCCTGTGTCGGGTTACCTGTTTGCTGTCTGTCTGATTCTGCTGTGTCTACCTGGCGTTTTGCGTGCCCAGGATGGCGTTCCATGGGATGAGTTACCTTCTGAACTGCAAAGTATTCTTGGGCCCATGCAGCCCCGCTGGAATGAAATGCCACCGCAGCGACAGGAACGTTTGCGCAGTGGTGCCAGCCGCTGGCTGAATTTAACCCCAGACCAGCGTAATGCTGCACAACAACAGTTTCGCAACTGGATGCAACGTTCACCTGAGGAGCGGGAAATGATCCGCAACCGTTTTGATCGTTTTCAGCAGATGCCTCCTGATCGGAAACGGGCCATGCGTAATCGTTTTGAGCAGTTCAGGAGTATGCCGCCTGAGCGTCAGCGGGAACTGAGACGGAGATTTGAGGAAAACCGCGCGAACCGTCAGGCAGGTCAATCAGCCAGGCAAAGAGCCGGAGTTACTGACAGGGGAGGCATTCGGCGGTCGCCCACAGGACCGGGGCCAAATCGGCCAGGGCGTCCGCCAAACGCTCGTTAAATTCATACAAGCTACTGAATTTGCGAGGTTTTCGGTTGATATAATCACTGCTGGCCGGTATCCTGTGCGCCCCTGATCCAAAGGGGATTCAATACCTCCAGGTAGCGCACAGTGATTCACAGATTCAACGACATACAGGGAAAATGGCCAACTGGCTTACTGTCGGGGATATTCATGGCCCTCACCCTGATGCTCCACCACCCTGGGTCTTTTGCCCAGGCGGGTTCATCTCCGCCAATGCTATTCCATGATTCGAAGATCGCGACGGCCAGTGGGTCTGTAACACGCCCTGTCGAACCCATGTTGCCAGAGGCCGTCATAGGACTGGCCGACCAGGAGCAGTATCTGCTCTGGGTAGATGTGTCAGAAGGTAAACTGAATGTGCTGGAACGCGATGGAAAGGGAGGCCTGGAGCTCAGGTAGGTGATCCCGGTTTCCATAGGCAAAAATGGCTTTGGCAAACAGCTGGAAGGTGACAAGAAAACCCCGGTGGGTATCTACCGCCTGACGTCTTTCCTCAAGGATGCTGTCCTTGATGACTTCTATGGCCTTAGGGCCTTTCCACTGAATTATCCCAATGTCATTGATCGCCAACAGGGCCGAACCGGCTCCGGTATCTGGCTTCATGGATTACCGAAAGATGTTAACACCAGGCCTCTACTTGATAGTGATGGCTGCGTGGTAATCGATAACAGCAGCCTGGAATCCATGCATGCATTTATCAAACCAGGCATTACCCATATAGTTCTTTCTGATGAGCCCCTGACCTGGCATTCCCTTCGGCAGGCAGAGAAAAGAAAGGCCGGTATTGAAGCCTCCTTTAAAGGCTGGGTTGAAGCCTGGGAGGCCAGGGATAATGCAGGATATCTTTCTTTTTATGCCGATGACTTCACTGATTTTCGCCGTAACAAGCGCCAATGGTCGGACTACAAGAGCCGGGTCAACAATGGCAAGGAATGGATCGAAATTGATGTTTCGGGGGGTCAGTTATTTCGCTGACCTTAAACAGCCGGAACTGGTCACGGTTCGTTATTACCAGATTTATAACAGCAGTAACTATAAATGGCGGGGCTGGAAAGAACAGCTGTGGCGTGAAGGCAAGGATAGCTGGGAGATTGTCTACGAAGGCAACGGCTAGCACCTGCCTGCGAAATACAATATGTAGCTTTCTTCGAACTACCCTTGAGAATCAGGATAAAAGTCGAGCGGAAACAGACATTGAATAGCAGAATTTTCGCCTTGTTAGCCCTGGCCATCCTGATCTGTGGTTGTGTACCGGTTACCACATCACCTTCTGGTACCGGGCAATCGCCACCCATTTCTCCGCAAACCATGGCAACCACAGACCTGGAAACCGACAGCGGCAATTCATCGGTACCTGATGATATTGCTGTGGGTGTCCTTGATGAGGCCGGAGCGGATATCGCCATGATTGTCCTCCAGGAAGACGATAGCCGGGGTGGCCCGGAACTGAATCAGGTTGCCCCTGTGCAGCCAGAACCTGTTGCTGAGGCCGATGTACTGGCAAGAGCTCGCCGCGAGGCTGAAAGGCAGAGTATCATTTCCATATGTAACGAAATTGGCAATAAACTCGGTAGTGTCTCTGTTGAGGATTGTCTCGCGCAGTCCCTGGAATTTGGTGGAGCCTACACTGTTCAGGACCGGCCAATTGCCATTCGTGATTTTCAGCCTGGAACACGAGTCCAGAAGCCTTCACGGATCCTTATCATGGGTGGGATTCACGGTGATGAATATTCCTCGATTTCTATCATGTTCAAATGGATGGAGTTGCTTGAACGCAGTGACAACAAGGATTTTCGCTGGCGCTTTGTCCCAACCGTCAATCCTGATGGTTTGCTGGAAGGCCAGGCAGTCAGGCAAAACGCCAATGCTGTTGATCTGAACCGTAACTTTTCCTCCAGGGACTGGGTTGATCTGGCAGAGGATTACTGGGAGAACATTACTCATCGCAATCCCCGACGCTTTCCGGGGGAAGAGCCCGCCAGTGAGCCGGAAGTGCAATGGGTAGTCAACCAGATTCAATCGTACAAGCCTGATGTGATTGTGTCAGTCCATGCCCCATACCATTTACTGGATTATGACGGCCCCCCGGAACCTCCTGAGCAAATAGGTGAGCTTCACCTGCACCTGCTTGGCGTCTATCCGGGATCACTGGGGAATTATGCCGGGATCAATCTGGGTATCCCGGTGGTCACTATGGAACTTCCTTCCGCTGGCATAATGCCGTCAGATGAGCAAATCATCAGTATGTGGAATGATCTGCTGGAATGGCTCTACGAGCACCACAGTTCCTGAGTGGTCTCATGACAACGGCGAACTTCTCTCCTGACACGATACTGTCATTCTGGTTCGACGAAATAAGCAAGGAGTCCTGGTTCAGGAAAGACCCTGATTTTGATGCAATGATCAGGGACCGGTTTCTGGAGGTTTTCCTGTCCGCTGCAGCCTGTGAACTGGCCTCGTGGCGGCAGACATTCCTGGGTCGGTTAGCAGAGATCATTGTCCTCGACCAGTTTTCCCGAAACCTTTTACGGGAAAGTGCTGAAGCATTCGCCCAGGACAGCCTGGCTCTCGCCTTGTCCCAGGAAGCAGTCAGTATGGGTGTCCTTGATGCACTCGAGCCTGCCCGACAGGCTTTTCTGATTATACCTTTCATGCACAGTGAGTCGAGTTTAATCCATGAACAGGCTCTGGAACTGTTCTCAAGGCCAGGGCTTGAGTTTAATCTGGATTTTGAGAAACGACACAAGGAAATTATTGACCGATTCGGTCGCTATCCGCATCGCAATGCTCTTCTTGGCAGAGTCTCGACACCGGAAGAACTGGCTTTTCTGCAACAACCTGGCTCTTCTTTCTAGTCATACGCAAGGGGCTGTAAAAGTCGGCGCAGACGCTACACAATTGTGCAGTACGCTCCCCTATTGTGCGTCATACCCGAAACAGAAGAAATATTGTGAATCTATAAAGAAATCTGACCTTAAATAGAGGTAACACCTTTACATAAGCGTCAGCCCCTTTATACTCGCGACCAAAATTTCCGCCGGTAAAGCATCCTCTTTTTAATGACTCGTCACTTACTGTCCGTCGTTCCGATAATTATGGCTTTTTGCCTTTGCAGCGGTGCAATGGCCCAGCTTCCGGAAAGTGAATTTGTTTCCAGCAGGGATGATGAATTCAGGGGAAATCTGGATATTCAGGCAACCCGGAAACGAATCCAGATTGCACGCACCAACAGTGCTCCGGTCATAGACGGAAATCTTGAAGACGAAGTCTGGCAATCGGCTACGGTTATTGCAGATTTACATCAGTTCCAGCCCGTAGATCACGGAGACCCGTCTGAAGAGTCCATCTTCTATATCACGTACAATGACCGCTTTTTCTTTGTCGGCGCAAGGCTCTTCGATAGTGAAGCGGACCGAATCATTGCCAGGCAACTGGTACAGGGTGGTGGACTGGGCAGTGACGATGCCTTTGAGTTTATTCTTGATACCTTCAACAACGGACGTACAGGGTATCATTTCCAGGTCAATCCCAATGGCATTCGTCGTGAAGGCGTCTACGAAAATCCCAATGACCTGAACCGTGACTGGACAGGTATCTGGCAGGTGGAATCCCGTATCACTGACGATGGGTGGGTTGCAGAAGTTGCTATTCCTTTCAATACACTGAACTTTGACCCGGAATCTGAGGAATGGGGTTTTACCATTGCCCGCACAGTTGCGCGTAAGCGTGAGGAGTTGGCCTGGTCATCTTTCAACAGGAGCATCAATCCGACGACAACCGGCCTGATTTACGGCATTCGTGATATTAGACAGGGAAAGGGCCTGGACATTATTCCCTCCATGACCATGGCTGGTTCGAAAGATTACCAGGCCGGGGGTGTAACTGGTCAGCGCTTTGATCCATCGCTCAATGTGTTCTATAAAATCACTCCCAACCTGACCGGTGCAGTGACATTCAATACGGATTTCTCAGCAACTGAAGTGGACAACCGACAGGTCAACCTGAGCCGATTCTCCCTGTTTTTTCCTGAAAAACGTGACTTCTTCCTTCAGGATCTGGATATTTTCAGTTTTGGAGGCCTGAACCAGAATGGTATTCCGTTTTATTCACGTCGTATTGGCCTGAGCAGGACTGGAAATCCGGTTGATATTGATGCCGGCGTGAAACTGACTGGTCGCCTGGGGCGCTGGAATGTCGGTGGCTTGGCCGTAAGTCAGGGTGAAACAGCGGGGCTGGACGGCCAGAATGTCTTTGTAGCCAGGGCGGCTGCCAATGTGCTTTCCGAATCCAGTGTTGGGGCCATCGTGACTCATGGTGATCCCAGCAGGGGCATCGATAATACTGTTGTTGGTATGGATTTTCGTTACCAGAACACCCACTTCTCCGATACCCATACTCTGCGCAGTAATACCTGGTACCAGCAATCTGACACCAGTGGATTAAATGGCGATGATAAAGCCTACGGAATTCAGGCCAACCTGGATACCCAGAACAGTGGTATAGCCGGTTTCGTCAATTACGAGTACTTTGGTGAAGACTTCAATCCAGCCCTGGGCTTTGCCAACAATACCGGTGTGGAAAGCTTTAATATTGGAGGTGTAGGACGATATTTCCTGCGCGGCCATAAAACCCTGCGAAATATCTTTTCCTTCATGCGTTTCAACCATACCCGCTTCCTTGATACCGGAGAAATGCAGAGTGAAAACTGGTTCTGGCGAATGATGAACTTCAACACCCATCGTGGTGATCGGGTGGGTTTTGGCGGGTTTCGTAACCGGGAAGGCCTGCGCCAGGACTTTTCCATTCGTCCGGGGGTCATTATTCCTGCCGGAGACTATACTTTCAGTGGTTTTAATATGGAGGCAAGTCTCTCCAATCAGCTGGAGTTTTCACCCAGTGTAAATTTCTCCATCGGAGATTATTTCAATGGTGAAAGAATGCAGATAAATGCCGGATTCGACTGGCAGCCCAATGAGCACATTAACCTGGGCTTCAATTACAACCACCAGGATATTGAGCTTCCTGTCCAGGGTGGTGAGTTTGATGTGCGACTGGTGTCGGCAAATGCCAATTATGCGTTCAACTCAAAACTGTCCTGGATCAACCTGATCCAGTATGACAATTTCTCCGATGTGGTAGGAATCAACAGCCGACTGCGATGGAATCCCCAGGCTGGTGAGGATCTGTACCTTGTCGTTAATTACAACTTCGATTCTGAGGGCGTCTTTGCAGGGCTGAATTCCAATAATGCGGAAATAGTTCTCAAGTACACCAAAACTTTTCGCTTCTGATCTGAAAGAAAATCTGACTGGGTACTGTCTTCTATCGCGATAATTCTGTGAATTGTGCCCTAAGGTCGATTTGAACCGGCTCGGGCCATGGGATTATACCCCGACAGGCTCTGTTAGTTTGGTACCCCGGCTGTCATGGCAATCCTGTCGAAAATACTACGCCCAAGGTGAGTTGATGAGACTTCATTCATTCCATATTTTTCTACCAACCATGCTGGCTGTCATTCTGGCTCTTGTTGCCAGCACATCACTCAATGCCCAGCCGGCCCGCACCGGCACGAACCTCAATACGAAGTCGATTCCATTAGAAGTGCTTCAATTGACTGAACCTGATGAAGTCGGAAGAATCCGGAAATTACTGGTTGATGGCAGAAAAGACGAGGCTCTTGGCGCTGCCCGGGATTATATTGCTGAAGTAGAGCGGATCGCCTTGCCCCAGGAAAAGCAGCGCAAGTACTATGCCTGGAATGCCTACTGTACTGTCCTGACCAGTCACCAGCGTGTCGATGAGGCCATTCAGGCCTGCTCGACGGCCATGGCATTTGACCCGTCAAAATGGTCAGCGGTCAACAACAGGGGAACCGCGAAGTTTGTCGGAGGCCGCTTCAGGGAGGCGATGGCTGATTACCAGGCTGCACTATCCATGGTGGATGAGGAAAACGCCAGAGTACGAGAGACTATCCAGCACAATATCGCGTTGCTGCAGGAACGCCTGTAAAGTCGGTTCAACCGTTGGTTCGGGCAAACTCTTTCATGAAGTCTGCCAGTACCTGACAGCCTTCCATTGGCATGGCGTTATAAATGGACGCACGAATTCCACCCACCTTGCGATGCCCCTTAAGCGCATACAGACCGTTCTCCAGGGCCTGGGCCAGAAACTGTTGAGACATATCATCATTGGGCAGTGTGAAAGTAACGTTCATGTGTGAACGATCATCCCTGTAGGCTGTTCCCGAATAGAAGTCACTATTGTCGATAATGTCGTATAACAGATTTGCCTTGTCGGCATTGACTCTGGCCATGGCTTCAACACCACCTTGCTCCTTCAACCATTCCATTACCAGGCACATGGCATAAATTGCAAAGGTGTTATTTGTATTGGAAAGTGAATGTGAGCTTTCATACACGGCATAATCCAGAAGGGAAGGTGTTTCCTTCATGGCGTGACCGATGAGATCTTCACGCACGATTACAAGAGCGGTACCGGCCGGACCAAGGTTTTTCTGCAGGCTGGCGAACATCACACCGAGCTTTGAAAAATCTACCGGTCTGGACAGCATGTCCGAGGTGGCATCGACCACGAGAGGAATATCTCCCAGGTCAGGGTATGACTTGTACTGGGTGCCATAGATCGTGTTGTTGCTGGTTATGTACGCATAGGAAGCATCATCAGGCACCATGTCACGGGTCAGTGGCGGAAGCCGATCATAATTGCTGGCTTCACCGCTACTGGCCACAAGAATATCGCCATAGCGTGCGGCTTCTACATTGGCCTGTTTGGAGAAATTGCCGGTTTCGCTGTAAACCGCCTTGCCAGCCGGTTTCAGGGGCAGCAGGTTCATGGGAACCGCGGAGAACTGCATTCGCGCACCACCATGGGTATACAGAATCTTGTAATTGTCAGGCAGAGAAGCAATCTCGCGAATCAGCTCGTCACAGCGATTGATCACTTCATCAAATTCCCTGGACCGGTGGCTGATTTCAATTACTGAAACACCCATGCCACGATAATCCAGAAATTCTTCCTGGATGCGCTGCATTACCGGTATGGGCAGCATGGCCGGACCGGCACCAAAATTGTATACCTGATTAGTCATTGTGTAGTCCTTACGAAAAAAGCGCGATAAGCGATCAGATCACCCATGCCTTGATGACATGTTCGATGGCCCTGATGTCTTCGAGAGTCTCGTTGTCGGGTTCTGACTCAATATCAATCAGGTTGTAGGCTATGCTATCGCGACTTTTGTTGAGCATGTCGATAATGTTGATGTCCTTGTCCGCCAGGATGGAGAGAATTTGTCCCAGCATTTTCGGTACATTTTCATTAATAATCGCAATCCGGTATCCGGAGGATTTCTCCAGCGTCAGGGTAGGAAAGTTCACAGCGTTGCGAATGTTTCCGTTTTCAAGAAAATCGCGTAACTGATCAACAGCCATAATGGCACAGTTTTCCTCAGCTTCCTCGGTGCTGGCCCCGATGTGAGGCATTAGGATAGCCTTGTCATTATCCAACAAGCCTGGCGTGGGGAAGTCTGTGATGTATCTCGACAAACGGCCATTACCCAGAGCATCAGTAAGGGCTTCCTCATCGACAATGGCGTCGCGGGAAAAGTTCAGCAAGACTGCCCCGGATTTGAAATAGTTGATGACTTTGCGATCGATCAGATTCCTGGTGCTTTCCAGAACAGGAAGATGCAGTGTTACAAAGTCTGACCGGGAAATCAGGGAGGTCAGGTTCTCCTGTTTTTCTATCTGGTGGGCCAGTCGCCAGGCTGCATCAACGGATATGGCCGGGTCATAACCCAGCACTTTCATGCCCAGCTGGAGAGCGGCGTCTGCGACCATGGCGCCGATTGCGCCTAGTCCCACTACGCCCAGGGTTTTACCTTTGAGTTCGGTACCCTTGAATTTCTTTTTCTCAGCTTCCACGAGTTTGGACAGGGCTGACGCATCCAGGTCAGAGGATTGTTCATTAACCCAGTTGGTCCCCGGGAGTATGCCCCGGGAGGATAGCAGCAGGCTGCAAAGGACAAGCTCTTTCACGGCATTGGCGTTGGCGCCGGGTGTATTGAACACCACAATACCTTCCTGGGTGTAAGCCTCAACAGGAATGTTGTTGGTCCCCGCGCCGGCCCGGGCAACGGCCTTGAGATTGCCGTTGATGTTATCCATCGACAATTTTTGGCTGCGAACCAGTATGGCATCGGCATTCTCCTCTTCCGGAGAAACCTGATAATCTTGCTTGGTAAAGCGAACCAGCCCCTTCTCAGAGATCTGGTTAAAGGTCTGAATCTTGTACATTGGAAGGGTTACCCTTGGGGCGCAGAAATTAGTTTTGCCCACAAAATTTAGGGGCGAATTTATACAGGGAAATGACGAAAAATGCCAGTCAAAAAGCTCCTGGAGCCCATAAATTCACGTGTATGTGGGAGGGACTGCCCGTGACAGCCAGCTGGTATGTCTACATTCTCGAAACCGGGGCCGGCTTCCTGTATACCGGCATCACAACCGAGCTTGAACGTCGTCTGGAGGAGCATCGGGGGAGTCCGACAGGGGCCAAGAGTCTCAGGGGGAAAGGGCCCCTCAAGTTGGTATACCAGCTGGCGGTGACTGATAGAAGTGAAGCGTCCCGTCTGGAAGCCAGGATCAAGAAATTGCGACGGGACGAAAAGTTGCGCCTGATTCAGGGAGACAGGACACTACTGCACAAGATCAGGGAGACAATGCCGTAAATTCCGAACTGCGGTATAATGGACCGTTTTGTAAAACCGGCAGGAATCACGGAAAGGCAATGACTGAAGCGGAAAATATTATCAAACACCAGATGCAGGAGCTTGGGCAGCAGGCCCGTGCAGCCTCGCGCATCATGGCGGCGGCAGATACAGCGGACAAGAACAGGGCCTTACTGTCCTCAATGGAGGCCATCGAGGACAGCCGACAGACACTTGCCGAGGCCAACGCCCGTGATCTGGATGCCGGCAGGAAAAAAGGTCTTGAAGCAGCAATGCTCGACAGGCTTGAGCTGACCCCCGCACGTATTGACACGATGATTGAAGGGCTACGGCAAGTGGCGACACTGGCGGACCCCATCGGTGAAATCACCGATATGCGCTATATGCCAAGTGGTATCCAGGTAGGGCGAATGCGAGTCCCCCTAGGAGTAATCGGCATTATTTATGAGTCCCGTCCAAATGTAACTGTTGAAGCGGCCAGTTTGTGCCTGAAATCGGGAAATGCCACGATCCTGCGTGGTGGGTCTGAAGCCATTCATTCAAATCAGGCTATCGCCCGTTGCATCAGGTTAGGGCTGGAAACAGCGGGTTTACCTGCCACGGCAGTGCAGGTGGTTGGTACAACCGACAGGGCTGCTGTTGGTGAGCTCATCACCATGCCTGAATATGTTGATGTTATTGTTCCCCGGGGAGGAAAGGGGCTGATTGAACGTATCAGTCGGGATGCCCGTGTGGCAGTAATCAAGCATCTTGATGGTATCTGTCATGTGTATATTGATGATGGTGCTGATGTGACAAAGGCTGTGAATATTGCCCTGAATGCCAAGACCCACCGTTATGGTGTGTGTAATGCCATGGAATCACTGCTGGTGGCTGAATCAATGGCAGACACTGTCCTGCCCCAACTTGAGCAGGTCTACAACGAGTTCGATGTGGAACTGCGTGGTTGTCCCCGGACCTGTGAAATCCTTTCCGACGCGGTGCCGGCGACAGAGGAAGACTGGAATACCGAATACCTGGGCGCCATTTTGTCCATACGCGTGGTCAAGGGGCTTGATGAAGCTATTGACCACATAAATACCTACAGCTCCCAGCATACGGATACTATCGTGACAGAGGATTATTCCCGAGGACGTCGTTTCCTCCGGGAAGTGGACTCAAGTTCTGTCATGATCAATGCCAGTACGCGATTTGCTGACGGTTTTGAATATGGCCTGGGGGCTGAAATCGGCATTTCCACAGACAAGATTCATGCCCGGGGACCTGTTGGTCTTGAGGGACTGACCTCCCAGAAGTATGTCGTGCTTGGGGATGGTCATATCCGCAAATAAGTGGGCTAGGTAACAGATCCTGTGAATGATGTAGGCCTGATGGGCGGAATGTTTGATCCCGTCCACAACGGACATCTGGAAATTGCCAGAACGGCTTTATCTTCCCTAGAACTATCCGATCTATTTCTCCTTCCCTGTGGCAATCCGGTACACAGGGAAGGTAAGTTTGCTAATAATGAGCACCGAATTGCCATGCTGGAACTGGCGACCGGGGAGGATGCCTGTTTACAGGTAGATCCAAGGGAGTGTCTGAGTGAAGCTCCGTCCTACACCTATAACACGCTCGAGCAGTACACAAATGACATGCCCGGGAAGAGGCTGTTTTACATTTTGGGCCAGGATGCCTTCAATGACTTTCATACCTGGTATAAATGGGAAGGCATACTTGAGCTGGCTCATATTGTTATTGCTGCGAGGCCTGGATATCAACAATCTCTCGATCCAAAGTTGCAAGGGGAATATGAGTCCAGGCTTGTAAGTGATATCAATGGAATGAAAAAGTACACGCGGGGAAAAATCCTCGAGGTACAGTTGGCAATGAACGATATCTCTTCTTCGGATGTAAGAGAGAAATTGTTATCAGGTGGGTCAGTGAATCCCCTGTTGCCGGAGAATGTAATGCTTTATATCAAAGCGAATAATCTGTATTTCCGGGAGGAAAAATTTGGACGCTGAAAAAATCAAGCAAATCGCAGTTGATGCCCTGGATGATATGAAAGGCAAGGATATCAGCTGTCTTGAAGTATCAGGTATTACCACGATTGCTGACTATATGATCGTAGTGACAGGCACATCTTCCAGGCATGTAAAGTCTATGGCCAATGAAGTAGTCATAAAGATCAAGGAAGCTGGAGGTTCAGTTTTTGGCACTGAGGGACAGTCGCAGTCCGAGTGGGTGCTTATAGATCTGGGAGATGTAATCGTCCATGTAATGCTTGAGGAAACCAGAAAATTGTATGACCTGGAATCTTTGTGGGGCATGACGCCGGGGACGAAGAATTCTTAAAGGCCGGTATGGCTGTACAGGATTTGCTTGATGAAAGTTCATGTGATTGGTGTTGGTAATAAAATGCCCGCGTGGGTTGAAAGCGGGGTCGTGGAATACCAGAAACGCCTGCCCAGAAATTTTGAACTGGTCATTAAAGAAATTCCCCTTGGTCGACGCGGAAAAGCCAACAATGACCTGGACAGAATTAGAGATAATGAAGGTAAATCCATTCTCAATGCTGTTCCTGCAAACAGTTATGTAATTGCGCTTGATGTCCAGGGCAAGGCCTTATCTACGGAAGCCATGGCTGGTAAACTCAGGCGAATCATGGATGATGGCCGAAGCAGTCTTGCACTACTGGTGGGCGGGCCGGATGGCCTATCACCGGAATGCCTGGAAAAGGCCGATGAAATATGGTCTTTATCAGCATTAACATTACCGCACACTGTTGTTAGAATTGTGGTGGCGGAGCAGGTATACCGGATCTGGAGTGTTCTGGCAGGGCATCCATATCACAGGGAATGATTTCGGGTCAGTTTTGAGGTTATATTGAAAACTCGAGGAACTGATGTGGCATTTATCTTGTCCAAGTTATACTGGTATCTGATTTTTCATTACCATCGACACTAACTTTAAATTTATCGTTAAATTTATTTCGAGAATTTTCATTAATTGTGGTTCGAGTGATATCCGCTGATATCAACTATGGCTGAAAAGATCACCTTACAAGATCGACATCAGGAGCGGCAGATTGTACTGTCCAGACTCATTGTCGGTGGAGTAATTGCTTTTCTTCTCATACTGCTTCTCTTCGCTCGCCTGTTTTATCTTCAGGTCAACCAGCACGAATACTACTCAACTAAATCTGACAGCTACCGCATACACGTCCAGCCTGTAATGCCAACCCGTGGTCTGATCTATGATCGTAATGGCGTTCTGCTGGCAGAGAATATCCCCAGTTTTACCCTTTCACTTATCAAAGAGCATGCTGGAGATATAGACCGGTCGATTGAAATCATTCGTGAAGTCATAGATTTTTCAGTAGAGGATGAGGATAAATTTCGAACCCGATTGAGAAACCGCCATGTACCCTATGCTGCGGTTCCAGTTCGCTACAATCTCAGTGAGGAGGAAATCGCCCGTATCTCGGTAAACCAGTTTCGCTTGCCCGGTGTGAGTGTTGAAGCTGAATTGGTACGCCATTACCCGGATGGAGAAGCCATAGCCCATGCTGTTGGTTACCTTGGCAGTATCACGGAAGATGAATTACAGAAAGTGGATCCGGTGAACTACAGTGGAACCCATCAAATCGGCAAGGAAGGTGTGGAGAAATATTACGAGGAAGTGCTTCATGGTCAGGTAGGTTATGAAACCGTCGAGAAGAATGCCCGTGGCCAATTAATGAAAGTGCTTGACCGGACAGATCCTGTTCCCGGTCATGATCTTGTTCTTAACCTGGATATCAATCTTCAAAAAGCCGCGGTCGAGGCACTCGGGGATTACCGAGGTGCCATTGTAGCTCTGGATGCAAACGATGGCGGTATTCTAGCTATGGTCAGCAAACCTGCCTTTGACTCCAATCTGTTTGTCCAGGGAATAAGTCGACAGGAATATGCAAAACTCAATGACCCTGTGGACACCCCGATGTTTAACAGGGCGCTGGCGAAGTATGCTCCGGGTTCGACGATCAAGCCTTTTCTGGGCCTGGCGGCCCTGGATTATAAACTACGTACACGGGAACAGACGGTCAGTGATCCCGGCTATTTCAAGCTCAGCAATGCAGGCCATGTCTACCATGACTGGACCTGGTGGGTGAATAAAAGCGGCCATAACCAGGTTGATCTGCAAAAAGCCATTTTCCAGTCCTGTGATATCTATTTCTATGACCTGGCCACGGACATGGGGATAGACCGCATGCATGAATTTCTTTTCCGTTTCGGGTTCGGTCGTAACACCACCGTCGATGTGGCGAGGGCAAGCAGCGGGACGTTGCCTTCCCGGCAGTGGAAAAGAGAGACGCTGGGGCAGCCCTGGTATCCGGGTGATTCCCTGAATTCTTCCATCGGGCAGGGCTATACCGAGGCGACACCAATGCAACTGGCAACGGCAGCGATGGTGCTGGCCAACAAGGGGAAATGGGTAAAGCCTTCCATGCTCAGACAGATTGGCCTGACCGGACAGCCAGTAGAGCCCAACAGATCCCTGCCGGATATTGAGCTTGAAAATCCGGATGACTGGAATTTCATTCATGAATCCATGGCAATGGTTGTCCATAAGGGCGCTGGCGGTTATCGGGAAACCGGTACTGCCTATCCCTATATCGCCATGAATGATCCGCTGGCTTATCGGATGGCCGGTAAATCAGGAACAGCACAGGTTGTCGGAATGCCTGAAGATTTTGACAATGATGCGGAAGTACCTGAAAAGTATCGCGATCATGCCTTGTTTATCTCATTTGCGCCGGTGGAGAATCCCCAGATAGCGGTTGGTGTCTTTGTGGAGCATGGTGAGGGGGGTAGCTCCGTAGCCGGGCCTATTGCTCGTAAAGTGCTGGACGCCTATTTGCTTGACAATGGTGAACTGAAACCTGAATTCAGGCTCCCCGAGATTTCCAGTGAAGAAGAGACCGGTTCGGATGACGAGACTGGTCAATCCACGGAGTCCGGTAGCCTGGATATATTGGCAGCCCAATCCATCGAATCAACTCCTCTCGCCGGGCTATCCACAATCAATGATTGATCGCTGCAGAGATTTTTCAACGTGAGCAGCCAGGATTTTGTCAGGCAGTTCGGCCTGGGCAACAATGCCCTGGGGCAGCGTAAAAGTCTCTGGGATATACTGCATATTGATTTTCCCCTGCTGGTTGCCCTGCTGATACTTCTTGGTTTCGGCCTGATGGTCCTCTACAGCGCGACTGATGGTAACATGGCTTCCATGCGGCGCCAGGTCTCCTTTATTGCTGTATCTTTTATTGTAATGATGGGGATTGCCCAGGTGGAAATGCGTGTGCTCCGGCGCTGGTCGCTCTGGATGTACGCGGGAGGTGTGGGACTTCTGGTTGCCGTTATTTTTATGGGCAGTACCAGTGGTGGTGCACAACGCTGGCTTGATCTACCTTTATTGCCTCGCTTTCAGCCATCGGAAGTCATGAAGGTAGCCCTGCCAATGACTATTGCTGCCTATTTTTCCCGACGGGATCTGCCTCCGCGGTTCAAGCATATTTTCTGGTCGTTTATTCTCATCATGTTGCCCGCAGCACTGATTGCCATCCAGCCTGATCTGGGTACGGCTCTGTTGATCGCTGTATCCGGTATTTTTGTTCTGCTATTGGCAGGTATTCGCTGGAAACTGGTTTTCTCCATCGTTGGCCTTGGCATACTCTCGACACCAGCGCTCTGGATTTTCTACATGTCTGATTACCAGAAGCAGCGGGTGAAGACCCTGCTGAATCCCCAAAATGATCCATTGGGTGCCGGGTGGAATATCATTCAGTCCCAGACGGCTATTGGATCGGGTGGTGTGTATGGCAAGGGGTGGCTCAATGGTGTCCAGTCGCGTTTGGACTTTTTGCCAGAGGGACAGACAGATTTCATTGTGGCTGTGCTGGCTGAAGAATTCGGTTTGGTGGGGCTCATTTTTCTGTTGATCCTGTATATGGTGATCATTGGCAGGGGGTTATATATCGCAGCGATGGCCCAGGATACCTTTGGCAGGTTGCTTGCCGGAAGTATTATTCTTACGTTCTTTGTCTATGTCTTTGTGAATATTGGTATGGTCAGCGGCATACTGCCCGTAGTCGGGGTACCATTGCCCATGGTAAGCTTGGGCGGGACGTCTATCCTGACCCTGATGACAGGATTCGGCATTCTCATGTCCATACATACCCATAACAAATCGTTGATTTCATAGGTATAATAACTTTTTCCGAGACTTAATCTGGAGGGTAGGAGCTACGTGGTGTCTTGGTCTCATCTGACCAGATCACTGGTATTTCTTTTGGTGGCTGTTTTTCTGACAGCCTGTGTAAGTCCCACTTCCCCGCAAAAAACAGGTTCTGGCCGTTATTCGATGGCGAATGATAGTCCAGAGCTTGAACCAATTGACCTCACTACAGTCAAACCCGTAGTTCCGGAACCGGTTGAAAGAACTATTGCCGGTAATAAGAGTCCATATACGGTGAATGGCAAGACCTATACTGTGATGCCTACTGAAGTGGGCTATGAGGAATCAGGAATGGCTTCCTGGTACGGCAGGAAATTTCATGGACACCTGACATCCAATGGAGAAATTTACGATATGTTTGCCCTGTCAGCGGCACACAAAACACTGCCAATCCCCAGTTTTGCTGAAGTGACCAATCTGGATAATGGCAAGAGTGTTATTGTCAGAATTAATGACCGTGGGCCATTTCATGAAGGCAGGATCGTGGATTTATCCTATGCGGCAGCCGCCATGCTTGATTATGCCGATATAGGCACAGCTAGGGTTAATGTCAGAGCCATTGTGCCCAGTGGGGGAACTACTTTGCCAGCAAATCAGCAGGTTCAGTTGACGAATACGAATACAGCCGGCTCGATCCAGGAAGAGGTTATGGAAGAGCGGCAGCGTATTGAGGGGGATACCGGGCAGGAGTTTTTGCAGGTTGGAGCCTTCAGTAACGAGATTAGTGCAAAGCAATTGCTGGCAAAGCTTCAGGAATATTCACCACTGCCGGCGTTCATTCGAAGTGAACTGGATGCAAACACCGGAAACCTGCTCCACCGAGTGCGTCTTGGTCCGGTAAATGAGACAATGGATATCCAGGTGCTCATCAGAATTCTTGTAGAAGCGGGGTTTGGAACGCCTTTCCGTGTCAGGCAATAACACAACCGGAAAACAGGCCCAACCTGAACCTGATCAATTTATAACGGGGAAAATAATGCCGATCAAAAAGTCATTTTTTTATACTACAACTTTGATTACCAAATTATTTATTACATTGGTGTTCACTAAAACTTTAAAGATCCTTCTGTTTAAAACAGCCACAAAAGTTTCAACACAAGTTTCAGCTTCCATTGCTGTTTCTACATCAGTTTTCCGCCAGATCCTCGTGGCAGGATTTCTGATGACCATGGTTGCCGGAGAGGTATCAGCCCAGAATATTATCCCGAGGCCTCCGCAGATAGCTGCATCCAGTTTCATCCTCATGGATGCCAAGACAGGTGAAATTCTTGTCGAAGAGAATGCCGATATACCCCTCCCGCCGGCAAGCCTGACTAAAATCATGACGTCCTATGTGGCAGCCAATGAGGTAGCACAGGGTAATGTGACACTTGATGACATGGTACATGTCAGTGTTCGTGCCTGGCAGATGGAAGGCTCCAAGATGTTTATCCAGGAAGGTACACAGGTTCGACTGGAAGACTTGCTCAGGGGCATGATTATCCAGTCCGGTAATGATGCCAGTGTCGCCATTGCCGAGCATATCGCCGGAAGTGAAGAAGCCTTTGCCGATATGATGAACCAGCATGCGGAAATTCTGGGGCTTGATAACAGCTATTTTCTCAATGCTTCAGGATTACCCATGGACCAGCATACGATGAGTGCCAGGGACCTGGCTTTGCTGTCCCGAGCACTTATCGAGAATTTCCCAGATCATTACGCCATGTATTCTGAGCGTGAATTTACCTACAACAATATTCGCCAGCCCAATCGCAACAGCCTTCTGTTCAGGGACCGCAATGTAGACGGTATCAAGACAGGCCATACAGAAGAGGCTGGATATTGCCTGGTTGCCTCTGCCACTCGTGATGACATGCGCCTGATTGCTGTCGTGATGGGAACTGACAGTACAGATGCCCGTGCCATAGAATCACAAAAGCTGCTGACCTATGGATTCCGTTTTTATAAAACCCACCAGCTGTTTGAAAACAACCAGGTGCTGTCCACGGACCGGGTCTGGTCAGGAAAAACCAATGCAGTGGATATCGGTATCAGGGATGAAATTTATGTCACTATCCCGAGGGGACAGGAAGAAAACCTGGAAACAGATCTGGTTATTGACGAGACGCTCAAGGCCCCATTGGAAGCAGGACAGGTACTGGGCAATGTCTCTGTAAAACTGGGTGATCAGGTGTTCTATGATGGTCCAGTGGTTGCCATGGAGACTGTAGAGCGCGGTAGCTTCATTAAACGTTTGATGGACTTCCTGCACCTGTTTTTCCTGAGCCTGTTTGCCTGATCCGAATATGATTGAGAAAACTGAACAAGAGGAAGCTCCGCGCATTGAGTTCCCCTGTCGATATCCCATCAAGGTTATGGGGGAGGATGTGGATGATTACAGCACTGAAATTGTAAAAATCATCCGCCTGCATGCTCCGGACCTTCTGGATGAGGATATAGATTTCAGGGCGAGTCGCCACGGCAAGTACCTTGCTGTCAATGTAATTATCAATGCCCAGAGTGTCGATCAGCTTGAAAGCATATTCAGCGATCTGAAAGCCAGCGGTCGCGTTGCCATGGTGCTTTGACCTGGTATCAACAGGGACACCCATGTGAAATCTCCCCTGCAAAAGCTTGAATTCAGGTATCTAGGTATAGTTGATTACCTTGAAACCTGGGAGGCGATGAAAACGTTTACCCTGGAACGTCAACCGGATCAGTGCGATGAAATCTGGTTTCTGCAGCATCCCCCCGTATTCACCCTTGGACAGGCCGGCAAGCCCGAGCATATTCTAAATGCCCATGATGTACCGGTGGTCAATACTGACAGGGGAGGACAGGTTACCTATCATGGCCCTGGCCAAATCATTGCCTACCTGTTACTGGATGTCAGGCGAAGGAAGCTGGGTATCAGGGATCTCGTCATCATGATTGAAAATTGTCTGATTACCTTGCTGGATGAATATGGTATTAAAGCTGACGGCAGAAGGGATGCACCCGGAGTATATGTTCAATCCCGTAAAATTGCGGCTCTCGGCCTGAGAATCAGGAATGGCTGTTCCTATCACGGACTAAGCCTGAATGTGGATATGGATCTGGGTCCTTTCAGTGATATCAACCCCTGTGGTTATGAGGGTATGGAGGTAACCCAGATGCGGGATTTTGAATGCGTGCCATCGCATCTGTCACTGTCGGATATCCAGGCAAGGCTTGCCGAAATACTGGCGGCTAGTCTGGTACAATTACCAAATAACCAAGGTTGAATACAGCTATGCCAGAGACACAAAAACCAAGACTAGTGATACAGGGTGAAAAGCTCCGGGGCGCCGATAAGGTCGCCAGGATACCCGTTAAAATCATACCTACAACAGAAATGCCCCGAAAACCTGACTGGATAAGGGTAACCCTTGGCAATAGCGAGAAGGTAGAGAAAATCCGGGCAACACTGCGAAAGCATAAACTAGCTTCAGTATGTGAGGAAGCCTCCTGTCCCAACCTTGGCGAATGTTTCAGTGGGGGTACGGCCACCTTTATGATCATGGGTGAAATCTGCACCCGTCGCTGTCCTTTTTGTGATGTTGCCCATGGACGTCCGAATCCCCTGAATGAGAATGAGCCAATTGAGCTGGCAGAAGCCATTGCGGAAATGGGCCTGAACTATGTTGTGGTCACCTCGGTCGATCGGGATGATCTCAGGGATGGTGGTGCGGATCATTTTGCCCGCTGTATTGCAGAAACCCGACGCCTTAATCCGGGCATCAAGGTCGAAGTGCTGGTGCCCGACTTTCGTGGTCGCGGGGATGTTGCTATCGATATTCTTACCAGGACAAGGCCAGATGTGTTTAATCACAACCTGGAAACCATACCCAGATTATATCGTCAGGCACGTCCGGGTTCTGATTACCAGTGGTCACTGGATTTGCTGAAAAAATACAAGGAGATGGCTCCGGAAGTATTAACGAAATCGGGCATCATGGTCGGTATTGGAGAAACCCGCGAAGAAGTCATTCAGGTTATGGAAGATATGTATGCCCATAATATAGACATGGTCACGATCGGGCAGTATTTGCAGCCATCCAGGGACCATTTACCTGTTGAGCGATTTCTGCATCCGGATGAATTCGATGAATTTGCAAGAATAGGGGAAGATATGGGTTTCAGGCATGTAGCAAGCGGGCCTATGGTGCGGTCTTCCTATCATGCTGATAAACAGGCTCTTTTGTAGCGCGCCCCTGTACCCGCTGTACCAATCCCAGCAGAATCAGCAACCCAGCCGCATTTTCTGAAAATGTTTTTGCCAGGGAAAAAGCTTTCTTGCAAGAGTTTGCCTTGATTATCAGGCAGCAGAAGAGGGAGGTGTCAGCGGTGTCGGTGTTCCCGACAGGGCCATGACCATGGAGGCTAGTTCATCCCAGGGTTTAGCATCATCAATCCCTTTCACTGACTGGTCAACTTTTTTTGCTTTCAGCAGCAGAGACTCAAGACTGTCGATGGTATGTCGTCTCAGGGCATTGCCCACGATGGGCATCCTGTTTTGCCAGATGCGCTCCGACTGCATCACACCATTCATGTTCTCACCCATGCTGATTCTTCCCTGCATACGTAACAGTGTCCTGATTTCACGCGTGATGAAGAACAGGACTTTCAAGGGGTCATCTCCTTCAGCACGCAGATGATTCAGAATATTCAGCGCCTGGCCGGGGTTACCGCTCATGCTGGTATCAGTAAGGGCGAATACGTTAAACCGGGAATTGTCAGCAACAGCCCGTGCGACAATTTCCGGTGTCAGCGGTTTATCGCCTGTGAGGATTGAAAGCTTGTCTATTTCCTGTGCAGCAGCGAGTAAATTACCTTCCACACGCTGACAAATAATGTCGATACTGTCCCTGTCAGCTTTCAGTCCCGCCCGCTGCATGCGCTGGCCAACCCAGTTTGGTAATTGCTGGGCACTGACGGGCCACACCTGAACAACCATACCTTTTGACTCAATGGCCTTGAACCATTTGGTTGAGAGGGTGGGTTTCTCGATTCTTGAACTGGTAATGAGCAGCAGATTATCCTCACCGGGATCAGCTGCAAATTCCTGCAGGGCTTTCTTCCCATCATTGTCCAGTTTGGGAGAGTGAAGACGAAGATCAATCAGTTTTCTTTCTGCAAAAAGAGACAAGCTGCTGGAAGCTTGCAGCAGTAAGGTCCAGTCGAAATGGAGACCGGCATCATGAACTTCCCGGTCGGAAAATCCCTGCTCCTTTGCCATCTGCCTGATGGTGTCGCAGGCTTCCTGGACCAGCAGGGTTTCATCGCCGGAAATCCAGATAACGGGAGGAAGCTGCTTTTCAAGCTGGGGAACCAGCTGTTCATAACGGGTTAACATGACTCACAATTCTATCGGAGGGGGCGTTGGCATCATAGCGCTTTTGCATTTGTTACAAAGAAGCCTCTCGTTCTTCATGTGATTCAGCCTCGTCATCTTCCAGGGCCTGTTCGGTTTCCTGGAGAATGGTGACATCACTGGGCGGACTCTGTGCTGAATTCTCAACATCACCCTCTGGGTTTCGCCGCAGGGATTCACGCACAGCATTAAGGCGACGGGCACCTTTGCGCAGGTGCCTACACCCCCGCTTGACCTGGTTGGCATACTGGAGGAATACATCCATGTCGCTGATGTCCATATGGCCGAATGAGGTGTTTACCAGGATGGCATCCTTGAGGACATCATATGCCTTCTCAACTTTTTTATAGAGTTTCTTACTATTGATACTTTCCCCGGTGTTGTCGGGAGTCAGAGAATCAAGGTGTTCATCCACGGCAGCAATGAATGCCTGGAGTTCCTCGCTGAAAGGACCATGCCGATATTTGGGAAAGATTGAACTCAGACTGGCAATTTCATCGGATATCTCAAGAGTCAGCATGTATTCCTGGGTGACATGCATCAGGTTCTGGACCGCTTCAGACGTAAAAGGAGTCAGCTCCTGCTTATTCAGTTCAGTGGTGAAAAGGCCGGTTTCCCTGGCCAGGGTCTTGATAGTCACGACTTTTTCGTTTATGCCCGAAGCCGATTTTTGCAGGCTTTCCTGTAAAAGCTGCACACTCATTGTTGCGACACGACTTAATTCAAGAGTCAGGGCATCCACCGCGATATAGGGCAGTGAAAGCACATTCCGGTCCAGGTAGCGGGGACATGAAGCCGTTTCTTCCTGGGTCTGGAAACGACCAAGGAGGAAATTAACCAGCCAGCCTGAAAGTGGGGCCATCAAAACAACGCCCAATATATTGAAGCTGGAATGAAAGATCGCCAGTGAAACCGCCGGTGAGGACGAAAGTTGCAGGGTGTCCTGAATAAAGGCGCCCAGCCAGAGCATAGCTGGTAACAGAACCACGGCAACGCTGGCGGTAATGAGGTTAAAGCAGACATGTCCCAGGGCAACTCTTTTGGCAGTAGGCGTGGCACCAAAGATGGTGAAAATGGCTGTTGTGGTGGTCCCGAGGTTTGCCCCTATCACGACAGCCGCGGCGCCATTAAAAGGAACCAGGCCGCTCTCCGCCGCACTCAGGGCTACTACCATGGCTGCACTTGACGATTGCATTACCGTAGTCATGAGAAATCCTGCCCCCAGGTACATAACAAGTAACACAAAGGTCTGGTTTTCTGCGGTTGGCAGTGTGATACCACTTTCCAATGTATCAAAAGCTGATTTCAGGCCATCAATACCAAGGAACAGCAGGCCGAAGCCGACCAGCGCCATGCCAAGAGAACCCCTGTTGCTTTTGCCACCGGATAGTTTAAGGAGTGCACCTATCCCCACAAGGGGCATGGCTAGGGCGTCAATGTCTACCTTGAATCCGATGAGGGCAACTATCCAGGCTGTCATCGTAGTGCCGACATTACTGCCGTAGATTACCCACAATGTACGCTCAAGACTGAGCATCCCGGCGTTGGCAAAACCAATGGTAGCTACTGTCACGGCACTGGATGACTGGACGATGCCGGTAATCAAAAAGCCTGAGCACAAACCTCTCAGGCGGGAATTTGTCCAGAGCGCAAGAATATCCCTGAGGTTATTGCCCGCGGCAAGTTTAAGACCATCAGTCATCAGGCCCATTCCGATCAGGAGCAGGCCGAGTCCACCGAGAAGATTGGCAAGCATACTTAGCATGAGGCAATGATAAGCGAAAAAACGGTGTGGTAATTAATCTGCATCAAACACAGTCAGGGCGCTGGATACAGCCATCCGGGATTCTTGCTATCAAGAGGACTATTCCGGAAACTCAAAGAACGTAAAACTCGTATTTTTTGCACCCCACACGGTAAGTGAACATTCTCCCCAGGTATCAGGCAGACTCCATTCCACATCTGCCTGGTATTCCAGGCTCACTCTGTTGCGGTTACACACGACTTCAATGTTTTCAAGATCACCAACGACATCGGCGATGGTAAATGCCCGTCGCGAGGGGATGAAAAACCAACCCTTGCTACTGTCCAGAATTTTTCCCTTGGCATTCAGGGTAAACGCTTTATTTAGAGCTTCCTGGATCTGCTGTGCCTGGGTATGCATCAGGTCATCATCAGGGAGGATTTCCAGGTCAAGTCGACGCTCATAGGAGGTCAAGGCATCCATATATCTGCCCAGGGCCAGTTCAATATTAAAGCGGTATTGCAGGGCGACATCCATCTCCTGTGCAGTCAGCTGGTTTACCTGGGCCAGTGTTGCTCAGGTAATGGCCTGGTGGGCAGTGTGCAGGTCCTGTCGCTGCATTTCGATGGTACTGAGCTGAATGTTGGCCAGACTAATATCATGGAGGCTGTACGTGGCTTCCTTGAGGTTTTCCCCAGCCTTTCGTAAAGCCTGGTCGAGTCGGCCCCCATTGATCAGGGCCTGTACTTCTGCATAAGGTGCAGTGAATCGTGGACCGGATATATTGGGAATCTGTGGCAGGTCGAAATTGATGACGAGAATATTGTTGTGCCAATCCATAGCCGACCCGTCGAGTATCGCCGGCATGAAAGCCCAGGATTTGAGAGTATCAATGGTATCGCTCACGGGAAATTCTGCAGGCATAACATCAATAATATCAATGTTATCGACGGAACCGTCGGCCTTGATTGTAAAGCGAAGAGTTATCCAGCCTTCCGGACCAGGTCCAAACCGTGATGCAGGTCGTGGTGGTTCTGGAAGTTCCACGGGACGTATCTGTTCAGAGTCATGATTGTCGGCATTGACGTACCTGTCCGCAGCCATCAGTGGAAGGGAAAAAACGGCAAGCAGAATGAGTGAACAGGTATATGCCGCCGGGAAGACAGGGTGAAATTGAACTCTCAAATTTTTTCCCATTGCATGTATGCGGTGTTTTAACGATTCTATGGCGCAAGCAGACGCTAGTCCAGAATCAGGACGGAAATTGAAAACCCATATGGACTGGATTATTCTGACCTAAAGCCTTTTATATAACAGGTAGTCAAATAATCTATAGAAATTTCACCGGAAATACTGGAATCTGATCGCCTGGATAATGAAGGGAATCATCAGGAAGCCATCAACAGTCTTTTGAAAGCCTCAGAAAAAGGGGACGTGGAAGCCAAAACCCGCCTGGGTAAACGGATGATAGTGGGAGACCGGACACCTGCCTTGCCCAAAGAGGGAGTGGGATACATAGTCCAGGCGGCAGAGGGTGGTGGTCCAGAGGCTCTGGCATTGCTCAGTGTACTTTATGCACTTGGCATGTATGTCAGGCAGGACTGGCGCAATGCGCTGAATGCCCTGAGACTGTCGGCAGAGAAGAGCTGGTTGCCCGCAAGGCTGCAACTCAAGGCTCTGGCGGGGGACAGGGAGCTGGCCAGGAATGATGATGATCAGAAGGATTACTGGTTCAGGTTGGCAGCCTCTGTCGATTTCGATTACTGGATGCATGCTCCAGAAGGAAAAACTTTATCACATAGTCCCCTGATAAGGACTTTCAGGGGCTTCGTCAATAAAGATATTTGCTTATGGTTAATGGAAAAAGCCAGAGATCGATTAACCAGAGCCCAGGTCTATGACGCCGTCAAGAGAACGGTTACTGAAAGCCATACACGAACCAACTCGGCCGCCATTTTCAATATGGTGGAAACTGATCTGGTTAACTTGATGATCCAGATGAAGATGGCGGCAGCCACAGGCATTAATTTTCGACAATTTGAAGCTGCTACCGTCCTTCACTACGGTGAGGGGGAGCAAATAACCGAGCACTATGACTTTATCGATCCGACCATTCCGGATTACACAGAGGTTATTAAAGACCAGGGACAACGAATTATCACGTTCATTATTTATTTAAACGATAATTATAAAAACGGAGAGACAGAATTTCCAATTCTTGAGCTTAGCCACAAGGGGAGTTGTGGGGAAGGCATATACTTCGTGAATTCCCTGGAGGATGGGAGTTCCGATATGCGTACATTACATGCGGGCAGGCCACCCGAAGCGGGTGAAAAATGGAATGTGACCCAGTTCATCAGGAACAGTTTTGCTCTTTGACATGTAGGTAGTTCATTACGGGGAGACTTTCTCTTTTTCGTTGAGTTGCTGTTCCCCCTGCTTTATTCTAGACGAGGGATGTTAATCACACAGAGCTGTTCTGATGACCAGATGTAGACTTCTTTCCTTACTGCTTCCGCTCCTTTTCGCCGTTCATGTCCAGGCCCAGAGTGCCGGTGTCTACGTGGATATAGGTCCATGCATGGCCATGGAGGTGGATGAAGAACGCTACGCCTGCTATGACCTGCTGGAGGAGCAGATGCGTGCCGCAGAACAAAGAGAAGTTGATTTACCGGTTGTATCCATTGAGCGAAATGCGCGTAGCCAGCAAACTTCCCACCAGGCGAATGATGAGCCGGAAGTGATGGAAACATCAATCAGTGATTTTGGTCGGGAAACTGTATCTGCTTCAAGGAATCGTGAAAATACAGCCCGTGTTCTGGAAACAGACGATGGTGAGAAGGAACTGGTAGATTTAGTGGCCAGGCTGGATGAAAAAGTACCAAACCAGTGGGAGATTACATTGGAGAGCGGACAGGTCTGGTACCAGATCAACAGTAAACGTTTTCGTTTACGAGAAGGGATGCAGGTTCGTATTTATCCTTCGCCATTCGGAGGATCTTTCAGGCTTAGTGCTTCCAACATGAATGGCTTTATTCAGGTCAGGCGGATTCAGTAAACTCATTATTTTTTGCCCAAAGACTTTTCTGTCCACCGTTTTTTGTTACGGTAGCCGCGCCAACAGCCAGTCATTGAATCCGAGTAGAAACTCCATGGGCTGGACAGACTCATTGCTGCATCCGTTATTAATTTCTATCAACAGATTACCTTCATTCCTTGTATAGACTGGTTCGGTTCTCAGGATAAGGCTGTCCTCTGTCGCGTATACGGTGTAGCGTAAAGACGGATCTATTGTCTGGTACACTGATGAACCGAATCGGTTATCGACCATCCAGTGATTCTTCGCATTACCGGGTTCATCGAAAAAATCAAAAAGCATGTCTGGTGAGAGATCATGAGCCTGCTGAACTGACTCATTTTGCTCCCTGATATCCTTGTAACGCCCGCTCAGTCTGTCGAGTCGGTACCTGGGTTCGAACCCGAGCAGAATCCCTATGCCCTTCCATTTCGCAAAACCGGCATCGAGTTGAAACTGATCTCCCTGAATCAGATAAGATTGCTGGCTGCAAAAGCCATCCTGACTGATTGAGGCCAGGAACTGTTTATCTCCCTGAACGCTGAATTCAAGTTGGGCAACCGGAAATTCCTGGTTAAAGACGGAATAAATATAAAACGGAGAGATAACAAGGAGAAAACCCAGTGCCATTAAAACGAGCAGAGTGCCGACACTGAAAAACCTGAATAGACGTCGAAGCATGTTCCCGGTCCTGGCTCTCTATGGAGAGAAAAGGTCTGTTTACAGACGTGATTATTACACAGGCCGAAAATTATTGGTCACGGTGCTCATTAATCAGCTGGTGCAGGGTCACAATCTCAAATTTATCGTCATTACCGGTGACATAGTCCAGAATTTTCTCACCAGTGCGAACACGCTCGGGATCAATTCCCATGACATGTGGATGCCAGATGAACAGCATATACTTGTCCTGCTCAACAGCAAGATCCAGGGCATTTTTCCAGGCCTGCTCAACCGCATCATTTTCTTTTTTCTGCCACAGCCAGTGACTTGCATCAACTCCAACCCATTCCCAGGGCACTGACCAAAGGGTTCTGGTGAGTTGTTCTATTTCGCCGCCATCCTGCCCTGAGGGGCAAAGACTGGAATCGATGGTGTACCCCAGCTGGGTAAGAATCTCGCTGGTGAAACGGGTACGTTTTCCTCCGGGGGCCCGGAATGCTTTTGGCCTGGTCCCGGCCCTTTCCAGTGCATCAGTGGCCCTGGCGGCGATTTCAAAGGCCTGGTCATAATCCAGTGATGACCATAGTTCATGTTGCCAGCCATGCATGCCAAGTGAATGTCCTTCAGCCAGGTCCCTTTCTATGCAATCCGGATAGGCTTCAGCACTCCACCCCTCAATGAAATGAGTGATTGTGATGCCAAAGCATTTATAGAGTTCGAGCAGGGCAGGGTATCCCTGTTCAAGGGCTGGTCGTTCTCCCGGATTACGGGGTTCGCTGATGACACCGCGGCCCAGGTCGGCAGCATCACCGAGATTATCCATTGTGAAACAAACACGTGCAGTCATTGTCGATTCAGTATTGGCAGCTAATGTATTCAAGCCAGACAGGGCAAAGCCGGCAGGGCCTTTTTGGAAGGCGGCAAGAATACTCGAGAAAACCTTTAAAATCCATCTGTTTACTGCGCTGAATCACGCCTGGGATCTTAAATCCTGCGTGCAGATGACATGGCTTCATGCCTGAAATGTGTCCCAAAACGAGACTCAGCTCATACAAATCCTGCTGCCTGGACACATGATGCTTAAGGAAAAAGCACGAGATTGGTTTCTCCCTGTCAGTATGTTGAGTGTCGGGTCACAAAGGACCTGTGATAAGGTTCATTGTATGACTTTTTTATGTAAATGCAGTGTTACGTTTTTCATCCTTTTCCTGGTGGTTGTCTTGCCGGTACAGGCCCAGGAATTCAGGCATTCATCTAAACCACCTTTGTATGGACAGGAATGGGTAGCGGTAGCTGGCAAGCCGCGTGCCGCGTCCGCAGGCTCGCGGATATTTAACCAGGGTGGTAATGCGGTTGATGCTGCTGCTGCGATGTTGGCAGTATCTGCGACCCTCTGGGATACTATGGGATGGGGTGGTGAAACCCAGGCGCTTATTTATCATCCTGGAGAAGAAAAAGTATTTGCTATCAATGCCTTGGGTGTAGCTCCGTCTGGTGCAACACCGGAAAAATATCGCCAGCTTGGACTGGCGCATCCTCCTGACTATGGTCCGCTGGCCGCTGTCACCCCGGGTACACCTGGAGGATTAATGGTCATGTTGGCCGAATATGGCACCATGAGCCTGGCTAATGTTCTGGCACCAGCCATGGAGCTGGCCCGTGGCTACCCCATTGAAAGAGTGCAGGCTGAAACTATACAGTTTTACGCCAGCGACATTCTCAAGTGGGAATCCTCCACACAACTCTTTTTGCCTCACCATGATCCCCGTCGGCCTCGCTGGTCAGCCCCTTTTCCCGGTGAAGTATTCAGGCAGTTGGATCTGCTTGATACTCTCCAGAAACTGGTCGACGCCGAAAAACAGGCACTCCAGTCGGGTCAATCACGCAAAAATGCCATTTATGCGGCCTACGATCGCTTCTACCGGGGTGATATTGCTGCGGACCTGGTTGAATCGGTACAGGCTGACGGGGGTTTAATCACTCTCGAAGACCTGGATAACTGGCAGGTGCACATAGAAACGCCAAGGACAACGTCCTATCGGGGTATCGATGTTTATAAACTGGATACCTGGGTTCAGGGTCCGGTGATGCTGCAAATGCTTAACATGCTTGAAACCTTCAATCTGAAGCGACTTGAATACAATACACCGGAATACATCCATACCCTGTACCAGGTAATGAACCTGGCTTTTGCTGATCGCGATTTTTATTACGGGGATCCCTATTATCCGCCAAAAGAGCCCATTGAAGGGCTACTCTCCAAAGAGTATGCTCGGGAACGTGTTCGGCTTATCAACCCGGAAAGGAATACTGCCGTGGTGAAACCCGGAGACCCTTATCCTTTCCAGGGCGAGGAGAATCCATTCAGTGACCTGTTAAACAGTTGGTCACCTGTCATTGCCCCACCCGAAGAACTGGCTGTCAACAATCCCCTGAACAGCATGAACCAGGAGCAGGGCTTTCTGGCAGGCACAACATCTATCCAGACTGCTGATCGGTCGGGCTGGGTTGTCTCAATTACGCCTAGTGGTGCCTGGATTCCCGCGTATATTGCCGGTGATACCGGTATTGGGCTATCACAGCGACTGCAAAGTTTTGTGATGGACAGGGCCCGGAATCCTTTTAATGTCATGGAGCCAGGCAAACGTCCACGGGCAACCCTCACACCCGGACTAGCCCTGAAAGACGGTAAACCCTTTCTTTCTTTTGCAGTACAGGGGGGTGATACCCAGGAACAGAATCTTCTCCAGTTTTTCCTCAATATTGTAGAGTTCAGTATGGGTATTCAGGAAGCCGCGGAGGCCGCCAATTTCAATAGTTTCCAGGTGCATTCGTCCTTCGGCGAGCATGCCATGCAACCGGGCAGGTTGCTGCTTCGGGAAGATACACCCTCTCTCGACCGTATACGATTAATGGATATGGGCTACGACATTGAGACGGATCCGCTGACATCAGGACCGATCAACGGTATCTATTTTGACCAGCGAAACGGGACGATGATTGGGGGTTCCAGTAATTTTGGGAGTGACTACGGAATTGCGTGGTGACAGCCAAAGATGGAAGGTAAGGATAAGAATTAAAGATTAAAAAGATTAAGGAAAAAAAAGCAGGCAGTTCAAGTATGTATGTCAGTGTCAGGACACAGGCCCGACTGGAGGTCGCATAGGCTGCCAGCCCGTTTGCCTAGGGTAATCCGGAAAATCTCCCCCGGTCTGCAGGTCGGGAAAGGCATCAGGGGGCGTTATCCGACATCGTGCCAGCCTTAAAAATCTGGGCAGCATTACGTCTGCTATCTCTCCGGAATTTGATCTGGATTAAAGGAATTCCGATTAGTCCTCCGGACAATATCCATTGCATAGTTTTTCCATTTTTTTGGGGGATTTCAGGGTTATAAACGCACAGGAAAATGCGATATCCCTGGAGCTTTGGAGGAGAGAATGCCAAACGGTCACAAACTCAATACGCTGCTTGCCTGCATGGCCATGACTTTGGTCAGTGCCTGCAGTCAGTCGGTGTCCACATCCGCAGATATCAACGCGGCTAGCAGTGATGCTGCACAGCCTGGGGTGTCTACAGGCAGTCTGGCTGCAGCCACAGATGTTGATGGCCTGATCGATGAATATTGCACCGGGTGTCATAATTTTGAGGACTATTCCGGGGGTATTGACCTCGAGGGACTTGGACCAGATAACATCCATATTACACCGGATATTGGAGAGAAAGTGATCAAGCGCCTGCGTGCAGGCATGATGCCGCCAGTTGGTGAGCCACGTCCGGATGTCGAAACCATACAAGCACTGGCAGCTTCCCTTGAAAACGACATCGACAGGTATGCTGATATCCGCCCGGGACGACCCGGCCTTCATCGTCTGAATCGAACAGAATACCAGAACGCTATTCGTGACCTTTTTGGTCTGCAAGTCAATGCGGCGGATTTTCTGCCTGCAGATGATTCCAGTAATGGTTTCGACAACCAGGCTGGTGCCCTGACGCTGTCCCCGGCGCTGCTTGAGGCTTACCTGTCCGCTGCTGCAGATATCAGCCAACTGGCGGTGGGTATTTCCAGTGGGCCTACACAAACCCTCTACCGTGTGCCTGAAGATGCCAACCAGAACTTTCGTATTGATGGCCTGCCTTTTGGGACCAGAGGCGGACTCAAGTTTTCCCATAACTTCCCTGTGGATGGGGAGTATGCCTTCAAGGTCTTTGCGATCACACTCGGAAATATGGGCAATGACAGGCCCTTCGGTTCTGTCAGGGGAGAGAAGCTGGAAGTGCTTGTGGATGGTGAACTGGTCAAGGTTTTTGACTGGGACAGGGAATTTGGTATCGGCGAGAATTTCTTCTTCAATGAAAACGATGAAGATACCGGAGAAAATCTGCTGACCCTTGATGTCACCGTGCCGGTAAGTGCCGGCCCCCATGAAATCGGTGTTACGTTTATTGCCCGTAACTTTGCACTCGGGCTTGATATGAACAATGATTTTGAACGCAGTACCATCGAAACCGGTGGGTTGCCGGGATATACCTGGTATCCCCATGTGGGGAGTGTGAGGGTTGATGGGCCCTACAATGAAAGCGGGGCATCCATGACGCCAAGTCGCGAGAAATTATTCTCCTGTTATCCATCTGCATGAAATGAGTTCCAGGCTTATGCCCAGACCATTATTGATAATCTTGCGCCACTAGCTTTTCGGGGATATGACGATAGCAGTGACCGTGAAAAACTGATGTCGTTTTTTGAACTGGGTCTGGAAAATAATGGTGATTTTGACGAGGGCATTGCGCTTGTCATTCAGCGCATCCTGTCTGATCCGAAATTTATTTATCGTATGGAACAGGAGCCCGGCAATCTTGAACCCGGTGATGTCTACCGCATCAGTGATCTGGACCTTGCTTCCAGACTCTCCTTTTTTCTGTGGAGCAGTATTCCGGATAAAGAGCTGCTGGAGCTCGCCATAGATGGCGAACTTGGTAACCCGGCCGTGCTGGAAGCCCAGGTACAGCGCATGATGCAGGATCCCCGTTCGGCCGCATTTACCAGTAATTTTGCCGGTCAATGGCTGGCACTGCGCAACCTGGATGCCCACGAACCGGTAACGGATCAGTTTCCTGATTTTGATGATTTGCTAAGGCAGTCCCAGCGTCGCGAAGTGGAGCTCCTGGTGGATAGCCTTATTCAGGAAAATCGTCCGGTAACCGATATTCTCACAGCAGAATATACCTTTGTTAATGAGCGACTGGCCATGCATTACGGGATACCCGGCATCAAGGGGGAAAGGTTCCGTCGTGTTGAACTAGATGGAGATCTGGCGATCAGGGCGGGCATTCTAGGCAAGGCCAGTTCATTGACTGTTCCTTCCCAACCCGGAAGAACGTCCCCTGTTAAGAGGGGTTACTGGGTGCTTGCCAGTATTCTGGGTGTTGAGCCTCCGCCCCCACCACCCAATGTAAAAATTGTGCCTCCCAAGCAGGCAGGAAGCGGCGGCGATAATGCGGATGTTCCCTCCATGAGGGAGTGGATGGAAGGACATCGCACCAACCCAGCCTGCGCCGGTTGTCACAGGATGATGGACCCCATCGGTTTTGCCCTGGAGTCATTTGATGCCATAGGTCGGTATCGGGAAGAGGAAAATGGCAAACCGATCGAAACAGCGGTGGTTCTGTATGATGGCATGGAAGTGGAAAAGGCAGATGACCTGAATGAGTTCCTGCTTAATTACCGGGAAAGTGTTGCCCGCAATGTTATCCAGAAAATGCTTACTTATGCTGTTGGTCGTGGCATGGATTTCAACGATATGCCTCTGGTGAGGAAGGTGCAGGGTATTGCGAGACAGGATAATTACCGTTTCCAGTCACTCATAACTGCAGTGGTTAACAGTGATGCTTTTCTGATGAATGAAGTGGTTGGCAACGACCAGAATGTAGCGTTCAGGTAATTGTTGCCACGATGCAGGGGTAAATAGGTAGTCAGTACATATTTTGCCCTTAAGGCCAACGAGGAAATACAAACACACTGATACCTGCTTCAGGTAAGTTGTGAAGAAGTATGCTTTAGCTCTGTTTATTCATACGGGTGTCGGGCCGGTTTTTTCCGATATACTTCTCTTGCTCACCGCTCTTGAAGATGCTGCAATTCCCTCCATGGAAATTCACCCTGTCGGTTACATTCGTTCCCCGTATAAGCAGAAGTTTGCCATTCCCCGTCAGCCAGGCCTGGTCAAGGCAGCAACAGGGGAGGTAGTCTTCCTGGAAGCCTATGCTGATCCCAATGGCCTGCGCGAGATCGAACAGTTTTCTCACCTCTGGCTGTTATTCAGGTTTCATGAAACAGCAGACCAGGGCTGGACACCAACAGTGCAGCCGCCTCGTTTGGGTGGCAGAGAACGAGTTGGGGTGTTCGCCAGCCGCTCGACATTTCGTCCCAATGGTATTGGCATGTCCGTTGTCGAAAACCTGGGTGTTGAACAGCGAGGTGCAGAGCTCATTCTAAAAGTTGGCGCCATTGACCTGCTTGATAAAACACCTGTAATTGATATCAAGCCCTATATTCCCTATGCCGATGCCTTACCCGATGCCCGCGCGGGTTATGCAGCGATGGCACCGGTCAACACCTGGGCTGTTGATTTTTCCGAGGATGCATACCAGCAGCTTGAGGCTCTGGGTGATGGTTATCCCGACCTTAAGGCATTGATCACAGGTGTACTTGAGCAGGATCCGCGTCCGGCCTGGCGACAGAAGCAGCCCGATGACAAACAATATGGCATGACCCTGTATGACCTGAATATCAAGTGGCGGATTGACGGGGATAGGATCTGGGTCATTCGAATAGAAAGGATGGCAACCACGAAATAAAAAAGGGGCCTGGGCCCCATTTTGATTTCCATAAGATAAAGCGCTCTTTTACTCGGCCCCTGTGGTTTTTTCGAAGAATGCACGACCATAATCATCTTTCAGGTCAAGCATGAACTGATTGTTTTCCTGGCAGATGTAATCCTGCATTTCTACCCCTTCAGCCCAGGCAATATCCCATTCCGCTTCCCAGGGTTCATAGAAAGCGCCAGGATCATCAATCAGAATGCGATAGTTCAGTTTTTCCTTGTAGGGACGGGTAATGTATTCCACCGTATGCAACTGGTTGGTGTGATGGGTGCCGCTATAGTCCAGCCATGTTTTCTCATTGTAACCGATGGTATCAATCACGAGGGTATCACCTTCCCAGTGACCGATGGAATGTCCGAAATAGGTAGGGTTAATCTCATTCAATGGTGGATGCTCACGTCCATCCATATGAATTTCCCGCCACACGTGACCACCACCTTCGAAAACGACCATGATGCGATCGCGGTGCTGGATAATTTCAGCAGGATAGGGTGTAGCGAAGGCGCGGGGGCCGCCCGGTGGCAGGCAAAAGCCTTCCGGGTCATATTTGGAGTCATTGCTTGTATTGTACTCCCACATGGATTTTACCCAGGGGCGCCAGGGCGCTTCACGAGGCACATCCCGGGCATTGGCAAAGTTACTAACCCAGGGCAGGTTCCAGTAGCCATCGCCACTCAGATCGATCGTGCCATCTTCAAGGCGCGGTGTTGGCGACTGTGGTCCATCATCCTTGAACAGATAAGTATTTTCGGATCCTTTGACCGCTGTGGTATTGACGATGGTAGGATGGTCAGCCGTATTTTCCTGGGAAATCTGGGCTGCTGCTTGCTCAAGGCCAATAATGGATGTGGTGAAAAGCGTGATTGAAAAAGCAAGTTTGGTAACAGTTGATTTCATAATTATTCTGACAGGTTGGTTGTCGAAAACAGTTGGATCCTGAATGTCAGGATTCCTGATTATTGCGTTAAAGGAGGGCAGTCTAGCAATGCTGTAATCTGGTTGTCTATCCAGTGTTCCCGAATTCACTGTATTTGCAATTTCCCCTTGCGATTCAAGGTGATATGAATTGCTTCTCTACAAATAAGACCGCCTATTAACGTTCACAAAGGATTGCTTTATTAAGGGCTTTAGACTGCTCCAGAGCCTGTTTTCTCTGGATGTCAATCATCTGGTAAATCTGGCTGAACAGTGACAGGGTTTTGGCCCGCGTCCAATTTTTCTCCCGTTCCCGTATATGGCGTTCAAGGATACAGAGGTCATTTATTCGTCCGAGACTGTTCCCAAGTGCATCCAGTGTCGCAAAAATTTTCTGGTCCCGGTTTGTCATGGCGCTCTTCATACCGTATTGGTACATGAGTTTTTTTACCTGCTTGCGCCAGGCATGCAGAGCCTCCCAGTCATTGCCTGATATCTGTCGATCACCGTTCAGGCAGAGTGATACCAGTCGTTTCGATAGAACTTCCTGCATTTCCGTTACCGGGAGTGGCTTTTCAAGTATGGGATTAGCCACTTCTTCAATACTTTTTAACAGGTCTTTGATGCGTTTGATTTCTATCGATGAGAGGTGATTTTGCTCCAAACTTTTCTGCAAATCGGTAATCAGTGTTTCAAGAGAGGCGTCCTGTGAAGCGCTTTTCAACTCTTTCAGAAGGCCGTACATGACATGAGAATCCCGTTGCCCGCCGAGAAGGTGAGCAAGCTTCCTGAGAGCATTTCGCAGTTTGTCATGTTGCTGTGTGGAAATGCCCAGGAGTCGCAGGAGCTGAAGTCGGGCACGAAGCAGCTTAGTGCCCTTGCGCAGTTGATGAATTGTGTCACTGTCGAGTACGGACAGGTTTTTAGCGGCGTTACTAAAGGGATTATGATTTGGCGGCATGGTTTCTAAAGGAAATTGATCAGTTATTCAACCCACATCGCCAGGATAAATATGATTCCTACCCAGAAAGCATACATACGTTGAATGACATTGTTGTATGTCAGGTGAATCCAGGTATGGATACAGCGGCTTATTACAAATGACCAGGCGAGGACAAGACTATAGGGAGTAACCTGGTCCATGGCGATGGCAAGCGTGGCAATGACATAGAAAAGCACGGGAATTTCGAACATGTTGCTGAATGCGCGAGTGGTCGTGATGACATTTTCCGGAGCCTGACTGGAGGAGTCGGCTCCCATCAGTCGAAAATAATCCAGGCCAACCTGCCGGGATCGTACACAGACAAAGCGGGCTTTCAACGCTATCCCGGCGATTATAAGAGTCAGGATAACCATGGTGAACATTGGAACAATCATGGTGCTTCTCCTTGATAGCAAAAGCGCAGGTTCAGGCCTTCCAGTCGATCCAGCGGCCATGGTAATCAGCACGGGCCAATAGACGCTCTTCTCCTCCTGGCCACAGTGTCAGTGTCAGGGCAGCGCCTGGATCTTCACCATCAGCTTCAAGGCGTAGCCAGGCCAGTGGCGCCTGTCGCGATGCACGCGCTCCTGCAGCTTCAATGACCTTTTGGTTTTTTTCCTGTTCAACAGGATCCTGATAAGTCCACGCAATAGAGTGATAGATAACATGCACAGTTCCCGGAACCGGTTGCCATAAACGCATTGGTAACCAGCGGCTGATGTCTGCCGGGGTCACCTTGTATGCTTTATCTTCCAGGATCTTCAGCGCCGATGACGTCCTGTCAAATCGGTCAAACTGGTCTGCCCAGATATAGGATAGCAACCTCAATCGTTGCTCGGGGTCTTTGAAAGACACCGGATGGAGGTCGCAAGCGGCCCGGGTGGTCACTGCTATGGGTATGGTTTGCGGTGGCGGGTTCCCATGCCATTGCGGGGCAAGCTGAACTGGACTTTCCGGATCCCCCCATGGCTGTCCATTGAGTTGGTAACCAAAACTGTCCCAGCAGAGATTGATGCCTGCGCTGGCACCCAGTTCCGATAAGAGCAGGGGTAAACCGGTTTCATGCACGATCTTCAGAAAGCCGGGTAGCAAAATTCCCGAGCGCCTGACTTCATTGGTCTGAGGTGCAAAGTGAAGAAAGTGGAGAACAAACTCTTCATAGTCGTGGATCGCGTGTTCCAGCGCATTCCATAATTCACTGTCGTTGACATGTTCATGATGTGGTGGGTATACCTTTGCCAGTTGACTGCACTGCCTGGTCAGCACCAGTGCATGGAGTGCGCCGGCAATGCGCAGGGGCATAGCCATCCCCCAGAAATTTTCAGGCAGGGGTATTTTGCGCAGGTGTGCGGTGAATGTATGGTCTTCTTCGAGGTGTTTCGCAAAAAGCCGGCATAGCCTGACCATAAAGGGGGAATCCAGTTCCTCGCAGTAACGGGCCTGGGTCAGGAAGTGGTGCTGTATGTCCTTGAGCGTGGCATCAGAAAGAGTCATAAGTAATTACCCTGCATGAGAATATTCTGGTTCATTACCAGAAAAAGTAGAAAACCGGGAGATTCTTTCATCTGCCTTTCTGCCCTGACATTTCAGCGCTATTTAACGCGTGACCGGGGCAAAAGTAAAACCTGTCTGGATGATTCATGCGTATTTCCAGCGGTAATAGATACTGGATATGGTAAACGCCAGAAGGGCAAAAACGAGCATGAGCCCACCCCAGTGAAAACGGGCGATATTAAGGAAAAAATCTGCCGAAAATTCCACCATGGCAGAGGAAAGTTCATTGCCTAGTCGCCTTAAAACTGTGCGACTGGATGCCTCATGGATTTCTCTGGCCTTTGGATACAGCAGCACACCCCAGACACAAAAGACAGTGAGTATGCCCCACTTTTCCTTGCCTGCCAGAATCAGGGCAGGGGTCCCAAGTGCAAAGCCGATAATCAGCCAGGATTCGATTTGGGCGATTCGGTAGTAGCTGACTTCTCCATAAACCGGAAAACTGGTCAGTGGCAGGAATAGACCGGCCGCCAGCAATAATGATGAAAGATAGATAACCAATTGAAGGCGGTTTTTAGTGGACATAAGTCATAACAGCAAAGATTTCACTGCTGCCTATTATGATGACTGGCGTGTATAAAAAAAAGAAGTCCGGATTCGGGTGGGAACAGGCGTCATATTGCCACGCGGGAGTGTGGACTCAAAGCAGGCAGTGATCGCTATGAATTGCCTTGACCAGAATGCTGTCTGTCAGCTCTTTTTCCCGGCTGCCCAACAGGACTGTCATGTCACGTACGTAATCCTGTCTGCTGCCTAAAAGAATTGTGTATTTGTTCATCCCCTCCAGAGATACCCGGGAAATATCCGCTTCCAGCAAAATCCGGTAGAACCGATCACTGGAATCATGACTTATGGTGACCAGATGCAGGTGACCTTCAGAGTCTGCAAAGGGGAGTTCGGTTGATATCGTATGGGACTCCGCAGGATGGTGTATGGCATTCATGAAATGAGGGTTCCGTTTACGGTCTGTTCAAGCTTGTTGATACCCGGGAAAGTGTTTTCAGATATTCAGGTAGATACTAGGGAGTATCCCCAGGGAAAACAGTGACCTGAGTCTAAGTTTTATGTGGAGTATTTGTCTGGTTGGCGGGGCAATTTATGCCAGAAGTATATTTCAAGCCAAGGCATACGGTGAAGTGGTCAGCGCAATGCTTTGTTATTTGTTTGCAACGTAGTACTGGACTCCCCGATTCACAGCAACCTGCGTGAAGGAGTCAAGTTGATCGCGCAGGCAATCATACATGGCATTTACGTAATCATGCTTGCAGGTAAACAGGTGCTGCTTTCACGAATGACCTTATGATGACATTCCATTGAGCTACCGATGATTGTGCTGATGCTGCTGATAAGCAGACAGACGGCAATTCTGTCCTCAAGCAGTCCAGCAGGAACCCGACGACGATTCTTCTTGATCCAGCTGTCAGTAATTTCGCCCCTTAACCATGCAATGCCTTCGTTTACGGCCTTAACGATGCTTTCGTCAATGTCGGTGCACTCAAGATCCATGGTGTTTTTACTCACAGAAAAACCAAAAGGGGGGCCTCCTTCAATGTTAAGCGTATTACTGGCGAACTGATGATTGATTTCCAGGGCAGAAGTGAGCGTTTCACTTTTGCCTGTGCTTTTATCGAGACAGGATATTCCCACGACATAATTGTTCAGACCTTCAAAACCTATCTGGGACAGATTGACGCCAAACTCCAGTGTGTAAACCCGGTTATCCAGATCCTGGGAACTTTTCCCTAATAATGTCTGGTCGGATTTACGTCTCGATGGCGTGTCTGAATGTATTTTCGTCGTGCTCATGTTTTTCGGCTGCTATGCACGGATTCCTGATTTTTGTGGTCCGGATGCTTATGCTGTGCTTTAGTATGACTGTCATCAAGGGCCATAACCTGACATTGGGTGCTCGGGAATAAGAAGATTTATCGGGCTGGAATTGTCAGTGTTCAACAGGTCACTGAATCATTGGACTAACTGGCTTGTGACTGGAACCAGTGTGCCATTGGTGGTTTCAGCTACTTTGAAGTTGAAGACATAATTTGCTTCAAGCCCCATGCGCAGGTCTGTGATTAGGATGGCACCACGACGCTGGGTGACACGATAAAAACCATGGGTGAACCAGAGCAGGCGCTGCACAGGCCAGTGGTCAGAAATCTCATCAAGCAGGTGATCGTCACTGCCATAGTGATCAAATTGTATATTTTCAGGGTCACCGAAAACCGGGGTAAAAGCATCAAAATAGCCATTCGCATTCCTGCCAATAATTCGCCATTGCAAGGTGTTAAACGGGGCAGGTGTTGTCATGACCCGGTCATAGGCCTGGGCTTGACTGGCCAGTGCCTGTTGGGCGATATCATCAACCACGATTTTGGCAACCACAGTCCAGGCCAGGTAGAGCGAACTGAAAGCCAGTCCGGCGTGATTGAGATGTTTTCCCAGATTTTTATTCCGGTCCATCACCATGGCAGATATGACGCCCACCAGTAACCACAGTGTATAGGCTGGATCAACAATAAATATGGTTGATCCACTGACCGGATAGGCGGTAATTGGCCAGAACAACTGTGTGCCATAAACCGTGAAGGCATCAAGCAGCGGATGAGTGAACAGGGCAAGAAATACCATCCAGAACATGCGTTTACGGTGCACCTGCAATGATGGCGCGAACTTCAGGATAAACCAGGTCAGAAATGGTGAGACAAGCGTCAGCACCAGCAGGGAATGGGAAGCAGAACGGTGATATGTAAAGGTGGCAACGGCATCATGCCAGGGAATGAATGAATCAAGGTCGGGGAGTGTTGCAATAGCGCCGCCGATGAGAGCTGCCCGGTTGCCGACTTTTCGGCCAAGAACCGCTTCACCGATTGATGCCCCCAGGGCAAATTGTGTGATGGAATCCATGACGAGTATTGTTCAGAGATTCCCCTTGCCAGGCAAGCAGGATTTATCGGTGTTGGACTGTGTAAATTAAAACAGGAGAGTGTATGCTTCAGGTTCCGTCTTAATAAGAAAATCAAGGATATCTATATGTCTGCTTATCTTGTAGCCACTTATCGTGTTACCAATCCGGAAGGGTATGGTCCATATCCCGATGCGGCCTCGGAGACTCTGGCCTCGGCCGGGGCGGAGGTTATTGCTATTGATATGGATACTGACGTAATGGAAGGAGAAGGTTATCCGATTACAGTCATCCTCAAATTTGAATCCAAGGATGCCATAAAGGCCTGGTACACCTCGCCGGAATACCAGGCAGTCAAGGGTTTGAGGACAGATAATACTGAAGGCAGTATTGTGCTTGTTGAAGGTTTGGGCTGATCAGTTGACGTTCGCAGTATGATCCGCTTAAAAAAGGCCTTGCCAGGTGGCAAGGCCTTTTTTTTACTGCGGATAATCAGCGTGGTCTTGGGCCATAGTGTGGCATGTCTTCTCCATATTCATAGGCCCCCAGATCAGGCGCCCTGCCGTTAAACCCGTCATTGATGTTAGGCAATACAACTCCTGCATCCACTGCATCTGATCTGCGCCGCAACCGCAGGTCCACTTCATCGGGGTCGTACAGTCTTGTGGGATCGTCCAGGTCAGGCATCCGGGCATTTACAAAAATATCGTAATCCACCAGAACGCTGTTCGCATCCTGTCCTGAACCCTGCTGGTATGCCTCGAATGTGGCAAAGTTTCTCTTCACGAGTGGGCGCTCATAATCTACAGATACCTCCCGTGGCGGTGAATGCCAGCTGAAAGCCACATCAGTGTCCGGATTGACATGGAAGCCGTTGTAATCGGAAGAGGAATAGTTGGTATAGGTGCGTATGGCCATCGTAGCGGGTTGGCGCTGCTGGCCAAAAATCAGGTTGTTACGGAAGTGCAGGTTGGACGCCGGTGTAATTTGGCGGACTTCACCAATGTAGGTGTTGTGGTAATAGTGTACACCAGCAGGATCTGCATGGATTTTCACAGGGCCATAGGGGGAATGGTAGACCACGTTACGGATGAAGTAGACCGGCCCGCCGAATACCGGCTGTGGACTCATACCACCGACAGCGACATTGAAACAGCGGTTATCAAAGACCCGGACGTTATGCATTGAACCATCGGCCTCAAAGCAGTTGTCATCCAGGTTGGAGACATCATTACCATAAATATCGATAGAGACGGGCATGCGATCACGCGGAATGTTGGGGTAACCATCAGGCATGCCATAGGTGGCATGATCGAGCGCATCGTGGAAACCCTCCACGTAATTGTAGGCAATGACATGGCCGGCTCCATAGATCGAGACGGCATAGTAGGAATCCAGCAGGCGTTTTTCCTCGAACCCTTCCACCTCATTCCAGGGTGGAATGTTGTACCAGCCCATCAGGGCATCCGGACGTCGTCCGATCATTTCATTGTCTGCAATATAGAACTTGCGAGAACCCGACCAGTCCGAATGAATTGCCGTGGCCACATCCTCAAAGCGGCTGTGTTTTACCATGATGCCTTCAGCACCGATGATGTTTTTCATGCCAGCTTCGATGGCGATATTGGTGTTGCGGAATGTCAGGCCTTCAAACAGGTGCCAGTTACCACCCATCATATTGAACAGGACATTGTTGTCTGCTCCATCGAAAATGACTTCGCCGTCTCCGGCGGCCTTGATGGTAATTGGCATGTCTTCCGTACCATCAGCCGTGAGGTAATAGGTGCCGTCCCAGGTGGTTCCACAGCAGGTGGTGTAGCCGGAGTCGATTTCGTGGGTGTAGCTGCGGCGGTTGAACTCCTTGTAGACGCCGGCATGTACCAGGATGGTATCGCCAGCCCGGACCCGGGGATTTGACGCCCGGCTCCAGTCACCGCCAAGCCCCGCCATGTAATAGGCTTCCAGAAGGCCATGGAAGGATGGCTGTTCTTCCGGTCCTGTATGATCCAGTGGATAAACGTGGAGCTCCCGGCCGCCAGAAAACGCCTCCGGTTCCGCCCGGGTGGTCACATCTACGATGCGCTCGGCCCTGCCGACCACGCCGTCAGGATCAGTCATGGTGAAACGGGCTTCGTATTGGGTGTCCGGCTCAAGGTAGAAGATACTGCCGGCAAACATATTGGGGGCAGTGTAATCCAGGGTCTGGTCAAAGACAGAGCGCTCATTGTGAATGCGCACCAGCGGCAGTCCTTCCTGCCACTGTCGTTCGCCCTTTTTACGATAGGCCAGGGCTACCGAGGCATCCCGGTCATCATCGCCTTCGATGTACCATTCAAAACCAAGCGAGATCAGGGTAGGAGGCTCAATAATCAGTTCCCCCGCTGTGACATTGTTCTGTGCCATGGCAAGACCTGAAAGCAGGCCCATGCAGCAGGCTGTGCTGGCAAGAATGAGTTTTTTTGAAAAGGTCATGTATCCCCCTTGTATCGGACCATTCCTGATAATTAACAGTCATCATTCTGCTACAGGCAATAGTTAAAACAAAGGGGTGAATGTTGGTAAGAAAGTGAAAGCGTCAGGGGGCTCGCCTGATGATGTCAGTGGTCGTTTGCCCCAAAAGCAGAAAAATAGATGGCATTGACCAGTATCTGGAAGTTGGGACCAGTATGATCATCCAGTGCATTGGGCTGGTATTCCCCCGGCTGCCAGGTGACCACACGGCCCGTCCAGCCCTGGCGCTCAAGAACATAACCGAGGGTTCGAGGTGACCCTGAATCCGTGGCAAAAAGCGGTGTGCGGTGCTCCCCTGGCTCATGATGCACCCGGATCAGTTCATACAGCTCGTCAGGACGATTGGTAAACAGGGGAAAGGTGCCTGCATCTACTTCTTCACTCCCCTGAAAGGCCCCGGATGATGAATACTCCAGACCATTACGGGTTATAAAATGACCTGGTTGAATGTTATACACCCTTTGGCCAGACTCTGTATTCCATTCAATGCTGTCAGCTTCGCTGCCTATAAGGGCCAATAACGGCGCCTTCACCCCCCGATTCCTGAAATCCACATACAGCCCATGGTGCAGGACGACCAATCCCATGCCTTCCTGCAGGCCCTTTTCCACCCCTTTGGTGAATTCAGGTTGGGCATTACTACCTTCACAATCGGTCGCGCCACGATGGGCAAAATACAAAAGCACATCGGGTGGATTGTCTGAACCCAGCGACACGAGCGCATCATCAACGCATTGGCTGTCGACCGTGTTAATGCTGGCAATAGCAAGTCCGCTAGTGCTTCGGGAAAGTGCCGGTGCCAGATCTTCAGGCTGGGTCAGAAGCTCATCGGGTAACTGGTGAGGATTAACTTCGTCAGCCACGATAAGGATAGAAATTGGCGGGTGTTCCGGAAGTGAAGCCGCTGTTGCCGCTGATGTATACAACAGGAAAAGTAACAAAACGGGAAAGCGATTCATGGTTTGGATCCTATGAAAAATCTGCAAAAAAGAAGTAGATCATGGCAACCAGGATACACAATACAATCCCGGAAGGAACGGCAAAGCGCCAGGGAGTCATGTCCACGGCTTTCACATCCACTTCCTGCCAGGGGGCAGGGAGGGGTCGACAATATCGAATGGTAAACATCAACAATACAAGGCAGGCAAACATCAGTCCCAGGAAATGATACTCATGAAATACCGCAACCAGCGCCGCCAATGGTCCGATGAAATATCCTGCTGCGATTACCAGGGGGCCTGCAATGAGCGCTATTTTGGCCGCCAGAGGCGGTGTATGTTTCGAAATCATACCTACCAGAACCACGGAAAAAATAGGGATGAAGTAGATGCCATTCATCTGTTGCAGATACCCGAAAATACTGTCCTGACCGATCAGGAGGGGAGCCGCAATCATGGCAATAATGGAAATGATCCAGCCAAAAGCCTTACCTTTTCGTACAGCATCTTCTTCTGTTGCGTTCCTGTTGAGCAGGCCCTGGTAAAGGCCCAGGCTAAACAATGTACAGGTACTGTTCAGCGCCGAGTTGTAGCTGGACAGGATGGCACCCATCATGGCTGCTGCAAAAAAACCGGCCAGACCAGTGGGCAGCACCCGGTTGACCAACAGGCCATAGGCCTGGTCAGCACGATCCAGGTCCGTAAACATGGCGAATGCGATCAGGCCGGGAAGCACCAGGTAAAGTGGTCCCAGCAGTTTCATAAACCCTGTCATCAGGACACCTTTCTGGCCTTGAGCCAGGGAGGAGGCGCCAAACGTCCTCTGGATTATCTGCTGGTTGGTGGTCCAGTAGAAGGCATGCAGTAGCAAAACGCCGGTGAAGAGTGTGCTGAAAGGAACAGCACTGTCCTGCGCTCCATTGGACCTGATGCGCCCGGGGTTGCCTTCTGCTACTGCATGCAATCCATCACCAAGATTGCCGTCACCAAGCGCCATGAGCCCAAACCAGGTAATCAGCAGGCCGCCAATGAGCAAGCCAATACCGTTCAAGGTGTCTGATACTGCAACTGTTCTGAGTCCCCCGAACAGGGCATAGATTGATCCGATGATGCCAACACCCCAAACAACGATGTGTATAGTCGTGTTATAGGATTTAATGCCAGTCAGGGTCTGGATATCCAGAATACCAATGAGTCCGGTGGCTCCTGTGTAAAGAATAATCGGAAGCAGGATCATGGCATAGGCAGCAAGGAAGATCAGTGTGCAGATGGCCCGAGTCTGGTGATCGAAACGCTGTTCAAGGTATTCGGGGACCGTGGTGACCCCACCCCGCAGGAAGCGCGGTAGAAAGAACAGGGCAGAGGCAACCAGGGCGATAACAGCCACGACTTCCCAGGCCATGACAGCCAGTCCGTCAGAAAATGCGGAGCCATTCAGTCCAACCATTTGCTCGGTAGAGAGGTTGGTCAGCAGCAGGGAGCCAGCAATGAATGGCCATGTCAGGGACCTGCCTCCCAGGAAGTACCCCTTGCTGGTCTGATGGTCATCACCGCGGGTCATTCGCCAGGTGAGCACGGCAACCAGGCCGGTAAAAAACAGGAAAGAAACAAGTGTCATGAAAGGCTCATTCCTGAGAGGTTGCTGGTGTTTCAGAGTAGTCTAACAGGGAAAATCCTGTAAGTGGATAAGCAGAGGATAGGCGATAAACAGGCTAGTCTTTTTCATCATCGTCATCACCAGGTATGACAGCGCCAGCTACTGCCCCGGTGGTTTTTACAGCCGTACCGGTGACGGCAACGGCAGCACCAGCTGTAGCTCCGACTACGGTAACAGCGGTGCAATTTACCAGAAACGGGACGAGCAGGATCAGGAGTGAAACAAGACGGACTGTTGGGCTCACAATGTGACGGCCTGGAGACGACGCATTAACTGGTTGACCAGTTCCCGGCGCATTTCATCTTCCATGAGCTCCCTTTCCTCGCGCTTGGCGACAGCGCTGTTGGGATCAGCCAGATAGACTTTTTCGATTGTCAGTGTTTCAGGGCCAACGAGAGTTTCACTTCCTTTTCTGAGCTGAAAGGGAGCACTCAGGGTCAGTTCGTATTCACCTGCCCTGGCATTGTCATTTACGGAAAGCACCCGTTCCCTGCTGGTTTCATCGCCAATGACAAGGGTGTAGGCGGAAAGAGAGGCATCGTCCAGGATGGTCACATCGCTGGCCTGCAGTGAACGACGCACCTGGCGTAAAATCTCGGAAGTACCTCCCGGACTGGCAAGCGCCATGGTCTGAAGTTCGACAGGAAGCTCCGCCGCACCACGCAGGGAAAAACCGCAGGATGACAGAAAGCCGGCAGTCAGCAGTGCTGTGATGCGCAATAGTTTCATCGTCAATTGGCTACCACATTAACCAGTTTACCGGGCACCACAATCACTTTTCGAACGGTCAGACCATCAGTGAATTTTTTCACATTTTCATCGGCCAGTGCCACTGCCTCCATATCCTCCCTGTTGATATCGGCAGCCACATCCAGCCTGGAGCGCAGCTTACCATTGACCTGAACAACCATCTGAATGCTGTCCTGTACCAGGGCGCTCTCATCAAATGCAGGCCATTGGGCGTCAATGACGGCGCCCTCATGGCCGATATGCTGCCAGAGCACATGACTCATATGGGGAACGATAGGAGCCAGTAACAGCACGATGGCTTCGACCGCTTCCTGAAAGACTGCCTGGTTCTGTTCGCCATCATGGATGTCATTGTCATTGGCGAATTTGTTCAGGTCATTGTAGAGCTCCATCACGGCAGCTATAGCCGTATTGAACACCTGTCGTCGATCATAATCATCGGTGACTTTCTGAATGGTGCTGTGTGTTTTCAGACGCAGGGCCTTCTGCGTATCGTTGAGCGAATCCCGGGTAACCGGAATATGTACTGAGCGGTAATCGCCAATAAGCTTCCAGAGGCGTTTAAGAAAACGATAGGCACCTTCAACGCCGGAGTCGGACCATTCCAGGCTCTGGTCTGGCGGAGAAGTAAACATTATGTACATGCGTACAGTGTCTGCGCCATATTTCCTGATCATACTTTCCGGGTCCACGGTATTTCCCAGGCTTTTCGACATTTTGTGTCCATCCTTGAGGACCATGCCCTGGGTCAGCAGACGGGTAAAGGGCTCATCGGTGGAGACCAGTCCTTCATCGCGTAACAGCTTATGGAAGAAGCGGGCATAGAGAAGATGGAGAATGGCATGCTCGATACCTCCGATGTACTGATCCACATCCAGCCAGTAATCCATGGCATCCCTGTCCAGCATGGCATCGTCTTCGCGAGGAGACGCAAAACGGGCGTAGTACCAGGAGCTTTCCATGAAGGTGTCGAACGTATCTGTTTCCCGTTCGGCCTTGCCGCCGCAGCCTGGACAGGTGGTTTCATAGAACCCGGGCATTTTCTTGATAGGTGATCCGCTACCGTCAAATTCGACGTCCTCGGGAAGCTTTACGGGCAGATCGGCTTCAGGTACTGGCACGGATCCACAGCTGTCGCAATTGATCATAGGGATCGGGGTGCCCCAGTAGCGCTGACGGCTTACTCCCCAATCGCGTAGGCGGAAGTTGATGGTTTTGCGTCCGATACCCCTTTCCTGAAAGTCGGCGGCGATATGGTCAAAGGCATCCTGAAAGTTTTTGCCATCAAGATCGCCGGAATTAATGCAGATCCCTTTCTCGGTAAAAGCTTCCTTCCCCAGATTGCACTCAATGGTGCTATCAGCAGGCTCGATGACCTGCTTGATTTCAATGCCGTATTTCTTTGCAAATTCATAATCACGCTGGTCATGGCCTGGTACTGACATAACGGCACCTGAGCCGTAACTCATCAGCACAAAGTTGCCCACCCAGATTGGCACTTCTTCACCAGTGATGGGATGAATGGCCTTGAAGCCAGTGTCCACGCCGGCTTTTTCGATAGTGGCCATATCTGCTTCGGAGACGCCACCGACTTCCAGGTTATGGATCGCTTCAGCCAGTTTCGGGTCGTTTTCGGCGGCTTTTTCGGCAAGCGGATGTTCCGGTGCAACGGCGCAGTAAGTAACACCCATGATGGTATCCGGGCGGGTGGTATAAACCTGCATGGGTTCATCAAAACCTTTGACCTGGAATTCAAATTCCAGACCTTCGCTGCGACCAATCCAGTTCTGCTGCATTACCCGAACACGTTCAGGCCATCCATCAAGCTTATCCAGGTCGTCCAGCAGCTCCTGGGCATAGTCGGTGATCTTGATGAACCACTGGGGGATCTTGCGCCGTTCAACCTGGGCTCCTGAACGCCAGCCCTTGCCGTCGATTACCTGTTCGTTGGCGAGCACGGTCTGGTCGACCGGATCCCAGTTCACTTCGGCCTCTCTCTTGTAAACAAGTCCTTTTTTATACAGTTGAATGAAGAACCACTGTTCCCATTTGTAGTAGTCCACATGGCAGGTTGCGAGCTCTCTTCCCCAGTCATAGGCATAACCAAGCTGTTTAAGCTGAGCACGCATGTCATCAATATTGCTGTAGGTCCAATTGGCAGGAGCCACCTTGTTTTTCATCGCTGCATTTTCGGCAGGTAAACCGAAGGCATCCCACCCCATGGGCTGCAGGACATTCTTGCCGCGCATACGCTGGAATCGGCTGACTACATCCCCAATGGTGTAGTTACGTACATGGCCCATGTGCAATTTGCCACTGGGATAAGGAAACATGCACAGGCAGTAAAACTTTTCCCTGGATGGGTCCACATCCACATGGAAACTGTCGTTGGTATCCCAGTAAATCTGTGCCTCGGATTCGACGGCGGCAGGGTTGTAGTCGTCCGAAAATGTGATCGTCATCGCGTTTTACTATTGTCCTTTGTTTTTCTATGAATCCCAGCTTAACAATCCCCGTACCACAAGTAACAGACAACTGATTAACAGGTCTGATACTTCACAGGAAGCGTATTTCTGTCAGATAGCTTCCTTCCAGGGAAAAATACTGATGATGCCCTGTAAAAAAGGCGCCTAGGATACCAGAACTGGACTCTGAGAAGGAGGGTGTACCTGTATAACAGGGAGAAATTGTTTGCTGATTAAACCTAGTGGAGTTTCGTGAGGAAATGGTCATGGTAACGGCAGAGCCGGGATACATCATAGAAATACTATCAGATGACATAGTCTGGTTAATCGATGAGCATCGGCATTTGAAGTCAATTCACCAGACCGTGGATGAGGCCAGTCACTATTGCTGGAAACATTTTCGGGGACAGCCGATCATTGTAGACAGGCGGCATAAATCGGTTGGCTAGCGGTCATCCAGAAGAAACTTTTGCGAATTGCCAATGATTCCCTTCAAAGCGCCTTGGCTTCGGGCGCTACTTGGCCCTCCTGAATGGGAGGGCTTTTTTTTTGCTCGCTTTCTGGCGTGATGATGCATCCCAACGCCTTGTTTTTGCCCGTGGCCTTGCATTCGTAAAGCATGTCATCAGATTGTCTGTAAAAGTTTTCCTGGTTGATATGACGGGTGATGCTGGCAGTACCGACCCCCAGGGAGATCGTCATGGGCGGAATATTTTCGGTGTGCTGGCTGTTGGTCTCGACAGCCTGGCGCAGTCTTTCTGCAACAATCATGGCTCCTTCATGGTCTGTGCTGGGCAATACGATAAAAAATTCCTCACCACCAAAACGACCAATGGTATCCCCGGCACGCATGACGTTGGCGATGAGAGTGGAGGCAAGGAATTTCAGGCACAGGTCTCCCTGTTCATGGCCAAAGGTGTCATTGATTTTCTTGAAATCATCAATATCGATGATGATAGTGCTGAGCCAGGATTCAGTACGAAGTGCCCGGTGAAATTCGCGGTCAAAGACATTGTCGAGGGCACGTCTGTTCAACAGTCCCGTGAGGTAGTCCGTGTTACTGCGAATTTCCAGTTCATTCAGTAGACGCGAATTGAGCATGCTGTAATACCAGCCTGTCCAGAAACACAGCAGGATCACCATGACCAGTCCTGTCGAGCGCATGATCAGGTATCGAGCCTGACCCGGAACGCCTTCTGACAATCCCAGGTATAGAAACAGTGAGGTCAGGACGAGTAGATAAATAGTGGTAATGGCAGCAAGTCTGTATTCGGAAAGCAGGACCCCCATCAATGGTATGGCCGGTGACAGAGCCATGATGGGGCTGTTGATACCACCTGCATTGAATGTAACCAGGGTAAAGAGTAGCGTGAATCCGATGACAACCTGCACGGCCGGCTGGGGAATGGATTTACCCAGTTTCAAACGGGTTCCGATAAAGATCAGGTAGGTGTTTAACAGGATACTGCTGATATTCAGCTGTTGTACGGTGGTGACATCCACCAACAGGGTAATAAATGACATTATTACCCCGGCCAGAGCGACCATCAGTGCCGTATTTTTTACAAGATGCTGATGGGTATCACGATTCTCTTCTGTTGTTGGGCTTTCCTGCAGCATATTGCCAACCAAACTGATCCCAGTCGTTCATCTGTGAGGCTGGTCCCACATACCATGCGGGCCACCTTCATATATTATAATAATTGTTCACTATTGGAAGGGGCTGAAAATTACAGACGGTCTTCAATATCTGCCTTGAAAAATCCTTCCGGAAAATCTTCCACTTCATTGCCGACAATTGTGTATTCCTTGTTGCCACCGGTAAAACGGTTCTCAAGTTCCATATAGCCCTGGGGATCAAAAAGCGGTGAAGCGCTCATGCCCATGATTCCCGTGGCATCTTTCTTGTTACAGGTGTACTCCACACTCTGGCGTTTGACGTTCTCCAGGCCGTGTTCCAGCATACCATCCATCGCCGCCTTGAGTGTGTAATGGCTGGTCATGAAATTAAATCCCATCTCCCACGCTTCCTCCGTAGTCACTTCGGGAGTACCGTCAGCCTTGACGGCTACATCCGGGTACATCTTCCAGCCGGGTACGCGTTCAGATACATATTTCGCATCATCATATTTGTTGAGTTTCACTACTGTTGTCATCTGGGCGCCAAGCTTGAGTGCTGCATTACAGCGGGCAATCCCTTCATCGAGTTCCGTGGCGGGATCCGCATTCGTGCGGGCAATGAGAATACAGTCGGTGCCTTGCAGCGCAGCCAGGGCTGCTTTCACCTTGGCCAGGTACTGGTCACGGGGCAGTAGAGAAGTACTCTCTTCCATGTCACCGGCATCCTCCAACTGCAGAGCAGTGGCACCGGCCATGGCCATACGCCTGGCGCTACGATAGACAGCCAGGGGACCACCGAAGCCATCTTCAATGTCTGCTGCCAGGGGAATGGCTGTTGTCTGGGAGATGCGACTGGTAATCCATTCCAGGTCAGTCAGGTTGGAAAAACCATAATCCACAACACCGTTCATGGCCACTGAGACTTCACCGCCTGAGAGCATCATGGCAGGAAACCCAACCATCTGGACGGCATGGGCAGAGGCGCAGTCATAGACACAGGGAGCGAATACGCACTGACTGGCTTCTTCGAGTACCTGGCGTATGGATTTTTTTGCCATAACTAAATTCCTTCTGGGGTATTGTATTTAATTAGCTGTGTAAACAGAGTCAGTGCCAGGCACAGGTGATTGTGGACTGGCGATTCATATCAGGTCTCTTCTTTCAATGAGGCTTCCATGTCCCGTCTGAGCTTGGCGTAATGAGGAAAGGCGCTGCGTTGAAGAAGGAACATAATGGGGGCCGGAATACCGACAACAATGGCCAGTGAATAGCGAATCTGGTTCGGGTCCCGGAACACATAATCAGTCATCAATCCAACTACTGTAGGTCCTACTACCAAACCAATCAGAGTAAGGATCGTAATGTAGATTGCCGTAACCTGGCCACGAGCGCGGTTGGGTATGATCAACTGTATAGCTGTACCGGCACAGGCATAAGGGGTATTACTGAGAAAAACGGTAGGGATAAGAAAAAGCATGGCCAGAATACCATTGGGCATCTGTGTTGCCAGGACGCCAAACACACCACATCCTACGAAACCAAAGGCGGCTACTTTAAGGGGCGCTTCCATGATTCCCCTGGCGGATAACCTGTCAGTCATCCAGCCACCGAAATAGGCCCCTGCCGTACCAAAAGTCAGTACTGTCAATCCAAATCCCAGCCCAACCTGGGCCGTATTCCAGTCATAGGTTCGTTGCATGAAGGCAGGGACCCAGACAAACAGGGTATAGGACACCAAAGTGACCATGGAAAAGCCGATGAACATGGGAATCAGTGCCTTGCGTCGTTCACTGAGCACTTTTCCCACGACGGCAAGGGCAAGAGGTGCTTCGGAGCCGTCGCCCCTGCGTTGGGGTTCCTTGAACATAAGGAAGCAAGGCACGAGCAGAAGACCCGGGGCACCGATAATAATGAATGCCGCCTGCCAGGGTTCAAAGCCGGAAAGTAATCCTTCTCCTGCAAGCACCGGTGAGTCGTTCAGCCACTGAAGAAGCAGGCCGCCCCAGATATAGGCCAGGCCCTGGCCGACCGGTGCGCTCATCATGAAGAAGCCCATGGGCTTGCCCAGTTTCCCTGGTGCAAATGAATCGCTCAGCATGGAGAACCCGGCTGGTGTGACACTGGCTTCGCCAATGCCTACACCGATACGTGTCAGGAACAGCTGCAGGTAATTCCTGGTCAATCCAGATCCCATGGAAAACAGGCTGAAAAAGAAAAGGCAAAGTCCCAGTACAGTTTTACGCGCATAGCGATCGACCAGGCGACCTACAGGGAAGCAGGCCAGCGTATAGAAAATCCCGAAAGCCACACTTTGCAGCATGCCAAACTGGGTGTCGTTGAGATCAAACTGGGTCTTTAGCGGTTCCACGGTGAGATTGATAACGGTCCTGTCGAACTGCGACATAATGGATGCCAGAGCGAGCAGGCCGGCCAGTACCCATCCGCGGCCAGGTGAAGGCCACGATGAGTCATCAGAGGGTGACGATGGTTCCGTTGAAGCCATGATGATATCCCCGGAGTCTATTATTGTAATTTTCAGGCAGGGAAGAAACGCGGTGGCCACTTCCTTTATTATTATTTTCCATGATTAACTTTTCACGCGGGCCGAAACTCGCTCCAAGCAATCATACTGAATTAAACCCGGACATGGAAACGGCGGGTGAAGTTCAGTGGTGATTGTGATTTACTCTGCGGTTTTTCGACGAAGGTCTCTTTAGCATGTCCAATTTCAGTCTGGATGGAAAAACTGCGTTGATTACCGGGTCTTCCCGCGGCATCGGTTTTGCCCTTGCTACTGCGCTGGGTAATGCGGGTGCCAGGGTTATTCTCAATGGTCGTAACGAGGCAGAGCTGCAACAGGCTGCCGAGTCATTAGCGACCGAGGGCATCCAGGTGGCAACTGCTGCATTCGATGTTACTGCTGCTGAAGCGGTCCATACAGCAATTGATGCTATTGAAAATGAAATCAGCCAGATTGATATCCTGGTCAACAATGCCGGGATACAGCGCAGGGCTCCCCTGGAAGAGTTCGACGACAGGGATTGGCGAGAGTTGATGGCAACCAATCTGGACGGTCTCTACTATGTAAGCAAGGCGGTAGCCAGGCACATGATTGTCCGGGGAGCCGGCAAGATTATCAATATTGGCAGTGTCCAGTGCGAACTGGCCCGACCGACCATTGCCCCCTATACCGCCTCTAAGGGTGCTGTAAAGAATCTCACCAGGGGAATGTGCGCTGACTGGGCCAGGCATGGTCTTCAGATTAATGCTATTGGTCCCGGTTATTTTGATACGCCGCTGAACAAGGCCCTGGTGGAAGATCCTGAATTTGATGCCTGGCTTAAAGGAAGAACCCCGGCCGGGCGCTGGGGAAAACTGGAAGACCTGCATGGGGTGGCAGTATTCCTGGCTTCGGATGCCTCTGCCTTCGTTAATGGTCAAACGCTCTATGTGGATGGTGGTATTACGTCCGTCATTTAGGCAGAACAATAAAACAGCAGTAAATGAAAGGAAACCGATATGGCCGTGCTACTCCAGTTATTTCCCTTTTCTGATTACCTCGAGGGTGAATTGAATAAACGTTTCGATGTGATTCCCTGGCATGGGATGTCTGTGGATGAGCAGTCAGCCTGGCTGTCAGTGAAGGCCGATACGGTGAATGCCGTTGCTACGGCCGGGCATATCGGTTGTACCACTGACTTGCTGACAGCGTTACCAAATCTAAAAATAATTGCTACTAATGGGGTTGGCTTTGACAGGGTGGATGTTGATCTTGCCGCCAGTCGAGGAGTGTATGTCAGTACCACGCCAGGCCTGCTGAGCGAGGATGTGGCTGATCTTGCCGTGGGCCTGACAATTTCACTGTTACGACAGATTCCTGCTGGTGATACCTATGTGCGACAGGGGCGGTGGCTGGACGGAGAAATGCCACTGGCACGAAAGGTGACAGGCCGTCGCTTTGGCATACTGGGGCTGGGTGCTATTGGCAGAGCTATTGCTGACAGACTGGCTCCTTTTGGCGATGTGCATTATACAAGTCGGGCTACCAGGGATGTCCCTTATACCTATCAGCCGGATGCCAGGAGTCTCGCTGAGAATGTGGATGTTCTGGTCATTTCCTGTGCCGCCAATGCTGAAACCGCAAACATGGTGAATAGTGATGTGCTGTCCGCACTTGGCAGTGATGGCTGGTTGGTGAATATTTCCCGTGGCGCCGTAGTGGATGAGAAAGCACTGATTACCGCACTGGCATCAGGCACTATTGCCGGTGCTGGCCTGGATGTGTTTGCGGATGAACCGCATGTACCCCAGGCACTAATGGAATCTGACAGGGTTGTACTGACGCCTCATGTAGCCAGTGCAACTGAGGAAACCCGGAAAGCAATGGCCGACTGTGTGCTGGAAAACCTGGATGCAGTTATGGTCGGTAATAAAGCACCAACTGCATTGAGGGATATCGAATGAGTGGAAAAATTGCCCTGGTTACCGGTGCCGGCAGCGGCATTGGTCGAACTGTAGCCATCGCCCTGGGAGAAAAGGGTTACAAACTGGTACTGGCAGGACGTACTCTGGATTCCCTGAATATTACAGCCGGGCTTACTGGAGCTACCCATGAAGATGTACTGTGCGTGGTTACGGATGTTACGGATAAGGATTCCGTTGACAATCTTTACCGTGAAATTGACAGCTATTTTGGACGCCTGGACCTGCTATTCAATAATGCCGGTATCGGTATTGGTGCACCGATCGAGGAACTGGCCGCGGAAGACTGGCTGGCAGTGGTAAACACTAATCTCAACGGGGCGTTCTTCTGTCTGCAGGGGGCTTACCGCATGATGAAAGAGCAGGAGCCCCAGGGAGGGCGCATAATCAATAATGGCTCGATTTCAGCTGACAGGCCCAGGCCCAATTCCATTGCCTACACGGCAAGCAAGCATGCAGTTTCCGGTTTGACGAAGACTACTTCACTGGATGGTCGAAAATACAATATAGCCTGTGGCCAGATCGATATTGGCAATGCCCAGACGGAGTTGGGTTCTCATGTTTCACAGGGCGCACCCCAGGCGGATGGAACTATCAGGACAGAACCGATGATGGATGTGAAACATGTGGGGGATGCCATCGTGTATATGGACTCGCTGCCGCTTGAAGCCAATGTGCTGTTCATGACCGTGATGGCAAATGCCATGCCCTACATCGGGCGTGGATAGTTGCGCTTTTGCAGAAAATTCTGCCAGAAAATACAAACAGGTATTAATGCGCTCTCCTGTTGTGCCTCGAAAATGTTGATGATGGTCAGTTCAGCGGTGACTGCATCATGAAATAAAACCCGAAAATCAGCACAAGCAGTAAAACGATCCCACCGCCAATGATAATTTGCCAAACGTTCATATCATTTTTTTCGTCATCATTTCTTTCTTCGGTCATCTCAATTGCTCCGTTTTCATTGCTTCTTTATTCATTACTTCAGGCAGCCTGCAGTAACTGTCCATGCAGCAGGAAACTGCATGCTTCATATGACTGCCCTAATCTGTATTACCGGCCTGGTTATTGCAGCTCATGATGGAAAAAATCTGCTGCTTTATCAATGGTGTCCTGCAACCACTCGTTAAAATTCCAGAAGGCATGGGGGGCATCGGGGATCAGGTGGATGCTGGCAGGCACATTATGCTCTCCATAGGCCATGCCCAGCAGCAGGGATTCAGTGAAGTTGACTACAGTATCTGCTTCGCTATGAATCATCAGAATCGGTGCGGAATCCGCGGATACATGGGTGACCGGTGAGGCATAGGCCCATAAGCTGTCATTGGCGCTGCAACCTTCACCAAGAAATTTAACGACGGCATTCTCCGGGTCATCGGATGATTGGTTGCAACCGCCGACAGGGAGCAGGGAGGAGGGAGCTGCCAGAGCAACTACGGCCTGGACGCCACTGGAGGCATCTCCATGCCCGCCTTCTCCTTCAAGTTCTTCAATGCCCGCTGTCACTCCCAGGTAGGCGGCTAGGTGCGCGCCTGCCGATCCACCAATGACGCCGATGGCATCAGGGTTGATATTAAACTCCTCAGCATTGGATCGCAGCCACCTGACTGCAGCCTTGGTATCATGGACTGCCGCAGGGAATGTGGCTTCATCAGAAACCCGGTACTCGATGCTTGCTGTTACAAATCCTTTCAGAGCCAGCGCGGCGGCAATAGGCCCATAACCCTCCTTGTCTCCGACCGCCCAGCCACCGCCACGAACCATCACAATGGCTGGTAACGACTCCGAATTTCCGGATGGCCTGTACAGATCGGCCATCAACATCCTGTCGCCATAAGTGGCGTAGGTAAGATCTGCCGTCAGGTCGATTCCCTCAGGAATATCAGTGGAGATCGGTACCGGTTGGGCGATGACTGTACTGGTCAACATGGTCAGGCCTGCAAGCAAGGATAGAAACCTGGCAGGAAACTGCTGTTTGGTATCTGGGCTATTCATGGGGAGATCCTCTGGTGTTTGTTCAGATCATGCTGGCAGGAGCAGATCCCTGTGGGCTTCAGCCAGTGCTCGTAGAGATTTTGGCTTGTGACCAGTCAGTGTCTCGAAATCATTGGAAATAATGCTGAAGCGGCCTTCGCGTATGGTCCTCTCAAACGAGACCATGTCGTCACTGCACCAGGGTATATCAGAGGCCACGTTGTCATCAATCGGGCTTCTGGGGACACCCAGTGAATCGAAAAATGCATACATATCGTCGTCACTGATTTCCACGAATTCAAAATCCTGTCCTGAGACGTCCCTGACAATATCGGCTACATTACGAATGCTCAGTAACTCGGGACCGGTAATGTTATAGACCCTGTTTTCATGGCCATCACCTGAAAGGACAGTCACGGCAGCTTCTATGCAGTCTTCACGGCAGACATGGGCAACCGTGCCATCTTCAGAGCTGGTGAACCATTTACCTGCACGAATGGCGTTAGGGGCAGAGGCAAAGATATAGTCCGCATACTGGCTGTTTCTCATTGCAGTCCATGCCATGCCGCTTTCCCTGAGTAGAGATTCTGTACCGCGATGGTCCCTGACGGCTAGAGAAGGGTTGTCCGGTACGGCACCGACAAAGGATGTGTAGATGACATGGCTTACACCACAAGCCTTGGCGGCATTCACCGCATTGGTATGCTGGGGCATGCGCTCGCCAACCCGGCTTGTGCTGATCATCAGCATTTTATTTCCACCCTGGAAAGCTACTTCAAGAGAGTCGTAATCATCAAAGTCGCCGAAACGGACTGAGCAGCCCCTGTCATCCATCTCTTTCAGTGAGTCAGGATTGCGGGTAACGAGAATGAGATCTTCAGGAGAAACATGGGAAAGCATGCCTTGTGTTGCTCCGCGTCCGAATGCACCTGAGGCTCCCGTTATTATGTACTTCATTGACATGGTTCCTTAGCTGTTATGTGATCTACATGGTGACTTTGAAAACTTGTATGGATTATATAAATGGTTTCGCTGATGCCTTTTGTCAGATTCTGTTATGCATCGTATGTGGTCGATGATGTCGATCCACCCTGTCCGGTCCAGTCAGTATGAAAGAACTCCCCCCTTGGCCTGTCTGTTCTTTCGTAGGTATGGGCGCCGAAATAGTCCCGCTGTGCCTGCAACAGGTTAGCAGGTAGGTTCGCGCAACGGTAGCCATCAAAATACGCCAGGGATGAACTGATTGCCGGACAGGGTATTCCGTGTTCTATAGCGGAGCTGGTGATTTTTCGCCATCCAGCCTGGGTCTGATTTATGATCTCCATAAAGTGACTGTCCAGTAGCAGGTTTGCAAGATCCGGGTTGCTGGTGAATGCATTGCTGATTGGATCAAGAAGAGAGGAGCGAATTATGCAGCCTCCCCGCCAGCAGCGTGCGATCCCGGCATAATCCAGTGACCAGTTATAGAGGCCGGCAGCATCACGCAGCAGACTGAATCCCTGGGCGTATGAAATGATTCTGGCTGACAGCAGTGCCTGCTCCAGAGCGTCGATCATGGCGGATTTATCTCCTGAAAAGCGAACTTCAGGCCCCTGTAAGGCCTGCGAGGCAGTAACCCGTTCATCTTTATGGGCGGACAGGTTGCGTGCCAGAACTGCTTCTGTAATCAGGGTCAGTGGACTTCCAGTCTGCAAGGCCGTGATGACCGTCCATTTACCGGTCCCTTTCTGGCCGGCGGCATCCATAATATGATCCAGCAGAAGACTTCCATTCTCCTCGTATCTGGTAATATTTGCAGTTATTTCAATAAGATAGCTTGAAAGAGGGCCTTCATTCCACATGGTATATGCCTGGCATATCTCATCCCCTGAAAGTTCGAGGACTTCTTTCATGAACTGGTAGCTTTCACAGATTAACTGCATATCGCCGTATTCGATGCCATTATGGACCATTTTCACAAAATGACCGGCGCCCCCCTCACCAATCCAGTCACAGCAAGGGGTATGGTTGACGCTCGCTGATACGGCCTGAAGGAGGGGTTTAATGCGAGGCCAGGCTTCAACGGAACCACCGGGCATTATGGCAGGACCATTGAGTGCCCCTTCCTCACCACCGGACACGCCTGCACCGATGAAATGTATGCCATGGTCTTTCAATGCACTGGCACGCCTTTGGGTATCCTCAAAGTGACTGTTGCCGCCATCAATCACAATGTCTCCTGCCTCCAGGCAGGGGAGGAGTTGTTCAAGAACCTGATCCACCACTTCACCGGCTTTCACCATCATCATGACCTTGCGTGGTTTTTCCAGGTTGGCTGCCATGGTTTCAAGTGAATCCGTTACAAGGATAGTCCTGTCACTGGCACGCCCCTTGGCAAAAGCATTCCTGACGGTGCTATCACGGTCCCAGGCGGCTACGACAAACCCCTTGTTGGCAAAATTCAGGGCCAGGTTTTCACCCATGACAGCAAGGCCAATGAGGCCAATATCGGATTGTTTTTTCATGAGAAAGTTTGTTTTTGTGTTTACGGCAATGATACTTGAGATTGAGGGAAAGGGAGAGCGTGCAGAATAAATGACCTGTGAGTTATCAGAAAACCGCAAATCAAAAAATATCCTTTATAATCACAGCCCCGAATAATAAGGATTTCCGATGTTAGCTGCAGTATGCCACGGCAAAAAAGATTTACGCATAGAAGACCTCGAAGATATGCCCCTGGCTCCCGATGAGGTGAGGGTCAGTGTTGCGTATGGTGGTATCTGTGGGTCGGACATGCACTACTATCATCGCGGTGCTGTCGGGGATTTTGCCATCCGGGAGCCGATGACCCTTGGTCATGAAATTTCAGGGTGTGTTGTTGAAATTGGCAGCGATGTGTCCGGCCTTGAAGTGGGTATGAAGGCAGCTCTTGATCCCAGCAAACCCTGTTTGTCCTGTGAATTCTGCAAGAATGGTCGTAGCAACCTGTGCAGCAACATGTATTTTCTGGGCAGTGCCGGTCGTTTCCCCCATGTTCAGGGCGGATTTTGCCAGCATCTTGTGCTCAGGAAAGACCAGGTCATTCCGGTTCCGGAAGAGACTGACCTGCTTGAACTCTCGGTAGCGGAGCCACTTTCTGTTGGACTGCATGCGGTAAAAAGAGCTGGCAACCTGATGGGTAAACGGGTAATCGTCACCGGCTCAGGTCCTATTGGTTTGCTAACGGCAAGATCGGCCCTGTATGCCGGTGCCAGGGAAGTAGTATGCACCGATATTGAGGATGCACCCTTGCAGGTTGCCCGCGCACGTATGGGTGTTCACGCTACTGTAAATGTGGCAACTGATCCTTTGGGGCTCAGCCAATATGGGGAAAATGGTGGATATTTCGATATTGCACTGGAGGCATCGGGATCGGATGTGGCCCTGAACTCCCTGTTAGATGTGGTTCGGCGTGGGGGGTGTATTGTCCAGTTGGGTATGCTGCCGCCTGGCAAGGTCGCGATTCCTGTGAATTTTCTGCAGACGCGGGAAATAGACCTGATTGGCTCATTCAGGGCCCATGATGAATTTCGACTCGCTGTTGATCTCATCGTCAGCGGAGCCATTGATGTCACTCCAATTCTCTCCGGGACCTATCCCCTCAGCGATGCCAACACTGCTTTTGAGCTGGCCGGTGATCGTTCACGTGTGGTGAAACTGCATCTGGCCATAGACCGGGACTGATGTCTGCTGTCGTCATCATGGGCCCCAGCGGTTGTGGAAAAACTACCCTTGGAAAGGATTTGGCCCGGCATCTGGGCTGGCGCTTTGTGGAAGGGGACGACCTGCATCCGCGGGCCAATATTGAAAAAATGTCCAGTGGAATGGCCCTTGATGATTATGATCGTCAGCCTTTCCTGCATAACGTGGGCAAGGCGCTTGCCAAGCATGAACCGGAAGGTGTGGTTGCCGCCTGTTCCGCCCTCAAAAAAAGTTACCGAGACCTGATTCGTGACTATGTACCGGGAGTACTTTTTATTCTCCCACCCAGTAGCAGGGATGTGCTGCTGGAAAATATGGCTGTCAGGGGCGACCACTTCATGCCAACCAGTCTGTTGGATAGTCAACTGGCCGATCTGGAATTGCCGGACGATAATGAGAATATCCTGTTGCTGGCCAATGGTGTCACTACGGAAGCCGCCCTCCAGGAAGTAAGACGATTTCTTCCGGATCAAGGGGGAGGGGTGAATCCCAGTGCTTCATAAAAGCCTTTTCTGTCTCTGGGAGATACCAGGATATGGCGATTGTGCCCATACTTGATATCAAGGCGATTCAAGGACAGGGCCGGGCTGGATATAAGGTTGCGGGAAGGGGTAATGCTGTGAATCTCCCGTCGCTCAACAGTCCACTTGAAGGGGCCGCAACGAATTTTAAGTGCACTGCCGGTAATGGTGTAGTCCGTGGCAAACAGCAGCCATACTGGTAACCCGCAGCCAAAAACAACAGTGATCAGCATGGGAGGCAAAATCGTCAGTCCTGGATTCGGATAGCTATCCACGAGCGCATATCCTGTCACAGTAAAAAGCATCAGTAGAATGACGTAATAAAATATCCCGACGTCTGATTTGAATATCATCACACACCAATCCGCCACAAGGTGGCTATGGGCCTGTCAGTCACCATACGTGTTGTGCTGACTTTAGCGATCGTCTTTTTCATCCAGCAGTTGTTCCATTTCGTCCATGATGGCGTTCATCCGATCCACAACGGCCCTGTAGGGCTCCGGTGTAGCCATATCAACACCGGCGGCCTTGAGAATATTATAAGGATAATCTGATCCCCCTGCCCGGAGCAGGTTTTTGTAGTTTTCCACGCCACTGTCCCGGTCTTCCTCTATTTTTGCATACAGAGCGGTGCCTGCGGTCAGTGAGGTAGCGTATTGGAAGACATACATGTTGTAGTAGAAATGGGGGACGAACATCCATTCATTGGTGTACAGATCATCAATGATCACGACCCCTTCATCATGACCGTGATAGCGTTTCAGGATATCGGCATAGATCTCGGTAATGCGCGCTCCACTGAGTGCTTCACCATTTTCCACGGCCTCGTAGAGTGCCAGTTCAAATTCGGCAAACATGGTCTGGCGATAGAAAGTCCCGCGCAGGCTTTCGAGTCCATAACCCAGGTAAAAAAGTTTTTCGTCAATGGTTTCCGCGTTGTTCACCATGTACTCTTCCAGGATAAGTTCCAGTGAAGTGGACGGGATTTCAGCGATGAACGTGGCATAGTCTGCTGTCTCAAAAGGCTGGGCCTGCCTGGCATAGAGAGTATGCATGGCATGTCCCCATTCATGGGCAAACGTGGACAGGGAATCATAGTCATCATTGTGATTGAGTAGCAGGAACGGATGCTCGTCATACACGGAACCATTCATGTAGGCGCCGGAACGTTTACCCTGCTGTGGATATACATGCATCCAGCGCTGATTTATTCCCTCGCGTTGCATGCTCACCCAGTCTTCTCCGAGTACTTCCATGGCCTCTAGGGTAATTTCCTTGGATGTTTCTATATCAAAAACCTTGTCCAGGGAGACCAGTGATGGGTAGATGTCGTAGTAATACATCTGTTCAACACCCAGCATGCGGCCACGTAATCTGAAATATCGATGCAAGGTGGGCAGGGCTTTGTTCACCTCTTCCACGAGGGTGTGATAGACGGCTTCGGGGAGGTTGTCATTGAACAGTTCCCGCTGCAGGACACTGTCATACTTGCGGGCCCTGGCCAGGGCCACCTGCATCTGGATGTGGGAATTGAGGACCATACCTACACTGGAATTGTATTCTGCCCATTTGCTCCAGTAGGCATCAAATGCCGCTTTTCGATCCTCACGATTCTGGCTGCCGCGCCATAAGCTGTAGCCCTGGGAGTTGAGCATGGGCTCTTCTCCGTTGGACATGGTCAGTGTGGGCCAGGGGATGTCGGAATTGGCAATCAGCGAGTAAATGTTGGAGGGGGCTTCAAATGGCTGGGCAAAATAGGACAGGGCCTGTTCTGTTTCATCGCTGAGAGTGTGCTCGGCACGTCGCAGGGTATTCTCAAGCATGAAAGCAAACGGTTCCAGCGCCTCATTTTCCTGGATAAAGGAATTTATTGTTTCCTCGCCGACTGTAATGAGTTCCGGGTCAATCCAGGAGCTGGCCTGGCCAAAACGGGCAAAGAGTCCTTCTGCCAGCTGGTTTCGTTCCTGGGCATCAGTTACGCGCAGGTCTTCATCCTGTTCCATGTTGGCATAGGAGTAGATTCTCAAGACTTCCTTGTAAACATCCGATACATAGCGCATGGCTGTATACAGGGATTCAGCATCATTACCAAGGGTTCCCCTGAATGATTCGATGCCCTCTATCTCCATAAGCAGGCGCTGGCGTTCGGCTTCCCAGGCTTCCACGCTGGGATAGACTTCAGTCAGGTCCCAGGTGTAGGGGGAAAAAGCATCATCCTGGGCTTGTGCTGTGGAAAATCCAGCCAGCCCCGGCAGGCAGGCAAGAAAGTAGATCAGGATGGTTTTTTTGGCGGGCATGTCACTACCTCATTACTGGCATATATTGATTTCGTATACGCAACAAGTGTAAGTGAGGGTTAAACTGCTGCCAAGTTTTACGCGTAAAGGTATTGAGTTGCGCGGTGCTTTTACGCATCATTGATCCCCTGACTTTTCAATTACCGGAGAAAGACATGACAATTCAAGTCGGAGATAAGATTCCATCAGTTACCCTGAAAATTATGGGTGCGGACGGCCCCCAGGATGTCACTACTGATGACCTGTTTGGCGGCAAGAAAGTCGTGATGTTCGCAGTCCCGGGTGCCTTTACACCGGGCTGTTCCATGACTCACCTGCCCGGATATGTAGTCAATGCTGACTCCATCCTGGAAAAGGCTGACAGTATTGTCTGTATGTCAGTTAATGATGCTTTTGTTATGGGCGCATGGGGTGAAGCCCAGAACGCTGAAAAAATTACGATGCTGGCAGATGGCAATGCCGAACTGACAACCGCCATAGGTACGGAAATGGATGGTAGCGGATTCGGGTTGGGCACACGCTGCAAGCGTCTGGCCATGATTGTCGATGATGGAACAGTTTCCCACCTGGCCATTGAGCCTCCTGGTGAGATGGGCATCAGTACAGCAGAAGCCATACTCGACGTCCTGTAACCTAAAACCCGGGGTCAGTGTATCTAACCCCCAAAATTATCCTTATGACAGATTTTTCCTTTATCAATGCTTTTACAGGCGGCACTCTCATCGGGCTGGCGGTTGTCCTGATGTTCCTGGGCAATGGTCGTATCACCGGCATCAGCGGTATTGTCGGTGGCATGGTCAAACCGGAAAAAAATCAGACCAGCTGGCGCCTGGTATTTATTCTCAGCCTGATCGTGGGTGGTTCACTTTATCCTTGGCTCTGGGGACAGGATCTGGCCGTTGAGCTTGGTTCACCCTGGTACCTTTACGTGATTGCCGGATTGCTGGTGGGATTTGGCACCCGGACTGGCAGCGGTTGCACCAGTGGACATGGGATATGCGGCCTGGCCCGTTTCTCACCAAGGTCCCTGGTAGCCACAGTAACTTTTATTGCCACGGCAGCTGTGACACACACCCTGGTACAGATGTTGGGAGGCCAGGGATAAAGATGGAAATCTCTGAAGAAGCAACAAGCAAGGGTATGCCGCTGGGGAACCTGCTGATCATTGTCGCCAGTGGTATCCTCTTTGGACTTGGCCTGAGTGTTTCAGAAATGGTCAATCCTGCCAGGGTACTTGGTTTCCTGAATGTGATGGGTCCATGGGACCCGACTCTTATTTTTGTCATGGGAGGCGCATTGCTGGTGGCAGTACCAGGTTTTCAGCTGGCCCGCCTGATGGACAAACCCGTACTGGCGATCAATTTTAATTTGCCTACACGCAAGGATATCGACAGGAAGCTTGTTTTCGGTGCTGTCATTTTCGGTGTCGGGTGGGGAATCGCTGGTATCTGCCCCGGGCCATCACTGGTGGCCCTGAACAGTTTTGAATCCAATATTGTGGTTTTTATCGTGGCGATGCTTGCAGGAATCCTTGTTCATGACAAATCGCCGTTGGGCAACTGATCGGATAAATGTGGAAAAGCGGAGCCTGCTCCGCTTTTTTTTTGCCCTTGAAAAATGAAATTCTGCACTTACTATGTTTTTACACAGTGTAGATGGATAAAAACCCCGGTTGTCACTGTCAATCGGGTACCAATCCAAGATTTAGGAGAAGCAGTATGAAAATAACCTGGCGTTATTTTTCTGTCGTACTGTTAGCGGGCCTCTTATCTTTTGGCTTTTCCGCTAGCAGTTTTGCACAGGATGCGGGCAGACCGGGTATTTCCGGTATGCTTGAAAGTATCACTTCCGCGGTAGTGAATATTTCTGTCACCGGTTCTGCCGCAGTGCCGCAGAACCCTCTCATGAACGACCCTTTTTTTCGTCGTTTCTTCGATATTCCCGATCAGCCACAGACCAGGCCGGTACAAAGTGCGGGCTCCGGTGTCATCATTGATGCTGAAGAAGGGTATATCCTGACCAATCATCATGTTGTTGATAATGCTGACCAGATTGAAGTCAGCTGGTCGGACCGACGCCGGGTTGAAGCAGAACTTATTGGTAGTGATCCCGGGACCGATATCGCCTTGCTGAAAGTTGAAGCGCAAGGTCTCGAGGATATCCCTTTGTCTGATTCTGAAACCTTGCGTGTCGGTGACTTTGTGGCAGCAATCGGGAACCCCTTTGGGATCGGCCAGACGGTAACTACCGGCATTGTCAGCGCCCTTAGCCGCCAGACCGGGATCAACCGGGAAGGATATGAAGATTTTATCCAGACTGATGCATCTATCAACCCGGGCAATTCCGGTGGTGCACTGGTGGACTACGAAGGCAACCTGATTGGTATCAATACAGCGATCATTGCTCCGGCAGGCGGTAATGTGGGAATTGGTTTTGCTGTCCCGATCAACATGGCCATGGCTGTAGTGGAGCAGTTGCTGGAATTTGGTGAAGTACGCCGCGGCATGCTGGGTGTTCAGATTACTGACCTGGATCCCGGGCTTGTCGAGGCCCTTGACCTGCAGGTCACCGTGGGTGCTGTTGTTTCCAGTGTTGTTCCTGACTCCCCTGCAGACGGAGCCGGCATTGAGCCGGGAGACATCATCGTGGCAGTGAATGAAGAGGTCATCGACGGGGCTTCTGATCTTCGCAATACCATCGGGCTGACCAGGGCGGGTAGTGATGTGGTGATTGGCCTGATCCGGAACAACCGGCGAATGGATGTGGAAGTACAAATCGGCGATACCCCTGATATGGCAGACAATGGTTTGCCAGCAAGGGAATCGACAGCAATGGAAGGCGTGCAACTTAGTGATATTCCGACAGACCATGAAGCATACGGAAATATCTCAGGCGTACTGGTCACTTCTGTGGAACAGGGTAGTCGCGCCTATCGCAATGGCTTGCAGGCCGGCGACATTATTACAGCGATTAACCGGCAGCCTGTAGATTCCAGAAATGCATTCATGACGTTTCTGGAAAGTCATAGTGGAACCATTGCCCTGAATGTGACAAGGGGAGACCAGTTACTTTTCCTGATCATACGGTAACGGTAACACGTTTAACATGTAATTGAACTTGAGGAGGTTATGCCTATGAAAATGTTTGGCTTTTCACTGACTGCCACTAAAAGTTTGGCAGCGATCATGATGTTGGCGGTATTCGCCACGCACGCTCAGGCTGCGGCAAAGATTACCCTTAAGGGTGAGGCCGATGACGTGAAGTATGAAACTGATGCAGGTATTCGACTGTCCATAATTGACTGGTCTTCCGCAGAACAGCAGCAAGCGGTTGAGAAGGCATGGCGTCAATACCAGCAGGATAATGACCTGGAATCATTCCTGGCCAGTGTGGAAGCCCAGGAGTCCAGGGGGTATATATTTACTGCAGCAGCCACAGGATACCGTATCAAGTATGCCTGGAAGGAGGACACTGACAATGGTCAGATGATGCACTTCCTGGTAACGCCCGGCCTGAAAACCCGCAATCCTTACCTCTGGGAGACGCCAAACAATGTGGCTCCCGAATTCACCCTGGTTCAGGTTCACCTGGATAATGAGACGGGGGTTGCCAAGTCGTCACTGGATGGTGAGATCGTGGTAAACGAACAGGGTAAACTGGCACTGGATCGGTTTGATTCTGTAAAGCGCTTTGCCTCGGTGGAAGACGCTACCCCTTACAATCTCAAGTAAAATACCTGCCGGGTTTTTACCGGCTTTTTCGCATAAAAAATGCTGACATGCTTTAATGCTGTCAGCATTTTTTTGTGACTGCTCCATGTTTATTCTAGAGACTCTTTTCCCCATTGTGGCTATCGCATTTTGCTCCTGGCTGGCGGCTCATTATGACGTCGTCAAGGAGTCGGAAGTGCGTGCCATGGAAAAAATCACATTCAGCTTTATTCTGCCATGCATGCTTTTTTATGGTACTGCCACTGCTGAGCTTCCGGCCCAGATGGACCTGGCGTTGTTATGGGGCTACTACCTGGCTATTTTCATCCTCTACCTGGTGGGCATGGCGACAGCAAGACTGGTCTATGGACCGGGGCTTACACGCATCAGTATTTTTGGCATGGGCTGCGCCTATCCCAATGTGACTATTCTTGGCATACCGATTTGCCTGGAGATGCTGGGTCAGGAAGCCTATGTCCCCATGTTCATGATCATTGCCATTCATAATCTGCTCATTTTTTCATTTGGCACTATAGTGGCTGAGCTCAGGATCGAAGAGGGGAAAGCCATTGGTGCCCATGTCTGGAAGGTGACCCGCGAGATTCTCAGGAATCCGATCAGTGGGAGTCTTGTACTGGGTGCGGTGGTCAACCTGGTCGGGATACCCATGTACAGGCCACTGCTTGAATCACTGGAACTACTCAGTCGCGCTGGCATTCCTGCGGCCCTGATTGCGCTTGGGGCCGGACTCAATCGTTATCGTATCCGGGGGGAAATTCCCAAAGCCCTGCTGATGGTTGGACTAAAACTCCTGGTTTTACCGGCTGTGGTCTGGTTTATGACTAGTGTTGTATTTCAGGTCGAAACGTTATGGATGCAGACAGCCGTCCTGCTCTCCTGTATGCCGGTAGGCATTTCCGTATATGTATTTTCAATTCGATATCGCTGTTTTGAAAACCTCGCGGCAACAGCAATCGTACTGTCCTGCATGCTGAGTGTATTCAGTATCAGCTTGTACGCCTGGTTACTTGGCATCAACCAGGTCTGAGCCCTGGGTTACGCTACCGGCTTCTAAGGCGGTAAATGGCCTCAAGGAGTTTTTTGGGTCCCTTGATGGCCAGGAAAAGCAGGCCCGCACAGACTATCAGCACAGGCCATGTACCCCAGTAGGAAAAAGGCGTGCGCCCTGTCATTATCTGTACTTCCCCGCGCAGTACTTCTGCCGTGAACTGACCTGAGCGGGCAGTAATTTGCCCCTTTTCATTGATGATGGCGGAAA